>JAZKFB010000035.1:0-32950 GCA_040386695.1 Verrucomicrobiota bacterium
TGAAAAAATGGAGGGCCCATGGCGCGCAGCTGATTCCGTGCCGAACACTCTTGGCTGCCGCCCTCCGTGGCTCAAAGCCGGTGACTCTCCGGCGGCGGCCCGCGGGCCGCCGCCAGAGTTCAGACTTCAGAGTTCAGAGACCCGGTAGAAGTAACGGGTGACGGTGCCGGGCAGGCTGCCGTCACTGTAAGTGGTGCTGGCTCCGCCTGACGGGTGGGCTGGCGCGACGGTCATCCAGGTGACCAGATCGGAGGAACGCTCCACTTTATACTGCTTCCCGGCGGAGGAAACCCAGGTGAGGGAGAGAGTGCGGGTCCCGTTGTTGAAAATCACCGACGTGATGTCCGGACCGGGGGGCAGCGCCGGCAGGATCAGCGAGGGCGGGGATGCGCCGGCCGCGAGCTGGGCAATCTGGGATTCTGTCAGCGCCTCCGCAAAGAACGCGAAGTCATCCACGAGCCCATTGATGAGTTCCCCTGCAGAGTTTCCACCAACGGTGAATTCCGTGAAATCAACCGGCAGAACATCGGCACCATCTCCCGTGATCAGGTTCACGCCATCCACCCAAAACTCCTTCACCGGTCCATTTTTCTGGAAAACGAAGTGATGCCACTGGGTGAGGTCAAGCGCGGCGGGCTTGGCTATGGAATTGCGCATGCCGGGCTGAGCGCAGCAGCCTGCGGTGTCGAAGTAGAAGTTGCTGTCATTCCAGGTGGCGTGGGCGGACATCCCCCGGTTGGCGCCGCTGGCGCTGGTGGAGACTCCTCTGAACACGGTGCTGGCGGTCGTGCCTCTCAATTTCTGCCAGAAAGAGATGGAGAACGCATCCTGTTCGGCGGCAATATTGATGAACATTCCGTCCCTGACCTGCATGGCTTTGCCCGCCGCGGAGGGAAGCGTGAAGTCCATGGCGCGGTCCCCGGCAAGCCCCGTGCGGCCGCCGGCATCCGCTGTGTAAACGGTGCCGCCCCCAATCGTTCCCGTCAGGGAATGCGCCACATCCACAGCCCTGGTCCTGTCCGAAGCATCGTTGTAAGGCCAGTAGGCCAGCAGATGCAGGGGGGAGGAATCGAGCACCGGAATGCTGGTGTCCACATTGGGATTGCTGTGATAGGAGGCCTCCAGGAAATCGCTCCAGAGGTCATTGTCCGAATCCGCAAGGTTGGGATCACTGCCCGCCTGGGTCAGACCGGTGGAGGGGAGGGATTTGTTTTCAACGCCATCCAGCAGTCCATCGCCATCGGTGTCCGCTTTCAGAGGATGGCTGCCGGTTTCGCCGGCGCTCTTCCAAATGCCGGTTTTGGTTTCGACATTGTCCTGGAAGCCATCCCCATCGGTATCCTTCATATTGGCCCTGGTGTGGGTCCTGTATTCCATCAGATTCGACAGTCCGTCCCCGTCCGCATCACTGTCCCGGTCCGTATTGCTGTTTTCGAGCAGCCCGTTCGCCTTTTCGTAAGCATCGGACATGCCGTCCCCATCCGTATCCGGAATGGGAACGATCTGAATGGCATGGATGCCGGAGTTATTGCTGCCGCGGTTGACCTGGAGGTTGATGGCGGCGGTGCCCTGATTCTGGAACACCATATAATTGGCACTCTCCGCCACCGAGGCCGCAGTGGCCCCGGTCACCAGGAAATCGTGGTAATGGAAGCCGGTGGCGGCGCCCCGCATTGAGGCTGTCACGTAGAAATACTCCTCGCCGGAACTCAGATTGGCGATACTTCCCGTGCGGCCGTTTCCATCCGATCCGAAATAGACATACAGGTCATACGTGGCGTAGGGAATCCCGGCCAAATCCACATGCTCGCCGGTGGTGGCATTGGTGTCGAGATAGCCGTTCATGATCTTGGAGTTGCCCGTGGCCGTGCCGTTGCCCGCATTGTAGATATTGGCGGAGTCCCAGACGACAGTGGCCGCGGTCTCCACGCCGGCGGCATTCACCAGCTTGCCGGCTGCGGGACCCATGATGTTGGCGGTGGCTCCAGTGGCGGCCCCATCCGAAATGTTCCAGTTTTTCTGGGAGACAAAAGCAAAGCCCGCAAGTTCCGCGGAGGTGATCCCGGGAGTGCCGGCATCGCCGGTGAAGGAAATTCCGATCCCCGTGCCGGCGCCCAGCACCGGGATGGCGGCATTGAAGGGACTGGTGAGCAGAACCTTCACTTCATAGGAATCGCTGATGGTGTCGCCGTCGGTATCCAGTTTGTTGGGATTCGTGCCGGTGTCGGCAGCGTTTGCATAGGTGCCGGTATTGGTCTCCACATTGTCCGCCCAGCCGTCACCGTCGGTATCGGTTTTCAGAGGATTGGTGCCGGTGCTGGTGCTGCTTGACCAGCTGCCGGTGCCGGTTTCCACGCCATCCTTCAGAGTGTCACCATCGGTGTCCGGGTTATTGGCCCTGGTGCCGCGGGTGTATTCCTGGAAATTACTCGATTCATCACTGTCAAAGTCGGTATTCCGGTCGGCGGCGCTGTTTTTGTTCAGGCCGTTGGCCTCCTCGTAATTGTCGAGCATCCCGTCTCCATCCGTATCATCAAGCAGGGTGAGCGGCGAGCTTCCGGCGGCGAGGCTTTTGATCTGGGGTTCGGTGAGGGCTTCGGCGAAGACCGTAAAATCATCCACCAGGCCGGCGGTGTTATTGCCACCGTTGTCACCGGAGCCGACAAACAGGCTGGTGAAATTGGTGGGCAGCGGCGACGAACCGGTCTGCGAGGCCAGCAGCACTCCATCGACCCAGATCTCCTTCAACGGGCCGTTTTTCTGGAAAACGATATGATGCCAGGCCGTGGTGAGATTCAGGGCGGCGGGTTTGCCGACGACCTGCCGCTGCGTGGGTTCGGCGCAGCATCCGGCGGTATCCCAGTAGAAATTGTTATTGTTCCATGTGGCGTGGGCGGAAAGCCCGCGGGTGTCACCGCCGCCCGGAATGAACTTCGCGAAGAAGGCGTGGCTCGCGGTGACGCTGTCCAATTTTTGCCAGAAGGCAATGGAGACCTGGTTATTCACTCCGGTGAAGTTCAGGAAACTGGCGTCCGGCAGCTGCATGGTGGTGCCCGCGGACTGAACTGAGCCCAGATTCAGAGCCCGGTCACCGGCCGTGCCTGTCCGGCCACCGGCGTCGGAACTGAAAGTGGCCCGGCCAGTCAGCTTTCCGCGGAAACCATGGGACTGGTCCACTGCCGCCGCTGGTTTAGAGCTGTCATTGAAATTCCAGGAAGCCAGAATATGCAGAGAAGCCGCCGGCAATGAGGGAGTGGTGGCGGTGACCTTGGGATTGCCGCCAAACACGGTCTCCGTCCTGTCATCCCAGCTGTCCGTGTCCGAGTCGGTGATGTTGGGATCGGTTCCGGTCTGCGTGAGACCTGTGAAAGCCAAAGTTGGATTCTCCACCCCGTCAAGCAGTCCATCCCCGTCGGTGTCCGCATCCAGAGGATTGGTTCCGGTGTCCGTGACGCTTCCCCAGGCCGTTGTCAGAGTCTCCACCCCATCCCGATACCCATCCCCGTCGGTGTCCGCTTTCTGGGGATTGGTGCGGCGCTCAAATTCGGTGATATTGGAGCTGAGATCATTGTCCGGATCCGCCGTGGCATCGTTCACGTCCTTATTCAGACTGTGCGCCAGCTCATAGACGTCCGGCATTCCGTCACTGTCAGTGTCCGCGAGGCTTTCCACCGTGATGCCGGTGATTTCCCAGTTAGGGGCGGCGGGAGCAGTGCCTTCATCCCAAGCGCCGAGAAAACGGACTTTAATTTTGGAGCCCACCGTCTGTTTTGGAAGATCCACGATGCTTGTAATGAAGCCGGGGTCCGCAAAACCTGCGGATTCCCCGCTGAACACAGACTTATTTTTGAGACTTCCGGTGCCGACGATCGGTAACCCGTAGCCATTCTGCACAAATGAAGCGGGTTCCACGTCCAGCCATTCCCCGCCATCCACAGCATACTGGATGGCCCCGCCATCCCAAGCCTCCTCAAAATTATAGCGGTGGCTGAAAGTCACCCGCACAAAAGCAGTGGCCGGCATCGTGACTTCCGGGCTGACCAGCTCGTCCTCAATCGGCCCGGTGGCCTCTCCGTTCGAAACCCACACACCGGTGACATTATTATAAGTCCACGGAATCACGGGAGCTCCCACAAGAGCGGTTTCCGTGAATCCCCCTCCCGTGCTGGTGAAATTTTCATCCAGCAGCACAGCGGAGTGCCCCTGGTGCCCGGCGGCCAAAAGCGCCGCGGTGAGAATAAACCGGCAAGGAAGTCTGGTGTCCATGATCAGTGAAAGAGGGATAAGGTTGAGTGTCTGAGCTTTATAAACAAAAACACTGAGTTTCAGGATGGTGAATTTTAGAACAATCTATTTTTGATTCTTTTATGGAATACTTCAGACCAGTATTTTAAGGAAAGACTAATTTTTGCGAAAAATGCGCTTTTTAAGGATGAAACTGACTCATTTCAAATTAATCTGGCTTTTCCGTCACCAAACTCATACAAATCGCTCACGCCCCCCTTGAATGACATTGACCAACCTCCCGACGGCCACCGTCAATTCACCCTCCTCAGTTTTCCCATTTTCCGCGTTCCATGCCTGCCATTCCCCATTTTTTGCTTTTTTCAGTTTCATCACTGATTTTTTTAACCACTAATCACACTTTGGCCCAGGTGCGGCTGAATGAGTTCATGGCCGCGAACGGCTCCACCATCGTGCCCAACGCGGTGGCCGGAACCTTCAACGACTGGATCGAGCTGTATAATGAGGGAGCCGCGCCGGTGGATCTGGGGGGGTGGCACCTCACGGACAATGCCTCGAATCCGGCGAAGTGGACCTTTCCCGCCGGCACCGTCATCCCGGCCGGCGGCTACCGGGTGATTTTTGCCAGCGGCAACAACGCTCCGGACGCGAACGGCAACCCGCACACCAATTTCTCCCTCGGTGCCGGGGGGGAATATCTCGGGCTTACGCAGCCGGACAATACCGTGATCAGTGAATTCGAAGCCGGCGGGGTTCCCTTTCCGCCGCAGGAGGAGGATGTTTCCTACGGGCGCAAACCGGGCGATCTCAGTTCCGCCTATTTCGCCACCGCCACCCCCGGCGCGGCCAATGCGGCCAATGGTTATCTCCGGGTGGCCGCCATCCAGGCCTCGGTGAAACGGGGATTTTACTCCGCGCCGATCAGCGTCTCCCTCACCACTCCCACGGCGGGGGCCGCCATTTATTATACTCTCGACGGCAGCCCCCCGCTCCAGGCGAACGGCACTCCGGCGGCCGCGGCGGTGCCGCACACGGTTCCCATCGCCATCAGCACCACCACCATCCTGCGGTCCGCCGCTGTCAAAACCGCTTATCAGCCCACGCTGACGGACTCGCAGTCCTACATTTTCCCCGCCGATGTCGCCGCCCAGACCAGACCCGCCGCTTATCCCGCCACCTGGGGCGCGGGAAACACGGCGGACTATGCGGTGGATCCCAACGTCGCCAAAAGCGCCGCCGACGCCACCCGTTTCCAGAATGGCCTGCGCTCGCTGCCGACGCTTTCCGTCTGCACCACCACCGCCAGCCTCTTCGGCGCCAGCGGCATTTACACCCAGTCCACCAACGACGCCCTGGAGGCGGTGGTCTCCGCCGAGTATTTCCAGCCCGCCGCCGCCGCGGCCGGCGACGGGGTCAACAGGGAGGCGGGATTCCAGATCGACTGCGGGCTGAAAGTCCAGGGCGGCTCCAGCCGGAATTTCGCCAGCTCCGCCAAACACTCCTTCAGCCTGCGCTTCCGCGCCGATGTCGGTCCCGGAAAGCTCGACTATGACCTCTTCGGAGCCCCCTCCGTGGCCAGTTTCAACAGCGTGCAGCTGCGGGCCATGTATAACAATTCATGGACCCACTCCGCCGCCGACCAGCGGGCCCGCGCCACCATGATCCCCGATCAGTGGATGCGCGACAGCCTTCTCGCCATGGGCCGCACGGACGGAGGGCACGGGAAGTTTGTGAATCTCTACCTCAACGGCCTGTTCTGGGGCGTTTACAATCTCCACGAGCGCATCGACAACGACCACTACGCCGCCTACCAGGACGGCGTGGATTCCGCCGGCGTGTTCGGCTACAATCCCGGCAGTTTCAGCGCCGCCGAGCAGACCAGCTTCAACGCCATGAAAACCGCCGTCACCGGCGGCAACTGGGCCACCATCCGGCAGCGGCTGGATGTGGACAGTTACATTGACTACTACATCATGCAGCATTTCGGTCACAATGATGACCTGAAAACCGACGGCAACTGGAGGGCGGCGGGCGGCGGCTCCGGCAATTATCCCTGGAAAATGTATCTCTGGGACTCCGAGCGGGTGCTGGAGACCCCCACGAACACGGCCGCTCTCGCCAGCACCCAGGACGGCGTGGGCATCATCGACACCCTCGCCAGACAGGTGGAATTCCAGGTCCGCTTCGCCGACCGCGCCTGGAAACACCTCACCAGCAACGGTGCCCTCACCAACGCCGGAAACCGCGCCCGCTATCTCGCCCGGGTGACCGAGCTGGACGACGCCATCACCGGGGAATCCGCCCGCTGGGGCGACAACCGCACCGGAGGAGCCGGCCCCGCCGGCGGCGATTACACCCGCACCAATAACTGGCTGCCCGCCGTTTACGGACCACTCACCGTCGCCCCGACCGGCGGCGTGCTCGGCAACAGCAACAGCTGGTTCCCGGAAACCGGAGCCGCCAACCGCACGGCCACCATTCTGACCTCCTGGAAAACCCAGACCTGGACCGGCACCGCGGTCACCAAAATCCCCAGCGTCGATCCCCCCGCTTTTGCCGTGAACGGCACCCCGCAGTCCGGCGGCGTCATTCCCGCCGGGGGCACGCTGACGCTGACCGGCGGCGGCGCCAGCCAGATTTATGTGACCACGGACGGCAGCGATCCCCGCCAGACCGGCGGCGCCGTCCAGACCGGGCTCACGGCCTATACCGCCGGCAGCGCCATCCCCCTGGCCAAAAGCGGAACGGTGCGCGCCCGCTGGTTCAACGGCACCCGCTGGTCGGCGCTGAACGAGGCGGAATTTTACATCGAGCCCCTGGCGACCGCCGCCACCGCCCTGCGGTTTTCAGAAATCCACTACCATCCCGCCGACACCTCGCCTCAGGAACAGCTTGCCGGGGCCGCCCTCACGCCCGCCCAGGTTTTCATCGACGACGATTTCCAGTTCCTCGAAATCCTCAACAACGGCCCCGCCGCCGTGAATCTCACCGGCTGCCAGCTCACGGGAGGCGTCACTTTCACCTTCGGCAATGTGGCCCTGGCGCCGGAAGGCCGCGCGGTGGTGGTGGAAAATGCGGCCGCCTTCGCCGCCCGCTACGGTTCCGGGATCACGCCCGCCGGAGTCTGGAGCGGAGCGCTTTCCCACGCCGGCGAGCAGGTGAATCTGGTGGACTCCACCGGGACCGCCATCACCGGTGTGCTTTACAGCGATGCCGATGACTGGCCGAACCGCGCGGACGGTGACGGCAGTTCCCTGGAAATTGTGGACGCCGCCGGGTTTCCGGAAAATCCCGCCAACTGGCGCTCCAGCATCCCTTACCATGGCACGCCCGGCACCGCCGGACCCGCCTCGGACGGCCGCATTCTGGTGAACGAGGTGCTGGCCCACTCCGATCCGCCGCAGGTCGATTCCATTGAACTGGTCAACACCACCGCCGCCGCCATCGACCTGTCCGGCTGGTTCCTCAGCGACTCGAAATCCAATTACCGCAAATACCGCCTCCCCCCCGGCACCAGCCTCGCGGCGGGCGGGTATGTGGTTTTCGACGCCGCTCAGTTCAACAATCCAACCCCGCGCCCCGTCACCGGCTACACCGGCACCCCCGGCGCGGCTCCGGTCACGGTCACCAGCGCCGCCCACGGTCTGGCGACAGGGGAGGTGATCACGATTTCCGGCTACGGCGGATTTTCCGCCTTCAACGCCAGCTTCCAGATCACGGTCACGGGAGCCGACACCTTCACGATCCCGACAGTTCTGCTCGACACGCACGCCACCCCCGGCACCTGGACTCCCGGCCAGCCCTTCTCGCTGAATGCGGACACCGGCGAGGATGTCTGGCTGCTGGAAGGCGGCGCGGGCGGAAAATTGGCAAATTTTGTGGACCACGTCTCCTTCCCCGCCTCGCTCAGCGGTGAATCCTTCGGCCGCTGGCCGGACGCCTCGGGTCCCTTGGTCCCCATGATCACCCGCACCTTCGGAGCCGCCAACAGCGGTCCCCGCTCCGGCCCCCTGATCATTTCGGAAATCATGGTCCACCCCCCGGGCACCCCCGAACGGGATTTTGAATACGTGGAAATCTGGAATTCCGGCGCCACCCCCCAAAGCCTGGCCCACTGGACTCTGCGGGGGGATGCGGACTTCGACTTCACCACCGAATCCCTGGCCGCCAACGCGCGTCTTGCCATCGTCAGTTTCAATCCCGCCGACACCGTCAAACGCGACGCCTTCCTCGCCGCCTGGAACGTCACCACGCCCATCACCCTCGCCGGTCCCTGGGCCGCCGGTCTGAGTCTCGGAAATTCCAGCGGCACCGTCCGTCTGCGCCGGGCCGACACTCCGCCGGTGGAGGATCCCCTGCTTTATCCGCAGGTCCTTGAGGATGAGGTGAATTACAGCACCTCCGCCCCCTGGGTCCTGACGGAAGCCGCCGCCACCCGGTCGCTCAACCGCGGCGGCGGAAGCAGCTTCGGCAACGAGGCCGCCAGCTGGCTCCTGGCCGTCCCGACGCCCGGGACTGACGGCTCGCCGGTCCCGCCCGCCGGTTTCGACGCCTGGGCCGCGCAGAACAACGTGACCGGCGGCCCCACCGGTGATTCCGATCTCGACGGCGTGCCCAATCTGGTGGAATACGCCCTCGGTCTCAACGCCGCTCTGCCCGATTCCGCCCGGCTTCCGCAGCCGGTCCTCAACGGCGGCAATCTTACCCTGACTTTCCCCAAAGCCGCCGCCCGCATCGACGCCACCGTCATCGTGCAGATCTCCGACGACCTCAGCACCTGGACGACGCTCAGCGACACCCTCATCAGCACCGCCGACGGCATCGAGACCCGCGCCGCAACCCTTTCCACCACTCCGGACACCCGAAAATACCTCCGTCTGAAGGTCACCCGCTGAAGAAAAGAGCGGACATTCTGTTCAGCCAACGGAACAGGGCCTGCCCACCGTGCGCGGCGGGCAGGCCCTGGTTTGGGAAAAACGGACGGAGAATCCTGGACCTGAAAGGAGTGAAGCGGACGGGGTTATACCATTTTGATAAAGGATCCGGTGAATTCCAAGTGAATCCGCCCCGCCCGGAAACCCGTCTTTACGCCAACGGCGTTATGCCCCTCAGCCTGGGGTTGCCGACGAAGGCGGCTACCCCAGGTCGCCGCCGCAAATCTTTGAACCGCAGAGCGGTTCCGGCCTTTCCACGCCCGGGCCACCGGAAGCCGTGAGGGCGTTTATTGCCCGGAAGGCCGGAACCACGTTGTGGTTCGGAAACACGATGGGAGCGGACCTGGGGTAGCCTCCTGTCGTCGGCAACCCCAGGCTGAGGGACATAACGCCGTTGGCGTAAATTACCTGAGAGCACCTCTAAAAACTCCCTTTTCCGGTACCGATCATCGGGAGAATCGGGTCGCATTTCGAGATTTTTAGAGGTGCCCCTGATTTTATTTTAGATGTATATGGTGCTATTCGCCGCGGCCGGGGAAAGTGAGTTCGGCGATGCCGCTCTTGTCGAGTTCGCCCAGTCCCTTGGCGACCATACGGTCGTACTGGGCGGCGGTGGCGGCGGCGAGAGGCAGGTTAAGTCCTTTCTCCTTGCCCAGGGCGAGGGCGATGTGGCTGTCCTTGGCGGCGTGGTCGGCGCTGAAGAAGCAGGAATGCTCGCGCTGGATCATGTCATCGCCATCGGTGGCCAGCACCCGGCTGTTGGCGCCGGTGACGCTGAAAATGTCCTTCAGCACTTCGAGGTCCAGACCAAGGGCGGCCCCGAGGCCGAGCCCTTCGGCGAGACCGGCGGTGTTGATGTTCATGACCATGTTCACGAGCGCTTTCACCTCGGCGGCTTTCCCGGCGGTCCCCACGAAGGTGAGCACGGCGCTCATGTTTTTCAGCAGAGGCTCGACCGCATCGAAGACTTCCTTTTTGCCGCCGATCATCAGCTGCAGCGTTCCCTGGCGGGCCTGGGGAATGGACGAGGCCATACAGCCTTCGAGACTGCGCGCGCCCGCAGCTTCGGCGGCGGCTTCCATGTCGATGTGAACCTGCGGGGTGAGGGTGGCGCAGTTGATGAAGGTTTTGCCGGCCGCGCCAATCAGGAGATTGTCCTCCGCATTCTGGAAAATCCCGCGCATGGCGGCGTCGTTGGTGACCACGGTGATGATGACATCGGCGGCGGAGGTCACGTCGGCGAGTTTCGTGAAGACGGCGGCACCGATTTCCGTGGCGACCTCGCTGGCGGCGGCGGCGTTCACATCATAGACGGCAGTGACCTGATAACCAACCTCATGGAGACGGCGGGCCATGTTGGCGCCCATGCGGCCGACTCCAACGAATGCGATTTTTTCTTTCATACTGGGATTGCGGGACGGTTTGAATTCGGGGTAAAACGGGTTGTTGGCTTTCTCCTCGCCGATGGTCGTCAGCGGGCCGTGACCTGGGCAGATGACGGTGTCGGCGGCGAGCGGGAAAATGCGTTTGCGATTGGTTTCGAGCGCCTGTTTCCAGGACACCATGCCGCCGCCCATGGAGCTGGCGAACAGAGCATCGCCCACCACCGCCACCGGACGGGACAGTCCGGAAATGACATAGGTCATGCCGCACTTCGCGTGGCCGGAGGTTTCGCGGGCTTCGATGACCAGAGCGCCAACCTGGAATTTACCGCCCTCATCCACAGGCTGGGTATCCGGCAGGAGGTCCTGCTCCCCGCGTCCCACATGAACCGGAACGCCCGGAAAGGCCTCCCGCAGGGCCGGCAGGGCCTCGATGTGGTCGGTGTGGGTGTGGGTGATCAGAATCAGCTCCACCTTCAGTCCATGCTCCTGAATGGCGGCCAGAGCCGGAGCCGCATCCGCGCCGGTGTCGATGATGACCGCGCTTTTGCCGGCGGGGTCAAAAACGACGAAATTGTTCACGGTCATGTCATCCCAGGTGGTGTTGAAATGCAGCACGCCCTCCACTTCCACCGGGACCGGTTTCCATGATTTCGCCGCCAGCACCAGCAGGGTTTCCGCATCCACATTCAACACCGGAGCCACCAGCCGCAGCGCTTTCTCGACCAGCGTTCCCTGTTTCAGAGCGGCCAGGGAATTGCCGGAGACCCCGGCTTTAAAGGCCAGCTCCTCATTGCTCAGGCCCAGGCCACGCTGGGCCTTGCCGATGATATCTTCAAAATTGTCTTCAAGAGGGAGTTCCATAGTCCGCCCATTTACAGGGCGGGCCGCAGGGCGTTCAAGCTCGTTTTAACGATTCCCGCCGTCATTTTGCGGATTTGGAATTCATCGCCTTTCCCGGAATCGGCTCATGCCCTCCGGCTCCGGCGTGCAGCCAGCAGCAATCCGAAAACTCCCAAACCCAGGCTCCCCGGCTCCGGAACCGCCCAGCCAAGGGGGCGGATGACATCAGCCTCTTCCGGCGAAGGAGCCGGAGTCAGAAGGCCGCCCAGAATCGAGACCGGGGCGTTGCGGGCAAGAGAGACGGTGTAGGCCACCGGGGCACTGAGGTCATCCGGAAAACGCCACTGATCATTGCTGCTCTTGAGCACAATCACGAGGGAGGAGGAGGCCAGGGTGGCCTCATTCCCCACCACCAGGTAAAGGCGTTTTCCTCCAAAAAGCCCGGTCGGATCCATCGCCGTGATGGGTCCCGAAATCAGACCTTTGGAGGCCCCGAACCCGGGGCTCAGGGCGCTGCCGAACTCATGGAAGGAGGACAGGTCAGGGAGTGCCGTGGCTCCACCCTCAAAAGGGTCCACATCGAAAGTCCCCGCCGTGAAGATGTAACCTCCCGCCTCATTGGGAACCCCGATGCTGTCCGCCATCCGCAGCCCCACTCCCGGCACCAGCCCGGTGTGAAAAACCAGCGTCGCCCCCCTCACGGCCGGCAGGCCGGAAAAAAGCGCCAGGCTGAACAGAAAAGCCAACCGGAAGGGGTGTTTTATTTTCATACCCGCACTATCCGCCGGAAACTGGAGGAAAGTTTAAGAAATCGCGGAAAATTTCACGAATTTTGAAGGGCGTTGATGCCCGCCGGATTCTCCGCAGCACCGGACTCAGCGGCTGACCGGCTCACGGTCGTGCATCTGAACGTGGTCAAAATTCAAATGTCCCCAGCCCTCCGTGGCCTCGTCCACCAGGCGGACTTTGACTTTGGAGCCCTGCCAGGGAGTCAGATCAGCCGTGCGGCGGACCATGCGCTCGTTGTCCGGGCCGGTGGCGGTGAAGAGCACCGCGCCGTTCACCGCATTCAGAATTTCCACCCGCGTTTTTTTGCCGGAACCGCCGCCGACCATAAAGCTGATCCACGGCTGCGTAAGCGTGAAGGCGTCTGAAGTCAGGGTGCCGGTGGGTTTATCGCTTTTCTCCGCCTCGTAGGAGCCCACCCAGAAATCCCCGAGATGACCGCTGCTCATGTCCTTCCGCCGGGCGTTCACGGCGTCGCCTTTCAGCGGGCGGTGCGCAAAAGCGGCCCCTTCGGCCGTCCAGTTGGCCAGGGTTCCGGTTTCAAAGTCGAAATTCAGCGGCTTCCCGTCATCCGCCAGAACCGGGAAATCCTTCGCCGGAGGCGCGGCGTCCAGCGGTTTGGGCTGGGCGGTGGCGTATTCAGCGTCGCTCACTTTTTTGACCTCGTGCTGGAGGATAAAGATGCCCTTCTTGTTGCCGACCAGCACGTCAGGGAGTTTGTCACCATTAATATCCTTCGCCACCACCTGGGTGCCGACTCCGGAATTGTTGTCGATCAGATGCGGCACCCAGTCCACTCCCTGCGGCCCACGGACCAGCTGGAACCAGTAGGCGACGGCCTCGTCGTTGCGGTCGGGATCGCCCATGCGGCCGTGCGACCAGAAACGCTTGCCGGTGACAAGGTCCTTCAAACCGTCGCCGTCCATGTCCACGAGGTCGATGGCGTGGAGTTCGGAGAATTTCACGCCGTAGCGGTTCTCCTCCTTCCGCTGGCCCATGATGAGGTGCTTTTTGAAAGTGATGCCATCCGGGCTTTTCACCTGCTCATACCACGCCAGGCCAAAAGCGTGCGCGGCCAGCCCGGTGATGACGTCGTTCAGGCCGTCGCCGTTCACGTCGTAGGCATACATCTGGGAACCGCCAAGGTCCGAGAAGGTAAAAGGATGCAGGACCCATGACGCTTTGGAATCCTCCGGCTGCTCCCACCAGCCGCCCTGTTCCAGCAGGTCCTTCCGGCCGTCGCCGTTCACATCGCCGGCACCCATGCCGTGAGTGAAGTTTCCGTAGCCTTTTTTCGGGGAAATCGGGTGCCAGACCCAAGGCTTTGCGGCATCCGCCCAGTCGGGTTCCGCATACCCGTAGGCTCCCTCCGTGATGCAGACCAGCTCCGGTTTGCCATCGCCGGTGATGTCCGTGAAATCCGGGGATTCATTGTCCGTCTGGGCGAATATGACATGCCGCGTCCAGTGCCCGCCGCCGCCTCTGGGATTCTCATACCACGAGGTGATTTTCCCCGGAAAACCGATGAACAGCACGTCCGGCCAGCCATCCCCATTGAAGTCCTGGGGAAAGGCGAAAAAATTGTCCGAATACGTGTTTTTGTGGCCCAGCCCGCCCTCGTAGCCGGGAACATTGACCGTGGTCAACGCTCCCAGAGGCAGTTTGAAAGTCGCGGTCGGCGCGTAAATCTCATGCTTTTTGGCAAAATCCGGCCCCTCCCACCACCAGGGCCCGGCGACCAGATCGGCATGACCGTCCTTGTTGAAATCGGCACAGCTCGCTCCCTCGCACCAGAACTGGTCCGACAGTTCAATGCGCTTGAAGCTGTGCATCTCCTTATCCGCCCAGGCGGAGGTCAAAGAGAGCGCGAGGGTGACAAAAAAAGTCGTGCGGATCATGCGGCCTTGGCGGGACGGTTGATGTCCCGTGTTCAAGACGTGAGCGGGCGGACGGGTCTGTCCGGGATTTTGCGGCTTGCATGTGTCTCCCTCCAGACAACGTCTTGCATCGACACTCAGATCGTTTTACAGATGCAGCATCGATATGGACACCGTTACCATTTCCCCAAAATATCAGGTGGTCATCCCCCAAGCCATCCGCGAAGCTCTGCAACTTACCAGCGGAGGGAAAATGCGGGTCATTCGCTACGGAGACAGAGTGGAGTTCATTCCCGTTCGTCCCGCCAAGGAAATGCGCGGATTTCTTCGCGGTATGGACACTACTATTGATCGGGAGGAGGATCGCCTGTGAGTTCCTCAAACGTGGTCGATTCCTCGGCCTGGCTCGAATATCTGACCGGAAGTGACCGCGCCGGGCTTTTTGCGGCGGCCATTGAGGATGAGGAAAATCTCGTGGTGCCGGTCATCACGATCTACGAGGTTTTCAAAAAGGTGCTGCGGGAGCGGGGGGAAAATGAAGCTCTTCAGGCGGCCAGTGTGATGAGAAGCGGTCAGGTAGTTGATCTCGATGGATCCCTCGCTCTGGAAGCCGCACACCATGCCCTGCCCTTGGCGGACAGCCTCATTTATGCCACCACGCTGCGCTACGGAGCGACTCTTTGGACGCAGGATGAGCATTTCAAAAAATTCGCGAACGTGCGGTATTTTTCAAAATCCGCCTCCTCATGACTGCCCTGCCCGGTCTGTCCGGGATTTTTGCGGTCTGGTCCCGGGTCACTCACCGGGAAACGCTGAATCTCACGGCCGGATCACAAATTACGGATAAAATCCGCCGCAACGGCTGACTGATGGCTTTGGCGATGCGGCAGAGCAGGCCCAAAATCGGTCCCACTACTGCCCCGATGACAGCCCCCGCCGCCACGTGAACCAAAGCAAAGAAAAAAAGAATCAGGTAAAGAATCGGGGCGGCCATAAAGCCCGCATTCTCCCGCCCATGGGCATCCCCCTCCCAATGGAGGATCCCCCAAACGTAGTAAGCCAACCCGCCACATCCTCCGAGCATCATCCCGTGACCCAATCCTATATTCCTGATGGCCCGCCGCTGCTTCAGGTGGGGAAGTTTTGCAGCGGCCGAAGGTGGGTTCATATGATTGCCATGGACAGGTTACTGTCCTCAGCGTTGGCATTTTTTGCATTAACTTTAACGCTGTCACTTCGCGCTCTCAAAGCGGAAGACCACCTCGCCCTCGCGGTAGAGGTCGAGGTGGTCGCGGGCTTTAAGTTCGATGAACTGCGCGTCGCTTTCAATCATCCGCAGCTGAGCCTCCTTCTCCTCAAGGACAAGACGCAGACGGTCGCGCTCAGCCTCCACCGTGCGGCCCTCCTCATTCAGCGCCCGGTAATCCCGGAAGCGCGGAAAGAACGGCACCGAGATGATGCAGATGAGCATGAGGATGCAGCCCACTCCGGCAAAACGGCTTACTGTGGACCAGATCGTCTGGGGATCGTCAAGTTCAGCGATGACCTGGCGGGGCATTTTGGGTGCGGAGGGAGTTAATGAGTGATGATTACCGGGAAGGACAGGGGTTGGAGTCTGCCAATCAATTTTTCAACTTTCCGGCCTGATAGTCAATACTCCTCAGCTCCACACCCGCCACGCTCAGTGCTTCATCTTGCCGCCGTAAACCGCCGTGTCGCCAAGTTCCTGCTCGATGCGCAGGAGCTGGTTGTATTTCGCGATCCGGTCGGAGCGGCTCATGGAGCCGGTCTTGATCTGGCCGCAGTTGGTGGCGACGGCGAGGTCAGCGATGGTGCTGTCCTCGGTTTCGCCGGAACGGTGGCTGAGCACGGCGGTGTAGCCGTGGGTCTGGGCCAGCTCCACGCTGTCCAGGGTTTCGGTGAGGGAACCGATCTGGTTCACCTTCACGAGGATGGAGTTGGCGGTGCCGGTGTCGATGCCCTTCTGGAGGAACTTGACGTTGGTCACAAAGAGGTCGTCGCCCACGAGCTGAGTGGTTTTGCCGATCTTGTCGGTAAGGAGTTTCCAGGTGGCCCAGTCGTTTTCGGCGCAGCCGTCCTCAATGGAGATGATCGGGTAACGCTTCTGGAGATCGGCGTAATAATCCACGATTTCCGCACCGGATTTGATGGAGTCGTCGGATTTTTTGAAGACGTAGGCGTTCTTCTCCTTGTCGTAAAATTCGGAGGCGGCGCAGTCGAGGGCAATGAAGATCTGCTCGCCGAGCTTGTATCCGGCCTTATCGACGGCTTCGGCGATCACGGCGAGGGCGTCGTCGGCGCTCTTCAGAGTGGGGGCGAATCCGCCCTCGTCACCCACGGCGGTGCTCAGGCCGCGGTCGTGGAGCACTTTTTTGAGGGAATGGAAAATTTCCGCACCGTAGCGGATGGCTTCGCTGAAGCTGGGCGCGCCCTTGGGCATGACCATGAACTCCTGGAAGTCGATCGGCGCGTCCGAGTGGGCACCGCCGTTGATGATATTCATCATCGGAACGGGGAGGACTTTGGCGTTCGGGCCGCCGAGGTACTTATAAAGAGGCAGATTCAAACCGGCGGCGGCGGCTTTGGCAAGGGCGAGGCTGACGCCGAGGATGGCGTTGGCGCCGAGCTTCGCTTTGTTCGCGGTGCCGTCCAGACCGAGCATGATGCCGTCGAGAACATTCTGGGCGGTCGCGCACTTGCCGATGAGGGCGGGAGCGATCACCTCGTTCACGGCCTTCACCGCTTTCAGGACGCCTTTGCCAAGGAAACGTTTTTTGTCACCGTCGCGCAGTTCCCAGGCTTCGTGCTCACCGGTGCTGGCTCCGCTGGGGACAGCGGCGCGGCCAAGGGCGCCGCCCTCCAGAATGACATCCACCTCCACAGTGGGATTGCCGCGCGAGTCAATGACTTCGCGCCCGATGATCTTCCTGATACTCAATGCTGACATGTTGATGAATTTAGCGTTATCGGTTAAATTGCCTGAAAAATCAAGAGTTGCGAAACTCCGGATCCCATATTTTCAATGCGCCCGCTGCCGGGATTTGCAAAGGCAAAGCCGGAAAATGCGGGCATTCCGGCTGCTATGGGGGCGGACAGCGTGCCTAGAAATCATGGATTTCAGCGGATGGGACAGGGGATCCGCGGATTTTATAAGGATGGCCCGGAGAGGAATTCACCGGCGGGCCGGACCTTAAACCCGGATGCGCGGCCCTCCGGCGGAACAGGACGTTATATTCGGTTGCCCGCGCCGGAATGGTGAATGTAGGGTGCGGCGGGGGACAGTATGACGCCATTGACCGAGCATTGTGATCACATGCCAGGCGGCGGGGCTGACACACATTTTGTGCGGCGTCGTGGCCGGGTGAACTGTGGCGGGACCGCAGCTTTTGGCATTTCACCAGCGAAGCGCGCGCGCCGGGTGATGGTTTCAAATTTTTCCCCGCCCCTGCAGAAAGGATGGCATGGAAGCCATCCCAACCATGCGTTTAAAGCTGTATCCGGAAATTCAGACGGTTCATGTCCGGCTGTTTTTTTCCGGGAAAAGGAAGGCCGCCCGCCTGTCTCTCCGGCCCCGGCCTTTCCTCAAAAGCGCCCGCTGTCCATTTTCTGCCTCCAACCGACCATTATCCGGCACTCCACTGCCCCAGAACTCAATGTCCCAACCCACCCCGCCAAATCCCCGCGCCCGCCGCGGAGGCCGACCCTCCCATAACCGCCACCGCAGCCAGAACCGTTCCCACGGGGCCCGCTCCCATGACCGCCCCGAACGGTCCGACCGATCAGAACGCGCTTCACGCGAGGATCACCGGGACTGGGAGCCTGTGGACCGGGGCCGCAATATCCGCCACCGGGAAGCTTCCCAGGCTCCCACGCTGATACAGAAAATTCTGTCGCTTCTGACTTTCGGAATGCTGGGGAAAAAATCCTCCTCCAAAAAACCAGCCACCGGGCCGCTGGGCCGGCGTGGTTCCGTTCCGGGTTCCCGTGATGACCGGGAAAACGGCGGGAACCGGGAGGAGCGCGCCCCGCGTGAATCCCGTCCGCCGCGCGAACGGACTCTGACCGCACCGGATCCGGATTCCGTAACCGGGCCGCGCCTGCATGTGGGCAATCTTTCCTACGAAGCCACTGAAAGCGACCTGCTGGATCTTTTCAAAGGAGCCGGTCAGGCGCAGTCCGCGGAGGTGGTTTATCACCGCGACACCCAGCGTTCGAAAGGATTCGCCTTCGTTCGGATGCTGACCACGGATGAGGCGCGCCGCGCGGTCTCTGAACTTCATGGCAAGGAATTCATGGGCCGCCGCCTGGAAATTGGCCCCGCCCGCAGCACCGGCGAGCGCGCCTCCCGCGAACGTGATGCCGCTTAAAACTGTCCCCTGCCCGCCTCCCCGTTGAAATTTCCCCTTCCCCTGTTTCTCACCGGCCCCACCGGCAGCGGCAAAAGCGCGGCCGCGCTGCGGCTGGCCGAGCGCACCGGCGGGGAAATCATCTGCGCGGATGCCTATCAGGTTTACGCCGGCATGCCCATTCTGACGGCGCAACCGACCCCGGAGGAACTGGTGCGAGCGCCGCACCATCTTTACGGCACCGTCCCGGTTTCGGAGGAGATGGACGCCGGGCGTTTTGAAAAAACAGCCCTGACGGCGATTGAGGAAATCCAAAGCCGGGGCCGGCTGCCGATTGTCTGCGGCGGCTCGGGGCTGTATATTAAAGCGCTGACCCACGGACTCTCTCCTCTGCCGCCGGGTGATCCCGCCCTGCGCCGGGAACTGGAGGCGCTGAGTATTTACGAACTGGCGGAAAAGCTGATGGTCCTGGATCCCGGCTCCGCCGAGCAGTTGAATCTGGAAAATCCCCGTCATGTGGTGCGGGCGCTGGAAATCTGCATCCTCACCGGAAAACCCGCCTCCGAACTCAAGCAGTCCTGGGCCATGCCCCGTCCCGGAGTGCGCGGCGTTTTCCTGGACTGGCCGCGTTATGATCTTTATGAGCGAATCGACGCCCGCGCTCATGCCATGGTCGCGGCGGGAGTGCTGAAAGAAGTTGAACGGCTCAGCGAACGGGAGCTTTCCGCCACCGCCGAGAAAGCGATCGGTCTCTGGGATTTCCGGGCCGTGGTGGACGAGGCCACCTCCCTTGAGGAGGCCATCGCCTCCGTGCAGCAGGCCACGCGGAATTATGCCAAACGCCAAACCACCTGGTTCCGCCGCGAATCCGCCTTTGTGACCCTGGAAATCCGTCCGGGCACGACCCATGATGAGATCACGGACCGCATCGCCGGGATCTTCGGTTTTTGAAAAACAGGGCCACCCGGCAGGCAGGCCCGGAATAAGGCGGAGGCCCTCACACCCGTCATTTCCGGAAGGGACTTCACATATCGAGGCGGAGAATGCGCCAGGAGTTTTTGACGGGAACGATCTCCAGGCGCCACTTCATGGGCACTGCGGGCTGCTCGATTTCCCCATCCTCCCGGGTGCTCATCCGGTTGACGAGAGCCTCGACTTCCCAACGTCCCCCGGACAGAGTCGCCACTTCCGGGATGGCCAGAAGCTGGAACTCCAGGGAAGCCCAGGAGGCCCGTGAGCGGCGGAAGGCCTCCACCGTTCCGGAACGGTCAACGGCAACCCAATAGGGATCCCCCTCAAGAGCCTTTACCAGAATCATCGGAAGCACGAAGCGCTCCAGTGAGGGGCAGCCTGGACGGCTCAGTTCGCCCAGAAACTCATCAAGCCATAATTTTGCCTTCGGAGCGTCCAGCTCCCGCTGCGGCACGTCATAGAGCAGCACCGTTTCCGATTCCCATCTGTCCATGGCCAGACGCGGCGGATTTTCCTCGCGCCGGCCCCGCCAGAACAGAGTGACCTGGCTGCCCGTGACCGGCTGGCCGGCACCGGGATCGGTATACGCCTGGAAAATCCATTTAGGGGGGAAAATAAGCTTTTCATTATAGTAGTAGGCCGCTGACTCCACTTTGCGGTGCAGGCGTTTGCTGGTTTCCTGCTCCTGCAGCAGCCAGTTCCGCATTTCCCTGCGGGAAATGCTTCCCTGGGTATCGTGAGTGATGCTTTTGGCGAACACTTTGGTCACGAGATTCCGCAGATCCTCAGCCGAACCTTTCTGATCAAAAACACATCTCACCAAAGATTTAAAGGCCTCCAGGCTGTACCTTTCCGCCTCGCCGGAGAGGGCTCCGGCATAGTGAGCCTCACCTCCCTGCCGCACCCGGTTGCGGACGGAGGCCTCTCTCCAGGACTGACTTAAAAGCCCTCCGCAAAGCGCCAGAGTCGGCAGCAACAGGATCAATTTCCTCCGATACCACTCCAGGATCAGCATCATGAGAGTCACTCCTCCGCCCACCGCCACCGCCGCCGTGCTGAGAG
Source organism: Verrucomicrobiota bacterium (assembly GCA_040386695.1). GTDB lineage: Bacteria > Verrucomicrobiota > Verrucomicrobiia > Verrucomicrobiales > V1-33 > CAIZWU01. Next base: position 20,469 of record JAZKFB010000035.1, read on the forward strand.
TCAGCAGCATCGGCTGAAGAAATACGAGGAAACGCTGACTGGCGATGATATCCACCCTGCCGTCCCCCGGCCGTGGCTTCACCTCGTTGATGAAACAGGCCTGGGTATCGAAAAAAGCACTGGGTGCCCCGGTCCAGGCGCTGACGGGAGTATTCCCGTCCTGGACGGTGATGCACAGCGCTTTTTCCCAGAATGGAGTGTCCGGCGAAAGCCAATAGTTGGTGAGAAAAAAAATCTCCTTTAGAAAAAAAAGACCCATCCAGGCGCAAAGAGCCTGAGTCAGAGCCACGATTCCGGCAGCAGGGCCGGAGTCTCCCAGCCGCAGCCCGAACGGGCTGGGAAGAGCCTCCCGGATGGGAAGCCTGCGGAAACGCCACAGCCGCCAGGCCTGCCATACCCAGACAATTCCCAATAAGGTACTGAGAATCAGGGTCGAATCGTATCCTCCCAGCAGCGGGGGCAGGCCCAGCGTGAGGTCGAATATTTTCGGCACGGTTTTGGCTCCGTAAATCCGCTCAAGGGAACACCAGCCCGCCGCCGCGCAATAAAGCCCCAGCACCGTCCAAAGGGCATCACCGACGCGGACCCGCTTGGTCACGAGCCCCGTGCCCGCATACCGGCGGCGGGTTTTCAGAATTTCCACCAGGCGGTCACGGAACTGGGCGACACTTTTCAGCCGTTGCCCGGGGTCCGCGGCGGTGGCCGCCGCCATCAGCTTATCCAGACGGACATCCAGCCGCTTCACCTCTGAAAGCGGCACCCACGATCCGCGGGGCGGGTGGCCGGTGAGCATTTCGTAAAGGATGATTCCCAGGGCGTAGACATCGACCAGAACGCCGGCCCGGGTGCCGGCATCAAAACGTTCAGGCGCCAGATATTCCGTGGTGCCGGCAATCAGGCCATTCTCCGTGAGAGTCACCGCCGTGGAGGGGCCCAGGGACTTTGCCAGGCCAAAATCGGCAACTTTGACCTCCCCGTTGCTGCCGATAAGAATATTGGCCGGCTTCAGGTCCCGGTGCACAATCCCTTTGCCATGGGCGTGATTCACCGCATCCAGAACACGGAGCAGCAGCTTTGCGGCTTCCTCGAATTCCAGGCCGCCGGCCGGGATGATCCTCGATAAATCATTTCCCTCTATCAATTCCAGCGCGAGCACGGGATGTTTCTGCGCATCCTCCGTGAATTCCAGAAGCCGCAAAATGCCCGGATGGCGCAGGGCCTGAAGCGTCTCCCCCTCCACCAGGAGGCGCTCATAAAACTCCTCCGTTTTATTGGGGATTTTCAGGGCTGCCAGGTGCCCGTCCGAATCGCGGCGGGCGCACCAGACCTCGCCTCCACCCCCCTGATCAATAAAATAGCTCACGGTATACCCTGGCACCACCGGTACGGACCGCTGCTCCGAGTCCCCGAAAAAGGACTGTCCCACCGCGAACTCATCAAGACTGTCCCTTTTCCTGGCTCCGTGAGGGGAGGAATTGAACATTTGCATGAACTGCCGGCTCCGGCGGTAAAATTGACTTCAGACCCGGTTTGGGCGCTTTGGGAATTTTTCCGCCTGGCATCCGGCCAAAAACCACAGGCTGGCTGTTTGCCCGATGCCGGCTGGCATTTGCCTAAATGCTCAGCTGAGTCCGGCCACCGGCGAACAGCGCATTCAATTCCATGTCCAGTTCCCGTCCGGGAGGAATATCCAAAATCCGGGAAGCGGCCGCCGTGACAAAATCCTTGAATCTCGCCCGCAGGTGGCGCGCGGCCATGGTCACCGCTCCCGGTCTCATACCCAGACGGGCCCCGGCTTCGGCATAGGTCGAATCCTTCAAGGGTCCCTCCAGAGCCGGCATAAGCTCCTCCAGCAGGGCGGTTTTTTTCTTCAGCGCGTACCATTTTTCCAAAGCCAGCACTCCCTCCGCGACCAGCCGCGCCGCCAGGACTTTACGGAATACCTCCTCAGGGGAACCGGCGGTGTCCAGACCGAGGAGATAGGCGGCTTCCGCGCCCTCGTCCAGCAGAGGCACGTGCTCATAAAGTCCCCCGCGTTTCTGCGCCGCTTCGAATTTGCGCCGTTTGGTCGTATGGTGCAGCAGCAAAGTGATCAGGTAAGTTCTTAACTGGCCCCGGGCGGGATCCGCTTTTTCGAGCAGATTCTTCGTCAACAACTGCGAGAGGAAGGACTGCACATGGTCCTGGGAATCCGGGGCGGAAAAGCCCTTCTGTCTCAGAAAACCATACAGCGGATACCAGTAGCATCGGCAAAACTCCTCTGCCGCCGGTGACAGGGAATCCGCTCGCACGGCCCTCAGTCGGTTGATCATTGTCCAGCGGGTGGGGCGGAATTTACGTCCAAGCCAATTCCAATTCCTTTCAAAGGTGGCGGAGTTCATCGGGATCAGGGGTAATAGAGCGGTCTCATCCATGCGCGGAGGACCTCAACCGCCTGAAGCCGAGTTTACTTAGGTTCAGTTGTTTTGCAAAGTATTACTTTAGGTGTTTTTAGCGCACGCCCTTATGAGAATCATTATCACCTTAATAAAAATTAAAACAACTTTAATGAATTTGGCATTTTCCGGAAAAATTTACCTCCATCATCAGAGCTGTCATTTTGTTGAAAATTTCTTTTTATCCGGAGGAATTTCCCTTTCCAAAGCGATCATCGGCTTCCTGAGTTTTTAATTGACCTAAATTAACGTTGTTTTTTCATCAAAAGATATTTTTAAAAGACGCAAAAACAGGACAGCCGGAACATTTTAGAGGATGTCACAAAAATTTTGGATCACCCGGTGGATTAATCAGACAACTTCCGGATGATGGCTTTCCAGAAAGGCTCCTGTTCGCTTTATTTCGGGAGAACCTGTGGAGCCGCCCGCGTGATCCACCAGCTATCAGTTCAATAATTACCTAAACGTAAACAACTTACGGATTTTTTACAGAAACCGCCCAAAGTAAAAGCGTTCATTAAATCAGTAATTCTCAGGCGCTGGCGAATCACAAATCCTGGGGGGAGTTCAAATTTTGGAAATGGACGGTCAAAGCCTTTGGCAAGTCCACTGTCCCCAAAATCCCGCAGTCAACCCCCTCCCGCAGCCAGGGCTGAAGACTCAAATTTCCCGTCCTCAGCCGGTCCTGCCCGTCCGCCGCCATACTTTTCAAGTAGAGAGCCGCCAGGGGCTCGAAAAACCGGCCATTGCGGAACACCGCCCCCCGCCCCGGCCCGGACTGGCTCAGCAGGTGCCGCAGGACCTCCGCTGTCATCAGCGGCATATCCACTCCCAGGACCATCAGCCGGTCCGCGGACACCGACTCAAGACACGGGACAATTCCCCCCAGTGGTCCGGCATCCGGCCATTCATCAAAGACCAGCCGGACTCCGGGCTCCTCCGCGAAATGGAGCTGATCCGGCCGGCAGGAAATCAGCAGCTCCTCCGCGCCCAGTTCCCGCAGCACCGACAACTGCCTGCGCCACAGCTCCACGCCGTCGCCGACCGGCAGCCGGGCTTTGTCGCAGCCCATCCGGCGGGACCGGCCGCCGGCAATCAGAGCCGCAGCGAAGGGGATTGTTGACATCGGGAGGAAATGGAGAATGAACAGCGGCCGGCGGCAAACTCCTTGGCGCGGCGGGCTTCAGCCGGCAAGCCGGGATCGCAATTGCAAGCCGCCCGGCATCGCGTAAGCATCGCCAGTCCGCACCCAAAGCGCATTTCCCCACATGTTCCGGTTTTCCCTCACGTTGCTGGCCTTGGCGGCAGCCTTTCCCCTCACGGCGTCCCTCTCCATGGCCCAGGACTTCAATTTTGAAAGCGTCCGCCGCCTCGCCGCCGAAAAAGCGGCCGTGCCTTATGCCGCTCCGGCCGACAATCTCGCCGATTTCTGGAAAAATCTGACTTACGACCAGCACCGCGACATCCGCTTCAAAATGGAGGCCGGGCTGTGGGCCATGGACCAGAAACCCTTCTCCATCGATTTCTTCCACCCCGGCTGGACGGCCAAGAAATCCGTAATGCTGAATGAGGTCACGGGAGCCGAAGCCAAACCGCTGCTGTTTGACCGCAGCCTCTTTGATTACGGCAAACAGCAGGTGCCCAACGGCATCCCCTCCCCTCCCGGTTACGCGGGCTGGAGGGCCCGCACCCATCTGAATTCACCGGATTACATGGATGAGTTCCTCGTTTTCCTCGGAGCGAGCTATTTCCGCAGCATCCCGGCGAAAGCGCCCTATGGCCTTTCCGCCCGGGGAATTTCCCTCAACAGCGGTCTTCCGGGCGTGCCGGAGGAATTTCCGGATTTTCAGACGTTCTGGCTGAAACAGCCGGAGGCCGGCAGCGCCTCCCTCACCGCCTGGGCTCTGCTGGACGGCCCCAGCGTCGCCGGCGCTTATCAGTTCACCGTCACTCCCGGCGTGGAGACCGTCATGGAGATCGAAGCTGAAATCACGCTGCGGCAGCCCGTGAAACAGCTCGGTCTGGCTCCCTTCTCCAGCATGTTCTGGTTCGGCGAACTGACCCATCCGCGCGCCTATGATTTCCGCCCGGAGGTGCATGACAGCGATGGCCTGCTCATGGAACTTTCCACCGGCGCAAGGCATTTCCGTCCTCTGGACCACACCCCGGACCAGTTCCGCCACTGCGTCTTCAGCCTGGATAAACCGAAATCATGGAGCCTCCTCCAGCGGGACCGCGCTTTCTCGTCCTACCAGGACGTGGAGGCCCATTACCACGACCGCCCCGGAGCCCGCGTGGAGCCGCTGCAGGGCTTTGACAAAGGCCGCCTGCATCTTATCGAGATGCCCACGGCGGATGAGACCAATGACAATGTCATCCTTGTCTGGGAACCTGAACCCGCTCCCGAAGTCGGCAAACCATACCGTTTTAAATACCGTCTGATCTGGCTGCGCGATCCCGCGCCTTCCGGCCTGTTCACCGTCAGGGCCACGCGCTACGGCCATCCGGTGCAGAAGCCGGACCAGTTGCTTTTCACGATCGATTTCACCAAGCCGCTGCATCCTGAAAAGAAAACAGGCGATCCGAAGTGGGACGATATTTCAAAATTCAAACCCGTCGTCACCACCAGCAATCCGGACATCAAGCTCATCCACGCGGACATCACCGACCTCAGCATGGCCAACGTGGACGAGCTTCCCCTGGGCATGGGCCGCAATCCGGAAGTCCATATGCCCCAGGTGCTCCGGGCCTTTTTTGTGCTGGAGCCGCCCCCCGGCGTGCGGGACATCGACATGACCTGCGAGCTGCGGAACGGGGACGGCGCGGCGGTCAGCGAGCGCTGGCTGTATCTCTGGAAAAAACCGTGATGAATTTGAGCGGAGGATCACAAAATTCACCAAAAACCGCTTATGACTCAACCCCTGCTTCCCGGCCGGCCAAAATCATCGGGGGTGCCGTTTTTCCGTAAGTGATTTACCCCGCAGGCTTTGCGCCCTTCTGTTCAATCTGAATTCCGGTAGACAGGCACAGCCGGAGTTCAGCCTGTCTTTGACTTTCCCCTCCTTCCATGCCCGCGCTCCCCAACGATGACTCCGCCCCCCGCCGCCCCCGGCTTGTGAGTCTCTGCGGCACCTGGCTGAAGCCGGAAATGCAGAGTCTTTACCGCCAGGTGGCCAACCTTCAGCGGTATGACAATACGGTTTTCACGGAGCGTCTGCTCCATGCGGATCAGTTCCCGTTTGAACCCGTGGTGGTCATGGAGCGCCGGACGCGTCCGCGCCCGAGAGGGAATTTCCTCCTGCGGTTCTGGTATAAACACGTGGTCCGCCAGTGGCCGCCGCCCCGCCGCATCACCACAGCGCCGGAATATCACCCCTACAATCTCCCGGATCTGCTCGCCCGGCATCAGCCGGATCTGGTCCACGTTTATTACGGTCACAAAGCGGTGAAATACCTCGACATGCTCCTTGCTTGGGGCGGACCGTTCATCGTGTCCTTTCACGGAGTGGATGTCGTGAAATTCACCGGTGATCCGGCCTATGTGGCCAGCCTGCGGCGGGTTTTCGCTCACGCCCGGCTGATCCTGGCCCGCAGTCAGTCGCTTCTGGAAGGTTTGAAAAATCTCGGCTGTCCGCCTGAAAAACTCCGGCTTAACCACACGCCCATTCCTCTGGAAAGTTTCCCGGAAAGTGTGCGGGGAGCGCCCGCCGACGGGGCCTGGCGGCTTGTTCAGGCCAGCCGCCTGATTCCCAAAAAGGGGCTTTTCACCACCCTGAAGGCTCTGCGTCTGGTGGTGCCGCATTTCCCGGCCCTGAAATTCATCGTCTGCGGCACCGGTCCGGTGAAGGATGAGTTTCTAAGCAAACGCGACGAGCTTGGTCTCACGGAAAATGTGCGCGTTCTCGGCTGGCTCGATCAGCCCGCCCTGCTGGCCGAATACCGGCGGGCCCATCTTTTCCTGCACCCCAGTGAACTCACGGACACCGCCGACCAGGAAGGCATTCCCAATGCCATGCTGGAGGCCATGGCCACCGGTCTGCCTGTCCTCGCCACCCTGCATGGCGGCATTCCGGAAGCCGTGACCCATGGCCTGGACGGCCTGCTGGTGCCCGAACGCAACCCCCGCGAACTGGCTGATGCCCTGCTGTCCCTCCTGCGCGATCCCGCCCGCCTCACACAGTTTTCCCTGGCCGCCGCCCGCACCGTGCGGACACGCTTCGGCCTTCAGGAGGCGGTCGCGAATCTGGAAAACTGCTACGATGAGGCCCGCGCGGCGGCGGCGGAGGCGCCCGCGCCGCCCTGATGAACGGGGACACGGTCTGCTCAGCTGGCGGTGGCGTGCGGGAAGCACTGAATAAGACCTATAGGTCCCAGAGGTCCCATTTTTAGAAAACGACACACCGCCGCCAAACGCTCAAATCACAATTTCCCCGCTCAGCCTGGTCCCGGCCGGCACCCGGGCCCCGGGCCAGACGATTGTATTTTCAAGCACCGTCCCGGCCTCCACCACCGCCCCCGGCCCCACGGAACTGGCCGCGTCCACAATGGCGCCGGCCTCCACCCGCGCGTCCGGGTGAATCACCGCCGTTTCCTCCCGGGACCATGGGGCGAAAGCCGGGAACGGAATTCCCCGCCCCAGACGGTGAGCCTCCAGATAGCTGGCGCGGTCCCCCAGATCCAGCCAGATGCCGTCATCCGCCGGAAACCCTCCGATTTTTTCACCCGCCTCAATAGCCCGGAGAAATCCCGCGACCACACTCTCGATTTTCCCCGGAATCAGATAACGGAAAAAGCCCGGCTCCACCAGATAAATGCCCGTGAACCCTCGCTGGTCCGGGTGATCCGTGTTCCGCGAATTCCGCAGATCCAGCACCCGGCCGGTGGCGGCATCAAAAGCGACATTCCGCAAAGCCGCGTCCCGCCTTAAAAGCAGCGTCACCAGATTTCCGGCGGCCTGATGCGCCGCCACCGCCGGAGCCAGCGGCAGGTCGGTCAGGATGTCGCCGTTATAAACCAGAAATGTGCCGTCCTGGAACAGATCCGCGACATTCGCCAGCCCGCCGCCGGTTTCCAGAAGCACGGGCTCGTGGCGGAAAGTGAGGGGGCAACCCTCCCATTCGCCGGCGGGAAACGCGGTTTCATAAGCCTGCGGCAGGTGATGCGTGTTGACCACAAATTCCGAAACCCCGGCGGACCGCAGATGCTCGAACGCGCGGACGATCAGCGGCTTATGATGCACGGGAATCAGCGGTTTCGGCAGCACCCCTGTCAGAGGCCGCAGCCGCGTGCCCAGTCCCGCCCCCAGAACAAACGCTTTTTTCAAACTCATGGGCGATCCATTTCCCCGCCGCGGCCGCCTCTCAAGGCCTCATATCATGGAAAAGCCGCGCCCGGGGCTGCGGGACAGCAGGAAAAATGCGGAGGGGATAACCTGATGCGGCTCTCCCGCTCCGCACCCCGCTTTGAAAGCCGTCAGCCCTGTTTTTTCACTCCATAGGAGCAAAGGCCCATGCCCGCCGCCGCAATGCCCGAGGCCACAATCCGCCCGCATGCCGCCCATCGGATGCCCTGTGATTCCTCACGCATTCCCCAGAGCCGCCGCGCGCTGGCGGTTCAGCAGGACTTTGACGGTGGATTTTATCCGGGTCAGGACGTAATAAACGGTCTGACTGCGCTGACGGACCAGTTCAGCCCCCACGATTTTAGGCACAAAATCCGCAGGAACCTCCAGAATCTCAAGCGGCTGCACGCCCTCGAAACCCTGGCACAGAATGGAGGTCATGGCGCGCGTCAGCGTCTGCACCTCCGGTCCCAGGGAAACGCGGAAACTCACCGTGCCGCCTTCTCCGACTTTGAGGTGAATCCCCACCGTGTCCGTGCATTCCTCGTCCTTGCGGACATCCTCAAGATCAAACGTCTCGCCCTCCCGGGGCGCGTGAAGCGGCGCGGATTCCGCGAGATTGATCAGCGTTTCCCGCCGGTCGGTTTCCGGCAGGCCGGCAAAAAGATCAATGAGCGCCTGCAGCGGTTCGGGATACATGAGTCGTCGGAGCAGTGATGAGAGTGGGAGGGAAACGGAATTTATCAGGGAAATCCGGCGGAACCGGAGTCAGGACCGGGGCCGGAAAGACGGGCACTTTCCGGCCGGCCCTGAAAAGTCAGGAACGCTCCACCGGAGCGCGCACCGTGTTGCCCCACTCTGTCCAGGAGCCGTCATAATTGCGGACTTTGCCAAAACCCAGCAGATACTTCAGCACAAACCACGTATGGCTCGACCGCTCGCCGATGCGGCAGTAGGCGATGATGTCATCGTCCTTTTTCAGACCGAGGTCCTTCTCATAAAGGGCGCTCAGCTCCTCCGCGGTCTTAAAAGTGCCGTCCGCATTGGCCGCCTTCGCCCACGGCTGGCTTTTGGCGCCGGGAATGTGACCGCCGCGCAGGACCCCCTCCTGGGGATATTCCGGCATGTGGGTGATTTCCCCGCTGAACTCCCCGGGGCTGCGCACGTCCACCAGCGGCAGTCCGGCTTTGTGATGCGCCAGCGTCTCATCCGCGAAGGCGCGGATTTCCGCATCCAGACGCGCGGGAGGCACCGGATAGGCGGAAGGCTCGTTTTTGGGCACCCCGCGGGTCAGCGGACGGTTTTCCGCCACCCATTTGGAACGGCCGCCGTCCAGAATCCGCACCTTGTCATGCCCGAAAAGCTGGAACACCCACAGGGCGTAGGTCGCCCACCAGTTGGACTTGTCGCCATAAAAAATCACGGTCGTGTCCGGCGTGATGCCGTGCCGGGAGGCCAGCGCCGCAAAACCCTCCGTGCCGATGTAATCACGGACGGTCTGGTCATTGAGGTCCTGACGCCAGTCGATGTGCACCGCGCCGGGAATGTGGCCGGTGTCATAAAGCAGCACATCCTCATTGCTCTCGACGATGCGGATATCGGAATCGTCAAGATGCCCGGCCAGCCACTCCGTGCTGACCAGGGCCTCCGGATGGGCGTAGGAAGAGAATTTATCGCTCATGGCGTTTTGGGGTTATCAGATGGGTGAAAAGCGGACCACACCGCCTCCCTGAAAGCAACCGGTTTCGGCCCGTGCCTCTTCGTTTCCATGTCTCGGCACCGCCGGAACCGCGCGCCGGCCATCCCTCCGGAATGAATGACAATTTGTTTTGAAGATTCCAGGGATTTCGTATATTTGAACGGCCAATTAAAATAAAATGTGGCCCACCCGTCATGAAACTAACCTTGCTCGCCTCCTCCCTCGCCCTCCTCGCTCTCGGTCTGCCCGCCCGGGCGCAGACCGAGCCCGCCGCCAAACCCAAAGCCGCCGCGGAAACGGCGGCGGAAAAAGCCGCCGCCGCCACTGACAAAGTGACGGACAAGGCCAAAGCCACCGTCAAAAAAACCAAAGAGAAAGCCGCCGCCGCCACGGAAAAAGCCAAAACCCTGCCTTTCTACGGTGAAGTCACCGCTGTGGATGAAGCCGCCAAAACCGTCACCCTTGGGGAAAATGTTTATCATCTGACAGACACGACCACCATTCACGACGGCGAAAAAGCCGCCAAATTCAGCGATGTCAAAGTCGGGCGCAAAATCGGAGGCTCCTGCACCACCACCGGCGGTAAAAAAGAGCTGATCAAGCTCAATGTCGGCGTGAAACAGGAATCCGCCAAACCCGCTCCCAAAGCAAAGACCAAGCCGGCAGCCAAGGAAACCGCCAAACCGGAGGCTAAAGCCAAACCGGAAACCGCTCCCGCGGAGGCGGCGCCGGAAACTCCCGCTCCGGCCGAAGCCGCGCCTCCCGCCAAAACAGGGAAGAAAAAATCCGCCTGAAGCCAGGATTCCCGGCTTCCTCATAAGTTCCAGCAGGCCCGGCCCCATGCCGGGCCTGCTTTTTTTTGCGCCGGATTAAAAAAGAAGTTGCGCCCTGATCAGACCGCGCAACTTTGTGATGCAAAGCAAACCGCTTTATGACTGACTCCGAAAAGGAAGCCGCCGACCACCTCCGCACCATCCGCGCCCTCATGGAGCGCGCCACGGTTTACCGGGCTCTTTCCGCTCCGGCGGCGCTGGCGGGCGGAGTGACCGCCCTTCTGGTCTGCGGATTTCTGGCCTCCCGCAGCCCCGGCCACCGGCCGACCACTTCGGAATTCATGTCCCTCTGGCTGGCCGTGCTCGCCGCCATGACCGCTTTTAATTTCTGGCTGCTGCGCCGCAATGCCCTCGCCCGGGGCGAATCCTTCAGCAGTCCGGGCATGAGAATGGCGCTTCAGGCCATTGCGCCTCCGATGGCCGCCGGGTTTGTCCTCAGCTTTCTGTCAGCCGCCTACCGCCCGCTCAGCTATCCCGAGATCGCCTCCTACTGGATGCTTTTTTACGGTTTAGGCCTTTTGGCGATGCGGTCATTCGCCCCCCGGTCCCTTGTGGCTCTGGGCGGAGGATTTTTCTCCCTCGGTCTTATCGGTTTCCTGCCGGTCGTCAGGACATCCCTGGAATGGCAGCCCTACCCTCTCGGCATTCTTTTCATGGCGCTGTCCTTCGGTCTCCTGCATCTTATTTATGCGGCGGCCGTATTCCGGGCACGCCCTCCCTCCGGCGATTCCTCTGACGGCGCGGCATGATCGATTTCTCCCAGCTTGATAAAACCATCCACGAGAAAGGGCGTCTGGCCATCATGACGCTGCTGGCGGCGCGCGCCGACTGGTCCTTCCAGGATCTGAAGGCGGAACTCAAAATGAGCGACGGCAATCTCATCACTCACCTGCGCACTCTTTTCAAATCCGGCTACATCACCGAAACCAAGGAAATGCTCGGCCGCCCCCAGACCCGCTACGCTTTGAGCAAAGCCGGCCGGGCCGCTTTCACCACCTACCTGAATATTCTGGAGTCCATCGTGCGCTCCGCCCGTCCCTGACTCCCCTTTTTTGAAATTTAACTTTGTATCACAAAGTAAACTTCGGCCACTCCCGGCATTTCCCGGACCTTTTTTCAATCAACCCATAACCACCGTTCCATCACCGGCCTCCGCCGCCAATCATCATGAAAATCACCCTCGCCACCCACCACGGCATGTGCTTCGGCGTCCGCGACGCTCTGCGCAAAACCCACGACACCGCCGCCAAGGGACCCGCCACAGTGCTCGGGCAGCTGGTTCACAATCCCGTCGTCCAGAACCATCTCGACTCCCTCGGACTGGAGCGGGGAAACCTGGAAACCGTGGGCAGCAGCCGCACGGAGCGCGTCATCATCACCGCCCACGGAGCGGCGGACAGGGACCGCGATGCCTGGCGGAGAGCGGGTTATGCGCTGACGGACACCACCTGCCCTCTGGTCCGGAAGGCTCATCATGCGCTGGCGCAGCTGGTTGCGGCGGGCTGCCGGCCGGTGGTCATCGGCCAGGCCGGGCATGTGGAGGTCCGGGGACTGTGCGGGGATTTCCCTGATGCGGTGGTGATCGAAAATGAGGCGGACTTGGACAATCTGCCTCCGGTGGACAAATTCGGAGTCGTCTCCCAGACCACGCAGCCTCTGGCCAAAGTCATGGCTCTCGTGGAAACACTCCGCCGCCGCCGCCCGCGCGCGGAGGTGATTTTCCGGGACACCGTCTGCCAGCCGACCAAGGACCGGCAGACGGCGCTGGAGGCGCTTTGCGCGGCAAATGAACTGGTGGTGGTCATCGGCGGCCGGAACAGCAACAACACCCGCCAGCTCGCGGAAACCGCGCAGGGTTTCGGCACCGCCGTGCGGCAGGTGGAGACGGCGGAGGATCTTCACGCCGAGTGGTTCCGGGGCGTCGAAACGGTGGGCGTCACCGCCGGGACTTCCACGCTGGATGAAACCGTGCAGGCTGTCGTGACCCGCCTGAAACAAATTGCCGCCGGAACCCGCGCCTCCAGTCCGGCCAGCCGGCTGGCTCCGGTCATTCACCGCGCCATCACCGCCGCTTTTGCCTGAACCCGGCGGGAGGAGGACAGATTTCAAATCCCGGAAAGCCCTCCGCCCTCCGCCCTCCGCCCTCCGCCCTCCGCCCTCCGCCCTCCGCCCTC
>JAZKFB010000035.1:33050-87618 GCA_040386695.1 Verrucomicrobiota bacterium
GCCCTCCGCCCTCCGCCCTCCGCCCTCCGCCCTCCGCCCTCCGCCCTCCGCCCTCTGACTTCTGACTTCTGACTTCTGACTTCTGATCTCTGACTTCTGATCTCTTCAACTTCCAAATCACCTCATGAACCCGCAACGCTGGATCCAGTATTTTGAAACACACCATCACCGTCAGGCTGATGAAACCTACGACTGGCAAAGTCCGCCGCCGGACGCCGCGCTTCCCGGCATCCGGGCGCTGGCGGCCTCGCTGGCCATTTTCCAGCTCGGGGAAACCGGGGGCGGATCGCGGCTCCGGGCTTATGCCCGCCGTCATGCCTCCGACTATGAGCAGGCGGTGGAACTTTTTATCGGCGAGGAGCATGGGCACGCCGAACTGCTGCGGAAAATGGTCCTCCGGCTGGGCGGGCGGCTGCTGGAGAAGCAGTGGAGCAATTCCATCTTCCGCCGCATCCGGAACTGGATCGGACTGGGATTCAATATCCAGGTGCTGCTCATCGCCGAGCTGATCGCGCGCGGCTACTACGGGCTGCTCGCCCGTCACGCGCCGGACGCCGTGATCCGTGCCGTCTGCCTGCGCATCACCCGCGACGAGGCCGGGCACATCGCTTTTCACACCGATTTTTTCAACAGCCGCCAAAAGACCGGCCCCGCGTGGCTGGCGGCGGCCTGGCGGCTGCAGTTCCGTGCGCTTTTCCGCGTGGCGCGGCTGGTGGTCTGGTGGGACCACGGCCACGCCCTGCGCCAGTGCGGCGTCACCCGGAGCATGTTTTGGGAAAAAACCGGCCGCGCCCGCACGGCTTTCCTCGGAGGAATTTCAGGGCTCCGCAGCAAATCCGCAGATCCGGACAACACGCCGGTTTTTCGGACGATGAACACGGCCAGCGGCTCCGCAGAACGAGCCGTTATCTGAACACCTTAATGGAAGACGCACGGCATTGCCCGTGCGGATCCGGATTCGCGCCTTGAAAGACTCCACATGCTTCGAAGTCATTTCCCGCCGGATGCGCCCGCTTCAGCGTTTCCGGCTTTGCCTGGAACGTTATCAAAGACCTGCCGGGTAAAAAGCCGCCGCCAGTTTTCCGTCGTCAGACGGGCGGCACTGGCTTCATCCAGGTCCAGCACGGCGGCCAGGGATTGGAGGGACAGGATCAGGTTGGCGGGATGGTTCAGCGGTTTCCCGGTCGCGGAGTCGGTGAGGGGGTGCGGATTCAGCTCCGGCGGCGGGCCGAGATCCGGGGCATCCGTCTCGATGAGAATGCGGTCGCGCGGCATGAGCCGGAAAGCCTCACGGCGTGATTGACGGCGTGCCGCGAGGAAAGACGGGGAAAACGAGAAATACGCGCCGCGCTCCGCAAAAAACGGAATCAGATTCTCCGGGCCGCTGTAAGCGTGCAGGAGAAAACCGGCATCGGGCGCGGCGTGTTTTTGCAGGCACTGGCGGAGCGGCTCCCAGGCGCGGACGCAGTGAATGGTGGCCGGGCGGCGGTGCTCGCGGGCGATGGCCAGCTGACGCAGAAAAAGGGCAGTCTGGCCGGTCAGATTGTGACCTTCAATCCAGAGATCGAGTCCGATTTCGCCGACGGAAGCGGCCGGTGCGGCCTCCAGCAGGCCGGTCAGTTCCTTTTCCCAGGAATCCGTGCGGCCAGCGGCGTGCCAGGGATGAATGCCGTAAGCGGGCACCGCCCACGGGTGCCGCCAGCAAAATTCCGTCACCTGCGGCCAGTCCGCCTGCGAGGTTCCGTTGACCACGGCGGCGGCCAGTCCGGCACGGCGGGCGGTGGCCAGAGCGTCCTCCAGAAAAGGTGACAGCGACGCGAAATGGAGGTGGCAATGAGCATCGTGGAGCGTCATGCCGTTTCACCGGTCACAAAACCGGCCGCAAGCTGGTGAATACGCGATTCCACCGCGGCGAGGCCCCGCAGGCGGGTGGGCGACAGCTGGCGTTCCAGCCCCAGCGATCTGAGGATGGAACTGTGGAAGCCGGTGACTTCCTCCAGCGGCGCGCCGTCATAAATCCGGCAGATCAGCCCGGCCAGTCCGCGCACCAGCGGCGATTCCGCATCCCAGGTCAGGCGCAGCAGGCCATTCTCCCGCGCGCTGCGGAGCCAGACCCGCGACACGCAGCCCGGCACCAGATCGGGTTCGGTGCGTCCGGCGGCGGGAATGCCGCCGCCGGCGCAGGCTTCCACCATCAGCGCCAGCCGCTCCTGAGGATCGGAAACGGGCAGGAAATCCTGCACCAGTTCCCGCTCCCTGGAAGCCGGTGGGGCTGCGGCGGTGGCCATGAAAACAGGGATGAATCAGGTCCAGCCCTTCAGCGCGCCCGCAGCGCGGACAAAACCGATGCACTGCGCGACATCGGACAGGCTGTGCTCCCAGTTGGTTTCGTACTCGATGGAGATATTGCCTTTGAAACCCTGGGCCTTCAGTTCCTCCAGAATGGGGACCAGCGGCGTTTTGCCGGTGCCGTAGGGGACGTCCTCGCTTTTGATATCCACCCGGTCCTTGAAGTGGGAGGAGATCACGCGGCCTTTGAGCAGCTTCACGGCGCCGAGGGCATCCAGTCCGCTGCGTTCCCAGTGACCGGTATCCGCGCAGGCGCCGACCAGCGGCGAGCAGTCCTTGGTGAGTTCCAGAATGTAGTTCGGATCCCAGACCTTGTATTTGGGATCGTTGTCGCGCTTGGGATGGTTGTGGTAAGCCACGCGGATGTTGTATTCCTGCGCCAGTTTGTCGAGCAGGGCCACGGATTCCGCGGACTCGGTGGTCACGGCGTAAAGGCCGAGGCGTTTGGCGAAATCGAAGGTTTTGCGGGCTTCCTTCTCGTTGTTGGGGAGTCCGGTGACGCCGTAGTTGACGGGAACAATTTTCCACTTGGCCAGCTGGTCGTTGATTTCCTTGTGCTGGTCGTCGGTGGCGTTGTGATCCCACTTCAGATTCGGCTTTTCCTTGCTGAAAGGCTGGCCGGGGAAAAATTCGATCACGGTCGCTCCCGCGCGGCCGGCGAATTCAATGGCCTCCATGGCCGTGAACTTGTTGAAGGTCCAGGCCTGGGGGCCGAGGTAAAATCCCCCGACCTTGCGGGCGGAGGTCCAGATGGCGGGATCCGCCGCTGAAGCGGTGGTTTTCATAAAGGGAACAGCGGCCGCGGCCAGCGCGGCGGTGCTGAGAAAGGAACGACGGGAGAGAGTGGGTGTGCTCATGGGAAATCGGAATTTCGGAACCGGTTAAACGGCAAGAAACTGGACCGCATTTCAGGGAAAACCGGCGCGCCGGGCAAGTGTTATCAGCAAAAACGCCGGGGCGGAACCGCTTTTGTTCTGTCTCCCGGACTCCCGCCGCAGCTTGACCGGGAGAGGACAGCGGCAAACGAAAAGCGGGGGCGCCCCGTTTCCGGAGCGCCCCCGCCGTGCGGGTTGCTGTCAGATTATTTCCGTCCTCCGGGAGGCAGGGTCAGTTCGGGCCGCGCACGCGGACGAAGAACCTCTGCGGAGCGGTGCCGCCGTTCAGCGTCGCGGCATTCACCGTGGTGGTGGTGGTGCCGGCGGCGCCGGTCACTGTTCCGGCGGAGGGCCAGGGGCTGTTGCTCAGAGTGGAGGACCATTCGATTCCATACTGCGTGCCGGCGGTGGAGGGGAACGACAGCGTGACCACCGAAGTGGCCGCATTGTAGCTTACCGCCGTGATCTGGAAGTTGGGATCCGTCGGCGCCGAAGCGGCGGCCAGAGCCAGACCGCCGGCCGCGGTGTCGCCCACCAGACGCCAGTTGGGGCTGTCGCCATCGTTGTTGAAAGCCCCCGGGGCCGCATACAGCTCGAAGTGCGAGTTGACGGTGCCTTCGAACCAGATGAATTCGATGTCGTGCTCGCCCGCCGTCAGATTCGTGACCGCGCGGACATTGGAGTCGCCGGTGCCGAAGCGGAAATAGAGCGTGCCGGTGTCGCCGGTGTCGATCCAGGAATCCCCGGACACACGGGTGAACGCCGCCCCGTCAATCCGCAGAGCCACGCCGTCATCGGAGTGAACCCCAAAGGTCCAGTCGCCGTCCGTTGGAATGATGATCCGCGCTTTGGCGATGGCCACAACCGCGTCCTCCTCACCCGTGGTTTCCGGATAGTCCTTGTCCGCCACCGCGTAAAGTCCGGCATTGTCCGCATTATTGGTGCGGAAAAGCCCCATGTTCTCCTGACCGGCGGTGCCGCCGATATTCGAATAGTTCAGGTACGGCGTGGTGGTGTCCGTGAGAGCGGCGCCATTGGTGGCCGTGTTCAGGACGGAGGCCAGGGCATTGTAGATATTGTCCCCCTGGGCGGGGACGTTGCGGATGAAGCGGATGCCCCACAGCCCGGCGCCGCCCTCCGGTCCCGGCAGAGTGGCCGGGAGGAATGGCGTGGGCGCGGGCAGACCCGTCGAGGTGCCCAGAAGCTGCCAGGCGCCGGTGCCGCCGATGGTCGTGAACCGGCCGGGAGCGAACGCGAGTTCGCCCGACACCCCGCCGCCGCCTTCCTGCGAGAGGAACAGAATGTCATAGTTGCCCGCCGCATCAAAGCGCGCCGCCGCCACCGTCGGGGTGTCGCTGTAGGTCGGATTGTAAAACGTCGTGCTGTCCAGGGGATCAATTCCTCCCGGGCCGCCCGAGGCCACAAACCGGGCGCCGGGGGTGACGATTTTCACGGCGAAACCATCGTCCGCGATGCCTTCCAGTGAATAATCCCCCGCCGCTGGCACCGGCACGGTGATGCGGCCCACGACGATGAAATTGTTATCGTCGGCACCGGCCTGATTGGCGATTAGATCGACATCATTGTTGAAAATCCCGGTCGCGCCTATAACTCCGCCCGCGCCCAGATCGTTGTAATTCAGGACCGGCCGGATGCCGTCATTGACGGCGGCTCCGGTGAAATCGTTCGCGGAGGTGTAGGTGATCGCGTCCGCCAGGGTGCCCGATTTTCCGCTGTTCCGGATTTCCCGGAGATTCCACTGCCCCACCGGCGCTCCTGTCGGGGTGACCGGCAGCGGGGACGGGAAAACGGGGAACGCATCCTTACCGCCCACCAGCGCCCAGTTGGCGGCGTCGGGGTTGTTGACGTAGTCCCCGTTCACCCAGGCGACCTCGTTGAAGGCTCCGCCCGCTCCTTCGGCATACAGAAACTCCAGCACGTAATTTCCCGCCGCCGGGAACTGCACCAGCCCCCGGGTGTTACTGTTGCCGGTGCCACCGGGGAAAATCAGCGTGGCCTCCTCGGCGGGATCAATGAGCCCGCCCCCGTTTTTGGTGATGAATTTCGCCCCCACCGCCCTCAGCGCGAAGGCGTCGTCGCTCTGCACCCAGAAAGTGCGCTGCAGTTCCGCCGGAGTGGTGCCGGTGATCTGGACGGAGATATTCGCCGCCTGGACGATGTCATTGTCGTCCGCGTTGGCGTCGTTGGTGATAAAAGGCGTGTCCAGCTTGAAAAGGCCCCGGTCCCCGGCGGAATTCGGGTCGGAGAAATTGATGAAGGGGGTTGCCGAATCCATGGGGCTGACCGCAGCCTTGAGCTTGCCGGCGGCCCCGCCGATGTCGAAGGGCTCGGGCAGCGGGCCGTCACGCACCTCCCTCACATTCCAAATCCCGTCCTCCGGCGTCACCGCCAGCAGGGGACCGGAAGGCATGGCCGGAGAATTCAGCGGACCGCTGCCGGAAAGGCTGATATTCGCCTGATCCTTGAAATCGAGGTCGTAAGTGTGGGCGCTGTGATTCACCACGGCGGTGGCCGGGACGTAGGTCACGGTCGTCACATTGCCGGCCTTGGCCACGCTGGTGGGCGTGACCACCGCGCCGTCAATCGTCAGCGCGCCCACATTCGCCGGGGTCACCACGCTGGTGGTGCTGAAATCAGTGATTTCAAATTTGTACCCCTGATCATTGACCTTCGCTGAGGTCACCGCCGCCACCGGAGCCGGAGTGGTGGTGATGACGAGATTGTCAAAATGATGCGCCTCGTTGGCTCCACCGGTGCGCGCGGCAAAAACCATGCGGCCGCCGCTGGGAGTCCAGCCGGTGCTCAGATTGTCCACCACCTTGGTGCCCTTCCAAGTGATATCCAGGGTGCCGTCCGTCCGGAGTTCGACTTTAAAATGCGCCCAGCCGGCGTTGCCGACCGTCCCGGTCTGCAGGGAATCGGCATTCGTCACGTCGCCATTCAGTACCGGAGCGCTCACTTCCCGGATGATCTGCCCGTCCAGACGCACGGTGAAGCCGATATTGTCCACGTCGCCGGCAGGATCATTATCATAAGTGTCGAATCCAATGGCCAGACCCGTGGTCGTGCCCTCCTCGGCGCCGCCGCCCACAAACCCGGCCCCCGTGGTGATCACGGGATCCCCGGTGCGGGCGAAGGCGATGCAGAATCCGTCCGCCGGAGTGTCCGAGCCGTTGCCGATGCGGCAGTCCACATCAAAGGTGAAGGCCTGCACGGGGAATCCACCGTCAAAATCGGGGAAAACCACGGTCGATGTCGTGTTTCCGACGGCATCCGTCAGTTTCAGATAACCGCCGGGATTTCCGTCAGTGGGCCGGACTTCCGGCGGGGCTCCGGCAAGCGTGTAGATCGTCAGCCCGGGACTCGCGGTGGAGAAGTCATTGCTGTAATTGCCGGCCGACGCGCTGAGCGTGGTCACGGCAATCGCGGTGGCGGCCTTCAGGCCGGCCGCCAGAGGGCGCAGGGGAGGGTGATTCATGGGGAGTTGGGGTGGGAATGGGTGCAAAAACCGCCGGTTTCCGAAGGAGCCGACAGGAATCCGAGGATTTATCTCCGGATTCCTATGATTTTTTGCCAAGTCACCATGAATTCACCGTTAAGAAATCAGGTCTAATTAATACGCATTTCACTCCGAATTTTCGATTGAAAATCAACACGTTATGACTAACGAAAATTAAAATTTGTTAAGAAATCCGATCAGGCCGATTGTCGAAAACTGTGCAAAATCAGCGGATTAATCCGTGATTTCCCGCCGCTTTTCCTTCAGCCAACAAAGAGCGCGGGGATTTCAAAATCCTCGCGCTCCGTGCTCTCCGGGTCAGCCCTCAAAAGTGGCCGTCCACCCGGATAGCCGCCGAACGCGCATGCGCGGCCAAACCCTCGGTTTCAGCGAGCAGTTCCACCGCCGGGGCGGACTGGCGCATGGCCTCGGCACTCAGTTTGACAATGCTGGTGCGGCGCTGGAACTGATCCACGGTCAGGCCGGGGAAAGATTTGCCCGCCCCGCCCGTCGGCAGGGTGTGACTCGGGCCCGCCAGGAAATCGCCGACAGCGACCGGACTGAAATGACCGATAAAAATCGCGCCGGAGGACCGGATTTTCGGCAGCACGGCCTTCTCCTTTTCAACCACCAGACTCAAGTGCTCCGGAGCCCAGGCGTTGGCCAGGTCAATGCCCTGCTCCAAATCACGCACGTGCACCAGCCAGCAGCCGGTATCGAGGGAAGCCCGGGCAATCTCCTTCCGCGGCAGCATGGCCAGCTGATTTTCAATCTCCAGCTCCACGGCCACGATCAGGTCCCGTGAAGTGGTGGCCAGCAGCATCTGGCTGTCCTTTCCGTGCTCCGCCTGGGCCAGCAGGTCGGCGGCGACGAACGCGGGATTCGCGGTTTCATCCGCCAGCACCATGATCTCGCTCGGCCCGGGCAGAAGATCGATCGACACCGCTCCGAAAAGCTGACGTTTGGCCTCCACCACAAATTTGTTGCCGGGGCCCAGGATCTTGTCCACCGGCCGGATCGTTTTGGTCCCGAACGCCAGCGCCGCCACCGCGTGAGCGCCGCCGACACGGTAAATCTCCGTCGCGCCCGCCAGCTTCAGCGCGTGCAGCATGGCCCCGTTCACCCCGCCATCCTTGCCGCACGGCGTGCAGACCACGATTTCCGGCACTCCGGCCGCCTGCGCCAGAGTCACCGTCATCAGCACGGTGGACACCAGCGGCGCCGTGCCGCCGGGAACGTAAATTCCCACCCGCTGGAAAGGCTGATAAACCTCCCCCACCTCCGCCCCCTGGGCATTGCGCATGGTCCAGTTTTTGCGGAGCCCTTTTTTGGCGAAAGCGAGGACGTTTTTGTGGGAAAGGCCGAGCACTCTGCGGACTTTCGCGGGAAGAGCCGCCGAGGCCTGGGCGATTTCATCCGTGCCCACCCTCATGGATTTCGCGGTCAGCTTCGCGCCGTCAAATTTCTCCGCGCAGGCCAGCAGGGCTTTGTCGCCTCCCTGACGGATTTCCGCGATAATGCCGGCGACATATTCCTGAAGTTCGGTCGTGGGCACATGCCGGCGGTCCAGACGGCGGAGTTGCGCATCAAAGGACGACGAAGTGTGACTCAGAATTTTCATGACAGGAGTGGCCCGGCGGGCAGTTCCGCAGGGAATCCGTAAAAGGAGCCGCCACCGCCCGCTGTCGAGGGGAAATTGATCCGGCGGGCCTGCGCTTCCCCCGTTTATGCCCGAACCCGCAGCCTTGGAAACCCGTCAGGAGTTCCCGTCATTTTCTCCTTCAGATCAAAATGAAAAGCCTGCGGAACGGAATCACCGCGCCGCAGGCAGGGGTTTTGAAATCGGTGGGAAACCGGAGTTTCAGAGGATTCCCCGGAAAGCGGTTCCTGAAACGTCAGATCCGGAGCGCTTTGATGGTGCGCCCATCCAGGGAGCCGGTGGGCCGCAGGCCATTGCGCCGCTGGAAGCCGGCAAGGGCGGCACGGGAGCCGCGGCCGAAATCGCCGTCAACGGGACCGCGGTAATAACCCAGTTTTTTCAGACGGAGCTGAGCCTTGAACTCGATCCGGTCATGGCGGCGGTAATCATCGTGACGGCCGCCATCGCGGTGGTCGCCGTCGGGCCGGCCGCGGTTGTCTTCATGACGGGGAGGTTCCGGCGGGCGGCGGTGAAAGAAGTTCCAGGGAGCCGCATCCGCGAAACCGGCGGAGGCGAGGAACACGGTGAGAAGAGCGAGGGGGGAGGGGTGTTTCATAACAGACAATATGACGGATTACGGAACGGGACTATTCACGGACACGGAATTGATTTCATTTTCCTCCGGCGGTGGCATGAGTGTGTCATGCAAAGTGCCGGGATTTTAAATGCTGATATTTTAGCATTTAAAATTGACACCTCCGCAGAGCGCGCGAGTGATTGAGGCACCATGAAATCCGCCCCGCGCATTGTTTCCCTTCTGGCCTCCACCGCCCTCCTGTTCACCTCCTCCTGCGAATCCACCTCGCTCTCAAACCCCGGCGGTTCCGGCCACGGCGGTGATCTCAGTCTGTATGAGCTGACGGGCGATAAACCGAATGCCCAGGTTTCCGAAAAGGACATCGCCGCCGCGCTGGGAGGCCGCTCCGGTTCCCTGCCCCGGCGCGGCGGAAAAATCCTGCTCGTGCAAAGCGGCGCCCATCAGCCCGACGGGGAGCTGTCCGCCGCCTTCCAGCCGCTCAGTCAGGCGGTGCCCTGGAATGGCGAGAGCCAGCGCACAGCAAATTCAGAGAAGGATAAAACCGCCGGCTCCATCGGGCGGCGGCTGCGGCTGGTGGCGGCGCAGCAGGGGTGCAGTCATGTGGTGGTGGTTTTTGGAGAGATCCAGTCCGCCTCCCAGGATCTGCCCACCGGTTCCGTGGTGGGATGGATTCCCATCGTGGGCGACATTCTCCCCGGCGAACACTCCGGCACCCGGCTTTTCGCCCAGGCGCTGATCCTGGAAACCGCCAGCCCGCGCTACTCCATCATCACCGCCAGCCCGCGCGAGGAATCCGGTCTGACCACCAGCGGGGGCGAAAGTGCCGCCAACGTCCGCCGTTCCCTGCGGATGAAAAAGCTGATCTATCCGGAGCTGGCGGCAAAGTGCTTCCGCTAACACCAACGCTCAGCGCCGATCTCTGAAAACCTTTCTCCTCCTGAATTCCGCGCTTCCCGCGCCCTCCTGATCATCGCTCAAAACCAAAAAAGGACGGCCGCTTCCGCGTCCGTCCTTTTTTGAAGTCTATTTCAGATGGTTTTCCAACCGGAACCGCTTAAGCGGTTTCACCTTCAACCGCCTCAGCCTTGGCCTTTTCGGTTTTGGTTTTAACGGGCTCGGCGGCGGCGGCGGTGACCACCTCCTCGGAGGCGGCACCGGCATTGTCCACCCACTCGATGAAGGCCATGGGAGCGGAGTCCGTGGGGCGCTGACCGAGTTTGATGATGCGGGTGTAACCACCCTGACGATGATTGGCTGCGGGAGCGACCTTGTCGAACAGCTCTTTGACGGTGTCCTTGCTGTGGAGGTAACCGATGGCGGTGCGCCGGGCATGGAGATCGCCGCGCTTGCCGAGAGTCACCATGCGGTCCGCGAAGGGACGGACGGCTTTGGCCTTGGCGACCGTGGTTTTGATCTGCTTGTGCTCAATAAGGCTGCAGACGAGATTGGCGAGCAGGGCGTTGCGGTGATCCGCGCGGCGCTGAAGTTTGATGGTTTTACGGCCGTGTCGCATGACTGGGAGTGATTAGAGGATAGGTAAAAGGCGGATCGGATCGGATCGGACGGGCGGAGACTACTCGTCGTCGTCGTCCAGGTTTTGAGCGATGAGGTCGGTGAGGCCGCCCTTGGTGTCCTCGTCGTCCTTGTAATAATTGAAAGCGGAGCCGCCGCGGCCGGCGAAAGGTTCCATGAGGGCCCCTTCGAACTTCATACCCAGGCCAAGGCCCAGCTCCTGAAGCTTGTCCTTGATCTCGTTGAGGGATTTTTTCCCGAAGTTGCGGTATTTCAGCATCTCGGCCTCGGACTTGAGGGCCAGCTGGCCGACGCTGGTGATATTCGCGTTGTTCAGGCAGTTGGCGGCGCGGACGCTGAGTTCGATCTCGTTCACGCTCATATTGAGCAGCTTGCGCAGCTCGGAGTTCTCCTCGGACTGGGCTTCCGGAGCGGCCTCGAACTCGACCTGGGTGTCGTCATAGGCGACAAACACATCAAGGTGCTTGCGGAGAATCGAGCTGGCCTGGGTCAGCGCGTCATGCGGGCTGATACGGCCGTCGGTCCAGATTTCGATGATCAGCTTGTCGTAGTCGGTCTTCTGGCCGACACGGGTGTTCTCCACGGCATAACGCACGCGGGTCACCGGGGAGAAAATACTGTCGATGGGAATGACGCCGATCGGCATTTCCGAGCGCTTGTTCTCATCGCCGGAGGCAAAACCGCGGCCGACCCGGACTTCCATTTCGGCTTCAAACTTCACCTTGCGGTCCAGCGTGCAGATGTGCTGGTTCTTGTTGATCACGGAATACTGCGCGTCCTCGCGGATATCGCCGGCGGTGACCACGCCGTCGCGGTCCACCGTCAGAGCCAGCAGTTTCGGCTCCTTCAGGTCGGAGTGGGAAAATTTGATCTTCTTGAGATTCAGGACGATATCCGTCACGTCCTCCACCACGCCGGGCAGGCTGCAGAACTCGTGCTGGGCGCCTTTGATCTTGATGGAGGTCACGGCGGCGCCCTCCAGGGAGGAGAGGAGCACGCGGCGCAGGCCGTTGCCGATGGTGTAGCCATAACCACCCTCGAACGGCTCAGCGATGAACTTGCTGTAGGTGTCGGTGGCGGTGGACTCGTCTTTGGTAAGACGACTCGGCATTTCGAAACGGGCTAATCTGACGGACATGTTGTATTTTGGGATTTGCCGGGTTACCTCTGGCGAGCCGGTGGAACCCGATGAGGGATTCCGCCACAGAGACCGACGGCAAGCTGAGGGAGGCTCGCGGGGGGCGGGAATGAACATGCCGACCCTTCCATTGCAAGCGGCAATTTCTTTTTACAAACCGGCAGCGGCCCCGCAACGGCGGGAGAGGAGCGGAAAATCGCCCGCATCCGCAAACGCGGCGGTGAAAAAGAAATAATCGTTCCCTGGAACGGCGCTGGTCCTGCGCATGAGTTGGTCCCTATTCCGTTAAAAATCATGGCCGAAACCGAAATCCCGCCCTTGGTCGCCGACGTCGGCACCGTCGAATTCCCCGAATCCGTGATTGCCGCCAAGCTGCCCGTGGTGGTCGATTTCTGGGCCAACTGGTGCGCTCCCTGCCGGCAATTGGCTCCCGTGCTGGAGGAACTGGCGGAGGAATTTGCCGGACGCGTGGCTTTTGTGAAAGTGGACGCCGACGCGGAATCCGCCCTCGCCCGGTCCTTCGGCATCCGCAGCCTGCCCTCCCTGATTTTTTACAGCGGCGGGCATCCCAAAGAACTCCTCGCCGGAACGAGGAGCAAAGCCGCCCTGCGCCAGTGGATCGAATCCCATCTCGCGGCCTGAACTTTTTGACGGCGGAGAAAACACGCCGCCGCCCTGACTTTTCCCGGATTCCATCCCAACTCGCCGCTTTTTTGCCCGACCCACCACCGGACGGGAGGGCAATTTCCCAAAACCCACCACTCTTCCCAACCTATGAAACTCATCATCCTCGCCGCCAGCCTCGCGCTGCCCTACGCCGTTTCCGCCGCTGAACAGACCTTCGATTTCAAGGATCCGAAGGGCGTGAACCACGCCTCCTTCGTCCTCGACGCCCCGCTGGAGGCCATCGGTGGCAACGCCAACGGCGTCAGCGGCACCCTGACCATCGACCCCGCCAAGCCCGAGGCCACCAAGGGCAGCATCGTGGTCGATGCCAAAACCCTCAGCGTGGAGAACGCCATGATGAAAACCCACATGCTGGGCGCGGACTGGATGGATGTGGAGAAAAACCCCACCATCACCTTCACGGTCGGCAGTCTGTCCGATGTGAAAAAAACCGGTGACACCGTGACCGCCACCGTGAACGGCAAATTCAGCCTCAAAGGCGTCGAGAAGGAAATCAGTGTTCCCGCCAAAGTCACCCTGCTCCCGGACAAACTCGGCGCGCGCACCGGCGGCAAGCTGAAAGGCGATCTCCTCGTGGTCCGCACCGAATTCACCATCAAGCGCTCCGACTACGGCATCAACCCCAAAGCCCCCACCGACAAGGTTTCCGACGAAATCAAAGTCACCCTCGCCATCGCCGGCTCCAGCCCTAAATAATCCGGCGCCTTCTCCATCAATGTTTCAAACCGGGCACGGCGGAATCTTTCCGCCGTGCCCCTTTTTATGATTCCTTTTTCTCTGATTCCTCCATGAAAAAAGCTCTCCGCCTCCTCGCCCTTTTCCTCCTCATCGGCACCGTCAGCTGGTGGTACTCCGCCGGCAAAAACCCCGGCTGGACCAAAAATCAGGTGGCCGTGATGCTGACCGATGAAATCACCGGCATCGAATACCCCGGCGAACCCGAAAAACGCTTCATCCCCGGCGTGGACTTCCTCGCCGCCGGAGCCGGCGGCGCCCTCGCCCTGGCAGGACTGAGCTTCCTCCCCGTCTTCCGCAGGAAATCCCGCCCCGCAGTCGTGTAAAAGCGGAAGTCTGAAACGCCCTGTCTTTACCGCACGCTGACCGGCAGGGCTTTTTTGAGGCTTTCGACGATGCGGGTGTGGACGGCGTCGGCTTCGGCGGTGGCGAGGGTTTTGGCGGGGTCGCGGTAGGTGAGGGTGTAGGCCAGGGACTTTTTGTCGGCGGCGAGCTTCTGGCCGGTGGGGTCGGCAAAGACGTCGAAGAGGGCCACTCCAATAAGGAGGGGCTCTTTCTGGGCGCTGAAGAAATCCTCCAGTCTGCTGTTGGTCAGGTCGGCGGGGACCTCCAGGGCGATGTCGCGGGTGATGGCGGGGAAACGCGGAATTTCCTCGAATTTGACTTCCCGGCTGACGGCTTTCTGAAGCAGGGCCAAGTCGAGTTCGGCGACGTGGATGGGGTGACGGGCGTCGATGGCGCGGACGCGGGCGGGGTGGACCTGACCGCAGAGACCGACAGGTTTGCCGTTCACGATGACCTGCGCGGCGATGAGCAGGCGGTCACTTTTGACCGGTTTCAATTTCACGCTGAGGCCGGGGGCGAGGGCTTCGAGCAGGCCGCGCAGGTCGGCGGCATCGGCAATGCGCGGGGCGCTGTCGCTCCAGGAGGCGGGCTTGACGGGGCCGCTGAGCAGGAGAGCGAGGGCGTCGCGCTCGATGGCTTTGCCGTCCGGAGTGGAGGCGAAGATGGTGCCGGTTTCGAAAAACCGCAGACTGGCCGTGCCCATGCGGATATTCCGCGCGGCGGTGGCCAGCAGGCCGGGCACGAGGCTGGGGCGCATCGTCGTGTGATCGTCGCTGAGCGGATTCCGCAGCGGCAGCGCGGGCAGGAGCTGCGGGGTGGTGCCGAGGGCATCCTCCAGCTGGGCCCCGGAAACGAGTTTGATGGTCAAAGCCTCAAAAACGCCCTGCCCCGCCAGATTCCGGCGCAGGCTCATGCGGTAATCATAAGCCGCGTCCGCCGCGCTGGCGGGGACGAACCGGCCCTCCGTGGAGGCGGGAATGTTGGCGATGCCGTAAACCCGGGCGATTTCCTCAACCAGATCCACCGGCCGCTGGAGGTCCTGGCGGTAGCCGGGAATCCGGAAAGTGAGCGGTTTCTCCGCTGGCTGGAGATTCAGGCGGGTCAGAATGCCGGTAACCTCCTCCTCCGAAACAGGCGTGCCGAGCAGGCGCTGGGCACGGGGCAAGTCGAGCGTGACCTCTCCCGTGAGCACTGGCGGGGCACCGGCGGTGAGAAGTGTTTCCTCGGCGGTGCCGCCGGCGAGTTCGAGAATGAGACGGGCGGCGAGTTCGCTGGCGCCGGCAACCTGCGCGGGATCGGTGCCGCGTTCGAAACGGTAGGATGAATCGGAAATCAGCCCCAGACGGCGGCTGGTGTGGCGCACACGGGTCGGGTGGAACCAGGCGGCTTCCAGCAGAATATCGGTGGTGGTTTCCGTCACTCCGCTGCTTTCCCCGCCCATGACGCCGGCCAGCGCGGCGGCGTGGACGTCATCCGCAATCACGAGATCGGCGGTGGTCAGGGCGTGAGTTTTCCCGTCCAGCGCGGTGAAGGATTCGCCTTCCCCAGCCGCGCGCACCACGATGCCGCCCTGGAGTTTCGCCAAGTCAAAGGCGTGCAGCGGCTGGCCCATTTCCATGAGCACGTAGTTCGTAATGTCCACGATGTTGTTGATCGGACGCAGACCGATGGATTCCAGTTTCCGCACCAGCCAGGCCGGACTCGGCGCGACTTTCACGCCCCGGATGCGGCGGGCCGTGTAAAACGGGCAGCCCTGCGCGTCGTCCAGGCGGACGGCATCCCCGGCGTCGGCGGCCGGCACGGTGGCGGCGGTGTGGTCGGCGCGGCCTTTGAGCGGAATTTGGGCAAGGGCGGAAAGCTCGCGCGCCATGCCGAGGTGCGAGAGCCAGTCGGGACGGTTGGGCGTGACTTCGACTTCAATGACCGTGTCCACTTCCAGATAGTCGTGGATCGGCGTGCCCACGGGAGCGTCGGCGGGCAGAATCATGAGACCGTCGGCGTCATCGCTGAAGCCGATCTCGCGCCCGGCGCAGAGCATGCCCTGGCTGAGCACGCCCCGCAGCGGGCTTTCCTTGATTTCAAAACCGCCCGGCAGCACCGCGCCCGGCAAAGCGACGGGCACCTTGTCGCCTTCGGCAAAATTTTTCGCCCCGCAGACAATCTGGCGCGGCGTTCCCGAACCGTCGTCCACCTGACAAAGCCGCAGCCGGTCCGCATTGGGATGCGGCACAAACGAGATCACCTGCCCGACCACCAGGCGGTCGGAACGCACGCCGCGCTCGGTGATGCCCTCGACTTCAATCCCCGCAAAAGTCAGCAGATCGGAAAGCTGCGCGGTGGAACGGGAGGAAAGATCAAGGTGATCGGAGAGCCAGTTGAGGGAGACTTTCATGGGTTACGGAAGGGTTGCTGACGGGCCACGGATGGCACGGATATAACGGATAACACGGATGTTTTGGAAAAATCAGCGGACGATGCGTTTCCAGGCGAGTTGCCGGTGTTTGAAATTCAGGAGGATGGCAAGGCGGAGCTGTGTGATCTGGAGATACGTCAGCATTTGGGATTCATGTGACTGGTCGAAGGCCGAAACGACCTTGGTATCGACAATCAGACAGTCATTGACGATAAGATCCGGAATGAGAGTGTCGATCAGCTCGCCGTCGTAGCGGACTTCAAACACCTTTTGCCGGCAAAAAGGAATCCGCCGTTTGGCAAGCTCCAGACAAAGCGCCCGCTCGTAGGCTTTTTCCCGCAAGCCGGGGCCGATTTTGTTGGAAACCTCCATCGCCGCGCCAATGATCGTCCGGGACAGCTCCGGATACAGCAGATTGGCTTCCGCATGCTGACCTGTCCTCAAAGGGGCATTGCCATTAGGATTATCATCCATAAAACATCCGTGTTATCCGTTATATCCGTGCCATCCGTGGCCCGTCAGTTTTCCGGTTTTCCTCAGGCGAACTGCCCGAGGAACCTCACATCGTTTTCGATGAGGTGGCGGATGTCGGGGATGCCCCACTGGATCATGGCCAGGCGCTCAAGGCCCATGCCGAAGGCGAAGCCTGTGACTTTGTCCGGGTGATAGACATCGTCGCCGCGGGCGTCGCAGATGGCCTGGAAGACGGCGGGATCGACCATGCCGCAGCCAAGGATCTCCACCCAGCGCGGGGCCTGGCCTTTGGGGCTGAGCTTCACGTCCACCTCGTAACTGGGTTCGGTGAAGGGGAAAAAATGCGGGCGGAAACGGACTTCCGTGGCCGGGCCGAAGAGGGCGCGGAAGAAGGATTCCAGCGTGCCCTTGAGCTGGCCGAGGCTGACGTTCTCCGCGACGTAAAGCCCCTCCAGCTGGTTGAAGGCGCTGAGGTGCGTGGCGTCGATCTCATCGCGGCGGAAGGCGCTGCCGGGCGCGATGATGCGCAGGGGCGGCGTCTGGGTCTGCATGGTGCGCACCTGCACGCTGCTGGTGTGCGTGCGCAGGAGGTGGCCGCTTTTGAAATAGAAGGTGTCGCTCTCGTGCCGGGCCGGGTGGTCGGCGGGGGTGTTCAGGGCGTCGAAGCAATGCCACTCCGTCTCCACTTCCGGACCGGTGGCCAATGCGAAGCCCATGCGGCGAAGAATGCCGACCGCGCGGTCGAGCACCTGGGTCAGCGGATGCAGCGCGCCCTGGGCCGACGGCCGTCCGGGCAGCGTGAGATCAAGGCCCTCCGCCTCCCTGGCGTCGCGGGCGGCGGTGAGGGCGGCCTTGCGGGTTTCCAGAGCGGCGGTGATGCCGGTGCGGGCCTCGTTCAGGGCGGCGCCGACAGCGGCTTTGCGGTCCGGCGGCACGTCGCGCATCCCGGCGGTGAGGGCGGTGAGGCTGCCTTTTTTGCCCAGAAATTTCAACCGCAGCTCCTCCAGCGCGGCCTCATCGGCGGCGGCGGGGATCTCAGCGGTGGCGGTGGTGAGAAGTTCAGCGAGAGCGGATTCCATAACGGGAAGAATTTGAACAGAAGGTCACGAAGGACAGAAAGGGGGAAGCGGAGACGGGAGCTGCCGGAGTTTGAACAGAAGGAAGCGGAGACAGCGGAGGGAAAGAGAAAAATGAGGAAGGAAACAGCGTGGGAAGACCATGAATCCGATCCGGCAGCGCCCATTCGAATTCATCCAATAACTCAATATCCGTTTCTTTCCCTTTGCTGTCTTCGCTTCCTTCTGTTGAAACTCCCTCCGCCGGAAAACAAAAAAGATGGCCGCCTGCCTTGCGGCGGAGCGGCCATCTCCTGGAAGTTTTCGTTGTCCTTTTCCGAATGCGCCGATTAAGCGGCGACGGGAGCGGGAGCGGACTTGGCTTTGTTTTCGAGGGCCGTCTTCGACTGGGCGACGAGCTGCTCAAAAGCGGCGGGCGCCTCAATGGCCATGTCGGAGAGAACCTTGCGGTCGATCTCGATGGCGGCGGCGGCCAGGCCTTCCATAAA
This sequence comes from Verrucomicrobiota bacterium, assembly GCA_040386695.1. Lineage (GTDB taxonomy): Bacteria > Verrucomicrobiota > Verrucomicrobiia > Verrucomicrobiales > V1-33 > CAIZWU01. Next base: position 50,921 of record JAZKFB010000035.1, read on the forward strand.
GCGGCTGTAGGTGAGACCGTGCTGGCGGACGCCGGCGCTGATACGGGAGATCCACAGGGCGCGGAAGTTGCGCTTGCGGGTTTTGCGGTCACGGGTGGCCCAGGTCTTCGCCTTGAAAAGGGCGTCCTTGGCGTAACGGTAGAGGCGGGAACGGTTTCCGTAAAAACCCTTGGCCTGTTTAAGAACCCGCTTGCGGCGCTTGCGCGACGCCGGGGAATTGGTGGCTCTTGGCATTGGTTGGTTCTGGTGACCGGGCTGTTGCTTGAATAACCTTCCTCACCTCACCCAAATCAGAGAAGCTCAGGAAGGAGCCTCAGGTGGCGGAAGGGGCGGCCGGAAATGGCCGGGTTGCGGTTTTTACAGGGCTGGGCTCAGTGGAACGGCAGATTTTCCATGATGCGATGCACATCACAGGCGGCTACCAGAGTCACTTTGCGCAGGTTACGCTTGCGCTTCCGGTTCTTGCATTCCGCAAGGTGCCGACGACCCTGTTTCCGGCGCAAAATTTTGCCGGTTCCAGTGATCTTGAAGCGTTTCGCGACGCCCTTCCGCGTCTTGCTACGGGCTACTTTCTTTCTCATAGAGGGCGGCGAATTTAAGGGGCAATTCCCGTCTGGCAAGCAGTATTTCGGATTTCACAAAGGAGGAACAGGCAGGCAGGAATATGGGGTACTGGGCGATCGAAACCACTGGCTCCACCGACTCGGGTGATAAAAATTCGCGCGCCAAAGTGGTTTTTCCGCATTGACGAGGCCCGATCAGAGCCACAATCCGGCTGCGGCGCAAAGCGTCCGCGATAGCTTTCCGCGCTGAGATTCGATTGAGCATGGAAAGAAATTGCCATGAAATTTCGAGTTCACATCTCGAATTTTCATGGTAAAAATCTAAGATGAACTGTTCAAACAATCAATTATGGCAACTTTCACCCACCCCAGCGGGCGGGATCGGTGACAGGCAGAGGCGGGAGGGATTCTGTTCCGGCGGCAGGGACGGGGGTAGCAGCGGGAACTGAACCGGCAGGCGGCACCGGGACTGGCGGCTGGATTTTTTGCCATCCGGGCGGCTGGCCGGGGAGAGGGCCGGCGGTGCCCTGCTCGATGCGGCCGAGCATGTCGATGAAGGCGTCCTCAAGGTTGCGCTGCTCCTGGTGGAATTCGATAACAGGCAGGCCTTCGGTGATCATGCGGCGGAGGACGCCGGCGATGATCTCGGGATCGGCGCTTTCAATGCGCAGGCGGGCTCCGTTTTTACGCTCCTCCGCGATTTTCACGTGAGGGGCGGTAAGTGCCCAAGCGGTGACTTTTTCCGGACTGTGGGCGACCTGCACATCGACGAGGGTCTCGACGGTGTTGGTTTTGGTGAGGCTGTCGGCGGTGCCGTGATGCACGATGCGGCCTTTGTCGATGAAGAGAAGGGTGTCGCACATTTCGCCCAACTCGCTGAGGATGTGGGAGGAAATGAGAATCGTCTTTCCCTCCTCGGCGAGAATGCGGATGAGCCGCTTCAGCTCCACGCGGGCTTTGGGATCCAGGCCCGCGGCGGGCTCGTCCATGATGAGCACCTGGGGGTCGTGGATGAGCGACCGCCCGAGACAGAGCCGCTGGCCCTGCCCTTTGGACATTTTGTTGATCAGGCGGTCGGCGAGCGGACCGAGGTCCGTGAAATCCATGACATCCTGAATGCGGCGCACCCGCTCCTGGCCTTTGAAACCGAGAGCCCGGGCGTAAAAATCCAGATACTCCAGCACCGTCATGTTCTCATAAGTGCCGAAACTGTCCGGCACCCAGCCCAGCACCCGCCGGACCTCGGCCGGGTAAAGCACCACATTCTGCCCCATGACGTGGGCGCGGCCGGCGGTGGGGTAGTCCAGGGTGGCCAGGATGCGCATAGTGGTGGTTTTGCCCGCGCCATTGGCCCCGACAAAACCGACCACACTGCCCTGCTCGATTTCAAAGGACACACCATTCACCGCCTTCAGCGTGCCGAAGGAGCGGTGCAGATTTTCGACAGCAAGGGCGGCGGGCATGGGAGAAAGAAGGGAAATTCCAATTTCAAATTTGAGATCCGCGCCGGTCAGGGGTGGGCGGTCAGGGGGCCGTAAAGGATGGCGCGGTCGTCCGACCATTGGATGGATTTCAGCGTGTCGGCGAAGCCGGCCAGGGGATCGCGGGAGAGGGCGATGAATTTCCGGTTTCCGGTGCTGTCGAAGGTTCCAATGGGGAACTGTTTGGTCTGATCCCGGAGAAAATCCTCGAATTCACGGTCCACGGCCTCGCGCAGGGTGGCCGTGCCGCCGGTGGTCAGGGCGGCATTGGAGGTCCAGATTTTTCCGGCGCTGTCGGTGTAAAAAATCTGCTCCAGACGGCAGCCGAGACTGGAGACAATGACGGGCGCGCCGGTGCCGGGTTTCAGCTCCAGACGCCCCCGGCCGGGACGGATGGTCTCCAGCAGCTGCGCCTGCTCGCTGCGGCTCTGGAACCAGTCGCCGCCATAGCCCAGCGGGTCCGGCTCCGTGAGATGCTGGCCGTCACCGCCGCTCATATCCGGCGGTTTGAGCCGGGTCCAGCGGCTGGGCGGCAGGATGAGCGGCGTAAGGCAGGAGGGCTCCGCCGTGACAAAACCGCCGCCGAAAAGCACTCCGGTGCGGCTGAGCTGGTATTGCCGCAGATAAGCGCTGTTGTCGTCCGGCCGGATTTCGATGAGGGCCACGCGCGTCCCGGCGCCGCCGGCGCCGTCCTGGAATAAAATCACCAGAATGAGCACGGCGGAGGCTCCCAGGGAAATCAGCGGAGTGGTGAAAAACAGGCGGTGACGGCGGCCGGGACCGGCGAAATAAAACAGATTCACGGGTCCCACCAGCACGCCGAAGATCAGCAGAATGACGCCGACCTGCCAGGCGGCGAAATTCCGCAGTTCCAGAAGATCCGAGAGACCGGAGCTCCTGAAGGTATCCCTGGCCAGCTCGTGCCGCACCCGCGGATGGTCGGCACTGTAGTTTTTCGACGCGGAATCCGTGATGTATTTTCCGATGACCCCCGCAAAGGGCTCCGAGGAGGAACCACTGCTTTTGCTGCCGGGAACAGTTTCCCCCGCCCCGCCCAGAAGGCTCACGCTCCCGTCCTGCAATAATGCCTCACCGGCGGGCGGGGTGGTTTTATCCCCCTCCCGGCTCATCAGGCGCACTCTTCCCGCGCCGAGGTGATGCAGCCCGCCCTCCACGCGGTCGATGCGCAGTTCCCGCATGATGGAATCCGGCGGCGGGCCGCTCACAAAAAGATCCAGGGTGCCGCCGAGAATCACCCATTGCCGGATGGCGGTGGTCACGCCGGGGCTCAGGGTCAGCCATTCCTCCGGCGTCATGGCCAGGTGATCCAGCCCCATGTAGCCCCGCCAGTCGGAGGGCAGATCGGCGGCGAGAAAAGCGGCGGCGAACCCGCCATCCTGACGGTAACTGCCTGAGGATGGGGCCGAACCGGAGATTTTCGCCCGCATGGCGTCATTCAGCGGCTCCAGGGATTTGCCCACCACGCCCTGGCTGAACCCCACGAACGGCTGGCCGTCCTGCTTATTACCCGCGTAGTTGGCGGAAAAGGTCTGGCTGCCGGCCTTGAGACTTAATTGCAGGGAGCAGCCGGAGCCGTAAGCGCCCCGGGAGCCGCTGAAATCCGGCATCACCGGCACGATGAACTCGCGGGAGGTGGTGGCCTCCGCTTTGGCCTCAAAGGCAAAACCGTCACTGTTGAGCGTGTGGGGCTCCCGCTCCGCCGACGTCCGGCTGCTGGCCGAAAGCGTGACCGGCAGGGCCACTTTGCCGGCATTTTTCACGGAAACCCGCACGGCGGTGAAGCCGCCGGGCGGCAGGCTGCTGAAAATATGCGTGACCACCATCACGGACTCCCCTTTCTCATCCAGCGGGAAATTCTGCGCCTGCTGCGCCCGGGCCGCCGGCGCGGACCCCCAGACGGCGGCGGCAAAAGCGGCGGCGGCGAAAATGAGAGGAAAAAACCCGGAACGGAAACACGTGGACGGGACGCCCGGGTTCCTGGCGGGCAGCATCCGGAAAAGGGAGGAAATCATGGGACAGTGCGTTTTCCGCGTAAGGCCAGGGGCGCCACCGACGGGCATAAATGGTTGAAACTAACTGGTTTCCAGCGTCCGGGGCACCGCGCCGTCCTTCACCGGCACTTCCTGGAGAATGGCCTGGATCACGTCCCGCGTGGTCCGGCCCTCGATGCGGGCGCTGTAATCCAGCACCACCCGGTGCCCGAGAACCGCCTGCGCCAGGGCCTGGGTGTCCTCGAAGCTGGCGTGCGGCCGGCCCTGCATCAGCGCCCGGGCCTTGACGGCGGAGGCGAGACTGAGCGCGGCCCGCGGGCTGGCTCCGAATTTCACGGCCCGCGCGGCCTCGGACTGGCCGGCGTGGGTGGCGTTGACAAGGCGCGCGATGTAATTGGCGACGATGTCCGGCAGGTAAACCCGGCGCACCAGGGCGTGCAGGCCGGCCAGAACCTCGCGGCTCATCACGGGCACCACGGTGGGCTCCACCCCGAGTTCGCGCCCGAGCACGATTTTTTCCAGAGTCGCGGCGTCATTGCGCAGAACCTCCAGCTTGAAAAGAAAACGGTCCACCTGGGCTTCGGGCAGCGGGTAAGTGCCCTCCAGCTCAATGGGATTCTGCGTGGCCAGCACAAAAAACGGGTCCGGCAGCGCGTGGGTCTGTCCCAGCACGGTCACGCGGTGCTCCTGCATGGCCTCCAGCAGGGCGCTCTGGGTTTTCGGACTGGCGCGGTTGATTTCGTCGGCCAGCACGAGGTTGGAGAAAATCGGCCCCGGCTGGAAGACAAACGCCCGGCCCTGGGGCGTCTCCTGAAGCACCGGATTCCCCGTGATGTCGCCGGGCAGGAGATCGGGTGTGAACTGAATGCGCTTGGTGTCCAGATGCAGCGCTTTGGCCAGACCCTTGACGAGTTCCGTCTTTCCCAGACCCGGCAGCCCCTCCAGCAAAATGTGCCCCCGGGCCAGCAGCCCGCAGATCGTCAGGTCGATCAGCTCCTCCTTTCCGAAAAGCACCTGCCGCAGCGTGGACCGCAGGGCCTGCACGGCTGGATGAGCGGCGGCAATTTCGGAATCGGTGGCGTAATCCATAACCAAAGCACAGCACAACCGGGCGCGGCATTCAATACAGCAAATCCGCCAGGCGCGTTATTTTATAAAAAAACAGTCCCGCGGCCCGGCCGGGGCTTCAGGGGCTCCCGTGCCCTCCGCCGCCTGTCCCGCCGGAATCGGATCGGGTGGGGCCGTCCGGCCAAATCCCCGCCGCCCGTGCGGAGCGGCGGGGGGATTGACTTTCCAGGCGCGGTCTGCGACAGAATCCCCCATGTTCGCGCGCCCCGTTTTTGCTCCTCTGCTGGCCCTCCTGACCGCCGGGCTGTGGCTTCCCGCCTCCACTCCCGCCAAATTTGTCAGCCCTCCCGACATCGTGAAGGATCCGGCTCTGACGAATATCATCACGAAACTGAAGAAAGCGAAGACCTCCGGGGAATCCAAGCCACACTTCGACGCCATCGTCAAAATCGCGGCCGAGGGCGGCACTCCCGAGCAGGAATTCACGCTGGCGTATCTTTATCAGTACGGCATCGGCACGCCGGTGTCCGTGGAGAAAGCCCTCGCGGCCTACCAGAAAGCCGCTGACGCCGGCAATGCCGCCGCGAAGAACAATCTCGGCCTGCTGATGCTGGCCTCCGGTACGGACGCCGCCAAGGGCGTGGGTATTGTCGAGGCCCTGGCGAACACGGGGGACGCCGCCGCCCAGTGCACCATGGGGCAGCTTTACATCGACGGCGTGCCCGCCCTCGGCATGGCCCGGGATCCCGCCAAAGCCCGCACCTGGTTCGAACGGGCCGCCGGACGCGGGGATTCCGACGCCGCCTGGGCCATCGCCTCCATGCTGGTGAGCAAAGCGCAGGCCACGCCGGCGGAGGTGAAGGAGGCCATCCCCTGGATGGAAAAAGCGGTGAAGGACGGCAATCTGCCCGCGCTGGTCAATTACGGCATGCGCCTCGCCACCGGCACCGGCATGGATGCGGACCCCACGCGCGGGATTTCGATGCTCCAGTCCGCTCTGGCCAAAGGCTCGCCCCAGGCGCGCATCGCTCTGGCCAATCTCTATGAGACCGGCGGCGGGGTGAAAAAGGATCTTAAAAAAGCGTATGATATGTACACCGAGGCGGCGGCGGAGGGCGACGCCTCGGCCTACAACAAGCTCGGATACCTCGCGGAAAACGGATTGGGGGTGGCCAAGGACGAGGCCAAAGCGGTGGATTTTTACAAAAAGGGAGCGGAAAAAAACATCGGGGCCTCCCTCTTCAACCTCGCGGTCTATAACGACGACGGGCGCGGCGGCCTGAAAAAGGATCCCGATGAGGCTTTCCGCCTGCATTACAAAGGCGCGATGACCGGATTTGTCCCCTGCCAGCTCGCGCTGGCGACCCGCTACCGGGACGGCAAAGGCGTGGGCATGGATCCGCAGGCGGCCCTGGCCTGGTATCAGCGGGCCATGCAGAACGGGGATCTCGCGGGAGCGCTGAATGTGGCCGCCATCCTGGAGAACGGGAGCAGCGGCATTGTGGACAATCAGACCGCCGCCGGCATTTACCTGAACGCCGGAAACAAGGGCAATGCCCAGGCCATGGCCTCGCTTGGCGCGATGATTGAGGACGGACGCGGCGTGCAGGGGAATTTCAAACAGGTTTACGTGCTTTACACCGTCGGAGCCACCGCCGCCGTGAAAGGCGCGGAGGAGCGTCTGAAACAATTCAAAGAGCGCCTCTCCGCCGCCCAGCTCAAGGAGGCCGAGGATTTTTACGCCGCGAACCGCGACCGGCCGCAGGCGGTTCTTCCGGCACCCGGAGCAACAACCCCGGCCGCCGCCGCCGCTGCGCCCGCGCCTGCTCCGGCGCCAAATGCCGCGCCAGCCGTTCCTCCGGCGGATGCCGCCAAACCGGGAACTAAACCAGCCCCCAAAACCGGCGCCAAATCCGGCTCCAAGCAAGTCAAGTGAGCGGCCCGGATCCGGATTTCACCAGCACCCGCGCCGTCTTTGAGGAAAATTTCGCCCGGCGCGGCGAAATCGGCGCGGGTATCTCCGTGTGGCGGCACGGCCGGGAAATTCTGAACCTGTCCGGCGGCACGCTGACCCGCGAAGGTCCTGACCTCTGGACCTCCGGCACCGTGGTGCCGGTCTGGTCCGCGACCAAAGGCCCCGCCGCCCTGACGCTGCTGCTGACGCTGCACGAAGCCGGCCTGTCCCCGGACGCCCCGGTGCGCCCCGTCTGGCCGCAGCTGGCATTGCCGGTCACTTTCGGCGAACTGCTGTCGCATCAGGCCGGACTGTGCGCGCTGGACACCAAACCCTCCGTTTTCGACCACGCCGCCGTGGCCGCCGCCCTCCAGGCGCAGACGCCCGTCTGGACACCGGGCGGCGCCCACGGCTATCATCCGCGCACCTTCGGATTCCTGGCCGATGAATGCGTCCGCCGCCTCACCGGCGGGCAGACGCTCGCCGCCGCCTGGCGGGAGCGGATCGCCGCTCCCCTGGCGCTGGATTTTTGGATCGACGGCCCGCCGGATGACGCCCTGCCCCGCGTGGCCCGCCTCTACCCCGGCAAGCTCAAGCCGCCCGTGCCCGAGGAAGCGGAGTTTTTTACCGCCATGGCCGATCCCGCCAGCCTCACCCGGCGGTCGTTCGCCTCTCCCGCCGGACTTCACGCCGTCGCCGAACTCAACCAGCCCGCCGCCTGGCGGGCGGGACTGGCCGCGTTCGGAGGCGTCGGCAGCGCCCGGGCGCTGGCGGAATTTTACAACATTCTGGCCTGCGGCGGCGTCCGGGAAAACCGGCAGGTGATCCCCGCGGAAGTCGTCGCCTGGGCCGGCACGCGGCTGGTGAGCGGTCCCGACCGGGTTCTCCGCCTGCCCAGCTCGTTCTCCGCCGGTTTCATGATGGATCCGCTGGACCCACACACCGGCGGCAAACTCCGCACCCGCTTCGGCAGCTCGCCCGGCGCCTTCGGCCACCCCGGCGCGGGCGGCAGCCAGGCCTTCGCCGATCCCGCGCGCGGGCTCTCCTTCGCCTACGTCATGAACCAGATGGAGCAGGGCGTCCTGCCCAATGCCAAAAGCCTGCTCGCCGTCCAGTCCGTCCTCGACGCGGTGGATGCCGCGGATTCCGGGCAAAGTCCCCGCTGATTCCGGGTCCAGGATCCGGAATTTCAAATCCCGGATTTCAAATTCCAAAATCCCCTTGGCCCTCCGCCCGGAATTCGTATGATGAAACCATGAAGAATTCCAGCCTCACCCCGTTGTGTCTCGCCGCCGCTGTTGGTCTTGGAGTCTGGGGAGGCTGGGAACACGTTCAGCGCACGCGCCTTGCGGAGGAATTGAAAGCCGCCGTCACCGAGCGTGACACCCTGCGCCTCACGGCCAATCAGAAAATCTCCCTGGCCGCCAAAACTCCCGTGAATCCCTCCGGCCCTGAAGGTCTGGGCCCCGGGCACGCGGACGCTCTGAAAGCCGAGGAGGAAGCCGGCAAAAAGCCGGAAACCCCCGCCCCCAACGTCATGGGCGAGGCCATGAGCAAGATGATGAAGGATCCCGCCATGCGCGACATGATGAAATCCCAGGCCCGCGGCCAGGTGGATTTTATGTACCGCGACCTGATGGACATGCTGAACCTGCCACCGGAGAAGCGGGACGCCCTCACCAAAATCCTGACCGACCGCGCCGACATCGGCATGGAGATGGGCATGGCCATGATGAGCGGCAAAAAACCGACCGAGGAGGAGAAAAAAGCCCAGTCCGAGGCCATGGCTAAAATGACCACGGACACGGACAAAGCCCTCAAGGAACTGCTGGGCGACGAGGATTATCCCAAGTTCGACCAATTTGAAAAATCCCAGCCTGAGCGCATGCAGCTCAACAGCCTGACCGCGCAGCTCAAGGACGCCGGCCTTGAACTGGCCCCGGAGGCGGAAACCCAGCTCATGGACGCCATGTATGAGGAGCGCACCCAGTTCAAATTCGACAACGACATGGGGAACCAGAAAAACACCGACATGTCCCGCCTGACCCCGGAAAACATCCAGCGATATCAGGACCAGACCGCCATTCTGCGTGGCAAAGTTTACGACCGGGCCGCCAAAATTCTGACCCCGGAGCAGCTGCCCGTTTTCAAAAAGAGCCAGGACACCCAGGCCGCCATGGAAAAAATGGGCATGGAGATGGCCGGCAAAATGTTCCAGCCCGCCAAGGAGGAAAAATAATCCTGCCCCTTGGAAACCCGGTCCTGCTCCTCACGCCAAAGCCGTGGCGTCAATCAGCCGAAGATTGCCGGCGGCAGGAGGCTGCCCGGGGTTCATTCTTAAAAAATCAGATCCAGTTGCCCGCCACTGGTTTCCCCTGCCCCGCCACCGCTGGAGCCTGAGACCGCGCTTTCGGATTCAGTCCCCGTTCCCGCCGCCAGCAGAGCCTCAAAGCCCGCCTCATCCAGGACCGTCACTTTGAGATCCTGGGCTTTTGTCAGTTTTGAGCCCGCCTCCTCCCCGGCGAGCAGGTAGGAGGTCTTCGCGCTCACACTGCCGGAGACCTTCCCGCCGGCGAGACGGATGCGGTCCGCGAAGGATTCGCGGGGCTGGCTGAGAGTGCCGGTGATGACCCACGTGGTGCCCGTCAGACTGCCGCCGGTTTTCGCCGCTCCGGCGGGTTTGGGGGCGTAGTTGTCGGACTGGGGATCAATGCCCAGCGACGCCAGTTTCGCCAGGAATTCCTGCCCGCTGTCCTGGGTGAAAAACTCCAGAGTTTCCGAAGCCGCCACCTGCCCGACCTCCTGCGCGATCTGATAAGGAGCCAGGACCGGGTTGTCCTCCTTGCGTTTTCCTTTGGCCACGGTGCGCAGCTCCTTTAAAATGGGCGTCACCGCGCGCTCCTCCGGATCCGCGCTCACCTTCGCGATTTCCCCGAAATTCCGGTGCAGCCGCGCCAGCTCGCGGGCGGCGGATTCGCCGACATCGGGGATGCCGATGGCGAAGAGCCAGCGGGACAGCGGCATGGTTTTCGCGCGGTCCAGCGCGGCCAGAAGGGTGGCGGCGTTTTTGGCTCCGAAGACCCGGGCTTTCTCCTCGTTGCCCAGATTCAGCGGGGCCAGATCGCTTTCCTTCAGTTCGAAAAGATCCAGCGGCGTCCGCACCAGACGGCGCTCGACCAGCTTGTCGGCCACGATTTCGCCGACGCCCTCCAGATCCAGCATCTTCCGCCCCGCGAAATGTTTCAGCCGCGTGGCCGTCTGCGCGGGACAGGCGAAGCTGAGGCACCGCCAGGCCACAAATCCCTCCTCTTTAACCACCTCGCCGCCGCAGGACGGGCACTTGCCGCCGATGTGCGTCAGGAAATCGAAGGGCTGCGAATCCGCCGGACGCTTCTCCAGAACCACCTCGACCACCGCCGGGATGATCTCGCCGGCTTTTTCAATGATCACCGCGTCGCCCACCCGGATGTCCTTGCGCTGGATTTCCTCATCGTTGTGCAGCGTCGCCCGCGACACCGTGCTGCCGGACACAAACACGGGCACCAGCTCCGCCACCGGCGTGAGCACTCCCGTGCGGCCGACCTGCACGGTGATGGCTTTAAGCAGCGTCTCCACGCGCTCGGCGGCGAATTTGTAGGCCATGGCCCAGCGCGGCGCTTTGGAAGTCACGCCCAGAACCTGCTGCTGCGCGTAATCGTCCACCTTCACCACCGCGCCGTCGGTTTCGTAATCCAGCGTGCGGCGGTAAACATCCAGTTCCAGAATGGCTGCCAGCACCTCCTCCAGATTGGTCACTGACCAGACGCGGTCGGCGGTGCGCAGGCCCATGGTTTTCAGCAAAGTGTGAAAATCCGTCACCGACCCCAGAGCCGTGCTGACCTGCCCCAAACCGTGGAAAATAATATTCAGCGGACGTTTCGCGGCGATGCGCGGGTCCAGCTGCTTGAGCGTCCCGGCGGTGGCGTTGCGGGGATTGGCGAACCGCACGTCCCCGGCGGCCTCACGCTCGTCATTGAGCCGGCGGAAGGCGGAGTTCGGCATGAAAATCTCCCCGCGCACCTCCAGCAGATCCGGCGCGCCCGCCGGCAGGCGCAGCGGCAGGCGGCGGATGGTTTTCACGTTTTCCGTGATGTCGTCGCCGGTGGCGCCGTCGCCCCGGGTGGCCGCGTATTTCAGGCGGCCGTTCTCATAACAGAGCGACACCGCCACCCCGTCCACCTTCGGCTCAATCACGGCACGGATTTCCTCCGTGCCCAGAAGCTTCACGAGACGCTGCCAGAAAGTGCCGACCTCGGCGGGTGAATAAGTGTTGTCCAGACTCATCATCCGCACGGGATGCCGGATCTGCGTGAAGCCCTCGATCGGCGCGCCGCCCACGCGTTTCGTCGGCGAATCCTCCGCCGCCAGCCCCGGCCACACCTCCTCCAGATCGTTCAGCTCCCGCAGCAGTTCATCATATTCCCGGTCCGAAATCACGGGAGCCGCCTGCTCGTGGTAGAGCTGGTTGTGGCGGTTGATTTCAGAAGTCAGCGCCGCCATGCGGGCGGCGGCGGTCTCGGCGGTGAGCGTTTGCGGCATCCCCGCGAATCCCACGGCCCGGCGGGAATTTCAAGGCTGTTCAATTTTTGTTCCACTGCGGATATTGGGTTCCGGTTTGAGAATGTCCATCATCCACCAACCCTGCTCCGGATCGTGCCCGGGTCCTGCCGGAGATCCAGAATTCCTGCAACGATGATACGGCGGCCCTAGTTGTGTAAAAAATACCGTATGGGAAACCCTGAACCAGCAACCGCCGGTAACCCTTGTGAAAAACAGGCGCGCCTTCCGGAAAAATCCGAAGACGTCCGAAGGCGGTATCCAGATGCCTCATGAAAACATCGCCACGGCCGGCCTGATACGCCTCGTAAAATTCGTAGGCTTTCTGAATATCGGCGTCGGCGGAGAGAAGAAAGACGAGTTCACGCATGGCCTGGAATCCGGCCAAGAATGCGCTGCTGGATGGATTCCCATGATGTCACCTGAGCAGGATCGCGGTGGTAGGCGTCCATACGCGCGTCGAGTTCAGCGATTTGCTCACGGGAAACGGGAACCTCCGTGGGATGAGCCGCCAGATCGTTCCAAAGCTCGCTGACCAGCACCAGCTTCTCGGCGGCGGACAGCCGGACCACTTCGGGAATCGTTTCAAGAATCATGGCCGAAGATACGCTCCAGCCGTTTCCGGGCAAGCTCTTTGCAGTTTCCCTCACGGAAACTAACAATTCAAGCCCGGTGACCGCCCGGATGGCGGCCTGCAAGGATTTGGATTTCCTGGACTGCGGGGACTTGTCACCGCCTTCTCCAGCGGGACTTGCCCCGCGCCCGGCGTCCCGGGGCTTTCCAGCCATTTGAATAGGAAGCCCCTGCGGCTCCGCTCACGGCAAACTGACGATTCAAATGCCATCGGCATCCGGGGATTCAAACGGAAACGCGTCTCCGGGTTCGCCGCGCATACCATCAGTCAGCGTCTGTGCCCATTTGCCACTGGGAGGGAAAACTTGTTTCCGGGAAAATCCTCCGGGCTTCCCGCAGCATCTCCATCCATTCCGTTTGCCCGTAGCGGTCCGACAAGTGGAATAAAATCAATTCCTCCACCCCCGCCCGCTTCGCCAAAGTTGCCGCCTGGACTGTCGTGGTATGGAAGTTCTTTCCAGCCAGCTCCAAATCCGAATGACGGTACTGTCCTTCGCAAACAACCACGCGGCAGCCGCGCAAGGCGCAGGCCAGGCGCTCCATCACTGTCTCATCCAGCAGGAAATCCGTCAGATAGGCAATCGAGTCACCACTTGTCTCTGTAAGCAGCACTTTACGAAGATCCTCGGCCGGATGGGCCAGTCCATCGATCACCACCACATCCGCGGGGCCGGACAGTTCCTTCAGTTGCTTCAGCCAGGGACCCGGCCTCAGGCCCAATGATGGCAGAAGCGATGCGTCGATGTTAATCCGTGGTTTTTCACGCACCACATAAGCCACGCTCGGCGTGCGGTGATCCATGATGAGAGGCTCCACCGTAAAACCCGCCCCCTCCAGCGGAGACTTCCCGCCCTCCTCATGAGCAACCGCAAATGCCTCACTGAGTTCGAAACGGAACGTGTGGCTCCGGCGCGGACAGATGTCGGAGACCAGCCAGGTCCCTGTCATCCGCTCATGAAGGTTCCAGAGAAATCCCTGAAAGCGATGCTGCAGGATGCGGGAGGTGCCCGCCGGTCCCCAGATCCGGTTCGGTTTCGTGACGCGATTGAAGGTGCATCGGAAGAAGGAGTCAAATCCCCCGACGTGGTCCATGTGCAGGTGCGAAAAGAAGAGGCGGTCAATGGCCTGAATTTCGGCGAACGGCAGCCCCGTGAGGCACCCATCACCGCAATCGAACAACAGCCGCTCGACAGCCTGACCGCTGTCAATCTCCACCAACAGGGCATTGTCGCCGCCCGCCGCACCCAAAACCCGGAACGTGATGCTCATGATAATATCCGGACGTGGAGGGTGACCGCTCAATCCAGCTGCCGCTCACAGCACATGCCCCATTTTCTCCCGCTTGGTGGCGAGGTAGCGGGCGTTGTGGGGGTTGGGCTCGGGGACGATGCCGATCTGCTCGACGATTTCAAGATGGTGGCCTTCGAGGCCGACGACCTTTTTCGGATTGTTGGTCATGAGGCGGATTTTGCGGACACCGATGTCGTGGAGCATCTGCGCGCCCATGCCGTAGTCGCGGAGGTCGCCGGGGAAGCCGAGTTTGATGTTGGCCTCCACCGTGTCGAGGCCCTCCTCCTGGAGTTTGTAAGCGTGGATTTTGGCGGCGAGGCCGATGCCGCGGCCCTCCTGGCGCATGTAAAGCAGGACGCCGCGCCCGTCCTCGGAGATCCGCTGAAGGGCTTTCTGAAGCTGCCAGCCGCAGTCGCAGCGGCGGGAGCCGAAGACATCGCCGGTGAGGCATTCGCTGTGCACGCGGACCAGAACCGGCTCCCCGTCATCGACTTTCCCCTTCACCATGGCCAGGTGCTCCTGGCCGTCGAGGGTGCTGCGGAAGAGGTAGAGATCAAAGTCGCCGTAGTCCGTGGGCATGCGGATGACCTGCTCGCGGACGATCAGGGTTTCCAGATGCCGCCGGTGCTCGATCAGGGCGGCGATGCTGGTGATTTTCAGGCCGTGGGTTTTGGCGAATTCCCGCAGTTCCGGCAGGCGCGAGGGCGTGCCGTCGGCGCTGAGGATTTCAATAATGGCGGCGGCGGCGGGCAAACCGGCCAACTTTGCCAGATCGACAGCGGCCTCCGTGTGGCCGGCGCGGCGCAGCACCCCGCCGGGGCGCGCGACGAGCGGGCTGATGTGCCCCGGCTGGACGAGGTCGGCGGGCATGGTGTCCGGTTCCGAGAGAAGCCGGATGGTGCGGGCGCGGTCGTGGGCGCTGATGCCGGTGCTGATGCCCTGGGCGGCGTCGATGGTGACCGTGTAATTCGTGTGAAACTGCTCACGGTTCCGCGCCACCATGGGGCCGAGGCCGAGCTTTTCCGCGATCTCCTGCGAGACCGGCGCGCACAGCATGCCGCGCCCCTGGGTGATCATGAAATTCACGGATTCCGCCGTGAGCAGCGAGGCCGCGCCGATGAGGTCGCCCTCATTCTCGCGATCCTCGTCATCCGTGACCACCACCAGGCGGCCGGCCTGGATTTCCGCGATCACGTCGGTCACGGAGTCGAACCCCGGTGCGGTGGGAGATGCCATTCGGCTGATTGGAGTTTGCAATGGCTTCGGTTAGATATCCACCCGCTTGCGGGTGTATTCGGAAGTCTGGGTGGAGAAAAGATCGCCATTGGGCAGGGTGTCGGTGCCGTGGCACTTCACGCGGTTGCCGGCGGCCTGCATGGTGAATTCACTTTCAGACCCCGTGGTCCGGCTGCGGGTGCGCCAGACGACGTGTTTGCCATCCTCGGAGAGCATGCCGATATACTGGTTGATGGCATTGTCCCCGAAATACCACGCCCGGTAACGCTGGGCCTCGGTGTCATAGGTGCAGATCCATTTGTATTCGGAATTCATGTCCTCCCCGGCGGTTTTGCCGGTCATTTCGAAATACTTCGTGCCCATGGTGAAGACGCCTTTCCACTGGTCCTTCCATTTGAGGTTCGGGTTCGCGGGGTCCTCAAATTTCAGCTCCTCGTGGCCGGTCCATTCGCCCTCCAGAGGGATGAAAACCTTCATCATCTTGAGCACGGTGGCCTTGTCCGCCGCCTCCTTCTCCTTCATTTTCTGCTGGAACTGCTCGGGCGTGAGCTGATCCAGGGAATCCGCATCGGGTTCCTGCTCCCTGCCGCTGTCATCGTCCTTCTCCTTGTCTTTATCCTTATCCTTATCGTCATCCCCATCCTGCGCTTCCGGCGCGTCCGGTTTGTCTTTTTCCTGCGCTCGGCTCACCGGGGGAGCGCAGCAGAGCAGCGTGGCGGCAAGGCAGGTGACGGGGAGGAGGAATTTCCGTTTCATGCGGCCACTGTAACGGGTCGCCACGCCAGCGCAAGGAGGGGAAGGAAGGGCGGAAGTCAGGGTTCAGGGAAAAGGGTTCAGGGTTCAGAAGGAAGAGTTCCGGATTGACGGATTTTTCTGAAACCTGAAACCTGAAACCTTTCCCCTTCCCCCCCTTTTCCCGAATCCTTCTCAATTTTTCAATTTCCGGATTTCGATCCGGTAAGGCACGGGCCTGGCCAGATGGCGCATGTGCTCCGTGAGCCGGGAGTCCAGTTTGGCGGATTCATCGGCCAAAGCGGCGGATTCGGGGTGGGGAGCCGCGAATTTTTCGCGGATCACGCCGCCGGCCCGGAGCTTGTCGCGGGCATCGACGAGTTCCTTCACGGCGTCAGACTGCGCGTTCCAGAGGCCGCCCGGTTCCCAGCCGTTGGCGGTCATGGAGGCCATGTTCACGCCCTTGGCCAAAGCCGCAGCGGATTCCTCTCCCATTTTCCGGCCACAGGCGGTGATTTCATATTTCCCCTCCGGCAGGCCGGAAACGGTGAGCCGGTACTGATTCAGGCCCTCCGGCACGGGAATAAAACGGTAATTCAGCCCGCTGAGCACCCCCAGATTCATCGGAAGCCCCTGATCCAGACGGACAAAGGAGAGTCCATCGTCCTTCCGCTGAAGCTCCGTGATCGTGCAGCCTTCGGAGCCGGACAAGGTCATGGTCGCCGCATCAATCGTCCCCGACGACACCAGCGGCGGCGCGCCCAGGCCCTTCAGCATGGAAAAGCCCATGGCCAGCTGCCCGAGGTCGGAAAGATGCACGCCATCCTTCGCATGCAGGGTGGAATGTTTGCTTTCATCCGGCTCCCGCCGGTTCGCGTCCACGATGCGGCGCTGGATTTCCCTCATGCCGCGCTGGAGGTCGATGGTTTCCGCGCCCAGCGACTTCGCCAAAGCCAGGCCCTCGTCGGTCATGCCCTGCAAATATTCCTTCTCCGCCTTGTCCGGAGCCTCCGCCGTGATCGCCGCCGAGCAGATCACCGGCCGCACCTTGCGCTCCTGACAGCGGGTCACGATGGTGCGAATGCCGTCCAGATACTTTTGCCGGTTCTCCGGATTCGCCTTTGTGCCCCAGCCGATGTCATTGATGCCGAAGGCCACCGTCACCACCGTTGCGCCTTTGGAGAAAACGTCGCGCTCCAGCCGCTCCAGCGATCCGAAGGCCGTGTCCCCGCCCTGCCCGGCATTGAGAAACCGGACCTTCCGCTCCGGATAACGCATTAAAGTGTAAAGCTCCACGATCTTGGGATACCCGCGCGCCGCCGTGATGCTGTCGCCCAGAAAAGCCACCGTATCGCCATCCCGGATCAGAAAATCCGCCCGCGCCGGTGCCACGGAAAGAAAGCCCGCGAGAAAAATGAGTGGAGTCAGAAATCGTCTCATGCGGCGGGATACGGGAGGGGGAGAGGGGGCGTGTCAAAAAAATGACCGGAAGGGGCGGATGACCTCCCGGGGCACCCGGGTTTGCGCCGCGAGCCGCCGCCGGTTTTTGTAAAAGAATACCCTTTCCCTCACATCCCGCTGAGGAGCAAACAGTTAACACTTATTATATCCTGACATCAGCTCCCCGCCGCCGCGCCAATTAAATTTGTTTTCCATTTGCGGCCATTTGTTCACGAAGGAATGCTTTGCTGTGCTTAGCCGGCTGACTGATTTCATGTCCCTCGTCCTTTCCGGGTCCACCGCGCCGGGCGGGAGCCGGATTTTCAGCACTGCGAACAGCTTCCGGGAGGTTTTTTCTTGTTCAGCGGGAGGTTTTCCCCGTTCAGGAAAGGTTTTTTCCTCCGGCGGCAGGGTTTTCCGCCGGATTCACGGGGTTTTTTGCCGCTCAGGCAAGGTATTCTGTCGCTCAGCACCCCGCTTCCGCGACGCAGCACCTTGCATCCGCGCCACAGCACCTTGCATCCACGCCACAGCACCCCGCTTCCGCGCCACAGCACCTTGCATCCACGCCACAGCACCCCGCTTCCGCGACGCAGCACCTTGCATCCGCGACGCAGCACCTTGCATCCACGCCACAGCACCCCGCTTCCGCGACGCAGCACCCCGCTTCCGCGCCGCAGCACCTTTCCCCCGCTGAACCACAGAAACTAAACCACTCACAAACCACAAAATAAAACCATGGCCAATCAGCCCTACTATCCCAACCGCGAAGGCGATCAGCTCACCTGGCTGACCAACCTCCAGACGAAGATCCCGGACCACTACACCGCGCTCGGAATCGGCGGCGACCGCCAGTTGAAGCTGGGGCTGACCCTCAGCTGGCTGGTCTGGACCTGGGGCACGTTCCTGCCCTCCCGCCGCAAGGACGCGCCCGCCGCCACCGCCTGGCGCAACCAGTTGGCCAGCGGGAGCAGCGACGCCTCCTCCACCCCTGTCCAGCCGCCGGTCCCCGCCACGCTCCCCCCGCCGTCGGGCCTGCCTTATTTCGGCATGCTCACCTGGCTTTTTGAGGAAATCGTCCGCTGGAAATCCGCCGAGGGCTACAACGAAACCATCGGCCGCAGCCTGGCCATCATCGGAGCCAGCCAGAGCGCGCCGGACCTCACCACCCTCCAGCCCCGGCTCTCCGCCACCGCCAGCGGCGGCAGCGTCAAAATCACCTGGAGCTGGCAGGGCTGGAGCACCTTCCTCGATCTCCTGGAAATCACTGTGGACCGGAGTGACGGCAAAGGCTTCGTCCCCCTCGCCTTCGACACCACGCCCAACTACGAGGACACCGCCCCCTACCCCGCCACCCCGGTGAAGTGGAGCTACAAAGCCATCTACCGCGTGGCCGACCACCAGGTCGGCCAATGGAGCGCCCCCATCAGCGTCACCGTCGGCGGCTGACGGACCGGATGTCGCCCCCCCGCCGGCGGCCACCGCGCCGCCGGTGCGGGCCTCTCCCGCCCCATTGCTTTATTCAGAAGAACCCCTTTCCTATCACCTTCCCCTCCGATGCCCTCTCCCCTCCGCCTCCTGCTCCTCTTCCGCCGGGCATTTCTGCTGATCGCCACCGCACTTCTGGCATCCGCGAACCTCCACGCGGTTCCCATCACCCCAGCCATTTCTGCCGGCGGCTCTCACAGTCTTTTCCTCAGATCCGACGGCACGGGCTGGGCCACCGGGGCCAACGGCGCCGGCCAGCTCGGCGACGGCACCACGATCGACCGCAGCACCCCGGTGCAGGTGCGGGGTCTTAGCCGGATGCAATATATTTCCGCCGGCGGAGCGCACAGCCTGTTCCTGAAAACTGACGGCACGGCATGGGCCACAGGAAACAACCACTACGGCCAGCTGGGTGACGGCACCACGACCGACCACGGCACCCCAGTGCAGGTGATGAGCGGCGTGCAGGCCATTTCCGCCGGCGCCTCCCACAGTCTGTTCCTGAAAATGGACGGCACCGTCTGGGCCGCAGGGGCCAATCCCTCCGGCCAGCTGGGCGACGGCACCAAAACCGACCGCGGCGCCCCGGTGCAGGTGATGAGCGGTGTGCGCGCCATTTCCGCAGCCTACACCCACAGTCTGTTCCTGAAAGCGGACGGCACCGCCTGGGCCACGGGAGACAACAGCAGCGGCCAGCTGGGCGACGGCACCAAAACCGACCGCGGCACACCCGTCCAGATGATGAGCCGCGTGCAGGGGATAGCCGCAGGCCGTATCCACAGCCTTTTTCTGCAAACAGATGGCATCGTGTGGGGAGCCGGGGCCAACTATTCCTGCCAGCTGGGGGACAACTCGCCATTCGAAAGCGGCACTCCGGTGCCGGTGCTGGAAGGCGTGCAGGCCATTTCCGCAGGTGAATACTGCAGCCTGTTCCTGAAAACCGATGGCATCGCCTGGGCAACAGGAGACAATGATAACGGCCAATTGGGGAATGGCAGGACCAACATCGTCGCCATGCCGGAACCGGTGCTGAACGGTGTGCGGGCCCTTTCGGCCGGAGGCCGCCACAGCCTGTTTCTGAAAACGGACGACACCATCCGGGCCACAGGATCGAACAGCCATGGCCAGCTTGGCGACGGCGGCATGACCGACCGCGGCACTCCGACTCCGGTAATGAGCAGCGTGCAGGCCATTTCCGCCGGTGCCTTGCACAGCCTGTTCCTGAAAAATGACAGTACCGTCTGGGCGGCAGGTCACAACCTTTTCAGTCAGCTGGGCGACGGAACCAATACCGACCGCAACGAGCCCGTGCAGGTGATGAGTGGGGTTCAGTCAGTTTCCGCAGGATTCGGCCACAGCCTGTTTCTGAAAACCGACGGCACGGTCTGGGCGGCGGGAATCAACTTCTCCGGCGAGCTGGGCGACGGCACCATGATCCGCCGCCGTGAGCCCGTACAGGTAATGAGCGGCGTGCAGGCCATTTCCGCCGGCGCCTCCCACAGCCTGTTCCTGAAAACCGACGGCATCACCTGGGCGTGCGGAGAAAACCACGACGGGCAGCTGGGTGGCGGTCCGGCGACCACCAACAGCACGCCGGTACAAGTGCTGACCGGGGGGCAGGCGATTTCCGCCGGAGGCTACCACAGCCTGTTCCTGAAAACGGACGCCATGGTCTGGACCACAGGCTCCAACAGTCACGGTCAGCTGGGCGACAGTACTTTCACCTCCCACAGATTCCCGGAACCGGCACTGACGTTAGTTCAGGGGATTTCCGCAGGATTCAACCATAGCCTGTTCCTGAAAATGGACGGCACCGTTATGGCGGCGGGAAACAATGAATACGGACAACTGGGCGACGGCACCACGACGGACCGCAGCGCCCCGGTGCCGGTAATGAGCGGCGTGCAGGCCATTTCCGCCGGCTCCCACCGCAGTCTGTTCCTTAAAACCGACGGCATAGCGTGGGTCGCGGGAGACATCAGCTTCAGCCAGTCCCTTGATGGTTCCTATGCCATGCGCAGCACCCCGGTGCCGCTGCTGACCGGAGTGCGGGCCGTTTCCGCTGGAAGCTCCCACAGCCTGTTTCTGAAAAGTGACGGCACAGCCTGGGCGGTGGGCTCCAACGACTACGGCCAGCTGGGGCTTCCCTCCGCTGATAAATCCACTCCCGTGAAGGTGCTGCTGCCGGTCCCTCCGGTGCCCACCCCTTGGCAGGTGGCGCAGTTTGGGGAGGAGGAGGCCACGAATCCTGAAATCGCGGGCTGGCTGGCGGACCCGGATCAGGACGGCATTGCCAACTTGCTGGAGTATGCCGGTAATCTGCCCGCCCTCCAGGCCGGGACTTCCGTGCTGGTCCGCGACACCGGCAGTTCCGGGCTGCCGTCCGTCTCCGCCATCACTTCCAGCCCCGCCGGGCCGGTGCTGAGCATTCAATACCTCCGCCGCAAGGCCCCGGCGAATCCCGGCATCACCTGCACCCCGCAGTTTTCAAGCACCCTGCAAAATGAGGATGCCTGGTCCGCCGCCACCGGCACGGAGACGGTGCAGTCCATCGACGCCGAGTGGGAGCGCGTCACCGTGGCCGATACGCTTTCCCCCGTCCCGCCCTCTCGCTTTGGCAGAGTAAAGGTGGCCATTAACGAATAGCGCCCGGGCGGCGCAGGGCGGCGGGTGAAGGCTCCGCTTCCGCTTCCCATTCCCTTCATCAATGGCGCGGAATCTCTCCCGCCCGGCGGGCCAGGCCCGCCGGGCTTTGCTCGTGCGGAACGTCTCTCCTTTTTGAAAAAAGGAAATCAGCGCGGAGCCGCGGATTTTTTCCGGCCGGCAGTCTCTTTTTTCGCGGGGGACTTCTTTTTTCCGCCTGCCTTGGAGGCTCCGGCCGCGGCCTCCTTCTCCAGAGACGCGGCGTCGATGACGGACTGGCGTTTTTTCAGCAGCCTCCGCAGCTTCGGCCAGTATTCCTTGCCCACGATGTAGCCGATGCAGCTTTTTTTGCCGCAGCGGCAGGGGTGGTCCTCCCAGGTTTCCAGATCAAAACCGTAGTTGAACCCCAGCTCCGCGCCTTCCGGAATGTCCTTCGTGGCGATCAGCCAGATGGTGCCCCGGATGATCTGAGCCTCGCAGTTCGGCTCACAGGTGTGGTTGATCAGGCGGGCGTCGTTCCAGGGCACATTGCCGTCGATGTCCTGTCTTTTATTCAGCACAAACAGATACACCGCGCCCTCCCCGGTCTTGCCGCTTTCCTCCAGCTGGGCATTGCCGCGCCGGGTGGACTCCGCCTTGCTGATTTTGTGACCCCGGTAGTCAATGATTCTTGTGCCTTCGGGAATGTCCCGCGCGGCGAAGACGCCCAGATTGTGGATGGAGGACTGTTTTACAATATGCCAGGGGGCATCGGGAGCGGCGGACATGGGAAATGGGTGAGGATTCGGAAAAATCGGAGGGCAACCGCGCGGCCGCCGGGGGCGGAGCTTGCTTTCGGGAAACGGAATGCCAGAGTGGCACCGGAGCATATACCGTTCTGAATATCAACCACCGCGCCGAGCCCCATGTCCGACCATCCCTCCACGCCCTTCACGCCGGTTCCCCTGGCGGACAATGTGATCGAAGCCGCCGCCCGGCTCAAGGAGCACGCTGAAACCCGCGTGCGGGAGATCGGGGAGGCGGCGGAGGAGAAATTCGCTGAATGGAAGGACATCGCCGGCCACCTTCTCGGCGATTCCAAAGGAAAATGGAAAGAAGCCGGCGATCACGCCGCTGCCTACGTGAAGGAAAATCCCGGCAAAGCGGTCCTCGCGGGACTCGGTGCCGGATTTGTGATTGGACTTCTTTTCCGCAGCAAGTGAGCGTTTAACCCGAACCAGCATAACCCCATGAGTGCCCAACTGTCCCCCTCCTCCCCCGATCCCGAACGCGCCCCCGTCTTCACTGTGCTGCCCCCGGCGCCGCAGGGGGCCACGGAAACCTATTCCAGTCAGGCCTCCGGTGCCCACGCCTCCGCCGCCTCGCGTCTGCCGGAACCGGTGAAGGCCGCGCTGCGGAATCCTGTCGTCCTGGCCGGCGGCGCCATCGTCGCCGGAGTGGTGCTGTCGAGGGTTTTCGGCACCACCGCCGGCCGCCGGATCGCCCGGGAGCTGGCGGCGGAGGCCGTCAAACATCTGAAGCCCTCGACCTCCACCGTCGCCGGAATGGCCGGCACCGCCGCCGCCTCGTCCCTGCTGGAGAAGGGAATGGAGAGATTCGGACCGCAAATCACGGATTACGCGAAGAAAATGCTTGCAGACATCCTTCGGAAAAAAGAATAACGCCCGTGTCGGCGGCACCGGCACGAATCGGGCTTGTCCCATCCCCCGTCCCCAACTGAACTTTTTATCACAAAACGGAATTTCCCTGAATGAGCGAGGAGACTGAAGCCCACCAAGACCGCGTCACCGCGTTGTCCCACGTCGATGAATACCTGAAAATCGGTCAGGAATACGATTGTTCGGACCTCCACCTGCCCACCGCCGCCCCGCCCATGTGGCGACGCTACGGCACCCTGCAGCAGATCTGGTCCAATGCCGACAATCTGACAGCGGCGGACACCAAGCGTCTCGCCGAAAGCTTTCTCGCCCCCAAGGAGCTGGCCCGTCTTCAGGAGCGCGGGGACGTGGATTTCGCCTACGCCACGCCTTTCGGGCGTTTCCGCGCCTCCGTGGTCACCCAGCGTCTGGGGTATGACATGACCTTCCGCATCATCAACACCACGGTGCGGACGATGGATGACCTGGCGCTGCCCAAAAGCATCAAGCCCCTCACCCAGTATCACAACGGCCTGGTGCTGGTCACCGGCTCCGTGGGCTCCGGCAAGTCCACCACGCTGGCGGCTCTGGTCAATGAGATCAATCAGGACCGGAATGACCACATCATCACGCTGGAGGATCCCATTGAATACGTGCTCCACTCCAAAGGCTGCCACGTGAACCAGCGCGAGGTCCACACCCATACGGACTCCTTCGCCGCCGCCCTCCGCGGCGCTCTCCGTGAGGACCCGGATGTGATCATGGTGGGGGAAATGCGCGACCTTGAGACCATTTCCCTGGCCATCACGGCCTCGGAAACGGGCCACCTGGTGCTGGGAACCCTCCACACCGGCTCCGCCGCCCGGACTCTCGACCGTGTGCTCGACGTGTTCCCCACCGACCAGCGGGACCAGATCCGCATCATGGTCAGCGAATCCCTGCGCGGCATCGTCTCCCAGCAGCTGGTGCCCAAGGCCGACGGCAATGGCCGCTGCCTGGCCATTGAGCTTCTGGTCAACACGCCCGCCGTCTCCAACTGCATCCGCGAGGGCAAAACCTTCATGCTTTCCGGCATCATGCAGACCGGACGCGCCGTGGGCATGGTCACCATGGATGACGCCCTCAAAAACCTGCTCGAACGCGGCATCATCACCGCCGAGGACTGCCTCTACCGCTCCATCGACAATGACCAGATGCGCCGGGACCTCAAGGAACTCAAACTCATCCCCTGACGGACCGCTCCATCGCCGGCCCGCCTCCACTCCATTTTTCTCCTTTTCCCTTTCCGACTGCCATGGCTGTCATTGACAAACTTTTCAAACATCTCATCGAACTCGGCGGCTCCGACCTCCACCTCTCCGAGGGCCAGGTGCCCAAAGTGCGGGTGCACGGCGGCGTGCGCGCCATCTCGGACGAAATTCTCACCACGGGCACCATGGAGGAGATGCTCACCGGCATCTGCGATCCCCGGCCCTGGGAGAAATTCCTGGCCCGCGGCGACCTCGATTTCGCTTATGAAATGGATGAGCACTCCCGCTTCCGCTGCAATTATTTCAAGCAGCAGAACGGTCTGGGCGCGGTGTTCCGTCTCATTCCCACCAAGATCGCCACTCTGGAGCAGCTCGGCATTCCGCAGGTGGTGAAACGTTTCGGGGAACTGCGCAGCGGCCTGGTGCTGGTCACCGGCCCCACCGGTTCCGGCAAGTCCACCACTCTCGCGGCTCTCATCGATTACATCAATGTGAACTTCTCCCGCCACATCGTCACCGTGGAGGAGCCCATCGAGTTCGTGCACCGGAACAAAAAGAGCATCATCACCCAGCGCGAGGTCCCGATTCAGACGCCGACCTTCTCCGACGGTCTGCGCGCCTCCCTGCGCGAGGACGCCGACATCGTGCTGGTGGGGGAAATGCGCGACCTTGAAACCATCTCCCTCGCCCTCACGGCGGCGGAGACCGGGCTGCTGGTCTTCGGCACCCTGCACACCAACAACGCCCGCAAAACCGTTGACCGTCTGGTGGACGTGTTCCCCTCCGACCAGCAGTCGCAGGTGCGCACCATGCTTTCCGCCTCCCTGCGCGGCGTGGTCGCCCAGCTGCTCATGAAGACGGCGGACGGCAAAGGCCGTGTGGCGGTGAACGAGATTCTTGTCGCCACTCCCGCCGTCGCGGCCATTATCCGGGAAGGCGCCACCCAGAAGCTGACGGACGTCATCACCGGCGGCGCGGCTCACGGGATGCAGTTCATGGACCAGGCCATCTGGGAGCATCTCAAAACCGAGAATGTCACCCCGATGGAGGCCTACATGAAAGCCATCGACAAGACCCGCTTCAAAAAATACCTCACCAAGGAAACCGCCGACACCATGTAAGCGTCATGCGGAGCGCGCTCCGCAGTCCCCATTTCGAAGGGGCGGCGGAGAATCTCCTTTCAAACTCATTCCTGAAAAAGCCGGCTTCCCCGCCGGCTTTTTCCATTTTGAAACCGGAGGCGGCGGGAACCCGGGCGCAGCCGAAGCTTGACGAATGGCCCTGGGCAGGCACAGGAGGAGAATGCTCACGCGCACCTCCACGATCGCTCTGGTTTTGTGTATTTTCGGACTGGGGCTGGGGCTTTTCACAAGGCACAACGGCTTCGAGTATTATTATCATCCGGACGAATACCGGAAAGTGCGCCAGCTGGTGAAAAGCGAGCGCAATTTCCATCATCCGATGCTGATGCTCACCACTGTGGATCTCGTGCGGCGGGCCACTTTGAGAGGCAGCTCCAAAAGGGATTCGCAGTCCGTGGTGCTCGTGGGGCGGTGGGTCACCGCCGCCTTCGCCGCCGCCGCCGCCGCCGCTCTGGCGCTGCTGGCGGCACGGCAGTACGGGCTGCTGGCGGGATGGCTGGCGGGGGTGCTGGTTCTGTCCAATTCCCTGCTCTTTGAGCTGGCGCATTATCTGAAGGAGGATCCTTACTTCGCGGCCGGCATCGCCTTCACCGCCCTGGCGCTGCATGCGTTCCAGCGGAAACCGGACGCCCCGCGCCTCCGCTGGCTGGCGGCGGCCACGGCCATGGCGGCGGCGGGGAAATTCGTGGGCATCGCGCTGCTTCCCATGGTGCTCATCGCCGTGTGGCGGCGGTCCGCCCCTCCCGGATATATGGAGCAGCGCGCGC
This sequence comes from Verrucomicrobiota bacterium, assembly GCA_040386695.1. Taxonomy (GTDB): domain Bacteria; phylum Verrucomicrobiota; class Verrucomicrobiia; order Verrucomicrobiales; family V1-33; genus CAIZWU01. The sequence continues at coordinate 76,853 of JAZKFB010000035.1, forward strand.
GGATCCGGCGCTTTCTCGTGGTGTTTGCCCTGGTGTGGCTGGTCCTGAATTACTGGATTTTCAAAACCCCCGCCATGATGTGGAGCAGTATCGGCGAGGAAATGCAGAAAGCCTATGCCGGCGAGGCCCAGCGGCAGGGGCCCCACGCCTTTTATTTGCGGGTGCAGGAGCAGAATGGCGGCTGGCTGGCCCCCGCCCTCGCGGGTCTGTGGCTGCTCTGGGCCATGCGCCACGCGCGGCGGGTTCCTTATGCGGAATGGGTGCTGGCGGGATCGTCCCTGCTCTACTTTGTGGTGTTCAGCTGCACGCCCAAGGACTCCACGCGTTATTATCTGCCCATCGCCATTTCCCTCTGCTATTTCGCCGTGGCCGGGGTGATGGTCTGGGCCCGGCAGTTCCGGTGGAAAGGCATGACCTGGGCGGCGGCGGCTCTGGTGCTGATCACGGCCGGAGCACAGTCCCGGTCCCTGGCGGAAGCGTGGGACGGCTTCACCCACGATGACCGGGAGCAGCTTGAGGACTGGGTCACCGCGAATCTCCCGGCGGACGCGGTGATCGCCCAGGATGAGGCCGTGAATCTTCCGGAGCCGGGCCGGCTTTCCAAAAAGCACGAGGGCCGCGCCCCTCTGCCCCAGCGTGTCATCGGCGCTCCCGTCCTCGCGGACCTCGGCGATCTGGCAAAACTGAAATCCATGGGGATCACCCATGCCGCCATCAACCACCGCACTTACTCGCGCTACCTGAACGGCAGCCTGGACATCCAGGAGGGAACGCCCGCCGCCGCCATCCGGCAGTTTTACCTGACCATCACCGACAGTGGCCGGATCATCTGGGAAACTCCCCCGGGACGGAACGGTCACCTGCAGCCGGGGCTGCGTCTGATTGATATCCGGGCCATCCCTGAGCGGTGACCGGGGGAATCCGGAACGCCAGCCGCGCGGCATGGAACCGCGGCCGTCCGGCGGCGGAATGCTTCCGCCGGAACCGCCCTGCTCAAAAAAATGAATCATCCGAATCGGAAATTTGACGTTGATCACGCCACCCCGTCCACCCGGCACACCAAACCGGACTGGCCGCTGGCGCTCGCCGAACTCATCCGGAGAAGGGATGAGCACCTGAAACTGGAAAGGCGGGTTTCCATCATCTGGAATCTTTGTTTTTTCACCATTCTGATATCAAATGTGTTTTTCGCGGGGCACATTGACCGCCTGAAACCTTCGCGGCCCTGGATTCCCGTCGCTTACCTGATCGGATTCTTCGCGTTCCTGATTCTGAACCTGGTTTTTGTCATCCGGTCCCTGCGAAACCGCACCCGGTCCTTCGGGCTCCAGTGCCCGTCCTGCGGCATCCTGCTGGACCGCCGCGCCCTCCCGATCGTTGTGGCGACCGGAAACTGCGGGGCCTGCGGAGCCAAACTTCTTCAGGATCAGCCGCCTCCCCGCTGACACACGGCTCCTGCGGTCACGCCGCCGCGGGGACCGCGCATTTAACAGGTCAGCGGCACGCCGCTTCCGGAAACCAGCCGTCCGGAAAACTGCGGGCACCCGTGCTTGACGGGAAGCCGGGAGCGGGCATCAGGGAAAGATGCTCACCCGCGCCTCCACTCTCATTCTGGTCCTCTGTATTTTCGGACTGGGCCTGGGGCTTTTCACGAGTCACAACCGCTTCGAGTTTTACTGCCATCCGGACGAATACGGGAAGGTGCGCCAGCTGGTGAAAAACGAGCGCAATTTTCACCATCCGATGCTGATGCTCACCACGGTGAACCTCGCGAGGAAAGCCGTGCTCAGAGGCGGGGAAAAACGGAATTTCCAATCCGTGGCGGTGGTGGGCCGGTGGGTCACGGGAGCGTTTGCCGCCCTCACCGCCGCTGCCCTGGCGCTGCTGGCGGCACGGCATTACGGGCTGCTGGCGGGATGGCTGACGGGAGTGATGACCCTGTCGAACTCCCTGCTCTTTGATCTGGCCCACTATTTAAAGGAGGATCCTTATTTCGTGGCCGGCATTGCCTTCACGGCCCTGGCGCTCCATGCCTACCAGAAAACACCGGACAGGCGGCGGCTCCACTGGCTGGCGGCGGCCACGGCGGCGGCGGCGGCGGGGAAATTCGTGGGCATCGCGCTGCTTCCGATGGTTCTCATCGCCGTGTGGCGCCTGCCTCATGCCTCCGTGTCCGGCGAACGGGCCGCGCGGATGCGGCGCTTTTGCCTCGTGTTCGCGCTGGTGTGGCTGGCGCTGAATTACTGGATTTTCAAAACGCCCAGCATGATGTGGAGCAGCATCGGGGAGGAAATGCAGAAATCCTACGGCAACGAGACTCTGCGCCAGGGTCCGCATCTTTTTTACTTCTATGCCCGCCTGCAGGGCGAGAACGGCGGCTGGCTGCCGCCGGTGCTCACCGGACTGTGGCTGGTCTGGGCCCTGTTCCATGCCCGCCGGGTCTCGGCCGCGGAATGGCTGCTGGCCGGGGTCTCCCTTCTTTTCATGTTGATTTTCAGCTTCACGCCCAAGGTCTCCGAGCGCTATTACCTGCCCATCGCCACCTCCCTGTGCTACTTCGCGGTGGCGGGAGTGATGGTCTGGGCCCGGGAATTCCGCTGGAAAGGCATGACCTGGGCGGCGGCGGCCCTGGCGCTGGCCGCCGCGGGAGCACAGGCCCGGGCCACGGCGGAAGCCTTTGAGGGCTTTAAACATGACGACCGCCAGGAGCTTCAGGACTGGATCATCCGGAATCTGCCGGTGGACGCGGTGATCGCCCAGGATGAGGCCGTGAATCTCCCGGAGCTGCAGCGGCTGGGCAAAAAACACGAGGGCCGCACCCCGCTGCCCCAGCGCGTCATCGGCGGACGGAAGCTGACGGATATCGGCGACATCGCCCATATGAAGGCTCTGGGCATCACGCACGCCGCCATCTGCCAGCGCATTTACGGGCGTTACCTGAACGGCACCCTGGAGGTGAAGGAGGGCAAACCGCTGCGGATTCAGCAGCTTTACAAAAATCTCATTGAGAACGGCAAAGTGGTCTGGGACGCCCCGCGCGGCGAGAATGTCCATCTTCAGCCCGGCCTGAAACTCATCGACATCCGGGCCATTCCGTAGCGGCTGGAAAGCCGCCGCCGGGCCGGCCGGGGCCACAATTGCCGTGATTTTGCTCTGTTCAAAACCGGTTGCTCTCCGCACACTGGTGACTGAACCCGTGGCACAAAGCCTGCTCCGATTTTTAACCCGATGTTCCGGCCCTTCGTTTTCCGCATGATGCTTCTTCTGTCCTCCGCCGCCCTGGCGCAGGCGCATCCGGGTCATCCCGGCCACGAGGATGATCCCTACCGCATGGAGGGACTTGCCGTGCCCTTCCCGGAGCTTGGCTATTTCCTTCCCCTTCTGGCGCTCGGCGCCTGCCTCGCCCTGCTCCAGGGCGGACAACGCGCCGCCCTGGCCGGCGCGACCGCTTTTCTGCTGGGACTCACGGCCTTCACCCACTCCGGGGATCCTGCGGCCCTGACCGGCCTGCTGGCCAGCGCCGCCTGCGCTCTGGCCGCCGGGGCCGTCACCGCCCGCGCTTTTCGGGCGGCACGCCGCGCCGCCGCCGCCCGGAGCCGCCGGTGACATTCCGGTCGATGGCCCCTTGTCTCCTTTTCGGAGCCAATCCGGACTCAGGTTTTTTCGGGGAATAACCCGGTTTCAGGCCTGAGGAGCCGTTTTATGCCGGCCCCGGGAACGCCCCGGCCATTTCCGTTCAGGGAAACGGGGGCTGAAGGCCAGGCTTGAAGGCCGGGCCTTTCTTTTGCCGTTTCCCGGTCCGCGGCTGTCCGCAGGCTGCCGGTTTTGTCACAAAAACTGAACTGAGGTTGCCGTTTCCGGTCTTACAGGAGGGGAACATAACCAACCAATTTTCTGGACGAAACCCCCGTTCACAGCAACCTTTCCGTGCCCCGCCTTCCCTGCGGGGCTGGTTTTCCTCCGGCCTTGCGGTGCCTCCGGCCGGCTTCATTGTTCACGCGCCTCCTATGTCATCAACCTCCCTGCCCTGCCCCGTTTGTGCCACGCCTCTGATTCTGGATCAGGAAAACGCCGGACTGGAAGCTCTTTGTCCAGGATGCGGCAGCCATCTGCGGCTTCCCACTCAGCTTGAATCCCCTCCTCCACCCTCCATTCTCCGGCGGGCGGATCCCGCTTCCGGCAGTGACGCGCCCGGAAGCATCCCGCCCGCAGCCGGGGAAAACTGGTTTCAGCCACCGGCGGCACCGGCCTCCCCCGCAGTTCCCCCCTCTCCCGCGGCGCGGACATCCGGGCCGGATGATAAGGCGGATGACGAGGGCGGAAAAAAACCAGGAGGAAGCGCTCTTCCCTCAGGCCGCCCAAAATCCGACGAGGAGGAGCGGCGGAGACTGGCCGGGGCCGCCGCCGCCATGGGGGGAGCCCATTCCTTCACTCCCGAGGAGGCCGCCCAACTCGCCGCCGAGCGCGCCAAAACCGTGCTGCCCGGACGCCGCCGCATGACCGATGCCCCGCCCGTCACCGGAGCCGCTTTTGCCCAGGAAAAACGGGATCAGGCCGAGCCCGGCATGAAACGTTTCGGCGAAACCGCGCCGGAGCCGGAGCTTAAACCCACGCCCATCACCCCGCTTTCCCCGAAAATCCATCAGCAGGTCGAGTTGAGCCCGTCGCCGCTGACCGGCGGAGCCCGCAGTCTGCCGCAGGCCCCCGCGCGCGTCGCCCCGGTTCCGGTTCCCGCTCCGGAAACGCCCGCCGAGTCTCCCGAGGAATCCGGAGCCCGCGGCGGATTCCGTCTGAACGAACGCACTCCGCAGTTTGTCCCGCAGGAAATCGTGGAAATGGAGACGGATGCCAAGGAATGGGGCGGTGAAATCACTCCCCAGGAAACCGCCCGCACCCGCCGGGTCGTCACTTTCGCCCTGGCCGTGATGCTGCTCATCGCCGGCGGCGTGGGCATTTATGTCATGCGCCACGCCTTCGAGCCTCCGGTCGCGGAGTCGAAAACCAAGGACTCCGGCGAGGATCCCATGAAAAACGTGCAGGATGCCCGGGTGGTGCTGAAGCGGTTCCTCGCCGCCTCCAGCGTGGAGGAGATGCTCCCCGAGGTGCGGCATCCGGAGGAGACCAAATCCCGCATGGAGCGGTTCTACGCCTCCCGCAAAATCACCCCGCTCGGCATCCGCAACGAATCCGCCGCCTGGAGCGAGGCCAGCATCGGCAATAAAAACTTCATCAGCAACACCATGGAGCTGGATGACTTCGATATCCGCGCCGTCTCCCTGGAGATTGTTCCCAACAGCCAGCCGAAAGTGGACTGGGAATCCTTTGTGAACTGGTCGGACATCCCGTGGGCGGAATTCCTCCAGCATCCGCCGGATGACGCCGTCGAATTCCGCGTCAGCGCCGTTCAGGACAACTATTACAACGGCGCTTTCGAGGGACGGGAATTTGACATGCTCTGCTTCAAGCTGCGCAGTCCCAAAAAATCCCAATACGAATTCTGCTACGGCTACTGCGACAAAAACTCCGAAGTGGGCACCCAGATCCTCTTCATGCAGCGCCGTTCCCGCCAGGCGCGGAAGTTTGACGAAAAAGGCAGCCCCCTCGCCAACTGCATCCTCCGCCTGCGCTTCTCCCCGGAAGGCAAAAAGTTCAATCAGGTGCTCATCGAGAAAATGATCTTCCAGGGCTGGGTCCAGCCCTGACTGGCCGCGCCGCCACACCGGCCGGCGTGGAAAGAGGCGTTGCCGCTCTCCACGCCTTTGGAACCGGCGTGCGGTCAATCCCCGCTCCCGCTCGCCGCGCCATCCAGATAATTCCGCCAGGCGTCCGGCAGCGGCGAGTTCTCCACGCTGCTGGCCAGTCGGCCCTCATTCTCCGGGATGAAGGTGGTGCTGGTGCCGTAAACCATAAGGACATCCTGGGAACTGCCGCCGCGCAGCGCGTGGGCCACGCCCGCCGGAATAATGACCCCCGCGTTGTTCGCGCCCGGCAGATCGTCGCCGTAAACGGTGAACCGCATCACCCGGCGCGGCAGTCCCGGCCGTTCATCCACCAGGAGCATTTCGACAATTCCCTGGAGGAAAAACATGGCGTCCCACTGCTCCTCCGCATAAGGCCGCAGGGCGAAATTCCCCGGCTCCTCCACAAACAGCCGCCGGAACCAGGCCTCCGGTTCCACTCCCTCCGGAATGTGCGGGGGGTGAATGTGAAATCCTTTGGCCGTGCCCGCGAACATCCGCGCCGCCGCCCACTGCCGCGGCCACATCCCGATCGCCGCCAGCGGTCCCTCCGTCCCCCGCGCGAATTCCCCGAAAAATCCCCGCTGCGGCTGCGCGAACACTTTCCGCGGAAACACCGCCACTCCTGGAATCCACGCCTCCTCCAGTCCCGTCGGCACCGCCGCGCCGCTGATCTCCCGCGCCTCCACCCCCGTTGTTCCCAGCCGCGCCGCCGGATCCGCCTGGGCATAGCTGCGGATCTCCAATCGCTGCCGGGCCTCCGGGGAGATGCCTTTCCAAAGTTCGTCGTGGTTCATTCAGTAGAAAATAGCCGTGTTTAAAAATCTTCAGAGTCAGATGCCCGCCCCTGATGATGATCCGGGTTGTGATCAGTCAAAAATTGACCCGGGATTCATCTGCGCCGGAGAATACCAGACAATCGAATGTTCCCGCAAAAGCCGCTCCCGCGTGGTGTGCCAAATTACATGACAAAGGCCCATCACGCACCCGCGCTCGGCCTCTATTTCCCTGCTGACCGCCTCAAGGATCCGGCGAATGATCGGCCCCGTCTCCGGATCATTCTCCATCGGGTCACTCAGATAAGTCCGTGTGGCCTGTTCCTTCGAAGCCTGCTGAATCCTCTCCTCCAAGTCGCGGGGAACTGAATTTAAAAGTCGAAAGCAACGCTCATGTTCGCCCTCCAAAATGCGTTTAACAAGCTCAGGCGGTGACGTCCTTATGAATTCCCGCGCCCGCAGCACGGGCAGTCCTGTGGCCATGTGAATGGCCATTGCCGTCTGGGCTTCTGTTTTGTCTCCGGGCACGGCAAACTCAGTGAGAGGCTGGAAAATCCAGGCAGTGCGTCAGCCTGCCGCCTTCGGTTTCAGCTGTACTGCCTCCTGATGAACGTCCCCGGCCGGGAGGGCTTGGGGTTTGGGAATGTCGTTTTCCGGGGAGTCTTTGGGCAGCGGATCGTCGCGGAGGAGGTTGCCCTCCATATCGAATTCCTGGATGCGCTCGAAGTGGGTGTCGTGGTCCGTGTCCTCCAGAATCTTCCAGAGTACCCCCTCCCGGTAAACCCGGCGGCGGATGACGGGGCCTTTTCCCTTTTCCCGCACATCCACGTAAAACGGCTGATCCTGGCCGTCGAAGACCGTGCGCTCGTCCATGACGCCGTCGTGATCCAGATCGCGGTCGCGGTACATCAGCAGCCCGCGCTGCCAGACCCAGCGGAGGTCCACCAGACCGTCAAAATCCCGGTCCTCCAGCACCGAGAGCAGCCTGCCCGGCCCCTGGACCGCAGGCGAGTATTCGCGCCAGACATCGGGATTGCCGTCGAAATTGGTGTCCTCGTCGATGATGTAGTTCTCCGGGTCGTCCACCTGCGCCGGGCGCGGTTTCGGTTTGGGATGCAGCAGGGAATTCACCATCCAGAACATGGCCGCCCCGCTGCAGACCACGGCGATCAGAATAATCCCCAAGGGGCTTTTCTGTTTCACCGGCGGACCGGTGCGGCGCTTCAGCTTCGAAGCTTTCGGTTCGGAAGCCGCGCGGGCCGCGCCCGGCGTTTCCGCAGGCGGCATCCTCATCAGCACCCGCGCCGCGTTCGCCGCATCCGCCGCCCGCACCGAAAGCTGACAGCCGGCGGAGACTTTCTCCGCCGTCCCCGGCCTGGCGATGCGGAACTCCTGGATCTGCGCCTCAATATTATGATCCGCCAGCACCGCCTTCGCCTGCTCGGCATCCTCCCGCCACACATAGGTGCGGATGGGACGCTGGTCAGAGGGTAAAAGCGGACTGGACATGGATCTGGGAAAGGTCACGAACGGCGGGGAAACCGGATTCCGCCGCCGCACTCATGCGGAACGATTTATCAGTTTCCGCTGAAAATGTAATGGTGGAAAAGCTAAATCTCCCGGAGCAGAAAAACGGATTTCGCCTTCAGGGACCGGTAGCGGGAAGTGGGGGTCGGCGACGGCACCGCCTCCATCCCCAGATCAGCCGCCATCATCAGAGCCCGTTTCAGGTGCGGAGGATCACTGACAATAATCGCCGACTTCAGTCCGTGCCCGCGCATCACGGCCCGGGCTTCGTGAAGATTCTGCCGCGTGGTGCGGGATTTTTCCTCCATCAGCATGGCCGCCGCCGGGACCCCCAGCCGATGGGCGGTTTTCACGCCCACCGCACTCTCTGACGAGCGGCTTCCATCCCCAAGGCCTCCAGTGAACAGAATCCGGGGAGCCAGGCCCTCTTTGTAAAGATGGACTCCATGCCGGATGCGTTCCTCAAAGACCGGGGAGGGTTCATCGCCCTGAACCGCCGCGCCCAGCACAATGATGCAGTCGGATTTGACCGCCTGATCCCGGGTTCCGAAATTCCGGATGACAGCGCCTACCCCCGTCAGCCAGCAGCCAAGTGCCAGCAATCCCCAAAGAAGCAGGTGGCGGGAACGGCGGGACATCTGGTTTTGAAAACAGGCGACGGGAGGCCGGGACACCGTGCGCGGCAGGCCTGGTCCCGGTTCCCGCCGTCTTCATAAATCCGCAGGTATTCGTCTCCTTGGTCAAATCCGTGGCTCCGGAGGCCAGGCGGTCACATATGAATGGGATGCCCTTCCGCCGCGTAGGTCGCCTCGTGGATGGCCTCGCTGAGGGTCGGGTGGGCGTGGATGGTGGCGTGGATATCGTCGGCGGTGAGTTCGGCGGTGATGGCGAGGCCCATTTCCGCGATCATTTCCGTGGCTTCCTGACCGATGATGTGCGCGCCGAGGACCTCGCCGTGCTTCTCACCGTAAATCAGCTTCACAAAACCCTCGGTTTCACCCACAGCGGAGGCCTTGCCGCTGGCCATGAAGGGGAAGACGCCGACTTTGTATTTCAGGCCCTTCTCCTTGGCGGCGCGTTCCGTGAGGCCCACGCTGGCGACCTGCGGCTGGCAGTAGGTGCAGCCGGGGAAAGTGGTGACTTTTTTCGGCTTGGCGCCGGCGAACATGCCCTCCACCGCCTGGATGGCCTCGTAGCTGGCGACGTGCGCGAGCCAGGGAGGGCCAATGATGTCGCCGGCGGCGTAAACGTCTTTAAGGCTGGTCTGGTAATTGGCGTCGGTGACGATGTAACCGCGGTCCGACAGCTTGGGCTGGGTGCCGCCGGGCAGCACGGGCTTCACGCCGATGGCCACGAGGACCACTTCGGCTGTCAAAGTCTGGGCCGCGCCGTCCTTCTCCACCGTGATTTCCACCCCGGTGCCGAGGTCCTTGGTGCCCGTGACCTTGGTGGAGGTCAGGATGTTCATGCCGGACTTTTTCAGGGACTTCTCCAAAGCCACGCTGACGTCCGTGTCCTCGACCGGCAGGACATTCGGGAGCATTTCCACGATGGTCACCTTGGTGCCGTAGGCGTTGAAGAAATAGGCGAACTCCACGCCAATGGCGCCGGCGCCGATGATGATGATGTCCTTCGGCTGTTTTGGCAAAGTGAGGGCCTCCTTGCTGCCGATGACGGTGGTGCCGTTGAAGGGAAGACCGGGCATGTCGCGGGTGGCGCAGCCGGTGGCGATGAGGACTTTATCGCCTTCGAGGGTGGATTTCTTGCCGTCCTTGTCCGTGACCTCCACTTTGCCGGATCCGGCGAGGGAAGCGGTGCCGGGAACGTAGTCGATCTTGTTTTTCTTGAAGAGGAAGCTGACGCCGCCGGAGGACTTGTCGCTGACCTTGCGGCTGCGGGCGATGATTTTTTCCCAATCGTATTCCAGGCCCTCGATCTTCATGCCGAACTCCGCCGCGCGGTGTTTCATGAGGTGGTAAAGCTCCGCATTCCGCAGCAGGGCTTTGGTCGGGATACAGCCATAATTGCCGCAGGTGCCGCCGGGCCGGTCAAAGTCCACCACCGCCACTTTTTTGCCAAGCTGCGAGGCGCGGATGGCTCCAACATAACCCGCAGGACCGCCGCCGATGACAATGAGATCGTATTTCATAAAAGATTGGGAAAACAAAACCTAAAGCCGCCGCCCCCCCCGATTGCAAAGGGAAATCCCCGTCGGCCACCCCCATCCGCGCCATTACGCGCGCCTCCGGGCCGGCTTACTCCCATTTGCTTTCAAGCGGGGCTGAGCCCGGGGGGAGCAGGTGTTCTGATTGTTCCGCCCCTGCCTGCGGAGTGTTTCCGGACCACGGAGTGATTCCGGCCGTCCAGGCAATGGCACTCCCTGATGGTTTCCGGTGACCCGGACGCGGGAAGGCCGGAACCGCGTTGCGGTTCAGGGATTTGCGGCGGGAAACCTGGGGTAGCCTCCTCCGTCGGCAACCCCAGGCTGAGGGACGTAACGCCGTTGGCGTAAAGAAATTGCCTGGTTTTAAAATGGACAGAGTGTCACCCGCCTGGGGATCCCGTCCCTCCGCCTGGGGATCCCGTCCCTCCGCCAGGGGATTCCGCCTCTCCGCCAGGGGATTCCGCCTCTCCGCCAGGGGATCCCGTCTCTCCGCCTGGGGATCCCGCCTCTCCGCCTGGGGATCCCGCCTCTCCGCCTGGGGATCCCGCCTCTCCGCCTGGG
>JAZKFB010000035.1:87718-106165 GCA_040386695.1 Verrucomicrobiota bacterium
GATTCCGTCTCCCCGCCTGGGGGTTCCGCCTCTTCGCCAGGGGATGCCGCCTCTTCGCCAGGGGATCTCGTCTCTCCGCCTGGGGGTTCCGCCTCTCCGCCAGGGGATCCCGTCCCTCCGCCAGGGGATCCCGTCTCTCGCCTTGCAACGGCTTCTTCCATTCCGCAACTCATCCGCTGTTGGTCCGCTTGCTCCGGGCTCCGGTCACAGGAGCGATTGACGGGCGCGTCCAGGCTTCCTGAATTCGCGCCTGACGCGGATCACCGGGAATTTATGCTTTTGAAAGGTGCTTCTTTCCCCGGCACCGGCTTCCATCCCCTCCTCCTTCCCGCCTCCCATGATTCCGCTTTCCTTTTCTCCTCCCTGTGAGCGCATCAGACTCGTGCACAGCTTTCAGGAACTGATCACCACGCCGTTTGAAAAGGGAGTGAACGCCCTCTGCTGGGAGCGCGCGTTGCCCGGCGATTTCAGGGAAGTGGTGGATCAGCTGGGATCGGGTGAAGGCATCACCAGCCTGGATGAGGAGCTTCTCAACAGCCTCACTCTCAGCCCCGCAGGCAGAACCGCCGCCGATTTCCTGCTGGCGGATCAGCGTCTGCTGCGGGAGCACGGACTGGCCCCCGAGCTGAACTGCATTCACGGCTATCCCCGTGACGAGGAGGGGGGTGCGGCCCCCATTCACGTTTATTCCTTTCACGCCGACAGCGCCACCACGGAGGCCGACACCTGGCTCTGCACCTACCACGGCCCGCCCAGCGAGGGACTGCGCAACGGGGAGGCGCGGCGCCGGGTGGATATTCCCGAAACCCGCGCGGAACTCCTCGCCCTGTTTGGAGGCGAAGATGACGACAGCTTCCTGGAATTCCTCAACGAAAACTGCCATGACCTGCACTACGCCGCCATGGATGGAGCCGTGCCTTTTTCCTTCGGCATGGGCAATCTCTGGCGCATCGCCGTGGACTATCCCGGCTGTCCCGTCCCGCCCTGCATCCACCGCGCTCCCGAAACTCTTCCCGGCCAGCCCGCCAGGCTGCTGCTGATCAGCTGAAATTCCGGGGCCATGGAACGCGGCAAGTCATGAGGTATTTTCATGACATCGGGACGTATTTTTTCCTTTACAGGAACCTCAAGGTTAAAGCAGCATTGACTCCCGGCTCAAACCGAGTCGGTCAACCCCACCCTCGCCCCCCATGAAATACCCCTCATGCTGTTCCGTCATCCTGCTGACCATGGCTCCCTTCGCCAAGGCGGCTCTGACCAATTACTGGCCTCTTAATGAGACCACCGGCGGCACCGCGCCGAACTCCGCCGCCGGCGGCACGGCGGCGGCACTGTCCACCGGACTGGGTCACCGATCCCGTCCGCGGCCAGGTGCTCGGCTTTGACGGTGTTGACGGTTACGCCACGGCGGGCACGCTGCCGGAACTGGGTCTGGACACTCCTTTCACCTGGTCCTTCTGGGCGAAGTCCAATGCCGCCGCCAACACTCCCTCCAATAACAACATCATTCTCGGGAACCGCTATCCCGACGCCGGCTGGACCAAGTTCACGACCAATGCCTGGGAGTTCCGCGATATTGCCCCGAGTTTCAACGAGAGCATCGATTACCCGGACTTCGCCGTGGAGACCTGGTTTCACCACGCGGTCGTGAAACAGGGGCATCTCTTCACCTATTACCGCAACGGTGTGGCCATGGGCAACACCTGGGACAATACGGGAGTCATGCCCGCGGACACCCCGCTTTTTTCGGCGGCGACACCGTCAATGAAAACTGGGCCGGCCGTCTGGACGACGTCGCCACGTGGACCAATGCGCTCTCCACCACCGCCATCGCCGGCCTTTCCGGAAACAAGTTCACCCCGGCCACCGCACCGCTGACCGACACCCCTCCGGCCCTGGCCAATGTGCTGGCCGACAATTTCTCCGGGGATCTGGCCAACTGGGAGGTGACCACCCGGGGCCTTGAGCAGAACGCCGAAGCCGGATACGATCCGCCCGCGATCACCGGCGGCGCGGCGGTGCTCGGCGGCACGACCAACAACCAGTACTGGTACGGCAGCAGCCTGGAAAGTCTCACCACTTTTGATTCCCGGCTCTACACCGAGGTCAGCGCCAAACGCGTCTCCCTGACGGGCAGCGGCACCGCCTACCGCTCCAGCGTGTGGATCTTCGGGGATGCCACCCACTATCTGCACCTTTCCCAGAATGTGGGAGAGGGCGGCTGGTCCTACAATGCGAACGACGCCGGCGGCGGCGGCACCCTGCTTCCCACCGGAGGCGGCACCAACCTCGAAGGCATGGACGGCCTGGATGCCGACGCGGGGCTCCACCAGATCAAACTCCGCCTGCTGCCCACCGGGGCCACCGGAGGCGTGAATATCGAGATCCAAATCGATGGCGTGGCCTATGCCGTGCATGGTTTCACGAATTTCCCGACCTCCTTCAAAGTTATCCTGACCGGCCAGGGCCGGGCCACCGGCGACACCGTCAGCGCCACCTTTGATGATGTGACCGTGGCCCAGCCCGCCGTCGCCAATCAGCCTCCCGCTTTTGACAAAACCTCCTACCTGCTCCCCACGGCCACGGTGGGCACGGCCTACTCCTACAGTGATCTCGCCGCCGGGGCCTCGGATCCGGACGGCGACACCCTCACCTTCGCCAAAGTCTCCGGGCCCACCTGGGTCACTGTGGCCGCGAACGGCACGGTGAGCGGCATGCCCGACAACGGGGTCTCCACGGCCAATATCCTCGTCCGGGCCAGCGATCCCAAGGGCGGCGAAGCCACCGTGCCCCTGATCTTCCGGGTGAACAATCCCGCCGCCGCCACGCCTCCGATGTTCGGCTGGTGGCCTTTCAATGAGACCTCCGGCAATTCCGCGGCCGATATCAGCGGCAGCGGCAACCGCGCCGCCGTCACCAACGCCGCCACCGGCGGTCTGGGAACGGACGGCTCCGTGTGGGTGAACGATCCGGGCTTCGGCCGGGCCATCAGCTTCAATGGCGTGGACGGCCCCACCGCGGGCTGGGCCGTCGCCGGAGCGCCTCCGGTCAGCGGCATCCTGCCCACCATGGACCTCAGCCGCGCGTTCACCTGGTCCTTCTGGGCCAAATCCGCCCAGGGCGCCAACAACGACATCATTCTCGGGAACCGTTTCAATGCCAGCGGCGTGGATTTCGGCGTCCCGCAATTCACGAAATTCACCGGCAGCGCCTTTGAATGGTATCTGAACGGCACCGCCCAGAACATCGATTACCCGGATATCGAAACGGATGTCTGGGCGCACCATGTGGTCGTCAAGGATGGAGGAGCCATCTTCTACTACCGGGATGGCGTGCTCATTGATGGCCGGGTCCTCACTCTCGCGCTCACCGAGGCTCTGCCTGTCAACTTCGGCGGCGGCGCCAACGGCGGGGAGGCCTGGAGCGGCTATCTGCAGGATGCGCGCCTCTTCAACGGAGCCCTCAGCGAAACCGGCGTGAAAGCGGCGTTCGCCAGCCGCGGCGTTTATGCCGCCGTGAATCCGACCTTCACCTCCAGCCTGTATTACCAGCTATCCGTCAAAGCCGGCGTGGCGCTGAGCCGCAGCGTGGCCTCCCTCGCGTCCGATCCCCAGGGCGACGCCCTGACCTTCTCCAAGGTTTCCGGGCCGGAATGGCTGAGCGTCAGCGCCAACGGCACCCTCAGCGGCACACCCGACACCGCCGCGCCGTCCGCCAGCACGGTGGTGAAAGTGCAGGACCTCAGCGGCAACTCCGCCACCTCCACCTTCATCTTCCGCGTGGAGGATCCCGCGGCCGCCGTTCCCGGCCTGTTCGGCTCCTGGCCTCTCGATGATGGAAGCGGCGCCACCGCCCGCGACAGCAGCGGCAGCAACCTCCCAGCCACCATCTCGAATCCGGACACCGGCGGACTCAGCGACACCACCTCCGTCTGGCTCTCCGACCCCCAGCGCGGAACGGTGCTTTCCTTTGAGGGCACGGAGGCCACCGGAGCCCAGGCCACGGTGGGCACGCCTCCGGACACCGGCACCCTGCCGCCCATGGACGCCGCCGGCAGCAGCTTCACCTGGGCCTTCTGGGCGAAGCCGGATCAGACCGGGAATAACGACATCATTCTCGGAAACCGCTACAACGAGACGGGCGTGGACTTCGCTCCCGTGCAGTTCATCAAATTCACCTCCAGCAAGTTCGAATGGTATGTGAATGGCGTCCTGGAGGGGATTGACTATCCGGATCTTGAGCCGGGCGTGTGGGCGCACCACGCGGTCGTCAAGGAGGGGAACGCCCTGTTCTATTACCGCAATGGCGTCCTGGCCGGACAGTCCACCGTGACCCTTTCGACCGCCGCCTCCCTGCCCGTCTTCTTCGGCGGCGGCACCAATGGAGTGGAAAACTGGCGCGGGGCGCTCTCGGATATCAATCTGTACAACGGCTCCATCAGCGAGTCCGCCGTCGCCGTCCTGGCCACCCCTCCCATCATCAGCGATGGCACCCTGTTCTTCACCTCCATCACCGTGGCTCCCAACCGGGCCGTCACGCTGAACTGGAACGGCGTGCAGGGCAAAACGTATAACGTTTACGCCTTCAGAACCACCTCCGGCTTCCAGAAAATCGGGGAGTCCACCACCAGCACCTTCACCCTCCAGCCCGGCGGCACCCCCTTCAACACCGCTGTGGAGACCAGACTCTTCTTCCGGGTGGCTGAAAAGCCCGCCCCGTAAATAAGCGGGCGGCGGCGCGGTGAACGAACGGACCACGAAGCCAGCCAATGGCCGGTCAGGCCGTTGCCTTGACACTGAATAAACGGGAGGCTTTCAGGAATGTCCTGAAAGCCTCCTTTTTTCGTTTGGACTCAGGGCCCTCCGGGCATCCTCAATAAGTGACACCAGTGCCGCGTGTCATGGGCCTGCGGATCATTCAGAGCGCGGAAGCGCCCCGCGCGCCCCGCTCATGAGCGCGCTTACCAGGAGTAATGAACGGAATACGTCACCTTGCGCTCCTCGTCCGCTTTCAGGGGAATGCGGAACTCGATGGTCTGGGCGTCGGTTTTGAGGAAGGTGTTGGAGGGCTCCCGGATTTCCCAGTTCGTCCAGCGGTAAAGATGCTCCACCACCCGGATCTCGACCGGTTCCTTTTTGTGATTCCGCAGGCTGATCTCAAAGGTCTCGTCGAACCAGCGATTGGAGCCGTCCTGCTTGTAGCCGGTCCGCGTGCGGCTCCCCACGATGTCGAAGGCGTTGCCCGTGTAAATCCGCAGAGTTTCATCAACCGGGGTGTGATCGATCAGATTCTCGCCGACAAACTGGAGCTGATTGTCGCTGTCGCGCCGGTAAAAACGCACCGTCCCGCGCGGCAGGGGAATACCCAGCTGGTTGTCCCTGCTGTTTTTGAACTCCCGCATCACCCAGACCTTGGGATTGCTCTCCGTGCCGTATTCGGCGTTCTCCCGGATATTCTGCATGGTGTAACTCCCGTAGCGGGCACGGTCGATTTTCACGCCGTCGTAAACAAAAATCCGGGAAGATTTCACGCCCGCCGCTTTGGCGAACTCCACCTGCTTGGTCTCACGGTCGTGCAGCGTGGTCGGCAGCGGCAGCGTGTAGAGATGATATTCATCGAAGGATTTTTCGGTGACTTGCGGGACCAAGCCATTGGAAGCTCCTACAAAAGGGCGCGCGGCCACATTGGCCTCCCATGTCGGCTGTGCCGCAACTTTCGACACATCCCCCGCCACCAGCTGCACTTTCGCGTCCTCGAAGGTTTTGCCGCTCTGGTTGTCCATGGTGACCCAGCCCGTGAGGTCCAGCGTGTCCCCCGTCTCCGGCGACACCACATTGTAAGCCGCGTCCCAGCTCATGCCGCCGGTCAGGTAGGCGATTTCAGCATTCACCTGGGCGGCTTTTTCCGAAAACAGCTTCCAGACCAGCGTGGGCTTCAGCACGGTGTCGTCCGCCAAAGCGGGGAAACGCGGACTCCCCGGCAGCCCGAACTGGAGAATCCCGTTCACCTCAATGATCGGCTGCATCCCCTGGCTCATCGTCATCTGGCTTGTGTAATAAGAATTCCCGTAACGGCGCATGGCCTCGCCGGAATGCGTCTGATAACCACTCCGGATGATGCGGCCCTTCACCGTGCGGTCGGGTTTATCACCCATTCCCTGGGTAAAAAATTCAATCTCCCTCCCCTCGTTCAGCGAAAGCAGCAACCCCTCCGAAACCGGGTCCGCGCGGTAGTTCTGCTCCAGAATCCGCAGGTCCACCGCGCCGGCGGGATCGCGCAGAATCACGGAATCCGGCTCCACATGCGCCGTGGTGCCGGTGAAGCGCGCATCATTGGCGCCGGCCTTCAGATCCAGAGCGATCCGGTCCCGGACCGCCGCGAAATTCTGATTGTAAATCGTCAGTGAGGGCTGCGCCTGACAGGTCAAGGAGGAAGCCAGCGCCAGCAGGCAGCCGGCGGGAACAACAGAGCGGGAAAGGAGGGAGTCCATGGCGCAGCATAGACTCTCCGGCGGGCACGGCGTTGTAAACTCCTTGTAAATTATAACTTTCCCGCGCGCGGCGTCCCGCCTGCTCCTCCCGGGCTTTGAAGGTCAGGTTCCCCGCCGTGCCCGCAACCTCTACGAAAACAGAATGTTATCCAGAAACTGACTGACGTGCCGGGGCTGCGCCGGCCGGTTCGGGGAAATGACCGCCAGTTCCCGCACCAGCGGCACCGGCAGAGGCACGGCGCGGATCTGCTGCCTGCGGGGAAAAGCGCTGACCGCCCGCCGGGGCACGCAGGCCACGCCCAGACCGAGCGCCACCAGCTGGATCATGAGGTCAAAACTGTCCAGTTCCATGGCGGCGGCGGGTTTCAGTTTCCGCTCCCGCCACCACTCGTCCAGAATCGCCCGCGAACGGGTGCCGGCCGGAGGCAGCAGCCACGTCTGCCGGCCCACCCATTCCGGCCATCCGGCGCCAGCCTCATCCTCCCCGTTCCCGTCCGCGCCAAAAACCGGCGGCGGGCAGTCCCTGGGCAGCAGGAGCACAAAGGCGTCGGCGATGCGGTGCGAGACTTTCACCGTCCGGGGCATGCGCACCGGCGGGCACAGCACGCCCACATCCAGCACGCCTTTGGCCACGGATTCGATGATCGCCGGTCCCGGCAGATGCGAGATCATCACCCGGACCTCCGGGTTCCGCCGCACCTGCGCGTGCAGCAGCCCCGGCAGGTGCGCCAGGGACACACTCCGGGAAACTCCCACCGCAATCCGCCGCACGCCCCCGAAACATTCCTCCTGTATCTGCCGCAGCGCTCCGTCCAGGATGTGGTGCATCGTCTCCGTCTCCCGCAGCAGCACCGTCCCCGCCGGAGTCAGCACCAGCCGCCGGGTGCTGCGGTCGAAGACTTTGAAACCCAGCCGGTTTTCAATGGTCTGCACACTCCGCGTCAGCGCGCTCTGGGAAAGCCCGGCCGCTTGGGCCGACGCCGTGATGCCCCGGTTTTTCCAGACCAGCCGCAGCAGATGCAGGGACTGAAGGTCGATCGCGGGAGCCGGGAGAGAAGTTTCATTCATGCGCGGAATGCATCAATGTATTCCTTATATGCAATTTACGCAACGTTCCCCGGGAGCGATGTGCGAAATATCACGGCGGAGAACCCGGAGAGCGTAAAGAATCCGGGAAACTCCGCGGTGAAACATCACTCAACGAATCCCATCATGGCTGATCCCACTGAAAAACATCCCCTCAATCTTCCCGGTCCCTTCTACAACGACACGAGCTGCGTGGACTGCGACCTTTGCCGTGAAATGGCTCCCACCGTCTTCCGCCGTGATGATGAACGGGGCTTTTCCTACGTCTGGCATCAGCCCGGAACTCCGGAGGAGACCGCGCTCGCTGAGGATGCCGTCAGTCTCTGTCCGACCGAATCCATCGGCCGCGACGGTCAGCCGGAGTCCCGGCAGGTCATTCCGGGTCAGGGGACCACGACCCGGTAGAACAGGCGGGTGCTGGCGGCGCTGACGGGGATGTCGACGGTGAAGAGGCCGTTGACCACGGGATTGACGGTGGCGTCGTTGACGGGAATCCAGGAGTTGAGGAGCAGGCTCGGGCTGGAATCCACCCGGTAGGCGGCATTGTTGCCCAGGGAAGTGGCGACCGTCAGCTGGATCTGGCCGGCAGCGGGGCTGGTCACTCCGGTGATGGTGAAGACGGAGGCGGGTTTGGGATAGGACTGGAAAAGCTGGGTGGCCTCGTCAGCGCTGAGTCCGCGCTCCCAGGTGTTGACCTCGTCGATGCCGCCGGCGAACCAGTGGGTGGGCGCGGCCCGGCTGATGCCGCCGATGCTGACATTCGTGAAGGTGGAAACCGGACGCGTGTAGGTCATCTGAAGGTCGGGGAGACCATCCACGTAGAGCTGGCCCTGGCCCTTGTAGTCGGTGTAAATGACGTGGTGCCAGTAGCCATCGAAGACCGGCACGTTGGAGAATTTGTGATCCACCGGAATGCCGCCGGAGTCCCCGCGGATGAAAATTTCCAGCTGATCGGTCAGGCCGGCGTTGTCCGTGCCCAGATTGAACAACTGGTTATTCCCGGTGGTGGAGCCCTCCGAGAACACCCGGCGGTCCAGCTGGCCGACCCCGCTTCCCCGGACCCACATGGCGATGGTGAACTCCTGCCTCGTGGTCAGGGGAAGATCCTGTCCCGTGCCGGTGTAGGCGTGGACCGCGAGGTCGTCGGCGCCGTCGAAGAGGAGGGCGTTGTTTTTCAGCCCGGGCTGGAAGGCTGTCAGAGGGTCCAGATTGCCCAGCGTCAGGTCCAGAGCCGAAATCGAGTCCGGCGTGGTGGTCGTGCCCCCGTCCAGCGCCCATGAGGAGAGGTGGCCGGTTTCCAGACCGGCGATGGCTTTCACGGTCACCACGGCGGAGGCGCTGGTGTCGCTGCCGACGGTGTTGAGAACCTTGCAGGTGTAAGTGCCGGTGTCGGCGGCGGCGGCGGGGTCCAGGACCAGCGTGGCTTCCGCCGCGCCGGGCAC
Organism: Verrucomicrobiota bacterium; assembly: GCA_040386695.1. GTDB lineage: Bacteria > Verrucomicrobiota > Verrucomicrobiia > Verrucomicrobiales > V1-33 > CAIZWU01. The sequence goes on from JAZKFB010000035.1 coordinate 96,737, forward strand.
GGGCGTGCCGTCCTTGAGCCAGGTGTAGGTGAAGGGGCCGGTGCCGGTGGCCTGGATGGAAAGCGTGATGGCCCGTCCCGACCAGAGGGTGCCGCCCACGGGCTGCACGGTCACATCCGGGGGCACGGCGGTGACGGGCGCGGGCACGCCGGCGGTCATGAGGGACTGGACCTCGGTCCAGGTGAGGGCGCGGTTCCAGACGGCGACATCGTCCATGGTGCTTCTGCACCAGTGGGAAGGGGCGGCGCGCTGGATGGCTCCGACGCTGGTCTGATTCAGAGTCAGAACCTGGCCGGTGCGGTTGTAGTCGAAGTTCGCGCCATCCAGAAACCCGTCCACGTAGAGCCGGGTTCTGCCGTTCCGGTCCGTCCACACCACGTGATGCCAGGTGTCATCCATGACGGCGGATTCGCTGTCCTTGTTGACAAGGACGCCGCCGGTGTCATTGCGCACAAACATCCGCAGATGGCTGGAGGAATCCGTGACCGTTCCCATGGCGAAGAGCGGATTCTGGGAAGTGTTCGAGCCCTCCGCGAAAACCCGCAGATCGGACTGCGTGGCGCCGTCCGCTTTCACCCAGAAAGCCACGCTGTATTCGGAATTGGAGGCGATGGGGAATCCGCTGGTGCGGGCGGCGATTTCGCTGACGCCGTCAAAGGACATGGCGTTGCCGAACTTGCCGGGCACCAGATTCGCGCCCTCAATGTCTGTGCAGCTCAGCGGATTGCCGCCCCAGGGATCGGGAGTGACGGGCGGGACCGGGTTTTCGTCCAGAGTGTTGAAGGGCCACCAGGAGACGATGTTCGTGGCCACGGCGGCGGCGGGATCGGGGGTGAAAGTCAGGGGAATGGTGGAGGAGACCACGCTGCCATTGAGCAGCACGGTGTAGTCGCCCTGAGTGTCGGCGGTCAGCGCGGGCACGGTGTAAGTGCTTTCAGTCGCCCCCGGAATAGCCGTTCCGTTCCGGCGCCACTGCCAGGAGGTTGGCTCCTCTCCTTTGATCTCCACGGAGAATCTGACGCGGTCGCCCTGAATATAAGGTCCCAGACGGTCCGCGTAAATCAGCCGGGGGACGGGGGTGGAGAGGCCATTGGCCATCACATTCTGAATTTCAGCGGGAGTCAGAATCCGTTTCCACACCGCCACATCGTCCAGAGCGCCCGTGAACTGCGCCAGCTCCCCGCCCAGACGCTTGATGCCTCCCAGGCTCAGCGTGTTCAGCGTCATCACCGGGCGCGTGTAGGCCGCCGGGACGGCCGCGTCCAGCACGCCGTCCACGTAGTAGCGGATGGTGCCGTTGTTGTCCGTGAGGGCGACGTGGTGCCAGGTGTTGTCAAAAGGGCTGCCCGTGCTCTTGATATGACCCACGGTCGCCGCGCCGTCGTCCGCGCGGATGTAGATGTCGATTTTACCGGTGCTGCCAGTGGTGGCGTTGTCCGTGCCCAGATTGAACATGGGGTTGTTGCTGTCCATGCTGGCCTCGGAGAAAATCCGTTTGTCATGGAACGCCGCGCCGTCGGTTTTGACCCACATGCAGATGGTTTTCTGGACGTTGGCCTGGAGGGGCAGGCCCGGATTGGCGCCGGCGCCGGTGCTGACCCAGAGCAGTTCGTTGATCCCGTCGAAGGTCATGGCGTTGCCCCGTTTGCCCGCCGTCACGTTGGAGGCGTCCATGTTCACGAGGGTCAGATCCGAGGCGAATCCCGCCTTGTCCGGCGTGGTCAGGCTGTCACCGGAAAGCTCATCCAGAGGCCAGTAGGACACGAGACCGAGGCGGACATCCTGGGCGGCGGCGGGCAGCAGGCTTAAGGACAGAAGAAGATGGGGGAGTTTTTTCATAGGAAATTAAGGATGTTGAATTTACAGGCCCTCCGTCAAGACTTCACGGTCACCCCCGGCGGGATTTATTTTCGTTGATTCCCGGTCGGCGCGGACAGGGAAAACGGGGAAAGGGGACGTGCGCGGACCTGCGCCGCCGCGCCCCGGCAGCACCCGCAGGCCGGGGCTCCACCATCCGGCTGCGGGTGCTGAGGGTTTTGGTTTCCCCAAAAAACCGGGATTATCTCCCCGGAGGCGGGCCTTCCGGACGCTTGCCGGGAGGCGGGCCGCCGGGTCCGCCTTTGCCGCCGGGAGGTGGCGGGGGCGGAGGATTGCCGTGATCGTGGCCGGGGCCGTGACCGTGGTCATCGCCATCACCGGGCGTCCAGCCCATGACAATGTCCCAGGTGGCCGCGAGTTCTTTGGAATCCTTGTCGGCTTTGAATTCCCGGATCACGGAGGCGCGCTGCTTTTCATCCCGCACGCCGCGCAGCACGCCGTCCTTCGCATTGCCGGGCTCGTCCGCGAAAAAGAGCTGGGTGGTGAACATTTTCTCCCCCTTCACCGTGACCCCGAAGTGATAATGCCGGGTGCGGCCGGTGTAGAGGCCGGGTTTGATGGTGCGGAACCGCCAGCCGCCGTCCTTGCCGGTGGTGAACTTCCCGTAGCCCTGGAAATCGGGATCCCGGGTGCCCTGCGGCGCGCCCCGGGAGTGGAGGTAGGCGCCGTGGTCGTCCGCCTGCCAGAGTTCGATGAGCGCGTCCTTCAGAGGTTCGCCGTTTTTATCGAGCAGGCGGCCGCTGAGGTTGGTGATGGCGCCCAGCGCGGGGCTGGTGTGGTCGGTGACGCGGATGAGGTCATTGTCCTGATCCAGGGGCAATTTATCAGGATAATACGGCCCCTCGGTCATGCCGGGCGTGAGGGTGAGCAGTTCGGCGAAGGCTCCGGGAGCCCAGAGGCCGGCGGCGCTGAGCGTGAGGCCGCGCACCAGGCGGCGGCGGCTGAGCGGAATGTGGAAGAGTCTGGCGGGTGTGGACATGGCTGATGGTCTGGCGATGGGTTAGGGACAGGGTTGGTTTTTAATGGAATACAGGTGCCGGAGTCAATGTCCGTCGCCAGGGGGAAGGAATCGGGATTTAAATTTGAAATCCGGAAGCCGGAGGCGGCGCTGCGGGAGTTTCCAGGCTTTGAACTCCGAACCTTTCCACTTCTCTGTAAGAATCGGATGACTTCAGGAGGTTAATTTGTAATTAAATGGTAAAATAGGCAGTCATCCGCGCCGGTGCGGAGTTTATTGAAGCCAATCCCTGACCCCGCGCCAGCCGTGAGCACACTCTCCAAGGAAACCAACCCGCCGACCGGATCGCGCCTGCTGATGATCGACGACGACCGCGAATTCTGCGAACTGGTGCGGGATTACCTCTCCGCCTTCGGCTACACGGTTTCCCTGGCGCACACCGGCCCGGCGGGCGTGGCGGCAGCGGCGGACGGACCGTGGCAGGCCATCATTCTGGATGTGATGCTGCCGGGGCTGGATGGTTTTGAGGTGCTGAGAAAAATCCGGCGGCAGAGCGATGTGCCCGTTCTCATGCTCACGGCGAGAGGCGATGAGATGGACCAGATCGCGGGTCTGGAGATCGGCGCGGATGATTATCTTCCCAAAGGGTCGTCCACCCGCCAGCTGCTCGCCCGGCTGCACGCCATCACGCGCCGGGCGGCGGTCGCGGCCTCCGCCACACCGGCGGCGGGCGGGGCGGCGGCGGGGGAGATCGTGATCGCGGACCTGCGCATCCAGCCGGAATCGCGCACGGCCTCGGTGGGCGGGCAGCCACTGACTTTGACGCCGGGGGAATTTGACATGCTGCTCTCCATGGCCCGCGCCAAAGGCCGGGTGAAAACCCGCGACGCCCTGCTCGCCGAAATCCGGGACCGCGAGTGGGAGGTCTTCGACCGCGCCATCGACGTGCAGATCTCCGCTCTCCGGCGCAAGCTGGGCGATGACCCGAAAAACCCCCGTTTTATCCGCACCGTGCGCTCCGCCGGCTACATGATGATGGACCCGGACACGGCCATGGGCTGACTGAGTCTATAGGATTTATATGACCTATAGGACCTATAGGACCTATAGGTCCTATAGGTCCCATCCGTCAATCAGCCCCCGTTCGGAAAGGCTCTTTCCGACGCCCGGGCAACTCCATTTTCCTTTCCGCCTCCGTCATGCCCGCCTCCTTTCCCCTGCGCTGGAAAATTCTCTCGTGGTTTTTCGTGAATCTGGCCCTCATCGCGCTGGGGGTGTTTCTGCTGTTCCGCGCGCAGTTCCGGGTGGGAATCGACTCCCTGCTGAACGGTCCGACCGGCGACCGTCTGGAGGCGTTGGCCCGGCCTCTGGCGGCGGAACTCCGGACGCTGCCTCCGGCGGAGTGGCCGGCGGCTTTCGACCGGGCGACCGCCGGCTGGCGCGCGCGGGGGCTGGAGGCGGCGCTGATGCGGAACGACGGGCTGCTGATCGCCGGGGAAGTGCCGCCTCTGCCGCCGGAAATCCGGCAGGTGCTGGAGAATTTCGACCGGCGGAAACGGGCGTCCTTCGGGTTCGGACCGAATCCGGGGCTTTGGGACCGGGGCGGACCGCGTGGACGCGATGGACCCGGCGGCCGGAACCGGGGACCGGAGCCAGGGCCGCCGCGTGGTCCGGGACCGGAGGGCCGCGCGGATGATCACCGCGGGCCCGGCACGCCGCCGCCGCCGGATATGGATTTTAAAAAAATGCGGATGCCGGCCTCGCCGCCGCCAGGAGCGCCGGACGCCGCCGGGCCCTCCGCTCCGGTGGCGGGGCGGGATGCGGAGGCTCCGCTTCAGAAATTCATGCTGGTGGCGGGAAATCCGCGCACTTACTGGGCGGGGGTGCATCTGGACGGGGCGGCCATCACCGCCCGCGAGCCCGCGCCGCTGCCGGTCACGCTGCTGCTGGCCTCGGACTCGCTGCGGGGCGGAGGGCTGTTTTTTGATTACCTGCCGTGGCTGATTCTCGGCGGGGCGATGCTGACGGGTTCCGTGCTCCTGTGGCTGCCGTTTGTCCACCGTCTGACCAAAGCCCTGGGCGGTCTGACGAAGAATGCCGAAGCCATCGCCCGCGGCCGGTTTGAATCCCCGCCCGTCAGCGGCCGCCGGGATGAGCTGGGCCGTCTGGAGCGCGCCCACCGCGACATGGCCACGCGGCTGGATGGTTTTGTGACCGGGCAGAAACGTTTTCTGGGCGACACCGCGCATGAGCTGCTGTCGCCGCTGGCCCGGCTGGAGGTGGGGCTGAGCATTCTGGAGCAGCGCGCCGCCGGGGACGATGCCCAGTACGCGGTGCGCGCTCTCGGCGAGGTCCGGCAGATGTCCTCGCTGGTGCAGGACCTCCTTTCCTTCACCAAAGCCGGCCTGCGCCATCCCGGCGCCAAACCGCAGTCCGTGGTGCTCGCGGATCTGGCGCATGAGGCCGTCGAGCGCGAAACCGTGGATTCCGACGCCGATGTCACCATCCGCATTCCCGGCGGTATGGAGGTGCTGGCGCTGCCGTCGCTGCTGTCCCGCGCCATCGGCAATGTGGTGCGCAACGCGGTGCGTTACGCCGCCGCCGACGGACCGGTGCTGCTGACCGCCGAACGGAGAGGGGAAAAAGTGGTGCTGACAGTCACCGATCACGGCCCCGGCGTGCCGGAGGACGCGCTGCCCCGGCTGTTCGATCCTTTTTTCCGCCCGGACACCTCCCGCACCCAGACCACCGGGGGCACCGGGCTGGGTCTGGCGATTGTGAAAACCGCCGTCGGGGCCTGCAATGGCACCGTGACCGTGCGCAACGGCATTCCCCGGGGGCTGATTCTGGAGATGACCCTGCCGGCTGGCGGCGGAACGGATGGCGGGGACGGCGGGGCGGTGGAATAAGGCAGGGTGGGGAATGGCGCGGATGGGTGGAAATTCATCGTTTTGACGGTGATTTCCCGCTTGGCGGGGGCGCGGGGCGTTGCTCGTTACCGGCCTTATGCCAATGCTTCCTGTTTACCTCGCCGTGACGGTGATGATCGTGCTCATGATCACGGCCTGGGCGCTGCAGCGGACGCTCCGGAAAGCGGGAAGGCTGCACCCCCGGCACTTCGCGCTGCCGAAGGGCTGGCTGGAGATCCTGCGGGCGAATGTGCCGCTTTATAACCGTCTGCCGGTGGATCTGCGGGAGCGGATGCAGGACGCGGTGATGAATTTTGTGGACGGCAAGCGCTGGAAGCACTGCGGCGGACTGGAGACGGTGACCACGGAGATGAAAGTGACCATCGCGGGGCAGGCGTGTTTTCTGCTGCTGGCGCGGGAGGGACAGCTGAATTTCGCGCGCATCCATAATGTGCTGGTGTATCCGAAATCGAGCCTGTCGGCCACGGAGGACCCGGAAAACGCGCTGCCGCCGGTGGACGCGTGGCCCAGCGCCTCGGTGCTGCTGGCCTGGGATGCGGAGCGGAAAACGGCGCTGGACCTGCGGGACGAGGGACCGGGCGCGGTCCGGGAGTTCGCCGCCCGCCTGAATCCCGGGGACGGCGGCCCGGCGCGCGGCGCCCGGGTGCACACGGCCTGGGCGCGGGTGATCTGCGGGCAGTTTCTCCAGTCCCGGGAAGGCGCGGATCACGGGGAGCAGCTGCTGAGGGAACATGGGGAGGAGGGCGCCGAGGAATATTTCGCGGCGGCCACGGAGCTGTTTTTCGAAGCCCCGGACCGTCTGCACGCGCATCATGCGGATCTTTATTCCCGGCTGCGTATGTTCTTCAAACTGGACCCCGTCAAATGGCTGCCGGCGCGCTGAAGCGTCTGGGCGCGGGAGCCCGCCAGGGAAAAGCCCCCCTGGCGATCCTGTTTTTCCTCCAGTGCGCGGCCATGGCGTCGGTGACGGTGCCGCTGTCGAATGTGCTGCACGCCCACGGCTACAGCGCCGGGACCATCACCTGGGCGTTCTGCGCGTCGGGGATCGCGGCTTTTATCTCCCCGATGCTGGCGGGCTCGCTGGCGGACCGCAGCGTGGCCCCGGAGCGGCTGATGGCGGGCATCTGCTTCAGTTCCGCCTTTTTTCTGACCCTGACGTTCAGCGCCGTGGACAACCACTGGGGCGAAGGCTGGTTTCTGGGGCTGATGATGTGTTACGCGCTGGTGACGGCCCCGGGATTCAGCCTGCTGACGACCATTGTGCTGTCCCGTCTGACGGACGCGCAGCGGGAATTCGGCCCCGTGCGGGCGTGGGCGACGTGGGGCTGGCTGACGGCCAGTCTGGGCATCAGCGTGGTGCTGCACGCGGACCACTCCACGCTGGCGGGTTACGGCGGCGCGGCCATTTTCGCGGTGGAGGCGTGTTTCTGCCTGTGGCTGAAGGCGACGCCGCCCGCCGCCTCGCGCACGCCCCGGCGGATCCGGGATTTTTTCGGCTGGGAGGCGCTGCAGCTTCTGAAACATCCGGACCACCGGATTATTTTCCTGACCTCGGCGGTGTTCAGCGCCGTGCTTTCCAGCTTTTACCGGTATTCGCCGGAGCACCTGCGCGAACTGGGCGACGCCACGCCCTCGGCCACCATGTCCGCCGCCCAGATGCTGGAGGGCATCACCATGATGCTGCTTTCCGTGCTCCTGGTGCGCTTCCGGCTGAAGTGGGTGCTCTTCGCCGCCCTCGCGGGCGGGGTCCTGCGGCTGGGCCTGATGTCGCTGAACGGGCTGCCGTGGCTGATGGCCAGCATCGCCCTCCACGGACCGGTTTATGTGCTGTATTACACCACCTCGCAGATTTATCTGGAGCAGCGGGTGGACGACCGGCTGCGGGCGCAGAGCCAGGCGCTGCTGTCGCTGGTGAATTCCGGAGTGGGCAATCTCAGCGGGTATCTGACGATTCTCTGGTGGCATGGAATCTGCGAAACCCCGCAGGGCATGGACTGGCCGCGTTTCTGGCTGGGAATCACGGTGGTCTGCGCGGGCCTGGCGGTGTTTTTCCTGATTTTCTACCGGGGCCGGAAAAACAGTCCTCCGCCCGCCGGCGCGGGACGGGAAATCTGAAATCCCAAATTTGAAATCCGGCATTCCCAACCAGCTCCTGATTCCCAACCGACCCCTTCCTGCCTTCGCGGCCTTCTGTTCAACCTCCGCCGCCTTCCCGCCTTCTCCGTTTTATGCAGATCATCCAAGCTCCACTGCCTGAATCCGATTCCGCCCTGCCGGAGATCGCGGTGCGCGCCGACCGCCGCCGGCTCATGAAACGCCTGTGGCGCGGGCGCGCGGAGGACGGGATGGAGTTCGGCTTCCAGGTGGAGGCCCCGCTGCGGGACGGATATGTCATTCACCAGACGGAAACCGCGCGGTATGTCATCCGCCAGGAGCCGGAGCAGGTCATCGAGATCAGACTCGACAGCACCGCCGTGGCCGCCGCGCAGATCGGCTGGAGCATTGGAAACATGCATTTCTCCATTGAGGGCCAGCCCGACCGGCTGCTGGCCACGGACGACGCGGCGGTGCGCCAGCTGCTGGACCGGATGGGAGTGCGCTGGCAGTGGGTGCAGGCGGTGTTCCGGCCCGCGCGGTTCGCCACGGATCTGAAGGGGCAGAGCACCGGTTTCATCACCCAGGGACATGTCCACAGCCTCACCCCCCTCCCCGCCGGTGCCTGAGAACGGCACCTCCTGGCTGCCGGGGCTGCTGCAGCTGACGGATTCGTTTTTCCCGACGGGGGCCTACGCGCACTCGTTCGGGCTGGAGGGCCTGGTGCAGGAGGGCACGGTGACCAATGCGGCGACGCTGCGGGCCTTTCTGCTGGAGACGTTTCTGCCGGCTTTGGGGAAAACGGACCTCCCGGTGGCGGCCCTGGCCTGGACCGCCCTGGGGAATGACAGCGCGCCCGGCCGGTCCATCCAGTCCATATCGTCCATCCGGTCCATCACCGGGCTGCCTGATGGACGACATGGACTGGATGGACTGGATGGACCGCCCAGTGAAGAACCGGGCGGCCCGGACTGGGCCGCGCTGGAGGAAATCTGCGGGCGCTGCGCCGCTTTGAAGCCGAGCCGGGAGCCGCGGGAGGCTTCGGAGAACATCGGGCGTCAGCGCCTGGACATGCTCTGCCGGCTGCATCCCGGCGGGCTGGCGGAGGAATTCTCGCACCGGGCGCAGGCCGGGCAATGGCGCGTGGCCGCCCCCGTCGCCGCCGCTTTGGAGGGCCGGGTGCTGGGCGCGCCGCAGTCCGGAGTGCTGGCGGCTGTTTTTTACTCCGCCACCGCCGGAGTGCTGGCGGCGGCCATGAAACTGGTGCGCATCGGCCAGAACACGGCGCAGTCCCTGCTGTCCGAAGCGTTGACCCTCGCCCCGGACATGCTGCCATCCGCCGCCGCCCTGACCCTGGCCGAAACCGGCTCCTTCAACCCCTGGCTGGACATCGCCGCCGCCCGCCACGAAACCGCCGACGGCCGGCTTTTCATATCGTGAAGAAGGTGAAAGGGTTCAGGGTTCAGGGTTCAGGCCGTTGAATTTGAAAACCATCCAACGCCTCAAACACCACTCCGGCTTTTCATATCGTGAAGAAGGTGAAAGGGTTCAGGGTTCAGGGTTCAGGCC
>JAZKFB010000035.1:106265-136810 GCA_040386695.1 Verrucomicrobiota bacterium
GTTGAATTTGAAAACCATCCAACGCCCCAAACACCACTCCGGCTTTTCATTCTGAAACCTGAAACCTGAACCCTTTTCCCTGAACCCTTCCTCCATGACCCGTCCCCCCAGAATCGGAATCGGCGGCCCCGTCGGCAGCGGCAAAACCATGCTCCTGCTCCGCCTGTGCCAGCGCCTGCGCCACCGCTACAGCATGGCCGTGGTGACCAATGACATCTACACCCTGGAGGACGCCCAGTTCCTCGCCCGGCAGGAGGCGCTGGAGACGGACCGCATCATGGGCGTGGAGACCGGCGGCTGCCCGCACACCGCCATCCGCGACGACACGACCATGAATTCCCAGGCCATCGCCACCTTGGAGCAGCGGCATCCCGACCTTCAGCTGGTGCTGGTGGAAAGCGGCGGCGACAATCTGTCCGCGACTTTTTCCCCGGAGCTGGTGGACAGTTTTATATATGTCATCGACGTGGCCGAAGGCGACAAAATCCCCCGCAAGGGCGGCCCGGCCATCCGGTTCAGCGACCTCCTGCTCATCAACAAGACGGAACTCGCCCCCCACGTCGGCGCGGACCTGGAGGTCATGGCCCGCGACGCCAAAATCATGCGCGGCCCGCGCCCGTTTGTCTTCGCCGATCTGCGGTCGGAGAAGGGGCTGAATGAAATCGTGGACTGGATCGAGCACGAGGTCCTCTTCGCCCAGACCCCCAAATCCTGAGCGGCCGGTCCGGCAAAGCGGCCGTCTCCTGCCCGCTTCTGAATTCTTCGTTTCCTTCGCGCCTTTCTGTTCAAATTCCTCATGACCGCCGCCCCCGCCGCCACCCCCTCCCTGCGCGGGCATTTCCGCATCACCGCCGCCCGCGATGCCGACGGACGCACGTATCTGGCGCGGCAGGATGTGCGCTCGCCGTGGCATCTCAGCAAACCCTACTGGAACGGCGGCTCGCTGACCGTGCAGGTGATCAACGCCACCGCCGGGATGCTGGAGGGCGACGAACTGGAACTCAGCGTTGATGCCGGGCCGGACACCCGGCTGTGCATCACCTCGCCCAGCGCCAGCCGGGCCTACACCATGCGCGGCGGCGGTTCGGCCATTTGCCGTCAGCGTTTCACCGCCGCCGCCGGAGCGGTGCTGGATGTTTTTCCGGAGCCGCTGTTTCCGCACGCCCGCACGCGTTACCGGCAGGAAACCGAGTGCCGTCTGGCGCGGGGAAGCTCGGTTTTCCTGGCGGAGCAAATCGCTCCCGGGCGCGCCGCACGGGGGGAAATCTGGGCCTGGGACCGGCTGGATATCATCACGGAGGTGCGCATGGACGGAAAACTTATTCTTGCCGAGCGTCTGGAGGGCAATGGCGCGGACCTCGGCGCGCTGGCGGCGCGGCACGGGTTCGCGGAAGCGTGGTTCGGCACCGCTGCCATCGCCGCGCCGGCTTTGGAAAAAGACGAGGGCTGGCTGCCCGCCCTCCGCGCCCTGCACCGGCCGGAAGCGGGCGTCCAGGCCGGCATCTCCCGCCTCACGGGAGAAGTGCCCGTGTGGATTTTCAAAACCACCGCCGCCACCGCCCCGCTGCTGCGCGAAACCATGCGCGCCACCCGCGCCCTGCTTTCCCCCGCCCTGCCCATGCTCGGCGGGGATCTCCGCAAAAGCCCGCAGTGAGCACTGAACACCGGTCCGCCGCCGGGCGCGCGGCGGCAGAGCCCGACCGGAGGGGCAGGTATTCCTCCTCCGTCCGGGCCATTCAGACCAACGGCGTTAAGAAATGGTCTGATTTTAAGGGGAAAAGGACATCGCTGGCCTTTCCTCCCTGTGTTCAGGAAAGCTTCAGCAGCACCTTTCCGCCGCGCGCTGACTGCCCGGCGTGAGCCAGCGCGGTTTTGATCTCCGCAAGCGGATACACCGCCGCGATTTCCTGCCGCAGCTTCCCGGAGACGATCAGTTGCGCCAGTTTTCCGTAAATCGCGGTGGATTCCTCCCTGGGAAGCGACGGCTGCCACTGGCTGAGCCAGAACCCGCGCAGAGTCAGGGTTTTGAAAATGAGCATGCCGTTCGGCACTTTCAGCGCCTGCCGCCCCATCGCGCCGTAAGTGACGTGATTGCCGCCCGGCGCCAGCAGATCGAGCAGCCGCAGCGCGCTGTCGCCGCCCACCGCGTTCAGCGCGAGGGCCGGAGCGGGCGCCTGCCGGGCGGCCAGAGCGGCTTTGGCGGCCGCGAAACCCTCCGCGTCGTCCAGAAACACCAGATCCGCCCCGAGGTCCCGGCAGACATCCACACTCTCCGGCCGGCGCACAAAGTTGACCGTGCGCAGGCCCAGGGATTTCGCGATTTGAATCACGCAGTGTCCGGCGGCGGAGCTGGCGGCGTTCTGGGCGATCCAGGAGCCGGCGGCCGGCGTTCCGGCGGCGTGGATCAGCCCCCAGGCCGTGGCCGGATTCACATACAGCATGGCCGCCTGATGCGGATCAATCCCCCCGGGCAGCGGAAGCACGGAGGAAACCGGGAGCACGCGCTGCGGCGTCCAGTTTCCGATCACTCCGACGGGCATCGCCAGATCGCCGATTTTAATGCCACTGACGGATTCCCCGGCCGCCTCGATGATCCCGACGCCCTCAATACCAGGAACACAGGGCAATTCCGGTTTTTTCCCGTAATTCCCCTCCACAAAATTCAAATCCGCCGGATTCACCGGGGCCGCCACCATCCGCAGAAGCACCTCGTACGGACCCGGGACCGGAACGTTGGTTTCAACAAGTTCCACCACCTCAGCGGGCGGGCCGGTGCGGGAGATCAGCGCTTGGATCATATTTCCACGAAGCCGGAGCGGCGGCGGACACGCAAGCTCGAATGTCAGACAAAAACCGGCGTTCACCACGCTTAATACTTCGTAGTGTGTTTAGGTATAACCCCCTTGCCTGCCCATGAAATTAACAGAGCCGGTGTTCCCGGACGTCCCTGCCGTCGATTCCCCTCCGACGGATAATCAGGATGAAGTGCGGGACCTTCTCCGCGGGATCGCCAATGGCGACCGTGCGGGATTCGCGGAATTCCACAGCCGCTTCTCCGGCATGGTTTACGCCACCGCCGTGCAGATTCTGCATAATCACGAGGATGCGCAGGACACCACCCAGGAGGTTTTCACCTCTCTCTGGAAAAAAGCCGGCATGTTTGTGGACGACCGCGGCAAGCCCTCCACCTGGCTGGCGGCCATGGCCAGGAACCGCAGCATCGACAAGCTGCGCGCCCGTCAGCGCCGTTCGAAACTGAACGATTCCTTTGAGGACGAAAGCCGCGCGGGCGAGCAGATGGTGCGCACGGACCCCGCCAAGGAAACCGGCACCCTGGAAATGAGTCATCAGGTGCGCACCGCCGTGATGGAGCTTTCCGATGAGCAGCGGCAGGCGATTCAGCTGGCGTTTTTCGACGGCCTGACGCAGCTGGAAATCGCCAAACAGACCGGCGAGCCGCTGGGCACCATCAAAGCCCGCATCCGCCGCGGTCTCGGCCGTTTGCGGGATATTGTGAAGGAATAACGCCCGGAGGTCCTTGCCGGAAAGCGATGCCTGCTGGTGCCGGGAGCCCTTGCCGCCGTGCCCCGGCATGGCAGGGTGCGGGCATGAAACCCGGCTTTCTGGACAAACTGATCGAACGCCTGGACCGTGTGGGCCCGGGCGAAGTGCAGGGTCTTCTTCACAAGCTGCTGAGGCGGAAAGGGTTTTTCGAGCAGGTGTTCGAGGCTCTGGAGGAGGGCGTCATCATCTGCGATCCCCAGGGCCTGGTGACTTTTCTGAACCGGGCGGCCTGCGGATTTTTCGGTCTGGATCACGAAACCTCGCCCGGCCGCCAGCTGGAGGACGTGATCCGCGGCCTGCACTGGTCCCTGCTGACCCGCCGCCGCGAGGTGGTCAGCCGGGACATGGAGGTGTTTTATCCCGAACGGCGCTGGCTGAATTTTTACTTTCGCCCCATCGACTCTGATCAGTCCGGCGCTGATCCCGTGGGCTATGTCATGCTCATCCGGGATATCACCCAGACCCGCCGCGTGGCCGAGGAGCAGATTGAAAGCGAGCGGCTGAACGCCCTGACGGTCATGGCCGCCGGGGTGGCCCACGAAATTGGAAATCCGCTGAACTCCCTGAATATCCACCTCCAGCTGCTGGAGAAAAAACTGAAAAAGGCCGACCGCGCGGTTTACGACAAAGTCAGCGCCCAGATCAACATCGCGCGCGGGGAGGTGCAGCGGCTGGATTTCATCATCGAGCAGTTCCTCGGGGCCATGCGGCCGGTGCCGCCGGTGTTCGAGCTGGCGGACATCAACCAGGTGATTGAAAGCGCGGTCACTTTTTTGGCTCCGGAGCTCAAGGACCGCCGCATCCGCACCCAGCTGGCCCTGCACAGCGGCCTGCCCCTGCTGCGGATCGACGCCGCGCAGATGAAGCAGGCGCTTTACAATCTGATCAAAAACGCCTCCCAGGCCATGGGCACCGGCGGCACCCTCGTTTTAAGGTCGGAGCTGACCGATTCCGATATCGTGATCAGCGTGGAGGACTCCGGCAAGGGCATGTCGCCGGAAGTGGTGGCCAACATGCACCAGACATGGTTCACCACCAAAAAAACCGGCACCGGCCTCGGCATGATGGTCGTCCGGCGGATTGTGAGAAGCCACAGTGGCGAGCTGTCCGTGGAAAGCGCCGAGGGCCGGGGCACCACCGTCAGCATCGCTTTGCCCCGCACCGCCAAAGCCGCCCGTTTCCTGGAAAGCGGCGATGCCCCGCCCGCCCGGCGTCCCGCGCCGGACGAGGTGATCGATGTGTGAGCCTCCCGGGCGTGGCCGGGGCTCCGCGTTTTATTCCGCCTTCACTTCAGCGAGAAAAACAGACGGTAAAACTGCCGCGCTCCCGAAGCGGACCGGGGAGTGAAAAGGAAACCGCCGTCGGCCGCAGGTGAGGCCTCGGGAACGGCCCCTCCGGCTCCGGAAGGGACCCAGGGACCGCCGGCCGCTTTGGAGGCGACGGTGGTCCAGGAGCCATTGTCCAGACTGGGGGAGCTTTGCAGCGCGGCCGTGACCGGGCGTGTCCATTCCGCCGGAAGATTGATCTGAAGCTGCGGAGCTTTGCCGGCGTTCAGACTGGTGATGACCGGCGCGCTGGAGGCGGGAAGCCGGGGATCCGATCCCGCCAGAAACTCCATCAGATTCGGCGCCCCGTCCCCGTCAGGGTCCTCCTGCGGCCCCGCCGGGAGGGATGGCAGACTGGCAGCCGCCCAGTCGTCGTAAGGTCCGGCGGCGGGCTGGGTCACCAGCAGTTCATACTCGCCGCTGCCTGCGGATTCGTTGGCGACCCGCACACTCCAGAGCGCGCCCTCGGGCGGAGCATCGGGAATAGCCGGGACCGTGAAGGTCAGCGCCGCGTTGATGCCGTCCGGCGCACTGCCGGCATCCCTGGCGGCGACCGCGCCGGAGGCGTCGATCAGCTCCAGCAGCGGATTGACTGTATTTGTCAGCGCGCCGGGGGGCTGCGGCGTGCGGGTGCTCAGCCGCAGGGTCTGCCCCGGCTGGACGCGCAGGGACCAGAGGTCCGATCCCGAGGGAATCACCGGACCGGGCGGAGTGCCGATGGTGTGGGAGTCCACAAGATTTCCGCCCGCGCTCCCGATGACCCGGAATTCAAACCGGACTCCCTGGGCGCCGGCGAGAACCTTGAGGGCGCCATAGTTGCTGTTGTAACGGAAAAGGGAACCGGCCGCAGGATTTGAGGATAAGCTGTAGAGCGAATTACCGCCGGTGCCGACCACAAACTGAGTGACGCCATAGCCCAGATCAATCCGCTCATAAGTATGGTCATGGCCCGTGAAAACAGCGGTCAGCCCCTCAAAATCCGCGCCCCACTGCATGAAGGTCTGGCTTCCATGGACGGAGGAGGACGAAAAAGGCGGATGGTGCCAGACACCGAATTTCCACTGCGCGGCGGAGGCGCGGATCTGATCCCGGAGCCACTGGCGCTGAACCGCGAGGGCGGCGGCATCGGCGGCGGCGTTATCGGAATCGAGGCAGAAGAAGTCCGCATTGCCCCAGGTCATTTTGTAATAACTGAGCCGCGGCTGGTGCACGCCGGCGGGAAGACGCGGGGTTCCGCCGGGATTGGAGTGGAGGTAGTCAAAATAGGAGGAAAGCTCCCCGCCGTTCCCCACATCCGGGCCTGTGTCATGATTTCCCGGCACCGGGAAGAAACGCTGGATCTGACTGGTCTGCTCCGGGTAGCGGTTGTCCGCCCGCGCCCTGATGAAGTCCCCGTAAAAACGGCCGACCCGGGTGTTCCACGAGGGAGTTCCGACGGTGTAGTCCGTGGCGTAATTATGATCGCCGACCGCCAGAAGGAAGTCGGGGTTCCAGGACTTCACCATCGTGGCCACCGCCTCCTCATTCTCACTCCCGGAACCGTAATCCCCAAACGCGCCGAAGATCAGCGCCTCCTCCGGGGGGCCGTTTCCGGGAACTCCGCGGCCTGACAGATACCCGGCGGCATGGGAGGGACTGCCCGGCAGGACGGGCGCGGCGTGATCCGGGAGGTCCGTTCCCCGGTAAAGCTGCAGGGTGTACTCCGCCCCGCTGATCCCTCTCACCACCGCATGGCAGGGGCCGTCGGCCGGGAGGGTGAAACGGACCGACGAGGCCCGGGGGTCGGACGCGCTGACCGTGCTGGAGGCGACGATGGTGCCCGGAGGCTGGTGGAGATTGAAACTGTGGGGGGCGGCGGTGGACTGGAGATAAAGCTGCACCGTTTCACCCGCTTTTCCGTCAAAAGCGTAATAGTGGGCTCCGGAGCCTGTCATCGGTGCCGACACGGCGGCACGGGGACTGCCGGCGGGCCGGGTGCTGTCGAGCGGATAAGGGGACGCGGCCTGTCCCGGATTCTGCGGCAGCCCGCCATTCACCAGAACCGAGAAGGAGATGTAGGCGTTCACACCGAGATCCCCGGCCAGAATCGTGCAGCGCCCATCCGCCGGAACGGGGACATTTTCGAGACTGTTGACTCCCGCGGTCCCCCCTGTCAGCAACCCGCCGGCGGCATCCCGTATTTCCAACCGGCCCAGCTTTGGCTGGCCGCTGACCGGGACAGCGCGCATGGAGACTGTCTGCCCCGCTTTCAGATTCAGGGGATAGTCCGCCACGCCCGCTGAGGGGAGAACGATTCTGGCGGCGGCGGCCCGGTAAAGCTGGCTGCCTAAAGGATCCAGGCGCTGCAGCGGACCGATGGGGCAATCATCGGCCACATTGATGATCACTCTTGCGGGAGCGGACCAGCCGTCCTTGTCCCGGAGGCGGTAGCGGAAGCCCGCAATGCCCCCGAAGTCCGGCGCGGGAGTGAAAACAAACCGGCCGTCGGCCACCGTGTGGCTGGTGAGCGTTCCATTCTCCACCTCCTGCACGCTCATCTCCAGAATGGGATTATAAGCCGCACCGCCACTGTCCAGCAGCCCGTCGTTGTTGAAAAGCCCCGTGCCGGCCGTCAGCACGGTGTCCTCCTTGACGTTGTAGTTGTCGTCCCGGAGCGCGGGCGGGAGATTCGCGTCCGTCACCTGAATGGTCACCGTGGCCGGCCGGGCTCCGCCCACAAAACGGTCCGCGTACTGAAAGCTGGCCTGACCGATGAAATTCGGCGGAGGCGTGAAAATGAAACCGCCGTTTGAATACAGCGTCAGAGTGCCGGCGGACACCGTCCCCACCACCGCCACCTCCTCAACGCGGGTGTCATTGACGCGCACGTCCATGCCGCTGAGAACCGTTCCCTGGAGCATGGTCCAGGTGTCATCCTGCGGGATGCCGCTGTCGTCGTTGGTGATGTGGATGGTGGTCCGGGTGGACAGGGAGGACAGTTTCAGCCCCGTCGGGCTGAACACCGTCACATAAAAGCGCTCATCCCACTCCCCGAGCGTGTCCCCGTTCACCAGCACGCTGAAACTCCCCGCAGTGGTGCCCGAAGGAATGCTGACGGTGCCGGAAGTTCCTGAAAAATCGCTCTCCGCCCGCGCCGTCTCACCCACTGCCATCCACAGGAAGGACGCTCCAGCGGGTGCGGGCGCGGACAGTTTCCAACCCACGGAGATGGTTTGCGTGCCGCTGTTCCCCTCGGGGACCGTCACGGATTCAGTCTCCATGGATAATTCGGAAACAGGAGTGCCCATCGTGATCACCGCATCCGGCCCCACCGTCCCCGCGGAGGGCTCGCTCAGCTTCAGACCAAAAGTCCTCGCCCCCGCTTCCGGCGCGGGATTATAGACAGCGAACTGAGCCCGGGCCATGGTCTCACCCGCCTGAAAACTGAGCATCTGCGAATCAGCGGCAAAATCCGTTCCGGCAATGGCGGTGCCGCTCACCAGGGTGAAACGCACCGCCACCGCCACCGGCAACGGCCGCGAAAGGCGGACGGGAACGGATTGGAAACCGGGGGCCAGGGTCACGCTGTCCGCCGTGAAAATGATGCTTTCGTCATCCAGAATCAGCCCCCCCAGGACCGGGCTCCCGAAGGACAGCAGCGTCGCGGCGGTGGCGTCACCGCTGCCTGTCACGACCACCGTTTTCCCGTCGGACACCAGCTGTCTCGGAAGCGCGGGAACGTTCGGAGGAGGCCGGAGGCCACCGGCCTCGATCCACGGACCGGCGCCTGTCGTCAGCTGGAAGCGGATGAAGTTTTCCCCATTTTTCCAGAAAAGCAGCGGACCATTCAGGGAGAGCTGGGGATCCGTGACGCCAGTGCCCACATTCTGGCCCGTCAGATCGCTCCAGATATTGCCTTCGGAATCCGTCCTGCGGCTGGTGAGGAGAGCCCCGTCCTGGGAAATCACCAGAGTGTCGCCATTGATGGCGGCGGATTTTCCAAAATTGGGGACAAACCGCACAAATTCCCGCAGCAGCGCCCACCGCCGGTCCGGGGCCCCGCGTTTGAGAAGGGACACCGCGTACGAACCCGGCGCGCCGGCCAGCAGATAATCGCCCCACAGGGAAAGGGAGCCGCCGAAATCAGGCTCCGCGGACGGCGGAGTGATCACCTGGCGCTCCCCCCAGGCATCGCGCCCTCCCGCATGGCGCTCATGGATCCTCACTCCTCCGGAAACCGCTGTCTGCCCGCCGGGCGCCGGCTCGCCTATGACCAGAGTGTCATCCTGCAGCGCCAGCTTCCGCCGGTATCCGCCAGCCGGAGCCGTCAGGGGCACCGCCGCCCGCACGCTCCACCCGCCATCGTTCCGGGTGAGGATTTTCACCCCGGTGTTCCGGAAATCCGCCGCAATCACCCCCTGGCTCACGGCCACGGAGAGCACGCCTCCGTCCGCGCCGCCCGGGATCACCGCCTCCTGGCCCCACATTCCCGCCGCCCGGCGGAGGATTTTCAGATCCGTCCCGTCCGCCGTGACCAGCAGATCCCCCTCCAGAGCCATCGCGGCGGGCGCGGGCGCGGGCGGCAGCGTCTGATCCAGCCCGGAGGGCAGCAGCCTGACGCCCGGCTCCGGTTCGCCGATGGACAGGGAAAAGGTCCGGTCCCCGTTCTGCTGACCGTCATCAGCGGTGGCCAGCGGCAGAGCCGGGGTGCCGGTGCCCAGATCCACATCGGAACGGGTCAGGACAATATCCGTGCCTGCGGTGCCGGTGCCGCTGATGAGGGATAACTGAAGGGAACGCCCGGCCACGGGATTCGTGACGGCCAGCTGCGGAGGAATCCCGGTTCCCGGACTCTCAAAAAGGCTCACCCGGGAGGGCGGCTGCACACTGGTCACGGGTTCATCGTCCCGGATCAGCACTCCGGTCCGGGAATCCCCAAGGGTGCCGCCGGAGGGATTGGACAGCCGAAGGGTCAAATGCTCGTCATTTTCCGCGATGGTGTCCCCGGAAACATCGACCGCCACCGTTTTGAAAGTCTCCCCCGGCGCGAAGGTCAGCGTGCCAGTGGCGGCGGTGTAATCGCTGCCGGCGGTGGCGGTGCCGTCAGCGGTGGCCCACTGCACGGTGACCGGGCCATCGGCGGCGGCGGAAAGGTAAACGGGGATCTGCACCGTGCTGATTCCGCTGTGGCCCTCCACCACCCGGACCGGGCTCAGGGAAATGACCGGCCCGCTCTCCTGAGCGGACAGCCGGCCGGAAACACCATTCATTCCAAGGCCGAAAAATAAGAAAGCGGTCCGCCGCCAGAAGGTGCATCCATTAAACATATGTAGGCCAAAAACTGACGGCGGGCCCCGGGAAAGTCAACGTTAGTTTAGGCGGTTAACCCGCATGACCAGCCACCCGGGCGTTCCGCAAATCCCCGTTTCATCCGGAAACAGCTGAGAATTATGCGGTTGGCACGGTGTCCGGACGGGAGCGCGCCGGGTCTGGAATTCCTCCGGACTCCAGCGTCCACAGGACCTTGACGGCCTGCATGGCGGCCTGGACCTGATGGACGCGGAAAATCTGCGCGCCCTGACTCACGCCCCGGGCGATGCAGGCGAGCGTGCCGGCGTCGCGGTCCAGAGGATCCGGGAGGTTCAAAACCTCGCCGATCACCGTTTTCCGCGAGACCGGCAGCAGCACCGGACGCTGGAATTTCTGAAGCCGGCGGAGATCCCGGAAAATCGTCAGGTTATCCTCCCGCTGTTTGGCGAAATCGACGCCGGGATCGAGAATGACGGACTCCGCCGGCAGGCCCGCCGCCGCGCACAGGGCCAGCTTTTCCGTGAAAAACCGGTCCAGCTCCGCCATGATGTCCGGATAACCCACGTGCGTGTGCGGCTGCTTCGGCTCGCCGATGCTGTGCATGATGAGCAGCGCCGCCCCGTGTTCGGCGCAGAGCCGGGCATTGCGGTCATCCGGCAGCGCGCCGATGTCATTCAGCAGATCCCCGCCGAGCGGCAGCACGGCCTCCACCACCTCCGGCCGCCAGGTGTTCAGGGAAAGCAGCGGCGGCCAGATCTGTTCGCTGTCAAAGGGCGGCTCCTCTCCGGCGGCCCGGGCGCACCAATCCTGATAGCCGCGGATGAAACCGGTGAAGCGTGCGGTTTCCTCCTCAAGGGAAATGGCCGCGCGGTTGGTGCGGGCGCTTTCCGCTCCGGCGTCGATGATATCCGCCCCCTCCGCCGCCTGCCGCCGCGCCTGGGCCAGGGCGGCCTCCAGGTCCAGGGTGCCGTCGCCGCAGAAGGAATCGTCGTTCACATTCACAATCCCCATGACCAGCGGGCGGCGGGGAAAAGTGATGGTCCGGCCTCGGGCGTGGAGAAGCATTGGGATGGAGGGAAAATCGTGGCGGGCGGATCGGAAGGGAGCACCCGGATGCCGACGTTCATCCCGTGCCCCGGGCTGCCGTTCAACCTGAATTCCGGAAAGATGCCGACATGCCACGGATATAATCGGATGCCCGCGGATTCCGTGCGGGCAGTCACCGGTTTCACCCGGAAGTGAAGCCTCTTCTTTCCTGAATCCGTGATGATCCGCTTCATCCGTGCCATCCGTGGCCCGTCTTTCCGGAATTCAGGTTGAACGCGATTCTCCCTCATTCCAGCGGCACCGGAATCCGGCGGCGGTCATGAAACCTTGCCAGTTCCGTAAAGCCGCACTGTCTGGCCAGCTCCAGCGCCTGAGGAAAAGCGCGGCCCACCTCCTCCGGCGCGTGGGCGTCGGAATTGATCGTCAGGGGAATCCCGGCCTGGGCCGCCAAAGTGAGGAATTCCGGCGCGGGATACATTTCCGCGACCGGTTTGAAAAGCCCGGCGGTGTTGATCTCAATGGCCACGCCGGCTTCCGCGCAGGCCTGGACGGCGGGTTCGTAATAACGCCGGAGGTCCCCTTCCGGGCGGTGCTTGAATTTTTTCACGAGGTCAGGATGGCCCATGATATCGAACAGGCCCGACCGCGCGGCTTTCGCGAAAAGCAGCCAGTAGCGGTCCCAGGCCTCCTCCACGCCATAACTGCTGAAGCGGGCGGTTTCCGCGGGATTGTCGAAATTCCAGTTCCCCAGATAATGGACGCTGCCGATGAGATAATCCCAGGGCGCGCGGCTGGTCAGCGATTCAATCCACGCCTCCCCGCCCTCCAGCCAGTCCACCTCCAGGCCCAGGCGGATGGTCAGACCGGGATGCGCGGCCCGGGCCTCGCCGATCATTTCAAAGTAGCGCGGCAGTTCCGCGTCCAGCATCCGCCAGTCGTCAAATTCAGCGGGCATGGGGCTGTGGTCGGAGAATCCGATTTCCGGAAGCCCCAGCTCCACCGCCCGCGCGGCGAAGTCGGAGGGATGGCCGGCGGCATGTCTGCAGAGCGGAGTGTGAAGATGGTAATCGGCGGGCATGACGCTGGCGGGTGGTGGAGAAAAACAGAGGACAATGAAGCCGGGACAGCCGGGAGGACACGGGACCGGAAAACCCAACGAGCGCGGACCGGACGCGGAAACAAGGGAAACGGCGCGCCTCCCGCAGCTCCACGGCCGGCGCAGGCCCGGGAGCGGCTGAGGCGGGAGCGCCGCTCACTCCCGGGTCCGGGAATCGATCCAGATGGTCACCGGCCCGTCATTGGTCAGGGCGATTTGCATATCCGCCCCGAAAACACCGGTGGGCACCGGTTTCCCGATCTCCGCCGCCAGCGCGTCGCGGAAAGCCTCGTAAAGCGGCACCGCCTGCTCCGGCCGCGCGGCCCGGAGAAAGGACGGACGGTTTCCCTTCTGTGTGGAGGCCAGCAGGGTGAACTGGGAAACCAGCAGAATCTCCCCGCCCGTGTCCGCCAGGGAACGGTTCATGGCCCCGGCCTCATCCCCGAAGATCCGGAGCTTCGCAATCTTCGCCGTCAGCCACGGAATCTCCGCCGCCGTGTCACTTTCCGAAATCCCCAGCAGCACCAGCAGCCCCGGACCGATGGCGGAATGAACCCGCCCGTCAATGCTGACGGACGCGGAGGTGACGCGTTGAACAAGGGCTCGCATGGCGGCCATTCCTGCGCCCGCCTTCCACCGCCCTCCAGCGCAAAATGGAGCCTGTCCCTCAAATGCACGCCACACGCCGGGTGAACAGATTCCGGGCGGGACTGACGGGGCACCTGTTCCATCCCGGACGCTGGAATCAGTCGTAGGTGAGCTGGGCGCTGGCGGTGGTGCCGGTGTCGGAGACGAAGCGGAGCCAGTAGGCGCCGAAGGCGTCGGGGAATTGGTAGCTCAGGGTAGCCGCCGCCGCGATCCTGAGGCTGGTGAATTTGGACCAGGTCCCGTTGCCGGTGAAATCGGCCTCGATGGTGATGGTGACGGTTTTATCCTGCCGATGGCTGAGGGTGAGGTGCTTCTGATCAAAGCCGGTGACGAGATAGGGGTCGCTCGGTTTCCCGGCGGAAACGGCGGTGTCTTTCCAGGGGCCGCCCTGACCGCGGGGTTTCCCGAAGGCCCAGAGATCATCGACGGCTCCGGCCCAGAGGGCGCATTTGCCGTCGGAACTGCGGAGGATGTGCCCGCCGGCGGGAGTTCCGGGGAGCACGCCGCTCATGACCAGGAGGCCGCGCCAGCTGGCGAAGTCGTGAATGCGGCGACCGTGGGTGCTGATGGGGCGGATTTTGGCGAATCCTCCGGCATTGAGGGCGGGCAATTCGTAAAAAGTGCCGTGAAGGCTCAGCAGGTTGCGCTCGGTGCAGACTTCGCGGCAGAGGCGGCTGTCACCTAGGGGGCCGACCTCGTCGAAGCCGGGCGCTCCCCGGGGGAGGCGCCAGCGCTGGCCTTTGCCAGTGTCGTAGATCAGGGAGGCGGCGTCCGCAGTGATGAGGGGAGCTCCGATGGCGGCGTTCGATTGGATGAAGGCGGTGAGTTTTTCATCGGCGGCAGGCCGCAGGGTGAGGTCGGCGGCGAGTTCGTAAGTTCCGAGGCCGCCCTTGGCGTCGCGGGCGGCGAAACCGAGGGTTTTCAGGCCGCCGCCGCGGGTTTGCAGCTCGCCGCCGGTTTGCGCGGTATCCCGGGGAGAGGCGAGGCCGGCGGTGGCGGCGGCGCGGTCCTCCGGGCTGCGGGGAGCGGCGTTGCGGCCGTGGAAAAAGGCGGTGACGCCGCTGGCGGCGCGGTCAGGTTTCAGGCGGATCCAGGCCCCGGTTTCCTTGTCCGTGAACGCCGTCCAGACGCTGTCCCGGGGGTTGACGGTGATCGTCCGGAGGGGCGTCCAGTTGCCGTTTCCTTTGGCGTCGGTCTCCAGCGTGAAGGTGACGGGTTCGGCGGTGGTGTGCGACAGATTCAGGGAGCGGTGAGTGTAGCCGCTGAAGAGATAAGGTTCACTGATGCCTCCGGCGGGGACGTCGTCCTTCACCCACACGCCGCCGCGTCCGAGGGCCGGGCCGCAGTGATCCAGCTTTTCGGGCGCGATGAACCAGAGGTTGGACTGCGACTGGCCGGGGGCTCCGAGCTGGCCTTTGAGGGGATCCTTGTTGAGGAACTCGCTCTTCGCGGTGTCGTCGCCGCCCATCACCAGGCGGTCGCCCCAGCGGGTGAAATCGCCGATGACTTTCAGGTAGGTGGAGCGCGGGACAAGACCGGCGGAATTGGCGCGGCTGAAGGTTTTGGGAAAAGCCCAGAAGCTGCCGTGCATGGTCATGAGGAGGTTTTCCTCACCAATGTCCCGGATGCGCGGCCATTCGGTGTTCCAGCCGTGCGCGCCGTCATAGGTGTGGGAGGCTTTGGGCAGGCGGTAGCTGCTCCACTGGCCGTTCTCCAGGAGCATCAGGATCAGCGAGCGGTGGTCCCAGCCGACGCTCCAGACCGGATCCTCCGGTTTGCCGCCGTGGATGCCGCCGGGGCCGGTGACTTCCGTGAACTGATTGCGGCGGACTACGGTCCATGGCTCCGCTTTGCCATCCCATGAGGCCAGAACGCCGCTGGGGACGGTGGGATCGGTGTAGGCCTCTTTGGCATGATCGCCGTTGTTGGCGTAAATATAACGGCCCTGGGCGGAGGTGAATCCTTTGCCGTGGTATCCGGGAAGATCGGCGTGGCGGCCCTCCTTGCGTTGTTCGTCCGCCCAAAGCTCCGAGACCGCCAGGGTTTTGACATCCACTTCATAAATCCCCTCCTCCATGGTGGCGAAAACCACTTTGCCCGCCGGATCGGTGAGGTGGCGGGCGGTGCCGGTGGGGCGGCCGAACATCCGGCTGTAGGGAATGGTGCGCAGGGTGCCGTCTTTGGCGATCACATGCGGTCCGATGAAGAGCTGGGCGGATTCCCCGTGGATCATCCGGTTGGCAGGGGTGCCGCCGATGCTTTCGGGGCGGATGATCTGCTGGAGATCCGGGGTGATTTCGTAAAGTTTGTCGGACGACCCTTCGGGCTTGTGAGGCGCATAGGTGATCACCCACAACCGATCCGCCCAGGGCACGACGGCTCCGGTGCCGCATTCGCCCTCGTCATTGAACATGGCGAGCTGCGGATAGATGCCGGAAATCTGTGGCGGGGCGGCGTTCAGAGGCGCGCAGGTCAGGAGCAGCAGGGCGGTGAGGCGGGGGATGAGGGTGGCGGTGGTCATCGTCGGAAAGGCGGGGTGCGGAGGCGGGGAGTGTCTGCCCCTCGAACGGCGGAGAAAACCGTTGGTTTCCAAAATGCTGGAGAATTTCCCTGGAACGGAAAATGCGGGTTCCCCGGGAGCGTTCTCCCCTGCACGTTTCAGGACTTCCCCCTTTTCCGCTCTTCTGTTCCCCTTCCCGCCCGACGACACCATGCAGCTGACCAATCCCGATCTCGCCCCCGTGCCGCCGGAAAAGCGCACCTGGACCCAGTGGCACATCGCGGCGCTGTGGGTGGGCATGGCGGTGTGCATCAGCACTTACACGCTGGCCGGCGGGCTGATCGGGCAGGGCATGAACTGGTGGCAGGCGGTGCTGGCGGTGCTTTTGGGGAACGTGATCGTGCTTATCCCCATGACGCTCAATGCCCATCCGGGCACGGCGTATGGGATTCCCTTTCCCGTGCTGCTCCGCGCCTCGTTCGGCACCCTGGGCGCGAATATTCCGGCCATGGCGCGGGCGCTGGTGTCCTGCGGCTGGCTGGGGATTCAGACCTGGATCGGGGGATCCGCGATCTATCTGACGGCGGCGGTGATGTTCGGTTTTGATCCGGCCACCAAGGTCGCCCTGCCCTTTCTCGGCATCTCGCCGGGAGAAATCGGGTGTTTTCTGCTCTTCTGGCTGGTGAATGTGTATTTCATCTGGCGCGGCATGGAGTCCATCAAATGGCTGGAGGCCTGGAGCGCGCCGTTTCTGCTGCTGGTGGGCGTGGCCTTGCTGGTGTGGGCGGTGACGGCGGCCAAGGGCTTCGGTCCGATCCTCGCCCAGCCTGACCGCTTCGCCTCCAGCGCGGAATTCTGGCCGGTTTTTGGAGCCGGAGTCACGGCCATGGTCGGTTACTGGGCCACGCTTTCGCTGAATATCCCGGATTTCTCCCGCTACGCCCGCAGCCAGCGCGACCAGGCGGTGGGGCAGGCCCTGGGGCTGCCCCTGACGATGGTGTTTTACAGCTTCATCGGCATCGTGGTCACCAGCGCCACTGTGGTGGTTTTCGGCTCCGCGATCTGGGATCCCGTGCAGCTGGTGGCGAAGTTCAACAGCCCCGCCCTCAGCGCCATCGCGCTCGTTGCCCTGTCCGTGGCCACTCTTTCCACGAATATCGCGGCCAATGTGGTCTCGCCGGCCAACGATTTTTCGAATCTGGCCCCCGCCCGCATTTCCTTCCGCAAAGGCGGGCTGATCGCGGCGGTCATCGGCATTCTGATCATGCCCTGGAAGCTGTATGCCGATCCCGCAGGTTACATTTTCACTTGGCTGATCGGCTACAGCGCCCTGCTGGGGCCGGTGGCGGGCATCATGATCGCGGATTACTTCATCCATCGGAAGCGCCTCCTGAATGTGGAGGCGCTTTACCAGCCGGACGGCGAATACACCTACCGCCGGGGCTTCAGCGTGGTCGGCCTCGGCACACTGCTCCTTGCGGTGCTGCCCAATGTTCCGGGATTCCTCGCGGCCATCGGGGCGGTCTCCAAAACCTCCCTGCCCGGCCTGCTGGCAACGAGTTACAACTACGCCTGGTTCACCGGCTTCGGGCTCGCTTTTCTGCTTTATATTCCGCTGCGGAAACTCGCGCCCCGCGCCTGAGCTTGAGCCTGAGCCTGAAGGCATCCCGAATTTGAACCGAAGGCCGCCAAGCGCCCCAGGAGAATCACCGGTGACCACTCACCCGCCGCCGGAAGCTGTGTGACGCGCCGTTTTTGCGCCCGTGACCGCTCCGTCCCCTGATGTCCCTCCGTTCAATGCGTCATGTTGCTTTTCAGATCAGGCCGGCCGTGTGGAAACCCCGCGACGGCGGCGGAACAGAGGTCCGCAGGCGAGCGCCAGCAGGGTCAGGCCGGCGGGCTCAGGAACCACGGTAAGCCTTCCGGGGCCGGAGAAATACTCGTCATTCTGGAACAACGCGCCACTGGCGGTGCTGCCGTAGGTCCCCACCGCCTGGAAGACCCCGCCAAGAATCAGCCCGCCCACGGTTTCGTTGACGCCCGGGCCAAGGATCACATAACCGTCATCCGCTACTCCCGCCACATTGCCGCCCGCGAGGGAAAGAGTGGCCACGTCCATGATGCTGTCCAGAGTGCCGGTGGGGATTTCAAGGCGCGCGGAGCCTCCGGTGATCATGGCTCCGGCGCTCAGAACCGTGACATCGCCCGTGCCGAAGGTGGCGGCGGCGGCGCTCAGCGTCACCATCCCGCCGCGCACCAGGGTGCCTCCGGAGTAGTTATTGGCCCCGCCCAGGGAAAGCGTGCCCAGATCGGCGCTGCTGCCGGGAGCGGTCACCGCGAGCTGGCCGCCGCCTGACACGGTGCCGGGCAGGTTGAGGGCTCCGGCTGCTCCCTGAATGTGGAGCAGGGTGTCCACAAAAAGCACGACGGCATTGGTGATCGTGACCACCAGGCCGGTGTCATTGCGGATGGCTCCCGGAAAAGCGGCGGAAGGCCCGGAGACCGCACCGGCACCGCCAAGGGTCACGGGGGCGGAGCCAAAAGTGTAACTGCCGGCGGAAATAAGCGTGAGCTGGCCGCCGGCGCTGACCGTCAGCCCGGAAGTGGCGGTGGGGGAAGCTGTTTGGGACATGCGCATTCTGCCCGCGGCAATCACCGTGGCTCCGGTGTAGGTCTTGGCGCCGGTGCCGAAAGTGGCCATGCCGTCGCCCTGTTTTGTGAATCCCCCCGCCCCGGAAATGGCGGCGGTCAGGCTGAGGGATCCGGCGGCCGACGCCGCTGAAGTGTTGTTGACGGTGGCGGTGAGGGAGTCCGCAAGGGACATGGCGACGGAAATGGTGTTGTTTCCCGTGCCCGTCCCGGCGGTGGTGATGGTGGCCGGTCCGGTTCCGGTCGCGTCAAAAGTCAGCGGGCCGCCCGTGCCGGTGGTGATGGAGTTGTTGAAAGCTCCGAGGTCGTTATTAAAAAGAATCGAGCCCGCGGTCCTGACGCCATCCAGCGTGACGCTGTGGTTGGCGCTCTGAGCGGGATTGGCCCCTGTGGCCGCGCCGTTGAAAACCACGTCCGCGCCGATGCCGTTGGGGACAGTGGCCGGGGTCCAGTTGGCGGCCGTGCTCCACGAGCCGCCGGTGGCTGAATTCCAGGTGGACTGCGCGGAAACCGGGACGGTTCCGACGCCAAGCAGGCCCAGCATCCCCGCCGCCAGCCGGCAGGGAAAGGAAAATCTGACAGGAGACACGGCGGGTTTAATTAAATGGGAATTAGGCGGCATGAACCATTTGTAGGAATTCTGTCAGCCGGAGGTCAATGTTCGTTTCCCTCAATATTTTGTGGAAATAGAAACCCCTCATTTCCGCATATAGGGCGAAAACTTCCCCCCGCTGACATTTCCAAAAAATGACTTTGCACAGCCTCAGCGGGTTATGCGCCGGCCGGGGCTGTCAGGGCAATTTTCACTCCGGCTCCGCCTCCTTAATCAAATCCGCATTCGCGGACAGGATTGGAAATTTTAACAACAGGGCAGGACGAGAGGGAACTTTGACAGCGCCGGGATTTGGCCGGAGGGTGGCGGTTATGAAAATTGAACTCCGTGCCCGCAGCAGTGATGGTGAGCCGTGTCTGGTGACGTTTTCCCGGAAGGAGGGACGCCTGTCCCTGTCCTGCTCCTGCTCGCAGTCCCGGGACCGGCGCGGCTGCCAGCACCGGAGGTCCCTGCTGAAGGGGGAGAAGGAACTGCTGTTCGATCCTGGCGAGGCCGTGCTGCTCACCGCCGCCCTCGGCTGGGACACCACCAAGACCACCAAAGCGCAGCTTGAATCCCTTGAGGCCGAGATTGCCAAGGTTCAGGCCCAGCGCAAAAAGCTCGAAGCCGAACAGCTTCGTCTCGAAAGCCTGCTGGATGCGCTGTTCGAGGAGCCGTGAGCGGCAGCCTGCCCGCTGCCCGCCTGCCCGGGCAGCAAGGCGGGAAAACCAACCGGCGGCGGTCACCGGCGGCGGTTCAGGCGGTCACATCCAGAAACGCGGTCTCGTAAGCGGTGAGGCTCAACGGACCGGGCGGCAGCGGCTCCCCCGCGCCGGCAAGGAACGCGGCCGGATCGGCGGCGGTGATGGCGGCGGAGGCGGCGTTCAGACGGCGCACGGTGGCGGGACGGGAAGTTTCGGGAAGGGCCACCGTCTGCGGCAGGGGCGAGACATTGGAGATGATCCAGCGCTGACGGTTTTCATGACGGAGAACGACCGCCTGGATTTCCAGAGGATGAGGCAGGCTGACGGGCAGAATTTCGCCGCCCTGGAATCCGGCCACCGCCTGGAGCACGTGATACATCGGGAAAACCCCGCCCGCTGTGGAGGGGAACTGGTCCGGCAGGGCGCTGCCCCGGGCGGTTTCCAGAACGCCGCGCCAGCCGGTGGTTTCAAACCAGGTCACGGACACCGCGCCGCTTTGCGCCAGCGAGCGCAGGGAACCGGTCAGCCAGCCGGCGCCGAGGAGGGAAAGCTGGCGGGGATCGACCATGGGCGGCAGTTCATCGGCGGGACGCGGCGCGCCTTTGTGCCAGCGGCGGCGGAGCGTGACCGGCGAGGCCACAAACGGCAGCGGCGCGAAGATGCCGCGCGCGCTGGAGACCACATGCTCCTGGCCGGTGAGGTTTTCGATGATCGTGGCATCGTCAAACGCGTGCGCCTGGGGCCGCAGGGAGCAGAAGATGAAATCGGCGCTGTCCGGGGACGGCCGGTTGTTGTTCAGCGGGAAAAAATCGATGTCGGTCCCTGCTCCCACCGGTCCGGAAAGCACGGCGCGCGCGGCCTTCAGCAGGGCGGGATTCACCACCGGTTTCCCCTCCTCCAGAACGAGCCAGCGGGCGATGGGACAGGCCAGTCCGGCGGCGGCGGAGACCACGGCGGGCAGCATTTCAGAGCCGGTCAGGTGCAGGGCGATTTCCAGCCCGCAGCCGAGACGGGCGGCTTCCCCGGCGGCATGGGCCAGGGTGGCCGGCCAGTCGGGGAGGGAGGTTTTCACGTCCACGCGCAGATGATCGGGGCGGAGCGCTTGGAGGAGGGAGACCTCGCCATCGGTCAGAGTGCCGCCGTGGGTGGGCATGCCGAGGCCGATTTTGGGAAGGGAGAGCGTGGGGGAGTCATTGAGGATGAAGGCGGCGGGGATGGACGGAATCGGCGCGGCGGACGGAATGGACTCACAGGGCGGTGTGGCATTTTCGCCGGAGGAGGAGCGCGGGGTGACTTTCACGGTGACCACCTGCCGGACGCGCTGGCCGGCGCGGAGATGCGCGGGGAGAGGAATGCGCTGGGGGGTGCTGTAGGTTTTGAAGCTGGCGTCAGTCCAGTTCCGCTGGTCCTCCATTTCAAAAGTGTCGCCCTCGAACTCCAGTTCCACGTCCCACGCCCCGGCGGCGTATTTCATGCGGCGGAAATCGTGCAGACCGCGCACCGGCTGATCGGGAGCGATGAGCACGGGGAACGTGCGGTCCGCGATGTCGCCGCTGACGTGCTCCACTTCGCAGGGCTGGCCGGCGCAGGTGTCGAGCGGATGCAGAATACAGAATCCCACCCGGTTTTTCGCGAACGCCCGGCGGGCGGTGCCGTCAAATTCCCAGCGGATGGTGCCGTCGGAGGTGCCGGTGATGCGGGATTCCCACCCAAAATCGATGTCGCCGTCCACGTGCTCGCTGCGGTAGCGGACGGAGAAGGACGTTTCCCCGGCTTCAATCTCCAGCCCGCTGCGGAGGGGGGCGATGGTGTTCCAGCTTCCGTCGCGGACGGCGGCATAAATCCGGCGGACGGCCTCCGTGCCCTCCACCGTGAAATACCGGAGTTCCCCCTCGATAAAATCCACGTTCAGCGGCCCGGCCTGCAGCGGCACGGGAAGAACGGCGGGCGTGGACTGGCCATGGTTCAGCCAGGAGGTTTCCGGGGTGGTGGAATCGGTCATGCGCCGATCAAACCTTCTTCAGCCGCGCCGCGCCAGCGGGAAAAGAAAAAGTGGTGGCAAGGGGGAGAATCGAACTCCCGACCAAGGGCTTATGAGTCCCCTGCTCTACCGCTGAGCTACCCTGCCGATTTGCGTCCGCTGACCGGAACCGGACGTGGTCCATACGGAATATAGCCGCGTTGTCAAAAGAAAAACCTGTCCGGGATTTTTTCCCTGGCGGCCGATGGCGGGAAAATGGGTGGAATTTTTCGAACAGAAGGACACGAAGGGCGGAAAGAAATCAGCGGTCCGCCCGCCGGGCGCTCCGCCAGTGCCGGTTTCGATGCCGCTACCCCGTCGACGGACAGGCCATGGCCGGAGATTCGGGATTAAAAGCCGAACTGCTGGCGCAGGGTGGCGATGAACTGTTCGGCGCTGCGGGCGGTGCCGTGCATCATGACATTGCCGTGCAGCAGCAGCTTGGGCATTTTAATCTGCTGGACGCAGAGCGAGGCGTATTCCTGAACGGTCTGATTCAGCCGGCCTTCGATCCAGGGATCCGCGAGGGCCAGGGTCAATCCGTCCGCGCCGCCGCAGATTTCAGTGGCGCGGGTTCTGGCGGCGGTTTCGTCGGGCGGCAGCGGCAGAGCCATCAGAAACTGATGATAGGCCTCGAACTGCTGCGGCGCCTTCCGCCAGACCGCCAGCGACAGCCTGGCCAGAGTGCAGGCTCCGGCGTGGTCCGGAACCTGGTCCGGCAGCGCGGAATTGCACTGCCGGTTGAGCGGACAGGCCAGGACAATCACCGCAATCCGCCCGCCCAGCTGGGCACGCGCGGCCTCCATGTCCTTCGACATGTCGCGGCAGCTGGCGCAGGTGTAGTCAAAATATTCCACCATCACATGGGCGGCGTCTTTGGGCCCCAGAATCGGCAGTTCGTCCGTCCGGAAATACATCGTGCCGTTCTGAAACGAAATTTCCCGCGCCGCCGGCACCGGAACCGGAGCCGCGGCGGGAGCCGGAGTTGCCGCCGCCGTGGAGCCTGCCGCCGCTCCGGGAGCCGGAGCTGCCGTCTGTCCCGGCGGGGATGCCGCTCCCGCAGGCAGCGTGACGGGTGCCGAAGCCGGGGGTGCGGCGGGGGACGGGGAAGCCGGCGTGGTGGTGAGAAGGTAAGTTTGAGGCGCGGGGCCGAAAAGCTGGCCCAGAATCAGCACCGCCACTCCGGCAGCGACGGCAAAACCCGGGGCGCCGCGCAGTTTGCCCATACTGGCCCGCCGCCACAGCACCGGCACCGCCCACAGAAACCCCAAGGCATGAACGGCGGCGCAGAACGGACAGAAGGTTTTCTCCACCACCACCAGCAATCCCAGAAACCAGCAGGCCGCCAGCAGCGCGGCCAGGGCGGCGGCGGTCAGGAGGGCATCGATTTTGAAGGGTGATTTCGAATACACCGGGCGGAAAGTCAGCCCCAGCACCACGGCATAAAATACAAACGCCAGCGCGCTCACCGGCACGCCCATCCACGCGGACCAGCGGCCCCCCAGCACCTGCGAGCAGCCGCCCGCGCCTCCGCATCCGGCGATGGAGTCAATGCGCCCGGTCAGTTTTTCAATCGTGAGCCAGAGCCCGATGCCCCCCGCGCCCAGCGCGGCAAGGCGGACCAGCCAGCGGAGAAACGGAGCCGCCAGCAGCGGCGGCGGGGATTGCGCGGAGGAGTCAGCCATTTTTAAGCCATTCTTCAACTCCGGCGGGGGAAGTCAATCCGTCCCCGCCGCGCAATCGGCAAACAATCCTCTCCGTCGCGGCGTTTCGGAAAGACGGCCACGGATGGCACGGATAGTGATATCCCCGGCCCAAAGGAGCAAAATACGACAGCCTGGAGCAACGCCCAGGAAAATCCCCTGAAAACATAAAGTCCTGAAGGGACGGCATCGGCGGACGGACCACCGCCGCCGCAAACAGTGGCATGAAAGCCCTGAAGGCAGCCGCGGCATTCCCGACGCAATCTGTGATGATCCGTTTTATCCGTGCCATCCGTGGCCCGTCTTTGCCTTTTTCCAGGCTTAAAGCGCCAAATGGGATCGGCTACGGACCATTCTCCTGAAGCCGGCAAACACTGCGGCTGCCATGAGGGGCCTGCGGGCTGCGGGGCGGAATCCGCATTCAATTCTCCAAAGCCGCCAGCACCTCACCGCTGACGCGTTCCGGCGGGATTTCCTTCATGCAGCGGAAGTCGAGCGGGCATTCCCGCAGGAAGCAGGGCGAGCATTCGACGTGGCGGCGGATGATGGTGTGGCCTTCCCCCAGCGGTCCCGTCCAGTCGGGCTCGGTGGAGCCGAAAACCGCCGCCACCCGTGTGCCCAGCAGGGCGGCGAGGTGCATGGTGCCGGTGTCGTTGGTCAAAAGCAGACGGCAGCGCCGGAGTTCCGCCATCAGTTCCTCCAGCGTGGTCTGGCCGACCCGGTTCTCACATTGGCCGTCGATCAGACCGCTCAGCGCCTCGCCCATCGCCTTTTCCCCCGGGGCTCCGAAAAGAATGATTTTCGCCTCCGGGCGCGCGGCCAGGATCTGTTTAATGGCCTCCGCGAACCGCTCCAGCGGCCAGCGTTTGGCGGAGCCGTATTCCGCGCCGGCGCAGATGCCGATGCGCAGTTCCTTCTCCTGCCGGTCCTCGCCCCAGCGGAAAACCAGGGCCTCCTTTCCGCTGCCGATCAGGGCGCGGCTCTGTTTTCCCGGCGCGCCCGGCAGCGGGTCGCGCAGCGTGAGGTCCTCGACATCCGCGCCCAGCCGCCAGGCGATGCGCAGGTAATGCTTCACGTGATGCTCGGTGGGCGTGATCCGTTTTTTGGGGGGAATGATCTGATGGAGCAGCCATTTCCGGGAATGCCCCCGGTAGCCCACGATGCGCGGAATCCGCGCCAGCCACGCCTCCAGGGCGCTGCGCAGGGAATTCGGGAACAGCACCGCCGCATCGTAAACCCTGCCGCTGGTGCGGATGACGCGGGCCGCCCCGCGGATGCCCGCTCCTTTGGGAATGCTCAGCACCTCATCCACCTCCGCCACCCCGCGCCAGAAGCCGGCCAGTTTTTCCGGAGTCAGAATGGTGACCCGCGCGTCCGGCCGGCCGCGCCGGATGGCCCGCACCGCCGGGACGGACATGCAGGCGTCGCCCAGCCAGTTGGTGGAGCGGATGAGGATTTCAAAGCGCTGGAGATTCTCCACCGACTGTCCCGGCGGCAGAGCCATGCCGCGTTTGTAGCGGATGAGGAGAAAGTCCGGGTTCGGGGTTTTCCAGCGGTTGTGGACCCAGAACCAGTCGGCCGGGGAGCGGCGGATGCCGGTTTCCAGCTCCACGTTCATGGCGGCGGTGGCGACGTCGATATCCAGCTTGCGGTTCACTCCCGGCAGCGGATCGCCCACCGTGATTTTCCAGAACGCCGGGCCCGTGGTCTCCACGGAAAGCGGCAGAATCGGCGCGCCCGTGCGGCGGCTGAGGAGCGCGGCCAGATTGGTGGTCGAGGCCAGTCTTCCAAAAAACGGGCACCACACGCCGCCGTCGCCCGCGTGCTGATCCACGAGAATGCCCAGCACCCCGTTTTCCCGCAGCCACTGCGCGGGACCGTGAAACCCGTCATTCCGGTCGAAAAGCCGGTGATCCACCCGTGCCCGCTGGCGCTGCACATGGGCATTCAGGTAAGGATTCCCCAGCGCCTGGAACATGGCGGCGGATTTCGTGCCGGGGCCGAACATCCGGGTCTGCGAGAGCACCTCCCAGTTCCCCATGTGGCAGAGGGCGTAAATCAGCCCCTTGCCCTGCTCCAGCGCCGTGCGGATTTTCTCCTGTCCCGCGACCTCAATGTGGCGGGCGACATCCTCCTCGCGCATCCACGGGATTTTCAGGCTGCACAGCATGTTCGCCGTCAGCATGGCGAAATGCTCGCGGGTCAGCCAGGCGAGTTCATCCGCGGACCGCTCATTGCTGAAGGCGATCTCCAGATTCCGCCGGACCAGCCGCTTGTAGCCGGGGAAAAGCACGCAGCCCACCCGCCCCATGATGCGGCCCGCGCGCCAGATGAATCCCAGCGGCAGAATCCGGCAGCCGGTCTCCACCAGCCGGTAAACGAGATACGTGAACCGGTGGGACATGGAGGTTTGGGGAAGGCCCGGTTACTGGTTAGGAGTGATTGGGGATCCGGCCGCCGGGTAAAACCTCAGCCGGGTCAGGAGCGGTGACGGAAAACGCGGAAAGCGGTTTGAAACCGCCGCTTCCACCGGAATTCCGCCGGGCCGCCGGTCACATGCCCATGATCTGATAACCGCCGTCCACGTAAATCACCTGCCCGGTGATGGCGGTGGCGCCGTCGCTGGCGAGGAAAACGCCGGTCGCGCCGAGTTCCGAGGGCTCGCAGGAGCGGCCCAGCGGGGCGTGGGCGTCGTAATGCTTCAGCATGGCTCCGAAACCGGAAATCCCGCGCGCCGCCAGCGTGTTCACCGGACCGGCGGAGATGCAGTTCACGCGGATTTTTTTCTTCCCGAGATCGTAGGCCAGATAACGCGTGCTGGCCTCCAGGCTGGCCTTGGCCACGCCCATCACGTTGTAGTGGGGCACCACTTTCTCCGCGCCGTAATAGCTCATGGCGATGATGCTGCCGCCGTTGGTCATCAGCGGCTCCGCTTTCCGGGCCAGATGCACCAGGGAGTAGGCGCTGATGTTGTGGGCGGTCAGGTAAGCCTCGCGGGTGGTGGCGAGGAAAGTTCCCTCCAGGGCCTCCTTCGGCGCGAAGGCCACGCTGTGGAGCAGCAGATCCACGCGGTCGGTGATGCCCGCCACTTTCTCAAAAAACGCGTCCACCTCCTCGTCCTTGGAGACATCGCAGGGGAACAGCGGGGTGTCCGGCCCGAAGGTCGCGGCCAGCTCCTCCACATTGTCCTTCAGCCGCTCGCCCTGGTAATTGAAAATCAGCTTCGCGCCCGCTTCCGCCCAGGCCTGGGCGATGGCCCACGCGATGCTGCGCTTGTTGGCGACCCCGAAAACAAGGGCGGTTTTTCCGGCAAGGGGGAGATGGCTCATATCAGTCGGTCAGGGGTGAGGGGTGAGGGGTGAGGGGTGAGGGGGAAAAGGCGCGGGGAGGCGGAATGGACCGCTCCCCGGCGGAAGCGTCAAGCCGGGAAACCAGATCCCTTCTCCTGAAAGCCCCAGGATGCCGTCTCCATGCGGAGCTTTAATTTCTGAATTTCATTTTCATTGCCCTTGGGCCTCTGCGCCGTTTCACCAGAAAGGCCAGAAAGCCTCCCGCCAGCAAAATCACCGATCCCGTTTCAGGAACCGGAATTGTGGTGCGGAAGGCACTCCCGAAGCCATCCTGCCAGACCAGTCTGGAGTCCGCAAGCGACAGTGTTATTTCACCGCTGCCCTCGAACCAGTTCCATGCCCCTGTCACATCTGAGACCGCATTGAAATAAGCGGGCGTCTCCCTGGAAGTGGCGTCATAAAACCGGATGGATAACGGCGTCCCCGCCAGAATCTCCGGCGGCCGGACCGCATCCTCCCTCGCAAAAACACCCGGGAGAAGGAAGGACACGGATTTGGAGCCAATGGAGCCTCTCATAAGCACCTCCCAGTCGCCTGCAAAGGGCTCATGAGTGGTGGCCAGAGTGTAGTATCCGAGTTCGACCACATCTCCGGCATAATTACCCGCTCCGAAAAGCGGTGCGCCGGAAATATCCCTGAAAGCTGTCGCTTCAGAGTTATACCACCAGGCGGAAGTCACCGCCCTGGCGGGGAGAACGCCTGATAAAAAAATCAGCGTGATCAAAAAAGAGGTGAAATTCATATTTTGTATCTACAAAGCAAATACTTCACCCAATTAAAATGCAAGAAATTTTTCCAGTAATTTCTTGCGGTAATGCTTTCAGAAAGGTGCCGCCTTTCTTTCCCCGTCACCTATTCATACCGCAGCGCGTCAATCGGATCCAGCGCCGCCGCTTTCCGGGCGGGGTAGAAACCGAAGAAAATCCCGATGGCGGCGCTGACGGTGAAGGAAAGCACGACGGAGCTGACGGAGGTCAGGGTCGTCCAGCCCGTGAAATGAGTCACCAGTTTCGCGGACCCGATCCCGAGCAGGATCCCGAAAATGCCGCCGGCGGAGCTGAGGACGATGGATTCCACGAGAAACTGCAGGAGAATGTCCTTTCCATGGGCGCCGACCGCCATGCGGATGCCGATCTCACGGGTGCGCTCCGTGACGCTGACCAGCATGATGTTCATGATCCCGATGCCGCCCACCAGCAGGGACACGCTGGCGATGACCGCCAGCAGCGCGGTCATGACCCGCGAGGTCTCGGTGGCCATCTGCGCGAGGTCCTCCTGGCTGCGGACCATGAAATCCGGCTCCTTGTCGCCGCCAATGCGGTGCCGCTGCATGAGCAGGCTGGTCAGCTGGCCCTGGACATCCGCCAAAGCGGCCGCTTTCTCCGCCTGCACATGGATCATGCGGAGGGAATCCGTGCCGACGATGCGGGTCATGGCGCTGGTGTAGGGGATGAACACCGCGTCATCCTGATCGCTGCCCATCACCGAGGAGCCTTTTTTGGAAAGAACGCCGGTGATGAGGAAGGGCACCTCGCGCACCCGCAGTGTCTGCCCCACGGGATCATCCTCCCCAAAAATCTCCCGCGCCACGGTGGCCCCGATCACTGCCGTCTTGGTCGCGCCCCGCACGTCGCGGTCGGTGAAGGAGACGCCATCCGTGAGAAGCCACTGGCGCAGCTCGAAATATTCCGGCGAGACTCCGGTGATGCGGGTATACCAGTTCCGGCTGCCGGCCGCCACACGCATTCCCCGGCCGACCTCCGGGCTCAGGTTCCTCACGCCGCTGACCTCGCTGCGGATGGCCTCCATGTCGCCGATCGTCAGGGTCCCCGCCCCGCCGAATCCGCTGGACATGCCGCGGCTGCTCACATTCCCGGACATGACGAGGATCACATTCTCCCCCAGACCCGCGATCTGACTTTCCACCTGGGCCTTGGCTCCGTTGCCGATGCTGACCATGGCGATCACCGCGCCCACGCCGATGATAATCCCCAGCGCCGTCAGCAGGGAACGCATTTTGTTCCGCCGCAGCGCGCGCAGGGAAGTCCGGAAAGTGGTGCCGATTCTCATGAGGGGTCAGGGGGGATTGCCCTCCCACAACGCGCCCCGCCCCGCCCTTCTGTCCAGCGCGAAGCCGGACTGTGGTCCGGCCGGACCTTCATGAAGCGGATTTTAAAACCCGCAGGACTTTTTGCGGCGAACTCTTCTTTACGCCAAAGGCGTTACGCCCGACAGCCTGGGGTTGCCGACGGAGAAGGCTACCCCAGGACCGTTTTATCATGCCTCCGAACCACAACGTGGTTCCGGCCTTCCGGACAATGGAACTCTCTGATGGTTTCCCGTGCTCCGGACGCGGGAAGGCCGGAACCGCGATGCGGTTCAGGGATTTGCGGCAGGGAACCTCCTCCATCGGCAACCCCAGGCTGTCGGGCGCAACGCCTTTGGCGTAAGGAAGCTGGCCTCACCTGATTCCCTCACTTGAAATAACCGCGCAGCACCTTCCGCTCGGCGGGCAGGAGCTGGTCGCGCCAGACGGCGTCGCCGCCGGTGCCCGGGGCCGCCACGCCGCCGCCGGCGCTGGGGCCGGTGGGGGATTTATCGAGCTGATGCTCCATATCCGTGGTCCCGAGATTATCGCCGGGAAGCGTGCGGGTGAGGTCGCTGTTCTCCAGCATCTCCAGCTTCGAGGTCCCCAGCTCGGACTCATTTTTCTCAAACCGCAGCGGCCCCGTGCCCGGACCCCGGATCACGCCGCCGCGTCCCATTTCCTCGCCGTCCCCTTCCCCGTTACACTCTCCATCGCCATTCCCTTTTCCTTTGCCGTTCAGCAGATCGTTGAGCGCTTTTTCGGCCTCGCTCTGGCCGTCGCCCCGGCCCTGGCCCTGGCAGTTTTTGCAGGCTTCGCCTTTGGCCTTCAGATTCTGAAGCATTTTCTCCAGCTGCTTCGGGTCCAGCTGTTTCAGTTTGGAGGGGTCCATGCCCTGAAGCTGTTTCATCAGCGCCTCGTTTTTGCCCAGGGAGGAGTTCTTAATTCCCTCCACGGCGTTCTGAAAATCGCTTTCCAGCTGCTGGCGGGCGGCGGGGCTCAGACTGCTGTCGAATTTCTCCAGCGACTCCGCCGACTGCGCGGCGGTCTGAAGATTGCGTCCCATCTCGCCGGCCGCGTGCTGGAGACTGGTTTCCAGAGTGTCCGCCGCCTCCAGGCTGTGATGGCTGTAATATTCCTGCGGATCCTGGGCTTTCAGGGCGTCCAGCTGCTCGCGGGCTTTCTCCAAAGCCGCCGGATCGGCGACCTGCTGGGCCTCCAGAGTCGTCAGGATGGCCTCCGCCCGGTCCAGCGCCTGCGGCGGGGGAATGGTCACCGCCGCCGCCTTCTCCGGCACCGGCAGCAGAAACGCCAGCAGCAGGCAGGTCACGCTGAGCGCCGCCGGAGCCGCCAGCCAGGAGGAGCGGAAACGCACCCCGTCGTCCACCACCGGCGGCGCGTCCGGCCACGCCGTCACGCCATGGGCGGCGGCCGTGAGGGCGTTGTTCAGCCGGAGATGCGACTCCAGCCGCACAAAACCGTCCGCCTTTTGGGAAAACCGCCGCCGCACCCGCCACCACGCCCCCAGCCCCGCCAGGGCATAAACTCCCGTGATGCCCGCCGCCAGCAGCCCGCCCGGCAGTTCCCGCCCCTGGCTCCGGGCATAAAACACCGTTCCGAAAACCGCCAGACTCACCACCCCCGCCGCCGGCGCGAACGCCTGCAGCCACCATGCCAGATTCCAACGGCGCACGGCGCGCGCCGCGTGTCCCTCCCAGATTGATGAGGCATTCATGCCCCGATCATGCGCGGTTTTCCCCGCCGCCGCAACTGCCCACATTCAGGCCGTGCTTCGGCCAACCGGGGGCGGACAACGGCTCGCGCTTTCCCATCCTAACCCGGCTTTGGTGAATTTTTAAATATGGGCCAAACTCACGGGCAGGATGCCAAGAGTGTTCGGCACGGAATCAGCTGTGTGCCATGGGCCTTCCATTTTTTCAGCACTTCCTTTTCCCGGAGGGAAAACAGCCGG
>JAZKFB010000036.1:0-80474 GCA_040386695.1 Verrucomicrobiota bacterium
GAACTTAGTCCCAACTTTTCAGCTTCTCCACCCCCCAGCTATTCCCGTTGCGCCTAATGATTTGTGTTTGACGATGGTGCGTTATTCATCATTTTTTTATAAGCCGCCTCTTGGGTTGCCCCTTCCCCGTATGACGTGGCGCTGAGAGTTCTAGTTATACTCCAAACATCATAATGAATTTTTCCAGATCCCGCGAGAGCCTCCGTCCTTAGTGCTCCTAAAGCTATAATCGCCGCGCCTCCTCTCAAAGCGGATTTTTTTAAAAATCGACGCCGGCTCAAATTACTGGCGAATGAATGAAAGCCGCCTTCCTCACAACATGTTCCGCCACCCGATGTTTCGTGCTTCGTGTTCATGATTTACTGTCAAGCATAGTTTGTAGTTGTTCCGGGGCTTGCGGATGCGGATATTTCAGTCCACAGCTGATAGTTTTAATGTTAATGATCATTCTTGTCCAGATATTTTTTAGAATCCTCCGGTCGCAGGTCAGATTGTCTTTAAATCACCACATTCTGCAGGCTGTTATTTTAACAAAAAACAACACAATATGACTGACAATCAAGCAGTTAACATTATTTCACAACGCCTCCTGGCCTACACCGTCGCCATCGACGCGCCCGGCTGCGGCGGGCAGCGGACGCTGGCGAAGCTGCTGGTCTCCTCCCTCCTGCGGACGGGATGGCCAGGGGAGATCCTGCTTTTTCACAATGGGGAGGAGCCAATTTTCCGCACTCCGCGGGGCGGGCTGGAGGAAGTGGCGCTGGACTTGGAAAGTCCGGGCGGAGAGGCTGGGGCACTGCTGGCCTGGAAGCACAAGTATCTGGTGGCGGAAAGGATTTCCGCCGAACGGTATGACCGCATTCTTTTCTTGGATGCGGACTGCCTGGTGCTCAGGGATTTGAGTCATCTGCTGGAGGGGTACTGGGACATCTCGGTGCAGCCGGAGCGAACCATGACCCGATGGAATCATTACAGCTATTTGACCGAGGTGGAGCTGGCGAGCCCGACCATGGCCTCACGGAACGGGATCAACAGTGGCACCTGGGCAGTGAGAGGAACTGTTTTCCATGAGGTGATGGCGGAATGGCGGCGCATTGATGAGTCACCGCCCCTCCGGGAGTGCCGCTGCCGGGATCAGAGCAGCTGGAACCGCCTGCTGCTGGACAACGAAATGACAGGGCGGTGGAAAGTTCAGGAATGGCCGGAGGGTGAAATCGCTTTTCCTCTCTACCTCCACACGCGCTACCAGGATTATATCAGGGCGGCGCTGACGCACCAGCTGGGCGGAGAGACCACGGAGAAGCTCCGGTTCACCTTCAGCCTGTGGTTTGGAAACTTCATCTATGAGGACTCATGCCTCTTTTTCCAATTCATGGAAGCCTGAGCCTCCCCCTTGCCCGGGTTGATCCCGGCCACCAGCCTCAGCTGATGGTTTCCAGGTCGCCGGTGCTGTCGCCGAAGCGGTCGAGCTTCTGGCCCATGCGCTTCATCATGGAGACGTAGAGATTGCACATGGGTTTGCCGTCGCTGACGCGGAGGTGGCGGCCGCGTTTGAGGGTGCCGCCCCCACCGCCGGCGAGGATGACGGGCAGGTTGTCGTGGCTGTGGGCGTCGGGGTCGCTGATGCCGCCGCCGTAAACGATCATGCAGTTGTCGAGGAGCGAGCCGTTGCCCTCCTGGATGCCCTTCAGCTTGGCGAGGAAATAGGCCAGCTCGCCGCTGTAGAACTCGTCAATGCGCGCGATTTTCTCCAGCTTCTCGGGGTCACCCTGGTGGTGCGAAATGCCGTGGTGCGCGTCCGGAACGCCGATGTCCGGGAAGCTGCGGTTACTGCCGTCGTGGGCCAGGAGGAAGGTGGAAATGCGCGTGGTGTCCGTCTGGAACGCCAGGGCCTGGAGGTCGAACATCAGGCGGATGTGCTCCTTGTAGGTCGCGGGAATGCCGGTCGGTTTGGCGTAATCGGGCATCTCCTTGGCGAATTTGTCGGCATTGCCCAGACGGCGCTCGATGTCGCGGACGGAGGTGAGGTATTCGTCGAGCTTCTGGTTGTCGGTGTAGCCGAGATCGCGCTTCAGGGCCTGCGCGTCCTCCATCACGAAATCGAGCACGCTCTTGTTCATAAACTCGCGTTTGGCCCGGGCGGCGTCCTGCTCGGAGCCATTGCCGTTTCCGAAGAGTCGCTCAAAGGCCAGTTTGGGATCGCGTTCGGGGGAAAGCGGAGTGGTCTCGCTTTTCCACGCGAGGTTGAACTGATAGGAGCAGGAGTAGCCGCTGTCGCAGTTGCCCGCGCGGCGGGGCTCGTCGCAGCTGAGCTCCAGGGACGGCAGGCGGGTGAGCTGGCCCACGCCTCCGGCGGCTATCTGGTCGACGGAGACGCCGTTGCGGATGTCCGCGCCGGCGGTTTTACGGGCCTGCATCCCCGTGAGGAAGGTCGCATTGGCCCGGGCGTGATCGCCGCCGCCGTCGCCGTTGGCGCGGGCTTTCTCATGGCGCAGGCCGGAGATCACCTGGAACTCGG
Source organism: Verrucomicrobiota bacterium (assembly GCA_040386695.1). GTDB lineage: Bacteria > Verrucomicrobiota > Verrucomicrobiia > Verrucomicrobiales > V1-33 > CAIZWU01. Next base: position 2,519 of record JAZKFB010000036.1, read on the forward strand.
ATTTCAGATCCTGCAGCGGCGCCAGCGCCCGGCTGAGGGTGTAATCCGCGCCCTCGCCCTGCGGCGTCCAGGTTTTCATGTTCTTGCCGTTCGGCGTATAGATAAACGCCATGCGCACCGGAAGGATTTTCCCGGCGGCGGCACCGGCTCCGGCACCAGCGGCTGCCGCCGATCCGGCCGCGCGGGCCCGGGCGAAAGGCGCGACGGCTTCCAGCCCCGGCAAAGCCATCAGAGTGCCGAATCCACGGAGAAAACGACGGCGGGAGAGGGCGGAGGAGGACATAGGGCGTTGAAAAGCAGGGGCTTCGACTGAAGGAACGCCGCCGGGGCAGGCGACGGTCAGGGGAAATGGACGGAGGGCCGGGGCGGGTCCTTTCAATCCGGGAGCGCGGAGAGCGCAGGTTTGATGCCGCCTTGCGGAGCGGATATTTCCGCATACGACTGGCCGACTATGTCGTCATCCGGCTTTTTTGTTGTTCCCCAGACCCTCCACCGCGACCTCATCCGCGCCGCCTATCAGCACCGCGGCTACACTTTGGAGGAGGCGGAGGACGCCGCCCGGTTCTGTGAAATGGCCAGCACCCACGGCATCCGGACGCACAACGGCATCAAAGCCCTGCACCTCGACGAACACTTCGGCAGCAAAGCCGGCGGCTGCGTGCCCGGCGCGGTGATTGAGGAGATTCCCTCCAAATTCGCGGCTTCAAAGATCTGGAACGCCAATCTCAAGCTCGGCCAGTCCACCGCTTTCGCCGCCATGGAGGAGGCCATCCGCCTCGCCGATCAGTATGGCATCGGCCAGGTCAGTGTGGACAACGCCTTCCACTACCTCTGGGGCGGCGGTTACGTGATGGACGCCGCCCAGCGCGGTTACATCGCCTACACCAACTGCACGGCCGCGCTGGCGGAAGTGGTGCCTTTCGGCGGCAAATTCCCCACCCTGGGCACCAACCCCCACAGCTGGGGATTCCCCACCACCGATGCCCTCGGTTATCCGGTCGTCATCGACTGGGCCACCAGCACCGTGGCCATGGGCCGCGTGCAGCAGTTCAAACGCGAGGGCAAGGAACTCCCGCCCAACGCCGCCGTGGACGCCGACGGCCAGCCCACCACCGACCCCAACAAAGTCGCCGCCCTGGTTCCCTTCGGCGCGCACAAAGGCTACGGTCTCGCCCTGATCAATGAACTCGTCGCCGGCCTCATCGGCGGCTCCCTGCCCACCCTGCGCAGCCGCCCGATTCCCGAAGGCGAAAAACGCAGCTGCTGCTTCTACTTCCAGGTCATTCATCCCGACGCCATCAGCAGCGGACTTTTCGCCAAAGGCCGCAGCCAGCAGGAGAATCTGAAAGCCGTCCTCGCCGACGTCTTCGGTCACGGCAACGAAAGCTGCACCCTCCCCGGCCAGCCCGAAGCCAAGGCCGCCGCCGACACCAAAGCCGCCGGAGGCCTCCTCTTCAGCGCCGCCGAAATCGGGGAATTCAACGCCCTCGCCCGCGAGTGCGCCCTGCCCGAGTGGAAACTGGAAAGTTTCGCGCCCTTCGCCGGCTGAGCCTGGAAAGCTCCGCAATGTTCAGCGGGGTGTCCAACCCCGTGCCGGAGCATTGGCTGATCGTCGGCTCCCGGAAATAGGTCCTGTAAGACCTATAGGGCCTATAGCGCCTATCCGCCTCGACAAATTAACCGGCCCTCCACCACCCTCCATCCCGGCACTGCTGAATTGCTCAGTTCCCTGTCAACGCCCCTCGACATCCGCGTCCGGGTGTGTTTGGTGGCGCACTCTGATTCCTTTATGGCCTCCTCCGACGCTCTGAAATCCGCCCTGGCCCACTCCCCGGACAATATTCCGCTGCTGCTGCTCTATGCCGAGGCCTGTCTCGCCGAGTGGGAAACCAGCGAAGCCCTGACCAGTTACGAGCGCGTGCTCCGGCTCCAGCCTTCCCATGCGGCGGCGGCTCTCGGGCTGGCGCGCACGCTTTTCATGAGCGGCCGGGCCTCGGAGGCGGCGGTGCGGCTGGAGCTGCTCATTCAGAAAAACGACCGCGATGCCTCGGCGCATCTGCTGCTGGCCCGCGTGCTCCTCAGCGAAAACGACCGCCCGGCCGCCCGCACGCATTATCAGCGGGCCGTGGAGCTGGACGGCACTCTGGCCGATGCCGACCTCGCCAAGGAGATGGGCCTGCCTCCGTCCGGCGGTCCGGGTCCTTCCGGCACCGCCACTCTGGTGCCGGTTTCGGGCGGCGGCGGATCCTTCACTTTCTCCCCGGGCGGAGAAACGGAGAATGCCGGCTTTTCCATGGAAAATGATGCTGATCCTGACGGGGAAACGGATTCCCCGGCCACGCCCGAGCGGCCCAAACAGGGTTTCGCCGACGTCGGCGGCATGGAGACGCTGAAGGAGGAGATCCGGATGAAAATCATCCATCCCCTTAAAAACCCCGAGCTGTTCCGCGCCTACGGCAAAAAGATCGGCGGCGGCGTCCTCCTCTACGGTCCGCCCGGCTGCGGGAAAACGCTCATCAGCCGCGCCACCGCCGGGGAGATCAACGCCACCTTCTTCTGCATCGGCCTGCACGACGTGCTCGACATGTGGCTGGGCAACAGTGAGAAGCAGCTGCACCAGCTCTTTGAAGCCGCCCGCCGTCATGCGCCCTCGGTGCTCTTTTTTGATGAAATCGACGCTCTCGCCGCCGACCGCCGCGATCTCCGGGGCAGCGCCGGACGCACCCTGATCAATCAGTTTCTGGCCGAATTGGACGGCGGCAACGACGCCAACGAGGGCGTGCTGGTGCTCGGGGCGACCAATGCCCCATGGCATCTCGACGCCGCTTTCCGCCGGCCGGGACGCTTTGACCGCACGCTGTTTGTGCCCCCGCCGGATGAGGCCGCGCGCGCCGCCATCATCGAACTGATCGCCCGCGACAAACCGGTGCAGGAACTGGACGCCCGCGCCCTGGCGAAAAAGACGGACCGCTTCTCCGGCGCGGATTTGAAAGCCGTCTTCGATTCCGCCACCGAGGAGGCTCTCACCATGGCCATGAAGGAGGGCCGCGTGGTGCCCATCCAGAACCGCATGCTCCAGGCCGCCGCCAAACGCCTTCAGCCCACCACCGGCCCCTGGTTCGAAAGCGCCCGCAATTACGCGCTCTATGCCAATCAGTCCGGACAATACGACGAGATCCTGACTTACCTCGGCCTGAAGAAGAAATAATAACTGATTTATGGAGAGCCCCCTCATCCTGCGCGCCCACCTGCTCCTGGAGCGCCAGCGCTACGCCGATGCCGAAAAACTGCTGCGCGAAAATCTCGCCCTGGACCCGGAGGACCCCGCCTCCATGCGCCTGCTGGGCATCTGCCAGTTCGGGCGCGACGCCCTGGCGGATTCGCTGAACACCTTTGACCGCGCGCTTTCCCTGTCGCCCGAGGAGGCGGACCTCCACGTCTGGCGGGCGCGGGTGCTGACGCGCCAGCATAAATTCAGCTCCGCCCACGAGGCCCTGGACGCCGCGCAGGCGCTGGACCCGGACCTCGCGGAAATCGCCTCCACCCGTGCCCTCGTTTTCTACAACGACACGAAGTGGTCCGAGGCCGAAGCCGCCGCCCGCGCCGCCATGGAGCTGGACGCCGACGACACCAACGCCCAGAATATTCTCTCCCACTCCCTGCTGATGCAGGGCCGCCAGCACGAAAGCGAGGCCCACATCCACAGCCGTCTCCAGCGCGATCCGGAAAACGATCTCACCCACGTCGCCGCCGGTTACGCCGCCCTGCGCCGGGGGGATCACAGGGGCGCCGCCGTCCACTTTGCCGAGGCCCTGCGTCTGGATCCGGAAAATGAAAGCGCCCGGGAGGGACTGCTCACCAGCTTCCGCGCCCGTTCCCTGGTTTACCGCAGCTTCCTGGCCTTCTCCTTCCAGGTCGCCAAGCTCCAGATGAAATACCGCCAGTGGCTCTTCCTGGGAGCCTGGGTGGTTTATAAAGTCGTGGTCAGCGCCCTGCAGCCGATTTCACCCGGACTGGCCATGCTGGTGATGGTGCTCTACGGGCTGTTCGTGTTCTGGTCCTATGTCGCCCAGGGCATCGGCACCCTCTTCATCCTCGGTGACCGCCAGGCGCGTCTGGCCCTGCGGTTCCCGGAAAAAGCGGAGGGTCTCATTGTCGGCGGCGGGGCCGTGCTCGGTCTGGCGCTGGTGCTTCTGACTTTCGTGCCGCTGCCTCTTCCCCCGACTCTCGCGCTGGGTCTGGGCCTGATGCTGATGACCATCCCCTGGTCCCTCAGCCTGGGCAATCCCAACGCCATGGGCCGGAAAATCTACGGTGCCCTGGCCTTCGTGGCCTCCGTCGGCGTGCTGCTGGTGCTCGCGGGCATGTTCGTGCCCTCCGCCTCCCGGCTCACCGGCACGGGGCTGAGCTGCGCCTCCATGAGCACCATGCTGGCCACCATTCTCGCCCTGTTCAATTTCAAGCGCCGCCCGGACTGAAACCGGATTTCCGCCTTCCCGCGCCGGCGGTTTGAGGCATGTTGACTCCATGTCCGGCAGCCCCTTTCTCTCCCAGTTTCCTCCTGTGGTGACCGCCGTGGAAATGCGCGCCCTGGAGGAACAGGCCATCGCTTCCGGAACCCCCGAGGAAATCCTGATGGATGAGGCCGGGGCCGGAATGGCGCGGATCATCCGCCGGGTTTTCCCCCAGCCGGCGACCGCCATCATCTTCACCGGCAAAGGGCACAATGCCGGAGATGCGTTTGTCCTCGCGGCACATCTGCTGGAAGCCGGCTGGCGTGTGGACATCCGCATGGTTTGGCCGGCGGAGGATTTGCGCCCGCTTACCGCAAGGAAGCTGGAGGCGGTCCGCGCCAAAGTCAGCTTCACACCTGTCGGATCGGAAGCCGTGCCACGTGGCCGACTGCTGCTGATCGACGGCATCCTCGGCACCGGCACCAGCGGCGAACTGCGCGGTCCCGCCGCCGGAGCGGTGAAGACGCTGAATGCCCTGCGCGAAAAATCACACGCCCACACCTTCGCCATCGACCTCCCCAGCGGACTCGGCACGCCGTCGCCGGTCATCGCCGATGTCACCTTCGCTCTCGGCTGGCCAAAGGATGTGCTTTTCGCGGACGAAGCCGCCGCCTTCACCGGACGCCTGATTCACATTCCCCTGACAAAACTTCCGTCCCCGGAAAATGCGGAAACCCGCGACCGTCTGGTCACCCCCAAAGCTCTGCGCCCCTGGCTGCCGGAACGCGCTGTTTTCTCCAAACATAAAGGTCAAAGCGGCCGCGTCGGCATCGTCGCCGGTTCCCTGGGCCTGACCGGAGCCGCCCGCCTCTCATCCACCGCCGCCTCCCTGATGGGCGGCGGACTGGTCACGCTGTTCTGCCCGCATAACATTTACCCTGTTCTCGCCGCCGCCTGCCCGCCGGAGGTCATGGTGCGGCCGGTCTCGTCCTGCCTGGAGGTCCGCGATTTCCAGCTCGACGCCATCGGCATCGGCCCAGGAATGGGCAACGCGCCGCTGCCTTACCTGACGGAACTTCTCTTCCACGACCCACGCCCCGTCATCATCGACGCCGATGCCCTCAACGCCCTCGCCTCCGGTCCGTGGCTCGCGGACGGCACCGCGAAATTTGCCGGTCCCCGGCTTTTCACACCTCATCCCGGCGAGCTGGCACGCCTGGTCAAAGCCTGGCAGCCGGAGCTGGCCGGGCGCCCCCGCCGCAGCCAGGCGCAGGCTTTCGCCGATACCTTTCCCGTCACCTTGCTGGCCAAGAGCGCGCGTTCCCTCGTCATCGAGAAAAACCTCCCCGCCGCCTGGAACAGCACCGGTCATCCCCTCATGGCCCGCGGCGGCATGGGGGATGTCCTCACCGGATTCCTCACCACCTTCGCCGCCCAAAAAATGCCGCTTTACCAGGCCGCCGCGCTCGGCTCCTGGATCCTCGGACGCGGGGCGGAACTCTATCACCGCGCCACCGGTTTCACCGAACCCGGCACCGCCTCCGAAGTCATGGCCTTCGCCGCCGGCCACGCCATGGCCGAGCTGCGTCATGGATGACGGACAAGCTTCCCACTCAACACACCGGAACGCGCCGGATTCCGCACTAAGGCGGACTTCAGCAATTCGTCCAGATTCACACTAAACTCGGGAAACATCAGGGAAACCACTGTCACCTCCGCTTCCGTTACCTCATGCCGCGCATAGATTCCGTTCTCCGGCTGTGAGAAGCGCTCTATGATCCGCCGCTGCGGCAGCACCATCCAGTATTCCTCCACCCCGGCCTCGGCATAAATGGAAGCCTTCTCGCGGTCCAGCGCCTCCGAGGAAATCGCCACCTCAATCACCAGACGCGCGGAGTCCGGATGCCTGGCACTGTAAAGGCTCCTTGGCCCGGGCACGACACAGAGGTCCGGTTCCGGACTGGAATCGCTCAAAGCGAGAGGGGCCTCGGTGCGCACGATTTGCCCGGCCGGGAGGGACGCCTTCAGCCGTTCGGTCAGGAGATCCACAAGGAAATAGTGCAGCGGCGATTTGCTCATTTTCTCAAAAATCACGCCCCGCAGCAGTTCCGTCCGCTCATCCACCAGCCCCAGCTCCGCCATCTTCTCATAACACGCCACGCTCAGCGGCACGGCGCGGCGCAGCAGTTCCGGTTTCTCAAGAATGGCCAGCATGGGGCCAAGTGTAGGCGTGAAGTATTATGCCCGCAAGCCGCGTCACTCAGGCGGACTTCAGCAATTCATCCAGATTCACGGCGAAACCGGGAAATGTCAGGGAAGTCACGGTCACCTCCGCTTCCATCACCTCATGCCGCGCATAGATTCCGTTCTCCGGTTGTGAGAAGCGCTCTATGGTCCGCCGCTGCGGCAGCACCATCCAGTATTCCTCCGCCCCGGCCTCGGCATAAATGGAGGCCTTCTCGCGGTCCAGCGCCTCCGGGGAAATCGCGACTTCGATGATCAGGCGGGCGGAATCCGGATGCCGGCGCAGGAAATCCTCCTCCAAGCCAGGCACCGCCGCGATATCAGGTTCAGGACAGGAATCGCCGAACCGGAGCGGCTGTTCCGTGCTGACAAAATATCCGGGCGGCAACACCGCCGTCAGGGCTTTCACAAGGAGCCTTACGAGCCCGGAATGCAGCGGTGATTTGCTCATTTTCTCAAAAATCACGCCCCGCAGCAGCTCCGTCCGCTCGTCCACCAGCCCCAGCTCCGCCATCTTCTCATAACAGGCCACGCTCAGCGGCACGGCGCGGCGCAGCAGTTCCGGTTTCTCAAGAATGGCGAGCATGGGGCCGAGTTTAAGCGGGACGCACCGCTTCCGCAAGCCGCGCGCCGGTTCCCGGGCCTGCCGCCGCCGGAACAGGAGGCGCCGGCCGCAGGTCCTGCCTTTCCCATGACGGAACAGGCGGATTCCGATTCAGACTTTTTCACCGGGCGAACACCTGTTCGCGCCCGGCACAGTCCATTTCGATCCATTGGCCGGGCGCGATGGAGCCCAGTGAAAACCGCCCCACCGCCGCCCGGATCAGCCGCAGCGTGGGATGCCCGATGGCCGCCGTCATACGGCGCACCTGACGGTTCCGGCCCTCGGTCAGAGTCAGCTCCAGCCAACAGTCCTCCACATTTTTCCGGAACCTCACCGGCGGCACCCGCGCCGGCCAGTTCGGCACCGGCTCCAGCCGCCGCACCGTGCAGGGCAGTGTCAGCTTCCCATCCAGTGGCACGCCCTTCGCCAGCCGCGCTAAAGCCTCCGCCTCCGGCACCCGCTCCACCAGCACATGATAAGTCCGGGGATGCGCCTGCCGGGGATTCAGCAAACGGTCCACCAGATTCCGCTCATTTGTCAGCAGCAGCAGCCCCTCCGAATCCCGGTCCAGCCGCCCTACCGGATAAACCTCCCCCGGCAGCCCGAACTCCGCCAAAGTCCGCTGTCCCGGCACCTCCTGGGTGAACTGGCTGAGCACGTCGTAAGGTTTATGCAGGGCGATGAGCATCCGGCGCGGCGGGAGAGAATTTAAAAGTCACTGGTTTAATAGCTATTGAGACCGCATCAGCAAACAGACACCAGCCGCACAACCAGCCGTCCCCTCTCCAGAAACCCTCACTCCCCCTTTACCAGCACCCGCTGGTAAAGCTCCTTCTTCACCGCGTCCAGGCCGAGGCCGGTTTCGGCGGAGATGGGGAGAATTTTGACGCGTGGGAAGCGCTGCTTGAAGTTTTTCAGATTCTCGGCGGACTCGGGAAGATCCATTTTGTTGGCGATGACCAGCCAGGGACGCTTGGCGAGCAGCGGATCGTAGAGGGAAATCTCCTGGCGCAGCGTGGCCACGTCCTCGCAGGGATCGCGGACCTCGGTCCCGGCCATGTCCACCACAAACAGCAGCAGACGGCAGCGCAGGATGTGGCGCAGGAACTCGAAGCCGAGGCCCACATTCTCATGCGCGCCTTCGATGAGACCAGGGATGTCGGCGACGGTGACGCGTTTCCAGCCCTCGTATTCGATCACCCCGACCATCGGATGCAGCGTGGTGAAGCGGTAAGGCGCGACCTTCGGCTTGGCGGCGCTCAGCTTGCCGAGCAGCGAGCTTTTTCCGGCATTGGGAAAACCGACCAGGCCGGCGTCGGCGATCTGGCGCAGTTCGAAATAGAACATGCCCTCCTCGCCCTTCACGCCCGGCGTGAACTCCGTCGGGGCCTGATGCGTGGAGGTTTTGAAATGCACATTGCCTTTGCCTCCCTTGCCTCCTTTACAGAGGATGAACTCCTGCCCGACCGTCGTCAGGTCCGCGACCAGCGACAGCTCCACGCCCTCGTCCAGCCGCTGCTTCAGGGTGCGCTTGCGGCTGGCGGCTTCAGCGGCGGCATCCTCGTCGCTGCCGGGCTCGAAGACGTCGCTGTCGTCGCCCTCGTCATCGATCATAAAATCCCCGCCTTCGGGAGGCGTGGAAGGTTCCGGCGGCAGATCCGTGGGATTGGCATCCTCCGGCGTCCAGGTGGTGTCGCGGTAAATCAGCGTGCCCGGGGGCACGGTGATGATCAGGTTAGGCGCGGATTTTCCGAAACACTGCCGCCCCGTGCCGTTGCCGCCGTGCTCGGCTTTAACCTTCGGATTGAAGAAAAACGCCTTCAGATTGCTGGTGTTGGAATCCACGCGCACAATAATGTCCGCGCCTTTCCCGCCATCGCCGCCGTCGGGGCCGCCGTGGGGATTGAACTTGCCGCGGTAAAAGTGCGCGGAGCCGTCGCCGCCGTTTCCGGCGCGGGCGTGGATGCGGATATTGTCAACAAACATGGCGGAACAGAGAAGGTGAGGGAAAAATCCGCCGGAACACGGAGGACGGGACAGAAATCAAAATAAAACGGAGCGGGCCATCCGGTCCAGCCGGAGGGCGCGGGCGGAGGAACCGGCAAAATGGCCGCATCCCGCCCGGATGCCAGCGGAAACCTTATCCTTCGAAAGTTCCCGCCGGAATCCCTTCCTGCTCCCCGGACCGGACTGCGGGGATCGGACCCGCAGGGATTCAGCGGCCGGGAGCGGATGGAGAACACGGCCATTGCCGGAGCCGACGGCGGGGCCGGCCTTTTTCGAAGCGCCCGGACACAACAGGCTCGACATCCGCACCCCGTCCGGTTATCTCTTCCCGTCACGGCATCCCGCCCGTTTCCCATGACCAAAGGCTCCCTGGCACTTCTGCTCGCCCTGGCGGGGAGCCTGACATTTTCCCTTGTCCTCCGGCGGGAGAATTTAAAACTGAAGGAATCACTGACGGGAAATATTCTCCCCGCCGCCGCCCCGGCGGCAAAAGCCTTCTTTTCCGATGAGACCGTGATTCCGGCCAGTTCCCCGAACAAAAATCTCCCCCGGAAATCCGTTTCCGAACCCGCGCCGCTGAAAAAAACCGCCCGGGGCCCGCTGAAAGTGACTCCCGGTCCTGACGGCACCCTTCTGGTGGCCGGGGCGGATGGCGAAACCATTCTGGCCGCCACCGCCGCGGAACTCGACGGACTGGGAAAACAGGCGGCGGCAGTCGTGATGGCGGACCGGATCAAAGCTCCCGGCGGCCCGTCATGGAGCCCGGGACAGGCGGCGGGACCGCCCGACACTTCGGACGCCGGCGACCATCCCACCGCCTGGGCGCCCATGGCTCAGGACGGAGGCCTGGAATGGCTTCAGCTGAAATATCCCAAAGCCGTGGAGCTGAGTGAGGTGACCGTTCACGAATCGTATAATGCCGGCGCGCTGACCCGCATTCTTGCCATCCTGCCGGACGGGAAGGAGGAAGTGCTCTGGAGCGGAGCCGCCACGGCGGACACCGGAATTATTGAAAGAGTGGTCAAAGTCCCTCCCGGCATCCGCAGCGACCAGATCCGCGTGGAGCTGGACACGGCGCGGGTGCCCGGCTGGAATGAAATCGACGCTGTCGAAATCCTCGGCAGTGACGGCTCCCGCCAATGGGCGGCGGAAGCCACCGCCAGCAGCTATTACGGCCAGGGGGCATCCTCACGGGAATCCGGGGACCTCCGGGCCTTCTCCGGTGCCGCCGGGGCCAGGGCGCGGTAATGCGCTGACCGGCGGAAGCCAGCCCGGAAATGGCGGAACCGGTTTCCGGGTGCACCGGCCTTTGATGGCGGGACCGCCGGCGATGGGAAATTCCCCGGACAGTTTCAGGAAAAAGGATCGCCTGTCCCCGGATCTGATTTTCCCGCATGAATTCATCCCGAAAAGCCACGTTGCAATCCTCCGGCAAAGGCCGTAATCCCTTACCGGCCCAAACCCAGGCTCCTGTAGCTCAGTGGATAGAGCAGCGGATTTCTAATCCGTCGGTCGCAGGTTCGATCCCTGCCGGGAGCGCCCCGTAAAATACTCAAAATCAAAGCGTTGCGCTAATTTTAAGAGCCAGGACAAGTTGCGGCAATTCACGGTGAATGGCACCCTTTTTTCACCTTTGCATCCGCATCGCCGCCCCCACCCGCCAGTTGCCGGAGAACTCTTCCCAATGGGACCGACTGTGCCGGCGCAATTCCTTTAACGGGCCCAGGCCGCTGTCCTTTTTCCTCTCCGGTCCGGTTCTTGGCTCTGAAATTCCGAACGGGAACAATAATGGGAAGGACGCTGCACGGAACTTCTGATTGGCTGATGGGAAAGGGCGCCGAATGGTTTCCGGTCACGCCGCCACCCTTTTCCGCCGGTCCCGTGCCGCCGGAAGTGACGGCACGGGCGGGGTGATCAGGCTGCCGGTTCAAGGAGCCACGGAGGTGTGGGAGGCGTTCCGCAAAGCCTCCAGTTCCCGGAAGTCGGCATTGGTGGTAATGGGCTGTCATGAAAGGAGGCGCGTCATGATTTTCACGCGCGCACTCAAAGTGTGTCTGGCGGCGCGGCCCGCCGATCTGCGCCGGAGTTCCGGGGGACTGGCGCTGCTGGTGCGCGGGGCGCTGAGGGAGGATGAGCGCTCCAGTTGGATCTTCGTTTTCACCAACCGGCGGCGGGACCGGGTGCGGCGGCTGTACTGGGACGGAAACCTGCTCCTTGCTGCGGCGGAAGCTGTATCCGGCGCAAAAGTTTCAGGCGACCGGTCTCCTCCTCAAGGAGCAGACCGATCGCCTGTTTTTTATTCAACTTCCGGTCGCGGGTCACCCTTTGACGGTGCGCGGTGTCCCAGGGTGTCAAGTTCTGACCGGTCAGTCTGAGCCGCCTGGGCGGTTAAAGGCCGCTGACCGTCACGGGCGTGGAGCTGTTGGTCGTGGTGCCGTTGCCCAATTGGCCATAATTATTGTACCCACAAGCCTGGACGGTGCCGTCGCTCTTCAGCGCTATGGAATGATAGAAGCCTCCCTCCACGGCGACGACACCGCTCAAGCCGCTGACTGTCACCGGCGTGGAACTGCTCGTCGTGGTTCCATTTCCAAGTTGACCCTGATAGTTATAACCCCAAGCCCTCACACTGCCATCGTTCTTCAGCGCCACAGTATGGTCCCCTCCGGGGGCGAAAGCGACGATCCCGGTCAAGCCGCTAACAGCAACTGGAGCCGAACTGTTCGTGGTTGTGCCATTTCCTAGTTGACCCCGATAATTGTATCCCCATGTCCAGACAGTGTCGTCGTTCTTCAACGCCACAGTATGGTTCCCTCCGGCCGCCACGGTGACGACACCGCTCAAGCCGGTGACTGTTACGGGCGCGGAGCTGTTGGTGGTAGTTCCGTTCCCCAATTGGCCCTGAGAATTGGAGCCCCAAGTCCAGACACTGCCATCGTTTTTCAGCGCTAGGGAATGATAGCCACCGGTCGTCACCGCAACCACTCCGGTCAAACCGCTGACCGTCACGGGTGTTGAACTGTTAGTTGTGGTGCCGTCTCCCAACTGGCCCTGATAATTGTAACCCCAAACTTGGACGGTCCCGTCAGTTTTCAGTGCCAAGGTATGATAATACCCGGCAGCTACTGCGACTACTCCGGTTAAACCTGTGACTGCCACGGGCACGGAGCTGCCGGTCGTGGTGCCATCTCCCAGTTGGCCATAATTATTGTGTCCCCAGGTCCATACGGCACCATCCCTCGTTAACGCTACGGTATGATAATGCCCAGTCGTCACCGCAACCACATCCGTCAAGCCGCTGACCTGCACCGGTGTTGAACTGTTGGTCGTGGTGCCATCCCCCAGTTGGCCATAAGTATTGAATCCCCAGGTCCAGACAGTGCCATCGCTCTTCAGCCCCACCGTATGATACCCTCCGACTGAGACGCCCAGCACACTGGTCAGTCCGCTGACCGTCACCGGCCACAAATTGCTGGTGGTGGTGCCGTCCCCCAATTGACCCTGCCCATTGTATCCCCATATCTGTATGGTTCCATCACTCTTTAACACAGCCGTATGACCAGTCCCCGCCGATACGGCGAGTCCACCGGACCAGGCGTGGGTCCATACCGGCACGGAACTGTTGGTCGTGGAGGCGTCCCCCAGTTGTCCATAGGAATTTTGTCCCCAGGCCAGAACGCTGCCGTAGCCATCCAACGCCAGGGTGTGATACCCCCCGGCCGCCACAGCGACGACACCTGTCAGGCCGCTGACGGTCACGGGCACGGAGCTGTTGGTGGTGGTGCCGTTGCCCAATTGGCCCAGATAATTGTATCCCCAGGTCCAGACAGTGCCATCGCTCCTCAACGCCACCGTGTGATAAATTCCGGCCGCCACAGCGACGACACCTGTCAGGCCGCTGACGGTCACGGGTACGGAGCTGTTGGTGGTGGTGCCGTTGCCCAATTGGCCAGAAGAATTGTAACCGCCAATCCAGACAGTGCCATCGTTCTTCAACGCCACCGTATGATACCCCCCGGCCGCCACAGCGACGACACCTGTCAGGCCGCTGACCGTCACGGGCGTGGAACTGTGGGTCGTGGTGCCGTTGCCCAATTGGCCATACCCATTGAGTCCCCAAGTCCGGACGGTGCCATCGCTCTTCAGCGCCACGGTGTGAAGAAGCCCGGCCGACACCGCGGCGACACCGCTCAAGCCGCTGACCTGCACCGGTGTGGAACTGTTGGCCGTCGTGCCGTTGCCCAATTGGCCATAAGGGTTATATCCCCAGGCCCAGACGGTGCCATCGCTCTTCAGCGCCACCGTATGCCACCCCCCGGCCGCCACAGCGACGACACCTGTCAGGCCGCTGACGGTCACGGGCACGGAGCTGTTGGTGGTGGTGCCGTTGCCCAGTTGGCCATAATTATTGTAGCCCCAGGCCCGGACGGTGCCATCGCTTCTCAACGCCACCGTATGATAAAGTCCGGTCGTCACAGCGGTCACGACATTGACCTGCACTGTCACTGGCACGGCGCTGTCGGCCATGGTCGTGATCCCGTTCCCCAATTGGCCATGATAGGTGTCCCCCCAGGCCCGGGCGCTGCCGTCCAACTTCAGCGCCACGGTGTGATAGCCTCCGGCTGACACGGTGGCCACTCCGCTCAAGCCACTGACCGTCACCGGCAGCAAACTCTCATACATGGCCGGGGTGCCGTTCCCCAATTGGCTTTCCGAATTGGCTCCCCACGTCCGGAGACTGCCATGTCCCATCAACGCCACACTGTGATGAGCCCCGGCTGACACAGCGGCTGCGCCAGTCAGGCCGCTGACCTGCACCGGCGCCCAGCGGTCGTCCTTTGTGTTGTCCCCCAGTTGGCCGTTATAGTTGGCTCCCCAGGTCCAGACAGTGCCGTTGCTCTTCACCGCCACCGTATGCTGTCCTCCGGCAGACACGCCGATCACACCGCCAAGCCCGCTGACCGTCACCGGCAGCACGGTCCAATATGTGGCGGGAGTGTTGTGTCCCAACTCTCCGTGAGTATTACGCCCCCAGGCACGGACGGTGCCATCGATCTTCAAGGCCACAGTATGGTATTCCCCGGCCGACACGGATGTCACGTCGGTCAAACCACTGACCGTCACCGGAGTTGTCACCGGTGTGGCGGTTCCATAACTGGTGTTATTTCCCAGTTGTCCATAGGAATTGAGGCCCCATGTCCGGACACTGCCTCCGCCGCTCATCACCACGACCGTATGATAATACCCGGCGGCGACAACAGCTCCGGACGTGGCCACACCGGTCAGGCCACTGACCTGCACCGGGACCGAACTGTCATCCAATGTGCCATCGCCCAATTGACCGGAGTCATTTCTTCCCCAGCTCCAGACGGTGCCATCGCTCTTCACCACCACGCTGTGATTAAGCCCGGCCGCCACCGCGACCACACCTGCCAAGCCTCTCACCGGAACCGGCACAGAACTTTTTGTTCCCGTGCCGTTCCCCAATTGGCCATAATCATTGCCTCCCCAGGTCCAGACAGTGCCATCGCTTTTCAGCGCCACGGTATGAGTATACCCTCCGGCAATTTTGATGAAGTTCTGGGCCTGAGCGGAGGCCGCAAAGAAGCTGAAGGCCAGTCCTATGATCAGGAGGACCGGACTTGGAAACCACCGCGGCCGTGAGTAAAGGGGCTGCGGGCGCCGGTACGGATAGAGTGTGATGTTTGTGGTTTTCATGGGTGTGTTGCAGCTCTCACGGATGAGTGAGAAAATGTTTGACCGTTCGAATAGCGGCCAGCGGCAGGAGGCCAGGACCGGCAAAACGCGAGCGGAGCTGTAAGGAAGTTTTGGCCTTCCTGGCTTATTGGTTCATCCGCCTGATCTGCGGAGGAACTGATCTCCACGCCTCAGGCTGCCTGCGGAGCGGAGCGCTGCCGAAGCCGGGTTGGCCTCTTGCCCGGGAAGAGAGGAACGCTCTCCCGAGATCGGCGACGGGCCTCCGCTTGGATGGGGATTCCTCTTTCCGGCAGGATTTCCGGGCTTTGAGAGCGGTATTCCGATGGACCGGCCGCGCTGACTTCCAGGGATTCATCGCCTCCCGGGCTTTTTTCAAGTGCGCCGGAGCAGCCCACGGCATCAGACACCACAGTGGAGAAAAGCTTGGCTTCATGGCGGATGCGTTACTTTTTGGAAAAGCGCCGCACATCTATTTGTGTGACATGATCTTGACAAGATAAAAATAAAATAAAATAACTTGTCACACTGCCGTCCCGCAAAATTGATGATAGCGTCCGGCTTGCCCGCTGGAGAGGATTGAATCCCGGGAGAACGGGTTTGAGCAGCAATGGAACCGTTAGCAGACTTCTCGGAAACTGGTTTGGTTAAACCGCTGCGCGATTCAAAATCGCCTTAACCTCTGCCCCGCAACGCCAATTTCCGGTGTGTTCTGAGGGTTTTTGAATGCATGAACAGTTTTCCGATTTTAACCAAACAGCTTCTCAGGGAAAACAGAAAAACCGCACGCTAATATTTTTTGTTAAAAAATCATAAACTCGTTCAAAATGAAATAGCTGCAACTTTAACGAACAGTAATGACACTGATCGCGCAACTCGTTGATCATCAATGCCATTGCTTTAAATTTTAACAATGTAAAATCAGGCACGGAAAACCTGCCGGGCATCCGTTTTACCGGCCCGCATTTTCGAACATCGCCCTTTCAGCCGGAACCTGCTGTCCCGATCAAAGGAGAGTGAATCTTTCCACAGAGTCCGGAAAAAAAGCAGCTACCCTGTTTTATGCATTGATTTGAACAGGAGTCCACAGTTATAGATGTGACTGAATGAAATCCAAACCCGGGCTCCGGCCCTTCCCTATCTTTTTATGCGGCTTGTCAAGCCTGGGTTTTTTAACCGAGGTTCCGGCGGAAATTCCTCCGAACGATGACTTCGCCAACGCCATCGCGCTCCCGGGCACGAATCCGGCGGAGGGCAGCGGAAGCAATATGGAGGCCACGACGGCCAACGGGGAATGGCCGGACGCCGTATGGTGGACCTGGACCGCCCCGGCCTCGGGCACCGCTTTCGCGGACACGGCGGGCAGCTCTTTTCAGACAGCGGTTCTGGTTTTTACGGGCGGCTCCCTGGCAACGGCCACAAAGATCGCCAGCGACGCCACCTTCCTGGACACCTACAAAATCCAGCGCAAAACGGAGTGGCAGGCCACCGCCGGGGAGACTTACCACATCGCCGTCGGGAGTTACAACTCCAGCAGAGGCGCCATCCGACTGACGGCGGGGGTGGGGCCGCGTCCCGTCAATGACACCCGCGCCGCCGCCGTCGTCCTGCCGGGCATGGGATCTCTTCACGTGCAGGGCTCCACCGCGGGCGCTTTCAATGCGGGGACGGAATCGCCGGACAAGGCCGTCTGGTGGTCCTGGACAGCGCCCGCCGCCGGCATCGTGGAGGTGGATGTGTCGCGCAGCTCATTCCCGGCCCGGGCGGGGATTTATCTGACCTCGCCTCCCGGAGGACCTCCGGTGGATCCGGCGAAACACGGTGACTGGATCATTGGCTCCCCGCAGCCGGTTTGCCGGTTTATGGCGGAAGCCGGGGCGGTTTATGCCATCGCTGCGGGAGGAGGCCAGGGGGAACTCCGGGGCCTCATTGATCTGCGGCTCACGCAATTCCCTCCGGAAACCACCGCTCCCGCGAATGACAGCCTGTCCCGGCCCGCGGAGATCACCACCCTGGGGTTTGCTTATGCCGGCGACACCACTTCCGCCTCGGCGGAGGCCCTGCCTTTCCCATCCAGCCGTCAGAATCACACGGTCTGGCACCGCTGGACGGCCCCGGCCGCAGGCGCTTACGGCGTGATGTTCCGGAAACCCCTGTTCCATCCCTACTGCATCACCAAGCTTTACACGGGGCGGACGCCGGCGGAACTCCGGGCGGTCACCATGGGCATCGGAATCTACTCCCGGCTGGGATCGGCCTCTTTTCAGGCGGCGGCGGGGGATGTCTTTTATTTGGAGACCGGCAGCTACAGCGGTGAGGATTGCGGCGCTTTCAGCATTGAAATTCAAAGTGCTCCGGCCAATGACGCTTTTGCCCGGGCGGTGGATCTCGGTTCGGCGGCCAGTGCCGCCGTTGACGGCACCAATATCGGATCCACTCTTGAGGACCGTGAACCACACTTCCTCCGGATGAGGTCTGTCTGGTATCAATGGAAAGCTCCGTCCTCGGGCACCGTGACCCTCGCCGCTTCGTCCCGGGAGGCGGACCGCATCAATCCTCCCGTCGCCGCTGTTTATACCGGCACGACAGTGACTTCGCTGTCCAGAGTGCTCCTCGTGCCCAGTGCCCCGGGCAACCTGCTGCCAGCCTTCGCGTTTGAGGCGGTCGCTGGTCAAGTTTATAAAATCGCGGTGCTCAACGGGGTTGGCTCGGTCAAACATGCGCAGCAGGGCGACGGAAAATTCACCCTGCGTCTGACCATGGGGAATTTTGGTTCCCCGTATTCCGTCTGGCTCCTTTCCTGGCCTGAACTTCAGGGGGATTCCGCTGGCAGGCTGGCGGATCCGGATGGCGACGGCTGGTGCAATCTCCAGGAACTGGCCTTTGAAGGAAGCCCTCTGGTCCGGGAGGACACCAGCCTGCTCCTTGAGCGGAACTTTGAGAGCCAGCCGCCGGGCATCCGGTTCTACTGGCGGAATTTCGTGTTCCTGAAGGGTTCCGGATACGGCCAGCCCCTGGTTATTTCCCCGGAAGTCTCCACGGACGGTATTCATTGGAGCCCGCCTCTGCCCGGGGAATACAACGTCGATACCTCCAGTGTGGCGCTTCCGTTCAGCCGGAGCCCGCGCACTCTGACCCGGCTGCGGGTCACGGACGCGAACCTTCCCTGAGCCGGATCGTTTTCCGCAGGCCGGACCGGGGGCGGAATCCGTAGGAAAAAAGCCGTCGCCACCGGCGCTTTTCCTGCAATCGTCCCCCGACCGCTGCCGCGTGCCGGGGTGGTCCCTGTTGCTTTGCCCCTCCCCCGCTGTTTTCCCCGTGCGCCTGCTTCCCGAAAATTTCCGGTTTGAATCGCCCAACTGGCTGTGGCTGCTGGTGCTGATCCCGCTGCTGGCGCTGCTGCAGGGGCGGGCGGGGCGGCTGTCGGCGGTGCGGTTCTCCTCGCTGCATCTGCTGCGCGGTCTGGGCTCCCGGACCCGGCAGGCGCTGGGCGGGCTGGTGATTTCCCTGCTGTTTTTCAGCCTCGCCTGCGGGGTGGTGGCGTTTTCCGGACCGCAGAGTCTGCACACGGAGGAAAGCGTGGAGGAGAGCGGGGTGGAGATTTTCTTCGCTCTGGACCTGTCGCTGAGCATGTCCATCCGCGACATGGTCATCGGCAGCCAGAAAGTGGACCGCCTGAGCGTGGCCAAAAAAGTCACCCGCGACTTCGTCCGGGGGCGGCGCACGGACCGTATCGGGTTTGTGGTGTTCTCCGGCCGTCCCTATCTCGCCTCGCCGCTGACCCTGGATCAGGACTGGCTGATGACCACGCTGGACCGCATCGGCTTCAACCAGACCAACGACATGGGCACAGCCATCGGCAGCGCCCTCGTCACCGCCTCCAAGCGCCTCAAAAGCCGCGAGGCCAAGTCGAAGATCATCATTCTCATCACGGACGGCGCGAATAATTCCGGCACCGTCACCCCGGTCGCCGCCGCCGAGGCCGCGAAGGCCCGGGATATTAAAATCTACACCGTGGCCATCGGCACGGAGGGGTATCACGAGGTGCCGATCCCCACTCCGAGCGGGGAACGGGTCGGCGTGCGCGATCAGTACGACGAGGAGACCCTGAAAAAAGTCGCCGCCACCACCGGCGGCAGGTTTTTCCAGGCCCGGGACGCGGCGGCCATGGAGAAGATTTTCGCCGAAATCGACCGTCTGGAGAAAACCAAACTCAACATCCGCAAAACGACCATCGTGGAGCCGCTTTACCAGTGGCCGCTCAGCGTCGGCACCGCCGGTGCCCTGCTTTCCCTTCTCCTTGGCCAAACTCTTCTCCGCCGGAATCCGTGATTCCCGCCCATCGGAAAATCTAAAATCTAAAATCTAAAATCTCGAATTTCAAATCTGAAATCCCAAGTCGCCCAATTTCAAATCCCAAGGCCCCAATCCCAAGCTTCCTCATTTCAAATCTGAAATTCCGGATCTCTCTATTTCAAATCTGAAATCTGAAATCTCAAATTTATAAGTAGTCCCTCCTCCCTGCCGCATGTCCTTCGCCCATCCCGCTGTTCTCCTGCTTCTGCTCCTCATCCCCCTGCTGGCGGGGCTGAAGATCTGGGGCGGCATGCGGTCGCGGCGGGCGGCGGCGAAAGTGGCGGCGGCCCGGCTGCTGCCGGGATTGCTGATCGCGCGGGGCAAATGGCGGACCTGGGTGGTTTTTCTGCTCGAAATGGCGGCTATCGCCTGTTTCGTCATCGCTTTGGCCCGGCCGCAGTACGGGTATCTGGAGGAGGAGGCGGGAGCGGGCGGGCGCAGTCTGATTGTCGCCATCGACACCTCGAAATCCATGCTGGCGGACGATTTGAAACCCAGCCGTCTCCAGCGCGCCCAGCTGGCGGCTTCGGATCTCATCCGGCGGCTGCGCGGCGACCGCATCGGGCTCATGCCCTTCGCCGGCAACGCCTTCATGTACGCGCCGATCACTCCGGACACCGACGCCCTGCTGGAAAGCATCGATTCCCTGGACACGGAAATCATTCCCCGGAGCGGCTCCAATCTCGCGCGGCCCATTGATCTGGCTTTGGAGACGTTCGCCAAAATCGGGGCCGACGGCCAGCAGGTGCTCATTCTCTTCAGTGACGGCGAGAGTCTGGAGGGCGAAACCCAGGCTGCCGCCAAACGGGCGCTGGAGAAAAAAATGACGGTCATCTGCATCGGCGTCGGCACCCAGTCCGGCGGGACCATTCCCGATCCCGACGCTCCCGGCGGTTACCACCGCGACCGCGACGGCAAGGTGGTCGTGACCCGGCTGGAGCGCCAGGGACTGGTCTCCATCGCCAACACCACCCGCGGCCTTTATCTCCCGCTGGACGGCAATGGGGTGAACGACGGGCGCGTGGATGCCATTCTGAGCAAAATCGAACGCAGTGCCATGAAAGGAAAAATCACCAAAAAAGCCATCGACCGCTACCGTTGGCCGCTCGGCGCGGGGCTGATTCTGCTGCTGGCCTCCTGGATCGCCGGCATCACCCGCCGCCACTTTTTCCAGCGCCACCCTCAGCTTCCCCCCTCCCTGCCGGCCGCAGCCACCACCGTCCTGGCGGCGGTGCTGACACTGGTGTTTCCCGGCAGCTCGAAGGCCGCGCCCGCCGGGGCTCCGGAAATCAAAGTGGGCAATCCGTGGGAATTTTACAGGCAGGGCGATTACAAATCCGCCCAGGGCAATTTTGAAAAACGTCTGGAGGCGGAAACGGCCGGGGAATCCCCGTCCTCAGCCGCCGCTCCTGATCCCGCGCTCGCTTTCGGCCGGGGAGCCGCCGCTTTTAAAAACAAGGACTATGACACCGCCGTGGACGCCTTCGGCACCGCCGTGCTGGCCAAAGATCTGAAAATCCGGGCTCAGGCGCACTATAATCTCGCCAATTCCATCTATCAGCGCACGGCGGATCTTGTCAAAAAAGCCAAACCCGCCACCCGGGGGAAACTGAGTTTTGTCGATGGCCTGATCCGCCAGCTGGAGAACAGCCTGGAGAATTATCAGCAGAGCCTGACGCTGGATCCCGGCAACGCCGACACCAAAACCAATCACAACACCACCGACGACCTCATTCAGAAGCTCCGGAATCTCCGCAAGCAGCTGGCCAAACAGCAGGGCCAGGGCAAAGGAAAAGGGAAAAAGAAAAAAGGCCAGAAGGGCCAAGGGGAGCAGGGCGAAGGACAGCCCGGCGGTGAGGGCGAGGGTGAGGGGGGAAACGGCAAATCCGGCCCCAACGGCCAGCAGCAGGGGCCCGGCAACCGGAAGCCCGGGGATGAGGGCGAAAACGGGGACGAGGAGGGCGACGGCGCCAACGGCGAGGAGGAAGGCGACGAAGGCCCCGGCGGTGAGGGCGAGCAGGAAAAGGAAGCCCGCGAAAAAAGCAACCAGGACCGCCAGGGCGATATCGGCGCCGCCGGCGGCGGCCCCAAACCCGGGGATGAGGGCGAGGGCGGCGACGGCGATAAAAACAGTGATCAAAAATCGGACCGGAACCCCGGCGGTGACGCCGACGGCAACGGCGGCAATCAGTTCGGCAACGGCGGCAGCGACGCCGAAAACCTTCTGGATCAGTATTCCGACGAGGACACCAAGGTGCGGCCGCGCCTTGACAGCGTTCCCGAAGCCCGCCCGCGCAAGGATTGGTAAGCCATTCATTTTTTCAGATTTCAATGATTTCCCCGCGTTCACTTCTCCGTCCTCCCGTTCTGGCGCTCCTCCTGGCCGCCGGGTCCGCCGCCGCGCAGGTCATCGACACCCAGCCGCGGGTCACTCCCCAGCTTTCCGCCCGCAGCATCGCCGTCGGCGATCAGTCCGTGCTGGCCTACCGCATCACCAGCGGCACCGGCGACGGGCTGGAGGACTATCCCCGGGAAATCGTCATCCCGAATCTTTCCGTCATCTTCAGCGGCACCGGCCGCCGCCTGGTCAGCGTCAACGGCACGGCGGCCACGGTCATTGAGGTCCGCTACATGGTGCAGGCGGAGAAACCGGGAACCTACACCATTCCCGGGCAGATTTTCCGCGTGGACGGGCAGGACATCACCGCCGACGCCGTCACGGTGGAGGTGAGGGACGGCCCGGCGGTCGCCGAGGACATGGCCCCCTCCGCCCAGCTGACCATCGGCAAAACGGAGATGTGGAAAGGTGAATCCGTGCCTGTGGAGGTGGCGGTGCTGGTGCATCCCTCCGTGCAGCCCGCCGGACAGTTTGTGGCCCAGCTCAAAAGCACGGGTTTCTCCGTGCACCGCTTCGACCGCCGGGCCAGTGTGAATCAGCGCCTCATCAATGGCGAACCCTGGCGCACCTGGCAGGTGGAAAGCGCCATGACGCCCCTCCAGCCCGGCGTTCAGACATTCGGTCCGGCGCTGGTGGAGATGGATGTGTTCATGCCCTTCGCGGGCGGGGCCGGCATTCCCCGCGATCCCTACGGCAGCATGGGCTCCCCCGCCACCCGCAAGGCGCTCAAAATCAGCAGCAACAGCATCGAGATCAATGTGAAGGAACTGCCGGCGGAGGGCAAACCGGAGGGTTTTTCCGGAGCCGTGGGGGAGTTTGACATCGAGATCATGGCCACGCCCACCACCCTCAAAATCGGGGAACCCATCGCGGTGGAAATCGCCATCCGGGGCACCGGGAGTTTCGAGGCCGTGGGCCCGCCGCCGATGGCTTCGAAGGACGGCTGGCGGACTTACGAGGCCCGTGTGGCCCAGGAAAACCGGGGTCTGAACACCGAGCCCGGAGCCCGCAGCTACACCCAGATCATCATTCCGGAGAAAAATCTGACGGAAATCCCGTCCTTTGTGCTGAACTACTTCGATCCCGTCAAAGGCATCTATGTGAGCAAAAAAAGCCCGCCGGTGGCCCTCGTCGTCACCGGTGATATCCCCGCCGCGACCGCCCCGTCGGAAATGAAGGACTTCAATGCCTCCAGCGAGGCCGCCGTCCCCGGCGAGGAGCTGAATGATATTCTCAGCAAGCCCCTGACCGGCGGCCGCTGGATCTCCACCGCCGCCGTGCCCATTCCCGCCAGTCCATGGCTTCTGCACGGCGTGCCCGCCGCCCTGCTGGCGCTGGTGCTCGGCAGCGGAATCGCCCGCCGGCTCCGCGCCGCCGCCGCCGCCCGCCGTCCGGAAACTGATGCCCCGCGCGCGCCGGTGGAAATTCTCAGCGACCTCCGCCGCACTCCGGTGAACCGCCGGCCCTTCTACGCGCTGGTCAATGAGTATCTCGAATCCTTCCGCTTCCATTCCCGCCGGCCGCTGCCCGGCTCCCCGGAATTCACCGCTCTTCTGGCCGACCGCGACCGCTGGCTCTACGGCCCCGCCAATCCGGAAACCGAAGCCCCGCTGCCCGCCGGGGAACAGAAATCCGTTTTGACTCTGCTGCCGCGGATCCCGCATTCCCTCTGAATCCCCTTTCCCGCACCCCGCCGCGCTGACACCCTCCACTTCCCGGTTTCCGCCTCCATCCGGTGACTGTTTTTCCGGACTCCGCGCCTCTTTCCTTTTTCAAAATGCCCCGTCTTCTCCCTCTCCTGGCATTCCTTGGCTGGGCTCTCCACGCCGCCGCCGCTCCCGATCCCGCCCCGAAGGAGGGTGAACCGCCTGTCAGCCAAGCCGGCGTGACCGCTCCTGCCGCCCCCGCTGTCTCTGCTCCTGCGCCTGCGCCTGCTCCTTCCGTCGCCCCGCCGACGGAAGTTCCGCCGCCTCCAAGCCTCCCTCCCGCTGTTGCGGCTCCCGCGCCCCCCGTCACGGTGCCACCCACTCCGCCCGCCGCCGCTCCGGTGTCCGCCCCCGTCCCTTCTCCCGCGCCGTCCCCGCCGGATTCATCCACGCCTGCCGCCATCGAAGCTCCGCCGGCCGGTCCTGCCGCGGCGGCAACCCCACCCGCTCCGCCGCCCGCTCCCGGGGGTGCTGAAGCTCCGCCCGCCGCCAAACCCGTGCCAGTTTTCAGCGCCGTCCAGAAATTCGACCACGCCATCACCGCCTACAACGCCGGTTCCTACGATGAGGCCCGGCGCGATTTCCTCGAACTGGTGGCCGACGGCCACCTTTCCGCCTCCCTGGCCCACAATCTGGCCAATATTGAATACAAAAGCGGCAACGACGGCCTGGCCGCCCTGTGGTACCGCCGGGCACTGGCCATCCAGCCCTTCAGTGTCGAAACCCTGCAGAACCTGCGCTTTCTCCGTCACCGGACCGGGTTCCAGACGTGGGACACCTACGGCATCTCCATTTCGCACTTCTCCGCCGCGTCCGCGATGAACGCCACCCTCCTGATCGCCTGGGCGGCCCTTATTCTCCTCGTCTGGCTGATCTGGTCCCCGCCCCGGCCCGGACGACGCTGGCCTCTGGTCACCCTGCTGCTCCTGCTCCTGCCGGCGGGAGCGGCCGGCGGCGCGCTCTGGTGGCTCGCGGGACGTGACCAGCATCCTCTGGCGAAACGCTACGTCCTGACCGGGGCCACGTCCGCCGCCTACGCCGCGCCGGCGGAAGCCTCCTCCCAGCTCATCTCCCTGCCCACCGGCAGCGAGGTCATGCCTTTGGAAATCCGGGGCAACTGGTTCTACTGCGAAATTCCCACCGAAAGCGCCCCCGTGCTCCGGGGCTGGGTGCGCAGTTCCCTGCTGGAGCCTCTCTGGCCTTACCCGGCCAGCCCGCGCGGATGAGCACGCGGAGCGGAAGGCCGCGGGTCATGCCCTTTTGGTAAAGGGTCCGGTAAATTCCAAAGTGAGTCCCCATGCCCGGAAAACCCGTTTTTACGCCAACGGCGTTGGCGTAATAATAAGAGCCCGATTTTCAGCCTCTTCAGGCCAGGGAAAATCAGGCCAGGACCAGCAGCTGCTCCATCACCCGGTGCAGGCGGATGACGGCGGGGGCCTCGTCCGCTTCAAAATGATGGAGCACGGCCCCGCGGACATTCGCGCAGAGCCGCTCCCAGGTTTCCCCCTGGGTGACGATGGAACACCCCAGCGCTCTGGCCACAAAACCGCCTGTCACATCGTCCTCCGTGATTTCAAAGATGAGTTCCTTCATGGGGCCGGTATCTGCCACGGAACGGCGGTCTTGGCGAGTGGGCAAATGCGGGAACGCGGGCGATTTTGCCGTGCGGTCCGGCGGTGAGGATTTCACGGCCGCTGGTTTCCGTCCTCCGCCGGATTTCCCGGAAACCTGACCGGCCACGCGGGGGGGCGGGGCGTGATTTTATTTGATAAACCACTCAAAATTAAAGACATGGGCGTTGCGCGAAGCGGCGGGAACAGCTATTTCCGGCATGGCCTTATCCAAAATCAACGAAGTGCTTCACCAGCGGCAGGCTCTGCTGGCTGAGTGGGTGAAAGTACAGCTGGATTCCGGAGTCCTGCGTTCGGATTTTATCAGCGAGCCCGAACTGCATCAGGAATCCTCCGCGTTTCTGGACGTGCTGGCGGAGGCGGTGAGAAAAGAGCCCACGCTCAATATCCGGCAGGCCGGCTACAAGCCGGTGCTGGGTTTTCTGGAGGAGCTGTCCCGCTCCCGCGGCAAAAAAGGCTTCAGTCCCGCGGAAACCGCCATTTTTGTGCTTTCCCTGAAGCGCCCGCTGTTCTCGGCCCTCAAAGCGGCCCACGGCGGCGACGCGGAGGCTTTTTCCACGGCCATCTGGGAGGCGACGGAATTTCTGGACAATCTCGGCCTGCACACCATCGAAACTTATCTCCAGACCCGCGAGGAGGTGATCCGCGGCCAGCAGGCGGACATGCTGGAACTGTCCACGCCGGTGGTGCAGCTGTGGGACGGCATTGTGGCCCTGCCGCTGATCGGCACCCTGGACAGCAACCGCACCAGCATTGTCATGGAGACCCTGCTCCAGGTGATCGTCCAGACCCGGTCGGAGATCGCCATCATTGACATCACGGGTGTCCCCACAGTGGACACCCAGGTCGCCCAGCATCTTCTCAAAACCGTGGCCGCCGCCCGCCTGATGGGCGCGGACTGCATCATTTCCGGCATCCGTCCGCAGATCGCGCAGACCATGGTGCATCTCCAGATCGATCTGGGGAATGTGATCACGAAAGCCACCATGGCCGAGGCCCTGAAAACGGCGATGAACCGCAGTGGTCTGGTGGTGATGCGCCGCGCCGCCGGCCCCGCCGCGCCGCAGTCCTGAACCCTTTCCCTCCCGTTTCATTTTACCATTTATGGACCGTATCCCAATTCTAAGGATGGGACAGTTTCTGCTGGTCACCATTCAGGTGGACATGCACGACCAGCTGGCCCTCACGCTCCAGGATGATCTGACCACCAGAATCACGACCTCCCTTGCGAAGGGGGTGCTGATTGACATCTCCTCCCTGGAAATCGTGGACTCCTTCATCGGCCGCATGCTGGGCAACATCTCCTCCATGGCCCGCGTGCTCGGCGCGGAATCCGTGGTGGTGGGGATGCAGCCGGCCGTGGCCATCACCCTGGTGGAACTGGGACTCAGCCTGACCGGCGTGCACACCGCCCTGGATGTGGAGAAGGGCATGGAGCTGCTCCGCCGTTTTATCCGTGCTGACTCTCAATGGAATTCCTCCGATGCCCACTTTGTTGAAATCTGAAAAGCTGGAGGTCAGCGAGGAAAGGCACATCGTGACCGTGCGGCAGGCGGTGAGGAAAGTGGCTTTGGAGATCAAACTGTCGCTGGTGGATCAGACCAAACTGATCACGGCGGCCAGCGAACTGGCCCGCAATCTGCTGATTTACGGCGGGGGCGGGGAGGTGATTCTGGAGGCACTGAAGGAGGGGGTGAGGAACGGGGTGCGGGTGCATTTTGTGGACGAGGGGCCCGGCATTGAGAATATCGAACTGGCGCTGCGTGACGGTTTCACCTCCGGCGGCGGCATGGGGCTCGGCCTGGGCGGCGCCAAACGGCTGGTGAACGAATTTGAACTGGTGTCCGCGCCCGGGAAAGGCACCCACATCACCATCACCCGCTGGAAATAAGCCAATGATGTCCAGTCTCCGCATGGAAGTGACGCATGAGAGCCAGGTGGGCCACGCGCGGCGGCAGATTCACGAGGCGGCGCAGCGGCTGGGGGCCAGTGCCGCGCGGGCGGGCGAGGCCGCCATTGTGGCGACGGAACTGGCCACCAATCTGGTCAAGCACGCCAACGGAGGCGAGATTCTCCTCCGCGAAGTGAGGACCGAGGGAGCCCGCGCGCTTGAAATCCACGCTTTGGACAAAGGCCCCGGCATGGCCAGCGTGAATGCCTGCCTGCGCGACGGTTATTCCACGGCGGGCAGCGCGGGCACCGGCCTGGGGGCGGTGCAGCGGATGGCCGGGCAGTTTCAGATTCACAGCCAGCTGGGGCAGGGAACGGCGCTCTGGATTTATTTTCCCCTGTCCGCCGCCATGCCTTCTCCGGCGCGTTTCCAATGCGGGGGAGTCAGTGTGCCGCTGGCGGGCGAGGATCTGTGCGGGGATTCGTGGGATTTCCGGGAATCCCCGGAACGTTTCCAAATCCTCGTGGCGGACGGGCTGGGGCACGGGCCGTTCGCGGAGGAGGCGTCCCGGGAGGCGGTGGCGGTTTTCCGGCGGCATGGGAAGGTGAGCCCGGCTGAATGCCTGACGCTGGTGCATCAGGCGCTTTTCAAAACCCGGGGAGCGGCGGCCTCCACGGTCAGCATTGACCCCGCCGGCCGCCGGATGACCACGGCCGGCATCGGCAATGTGGTGATCCGCGTCCAGGGAAACACCGGAGCCAGAACCCTGACGGGCGACAACGGGACACTGGGCGGCAGTGTCCGGAAAGTGCAGGAAATGACTCAGCCGTGGGAACCGGATTCCCTGCTCATTCTGCATTCCGACGGCATCAGTTCGCGGTGGGATCTGGAAAAATATCCAGGTCTCATAAGAAGGCACCCCGGTCTGATCGCCGGCGTTATATACCGGGACTTCAGGCACCGGCATGACGACGCCACCGTGGTGGTGATCCGGCAATCCACCTCATGAGCATTTCCCAGCCAGCAACCTCTGTCCGTCTGTTCCGGATGCGGCTCCAGCAGGAGCCGGATGTGGTGCTGTGCCGCAACCGCGCCAAGCTGGTGGCGGAAAAATTCGGCTTCGACCGGCAGGATCAGATCCGGATCGCCACAGCAGTTTCGGAAATCGCCCGCAATGCCTTCCGTTATGCCCGGGAGGCGGCGGCGGAGTTTCTGCTGGAAAGCGTGGACAAAAATTCAGCCCATCGGAATCCCCAGCGCCTGGTGTGCGTCATCCGCGATCAGGGACCGGGCATTCCGAATCTGGAGGAGGTGCTGGCCGGGCGCTACAAATCCACCACCGGCATGGGCATGGGCATCACGGGCGCGCACCGGCTCATGGACACCGTGAAGGTGGAGACCGGTCCCGCCGGCACCATCGTGCGCCTGGGCAAGGAGCTGCCGAGAGGCAAAAACATCCTCCCCGCCGACCTCCAGTCCATAGTGGATTCCGTGGCCGGACCCCGGCGGAGCAATCCCGTGGAGGAGCTGGCCTTCCAGAATCACGAGATTCTCTACATGATGGAGCAGGTCGGCGAGAAAAGCGAGGAGCTGACCCGGATCAACGATGAGCTGAGCGAGACCAACCGCGGCGTGGTGGCGCTCTACGATGAGCTGGACACCATTTACCGCGTCGGCCACGTGCTGGCCTCCAAGCTGGAGCTGGATGATCTGCTGCAGGCGCTCATCGACGCCACCACCGAGATCAGCGGGGCGGAAATCGGCATTTTTGTTTATGAGGAGGGCGACCCCGACGGCAAACTCCGTCAGCACACCGCCGGCATCCTGGCCCCGGAGGTGCGCCCGGGCGAGGCGTTCGCCATTCACCGCCTCATGGGCACTTTTTCCCCCGCGCCCGCGCTGCTGCGCATCGACGATCTGGAGCTGGAGAGCCGGGTGCAGTCCCCGCTTCAGGGGGCGATCATTCTGCGGAGCTATCTGGCGGTCCCCGTGATCCTTTCCGCCGGGACCCTGACGGGGGCCATGGTTTTCGCCCACCGCGCTCCGGCGGTTTTCAGTGAAAGGAGTGAGCGCATTCTCTCCAGCGTGGCTCTCCAGGCCTCCATCGGGATTGAAAACGCCCGCCTTTATAAAAGCGTGAGGTCCGCCAGCGCCGCCAAGGACGAGTTTCTGGCCATTCTCAGCCACGAGCTGCGGAATCCGCTGAATCCGATCTTCGCGCGCCTTTCCCTCCTGGAGGAAAATCCGAAAATGCCTGTGGAGGCTCTGGACGATATCCGCCTCATCCGCCGCAATCTGGAGCTGGAGACCCGGCTCATTGATGATCTGCTGGACATGACCCGCATTTCGCGCGGGAAAATTCTCATCAGCAAGGAACCGGTCGATCTGCACGAAATCATCGAGGCCGCCTCCCATGCGTGCTCCGGCTACGCGGCCGATGAGGGCGTCACGGTGGAGCTGGAGCTGGAGGCTCCCGCCTTCGCGGTCCTCGGGGATGCGGTGCGGCTGCAGCAGGTTTTCTGGAATCTGATCAACAATGCCGTCAAATTCAGCCCCGCCGGCGGAAATGTGAGGGTGAGCACCCGCGGCCTGAACGGGGAGCGCATCCGCATCACTGTCAGCGACCATGGCCGGGGAATCACACCGGGCAGAACGGAAGCCATTTTCCAGCCGTTCGAGCAGGATGAGGAGAACGCCGCTGAATCCTTCGGCGGTCTGGGGCTGGGACTGTCCATCTGCCGGAATATCATCACCGCCCACAGCGGCGAGATCAGCGCCCGGAGCGAGGGCGTCGGCAAAGGCGCGGTCTTCACCATTTCCCTGGGCCTGACGAGGGAAAGCGTGAACCGGGAAACGCCGCCCAAAACCGCCCCGGTCCCGGACACCGGTCCGCGGAAACTGGATATTCTCCTTGTGGACGATCATCTGGACACCCGCAGTTCCTTCAAATCCCTGCTGGAGCGCCGAGGCCACCGCGTGGTGATGGCCGGCAGTGTCGCGGAAGCCCGCCTGGAGGCGGAAAAGGCGGAATTCCACCTGCTCATCAGCGACATCGGCCTGCCGGACGCCAGCGGCTATGACCTGATGCGCGCTCTGACCAAATATCCCGCCATGAAGGGCATCGCCGTCAGCGGCTACGGCATGAAGGAGGACATCGCCCGCAGCAAAGACGCCGGCTTCTCCCTCCATCTCACCAAACCGCTGCGCATCGCGGACCTGGAAAAAGCCATCGCGGAGGTCATGAATCCAGGCCCGAAAGAGAACCGCTGACCGGGAATCAGAGGCTGCTTCTGAAATTCAGCATGATCCCGCTTCCGGCCCGGGCGAATAGGCAAAGCGCCTCAGGCGATGCCCCGCAGGGTGGGTTCGCGCTCCCAGCGGCGGCCTTTGGCGGCGGTTTCCACATAAGCGGCCAGATTTTTCCTCCCGGAGATTTCAAAAATCCCGGCATCCGGCACCACGGAAGCGGCATCCAGAAGAGGTTGAGCCGCAGCCACAAAGCCAATGACCTTGAGGTGCCCGAAAGCGTCCCGCACCCAGTTCACGGCCGCCGCCTCGGTCAGCAACGGCCTGACTCCCTCCTCCGAAGTCAGAATCACCACCGTGTCGAACAGGAAGGAAGGCCCGCCGGAGAGGGCGAAATCCGCTTCCACCAGCACGCCGTCGTCGCCGGTGGCACCGCCGATCTTCGGAGCGATCAAAGCTACTTTGGCTCCGACCTTTTTGAAAGCCGATTGAATAGCCCGGAGGAGTTCCGCTGAAAAACCGTCGGTAATGAGCACGCCGGCTTTCCGCCCTTTCAGCGTGGTTGGAGCTTTTGTGAGCAGGCTCAGCGTGGGCGAGGGAGCCAGATCCCGGGGAGTCACGGCGGGGGTGACCGTTTCCGCCTGACCGGGCATGCCCAGGGCTTCCGCCACGGTTTCGTAAAGCGCCGGATCGATCTGCTGGAGGTGACCGAGCATTTTTTGACGGATGGCTTTGAACTCCACCCGGGCCAGCTCAAAAGCCAGAGCGCTGGCGATGTGATTCTGCTCCGGCTCCGTCATGGACCGGTAAAACTGCCGCGCCTGCGAGTAGTGATCCGCAAAGGTTTCGGAGCGTTTGCGGATCTTTTCTCCACTGACGGGCTCAGGCGGGGTGCGGAAACCGGACATCGGACATTCCCGGGGACCGCCGGGGGCCAGGGTGTTGGGCTCGTAAGCCACGCGGCCTTTCGGCACCTCCATCTGACGCAGTCCGTCCCGCTGGAAATTCCGCATCGGGCAGCGCGGGGCATTGACGGGAATCTGGTGAAAATTCGGCCCCCCCAGCCGGCTCAGCTGGGTATCAAGGTACGAGAACAGCCGCCCCTGAAGCAGCGGATCGTCCGAAAAACCAATGCCCGGAACGATATGGCTCGGGCAGAAAGCGACCTGCTCGGTCTCGGCGAAATGATTGTCCGGATTGCGGTTCAGCACCATTTTGCCGACCATGCGCAGAGGAATGATTTCCTCGGGAATCAGCTTGGTGGGATCAAGAATATCGAAATCCAGCTTCGCCGCCGTCTCCTCATCGAAAATCTGCAGGCCCAGCTCCCATTCCGGAAAATCTCCGCTGTCGATGGCCTCCCAAAGATCGCGCCGGTGGAAATCGGGATCGGCACCGCTGATTTTCACCGCCTCATCCCACAGCACGGCGGCCGCGCCGATGGCGGGACGCCAGTGGAACTTCACGAACTGTGATTTCCCCTGCTCATTGATCAGCCGGAAAGTGTGGACTCCAAAGCCCTCGATCATCCGCAGCGACCGGGGAATCGCCCGGTCCGACATGGCCCACATGATCATGTGCATGCTCTCGGGCGTCAGCGAGATGAAGTCCCAGAAGGTCGCGTGCGCCGAGGCCGCCTGAGGAAAACCACGGTCCGGCTCCATCTTCACGGCGTGAATGACATCCGGGAATTTCATGGCGTCCTGGATGAAAAACACCGGGATGTTATTCCCCACGAGATCGAAGTTTCCGTCCTCGGTGTAGAATTTCACGGCGAATCCGCGCACATCACGGGGCAAATC
Source organism: Verrucomicrobiota bacterium (assembly GCA_040386695.1). Taxonomy (GTDB): domain Bacteria; phylum Verrucomicrobiota; class Verrucomicrobiia; order Verrucomicrobiales; family V1-33; genus CAIZWU01. The sequence continues at coordinate 34,573 of JAZKFB010000036.1, forward strand.
CACGGAACCCGCGCCGCCGGCCACCGTTGAGAAGCGGGCAAAAACCTCGGTGCGCTTTTTCGGCCCCTGAAGGAACTTGGCCATCGTGACATCGCCCAGAGGTTCATAGGCTTCGAAATAGCCATGAGCGCCTGAACCACGGGCATGAACGATGCGTTCGGGAATGCGCTCGTGGTCAAAATGGGTGATTTTTTCCCGCAGGATAAAATCCTCCAGCAGCACCGCGCCGCGCACGCCGGCTTTGAGGGAGTTTTGGTTATCTGAAATCGGCAGACCGTGATTGGTTGTCAGAGTGGAGTGGCTCTCCGCAGCCGTCTGATGCGTCTCCGCCGGGACATGGGCCGGGCAGGAGGCGGGAGGCACGGGAGCGGGCGGCGGGGACGTTTTAAATTTGGTGGCCATGCGGGTAATGGGGAATTCGGGATTGCCGGAGACGTGGCCGGGTTCTCCGCATGACAGATGCCGCGGCATTTGAATTTTTATAACACGTTCATATTCAATCAGAAACGAATCTCGCTCCCCGCTGCGGGACAGCTTCCGCACCGCAGAATGCGCCTGATCCGCGCCTTCCGGTCAACCTTCAGCCGCAATTTGCCGCTGTTTTCAAAAACTTGCCGGACCCGGCGGCAGGCTGAGGGACTTCTTCCCCGTGTCCTCCCGCGGATTCAGTTATTCACCTGCTCCGCCCAGTGCTGGAGGAAGAATTTTTTCTCGGTGGGCAAAAAGGTGTCCGCTTTCCCCAGCAGCGGCCGCAGGGCGCAGGTCATCTGGAGGGTGACCAGCACGAACATCCCCAGCCAGATCCGCAGGTGCAGCGCGTCCTTCATCCCCAGTGCCCGGGCTCCGGCCAGGAGCAGTCTCATGCCGAAAAGCAGCGCCACCAGCCAGCCCGTGAGCAGGATAAAACCCAGAAACGCCAGCGATCCCGTGCTCTGGCTGAACACCCACACCACCGGCGTGAACCCCGCCAGCAGCAGCCCCGTCAGCCCCAATGCCGTCAGCAGCAGACCCATGGCCGTGCGGAACGTGATTTCCAGCCCCGACAGGCAGGCGAAAATATAGAGACTGGGCAGGCAGATGACCGTGGAAATGGCCAGACCACCCATCATTTTCAACGGAGTCGCCCACCATTGCCCGCCGTTTGAAAATCCCGCGGCGGCAAAGCCGAAAAGCGCCAGACCGCCCAGAACAATGGCCGCCAGACTGCGCGAAAGCCGCACCGCCCGCGCGCCGTCCGCAAATTCCCTCACCGCCGAACCCGGCCGTTTCAGCAGCGCTTCGATGGTGGCGGCCACGCCGGGCGCGGTGGTCATGGATTCCAGAACCAGGGGGCTGGTTTGCGGTTTCCGGGGAATGGGCAACGGAGCGGGCATGGGGGGAGGCGTGTCGTTCATGGCGGCGGCTGGATGGCTGTTGGTTGATTGAGGGATGAAAGGATAAAGCCCGTTCCGGCGGCGGATGACCGGCGGTTCGGGTCAGTCGAGGAAGCCGGTGAGATTCAGGTAAATGGATTCGTAAAAACTGCTGCGGTTCCAGTCATCACGGAACAGCTCCACCGGCCGGCCTGGCTGGCCGAAGAAGGGCCGCAGATTCCAGGAAAGCTGCGCGCCCACAAAAAGATTGCCCGCCAGCCAGGCCAGGAAAACCAGCGTCCCGGCGCGGGGCGAGGCCGATGCCGCCCGCAGCACCGGCAGAAACCGCCGGTGCGCCGTGATGCCCGCAAAGGCGATCACTCCGGTCTGCGTGAGAAGAATCACCCGGTAGGCGGTGTCGCCGCCGGGCTCACCAGGCCCGGCGGCATTCCACACCAAAGCCAGCGCCACCGGGCTCAGCGCCCCGGTGATCAGCGAGAAAGTCGCGAAGCTCATGAGCATGGCCATCACCGTCTGCCGGAAGCTCAGACCGCTCCCCAGCACCTGCGCCAGCATGCCGTTCATCAGCCCGTTCGTGGCCAGTGTGAGCAGGAGCAGCAGCGGCAGTTTCACCCCCACAAACCACCCCATCAGCGGTGCCCGCCACAGCCCCAGCGTGAATCCATACGCCGCCCCGCCCGCCACAATGGCCGCGCCGCACGCCGCCAGCCGCGCGCCTGTCGGTTTCTCCAGCCACTCCCGCAGGCGGTCCGCACGCCCCTGGCACAGCGCCGGAAGCTCAAGAACGGCCTTTTTAAAAGCGGGTTGTAACATGCAAAGCAAGGTAGCGTGCGGTATTTAAAATGTCGCGGATAATTTTCGGTTCTTTAACTTTGTGACACAAAGAACTTTGTAACGCAAAGCAATTTCGAAATCCGGAGCAGATTTTTTCCAACCGTCAAAGCTCCGGATCATCCCGTAAAGCAAGTTTTACATTGTCTTTACAATCCTGTTTCCGATAAGCTGTCAGGGTATGCCACCTCCCGGCGGCGGCTTTCACAGGATTCTGTGGAGCGGGCCGCCGGAATTTCTCCTCCTCCGATGAAGCTTCCTCCGACCCTCCCGGCTCTCCTGCTCCTGCTGGCGTTTCAAAATCCCCTCCAGGCCCAGCCCCCGGCTGCGGCTGCGGCTCCGGCGCCAAGCCTGACGAACGCGGAAGCCCAGCTCCAGTCGCGCCAGTACGCCGAAGCCGCCGCCAGCCTCTCCGGGGTGATAAAACAGCAGCCGGAAAACGGTTATGCGGAATGGCTGCGCGCGGTGGCTCTGCACGCGGACGGCAAAACCGCCGACGCCGTGACCGCCTGCGACGCCGTGCCGCCGGACTCAAAATGGGGACGGAAGGCCCGCCTGCTGAAAGCGCGGGCGCTGACGGATCTGAAAAAATTCGCGGAGGCCGAAGCCATCTATGCCGAAGAGGCCACTCGCGCCCTTTCCTCCGCCCGCAAGGATGAGCTGGCGGGCCGCCTGGCGGCTTTCGGCGACGAGCTGGCCCGGGTTCCGGCTCCGGGCGAAATCGATGCTCCTCCCCCCAATCCCGCCGCCGCCGCGCAGCTTTACCGGAAGGCGCTGGAGGTCGAATTTCTGACGCCGGATTTCACGGACACCACGCTTTTTAAACTCGCTGTCACTCTCCAGAAAATCGGCCAGCCGGAGGACGCGCTGATGGTGTTGAATGATTACCTTGTCCAGTTTGACAAAGCCTGGAGCCCCATCGGAAATAACCAATCCGATCCGCGGTCCGGCGGCGGTGCCCGGGGCGACGCCGGACCGGCTCCGGAAAAGCCACGGGACGCCAAGCGCTTCCTCCAGCCCGGCAAACACGCGCCCGAAGCCCGGCTGCGGCTGACCCAGTGCCTCATGTCGCGGCCCGACTGGAGTCCTGCCCGCAAAACGGTGGAGGCCCTCCTGGCCCTCCAGCCCGCGCCGGACGCCACCACCCTGACCGCCGCCGCCTGGCTGCGCTGTCAGATTATCGCCGGGCCGGCGGTGTATGCGGATCAGTTCAAAGCGGGGGCTGGAGCCGGCGGGGCTCTGCTGCCGCCCCCGGCCGGCCGGGAGCAGCGGGAACAGATTCAGCGTTCCGCCTTCCCGCCGTCTGATCAGGCCGCCCACAATGAAGCCCTGCGCGCCTTTCTCACGGCTTACCCCTCCGACTCCCACGCGCCGGAGACCGCGCGCCTGATCGGTGAGAATCTCCTGACTTTGGGAAAGACGGATGAGGGCATGGCTGCGCTCACCGCTTTCATCGACGGGAAAAACTATCAGTTCGATCCCGCCTCCCCCGCCAACTCCACCCCTGATCCCGTCAGCGGCCTTTCGTCCGCCGAGACGCTGAACCGCCAGAAGCAGGAGGCGTTCTTCGAAATCGCCCAGGTGGAGTATGGCCGGAAAAAATATGAGGCCGCCATCACCCAATGGCGCGCCTACACGGTCAATTATCCCAACGGCGCGCAGTGGGCGGAAGCCCAGCAGCGGCTTATCGACGCGGAGTTCCAGCTCAGCATTGCCGCCGTGGCCGCCGGGGACGAGAAACTGGCGCGGGAGAGATTTGACGCTTTCCTGACCAAATATCCCCTGGATGAGCGCGCCCGTCAGATTCTGTTCATTCACGGCCAGTTCGCCTACGCCGCCGCCCAGGTGAAGGAGCTTCAGGACCGCGAAAAAACCGCCGCCGGCCCGCTGCCCGCGGAAACGATGGACATCTTCCGCAGCGCCATCAGCCAGTGGTCGCGGCTCATCACCAAATACCCGCAGTCCGGGGAGGCCTCGCTGGCGCTTTACAACACCGCTCTCATCCTAACGGATAAACTGGACCGCCCGGAGGAGGGTCTCGCCGCCTTCCGCCGCCTGACCTGGGGCCAGTGGGCGGCGCTCGCGAAACAGCGCGCCGGCATCCTGGAGGAGAAATCCCTGGCCATCTCCGCGCCCCGCGTTTTCCGCACGGACGAGGTGCCGCACCTGGCGCTCAGCATCCGCAATATCAAAAAGGTCAAAGTCAGCCGCTACGCCCTCGACCTTGAGGCCTGGCTGCGCAGCGCCCACCGTCTCGGCGGTCTGGAGAAGCTGGATGTGGACCTCATCGCGCCGGAAAAAACCTGGGAGGTGGAGGTGGTCAACTATGCCGCCTGGCGCAGTCTTCAGCAGAATATCGACATTCCTTTTCCTGGCAACACCGCCGGAGCCTGCGTGGTGCGTGTCGAGGGCGACGACTGGCAGTCCACCACCCTCGTGGTCCGCAGCGACATCGAACTCATCACCGAAGCCACGCGCGGCGAGCTGCTGGTGCTGGCGCTCAACGCCCGTGAAAACAAACCCGCCGCCGGCGCCAGTGTCCTCGTCAGCGACGGCGCGGCCATCATCGCCACCGGCAAAACCGGCGATGACGGCGTCTTCCGCCTGACCAGGGACGCCCTGCCGGACAGCACCCGCGCCTTTGTCCTGACACCTCAGGGCGCGATGGTCTCCGGCCTCGATCTGGCCGGTCTGACCCTGACCAAACAGCCGGAGGCTCTCACGCACACGACCTTCGACCGCACGAAATATTTCCCCGGCCAGACCGCGAAATTCCTCATGCTCCGCCGCGAGCGCAAGGCCGCCGCCATCAAACCCGCCGACGGAAAAATCACCCTCCGCATCCTCGCGCCGGATAATCGTCTCGTGCTCGCGCAACCCGCCGCCTGGGCCGCCGATGGCACGATGCCGGGCAGTTTCAAAATCCCCGCCAAAGCGCCGGAGGGCGACTACAAGGCGCAGCTTCTGGACAGCGCGGACAAGGTTCTCGTCAGCGCCGTTTTCCCCGTGGCCGCAACCCCGGCGGAAAACGCCCCGCAGCTTTCCCTGAAGCTGAGCGCCACCATCGTGAAACCCGGCGGCGTCCTCCAGGCCACCCTCCTCGCCGACTGGCCCTGGGGCCTGCCGCTGGCGGGCGAGGATGTGGAGATCACCTTCCCCGACGGCCGGAGTGAACGCCGGAAAACGGATGACGCGGGCGTCCTCCGCTTCGACCTGAAAGCCACCTCCGGAACGGCGGCTCCCTGGCGCTGGGAGTCCGTGACGCTGCGCCTGCCCCGGCAATCCGCCGCCGGCGAAGTTTCCGGGAATTTCCAGGTCACCACCACCAACGGAAGCCTGACCGTTCTTCAGGCTCCCGAAGTTGTTCCTTCCGGTGACACCGTGACCACCAAAATCCGGGCTCTGAATTACGACGGCACCCCCGCCGCCGGTCCGGTCACGGCCACGCTTTTCCGCCTTGCCGCGCCGCCGCCCTCACGCGTTCTGGAGGGGGTGCCATGGATCAGTTATACTCCGCCTCCGGCCCTGGAGGAAAAGGTGGAATCCTTCGCCCTGACCAGCCATGAAACCACTGGCGAGGCCGTCTGCGCTTTCAAAGCGGACAGCGGCGGGCATCACATCCTGCGCTTCACCACCGATGACGGCAAGGCCACGACCGAAATGCGGTTCTATGTTTCCGGCGGCACGGATCCCCACAGCCTCCGCCTCTTCGCCAATGCCGCGACCGTGAATGAGGGCGGCACCGCCACCCTGCGGGTGCAGTCGCTGAAGCCGCGCCAACAGGTTCTCGTCACCACCACCGCCGACCACTTTCTGAGTCACCAAATTCTTTCGATTCCCGAGGGCCTGACCGATTTGCCGATCCCTGTCACCGCTGCCCACGCCCCGAATTTCCGCGTCACCGCCGCCGCCATCGACGGGCGGCATCTTTGTGCCGCCTCGGTCAGTTTCGATGTCCATCAAGGCCTGAAAGTGACGCTCAAACGTGCCGACGAATCTGGCAAAGCCCCCGGTGTTGAGGTCACGGACCCCGCGGGCAAGCCGGTCCAGGCTTCCATTCTCAGCGCCATGGTCAGAACTTCTCCCGATCCCGATGCGGAATTTTCCGGCTCTTTCCAAAAAGCCACGCAGCGCGAAATCCTGAGTCTGCTGCGCTCCCGCGACCTCCGCCTGGCCATCCACACCAGCGCCGACCTCATGTTCCCCGGCAGTTCCGTGAAAGTGCAAAGCGCCACCGGTGCCACCTCCGGCGGCAGTGTCGCGGCGGCCAATGACCAGCAGCGCCTCATCGAGGTCCAGGGCCTGGAGTATGGCTTCAACCGCTCCAACACGCTTCTTCTTGGCAACAACCTGAACTTCTCCGACCTCAACTGTTTCGTCCAGTCAGGCGCGCCGGGCTCCATCCGGAGAAATGGCCCGCTGATCCTCGCCTCCGGTGTCAGGCGGGCGGCGGATTCCTTTGTGCAGTTGCCCATCCTCCCCGCTATCCCGGACGCGGCCGAGGCGCGCGGCGAGGACATCCCCGACGAAACCGGCGTGACTCTTCCCCAAGGTCCGAAGCCGGTTCTTTTCACAAATGAGACGAGCGTGAATCAGGCCGCCGGCGGACGGAATGAGCAGGCGTTAAACGCCATCAACTCAATCTCCGACAATGCCATCGATTCCCTGATCCGGTCCGCCGCCGGCCTTTCCGGGAATGCGGAAACCACCGGCTCCTCCGATTCCGTCGGGGACAGTTCTTCCTGGAATGGCGATTCCTTCGTTGAGGGAAATGGACCGGGCCTTCGCCCATGGAATGACGGGCGCTGGCTGGGCGTGGTGCGGGTGTGGACGCGGGAATCCGGAATCATCGAAGCCACCCTGCCCACGGTGCAGCGGAATCCACTTCAGGCGGAAGTCCTTTCGCGTTCCGTGCTTGAGCCAGGAGACGGGAGGCCCGGACTCGGAAGATCGCTGATGGTGGTGGTGAACCGTGATGGGCTTGAAGGGGAGGCATCCGTTGGAAGTGGCAGGGGAATCACCAACGTGAAACTGGACGGTCAGCGCTTGCGGCAGGTGTTTGAAGTGCAGGGAGAGAGCGGATGGAATGCGATGTACACTTTAAGCTTTAAAAAGGGTGAGCAGGAATGGAGTGCTCACGCTCAGGGTTTCACGAATGAACGAGGATCGGTCACGGACTGGCCGCGTCCCCTGACCGCCATTGCCGGAGGCGTGCTGCGGGCGGAGGATACAGTGGAGCTGGACTTGCCTGGTCTTTCCGGAAAACCAGAAACTTTCAGCCTCAGTCAAGGCCGAATCTTCAGCACTCCGGCTGCATTGCTGGAGGACCTCGCGGACCGCGACAGGAGGTGGAATGCCCCGGAGGCGACCTATTCCAAAGCATCTGATTTACAGGCCCGGCTGACCCTGATGCGCCGCTGGCGGGCAGGCACTCCGAAACAGAGGGAGCAGGCGGAGTACAGAGTGGCGGGTTGCCGGGATTCAGTCAGTGAACTGGCGCTGGAGGAGCAGGACGGCGGCTGGGCCTGGGGCGGACTGGATATTTCCGCCGACGTTCTGACCACCGCGCAGACCTGGTGGGCGCTGAAGGAGGCGAAAGCGGCGGGCATCACCGTGAGTGATAAACTTCAGAGCCGTGTGGAAAAATACCTGACGGCCAACTACGCGGGCATTCCCGCCGATGACTACGACAAAAAAGCCGCCGTGCTCCACGCCATGGCCGCCACCGGTCTGGCCGAATACGCCAATGCCGCCTCCCTGCTGCGGGTGCGGGACAGTCTGTCGGACAGCGCGCTGGCTTTTCTCACCGCCGCTCTGGTCCGCATGGACCGGCCGGAGGAAGCGCGGCAGCTGCTGGCGATTCTCGAAACCCGCGCGGTGCGTGGAAAGGTTGGAAGCACCATCGAAACCGCCTCCTGGAAAGGCAGCTCCAAAATTGTCAGGCTCAGCGAGCCCGAGCTGATCACCGGCATGGTCCTCTGGTCCTATGCCCGCCTGAGCCCGGATTCCGTGACCGGCCGGGCGGCGGCGAACTGGCTGCTCAATTCCCGTGTCATGAATCCCAATGTCGAACGGCTTTCACTCGGCCCGGTCACGGTGGCCCTCGACGCCTGGTTCAGCGGTGTGAATGACTGGACGGAGCCGGGCGCGGCGGAAGTTTTCTCTAAATCGGAACTGCTCAAACCGGATGCCCAATCCGGCCAGATTTCCTTGCGCGTCAAAAAAGGAATTACCCCCTTCACCATCCGTCCCGTTGGCGGAAAGCCGGTGATCTTCAGCATCGTGCTGGCTGGCAAACCCGAAACCGTCACGGATCCGAAATCCTGGCCACACCCTGAAATTGTCAGCCGCAAATATCTTCACCGGAGCCTGAGTTATGGCGATCAGCCGCTCAGCGCGACCGGCACCAGTCCGGTCAAGTCGGCGGAAATTGGTCAAATTGTCCGCGTGGAGGTGAGGCTGAAAAGCACCTCGGAGGAGGCGCGGCATCCGCAGTATCTGGTGTGGGATGAGCCGCTGCCGTCCGGCTTTGTGCTCGTTCCTGGCAGTCTGGAGGGGAACTGGGACCGCGTCGATTTTTCCCCGGAACGCATCCGCCTGACATACGCGCCGGGAGTGATCGAAACGCTGAAATACGAGCTGGCGGCGGTGGTGCCCGGTCCCTGCAAAGCGCGGGCGGCGGTCATCTCGGATCCTTACAGTCCTGAAAAATACCGTCTCGGCCCGGAGACCGATCTGGTGGTGATGCCTCTCGGCGTGAAATCCCCGGACGTTTATGAGATGAATCAGGCCGAACATTTTGAGCTGGCGAAACTGACTTTTGCCGGGGGGAATTCGGCGGAATGCCTGAAGCATCTGGACGCCCTCGCGCCCTCCGCGCGGAAGGCGGAGTTTGAAAAGGACCTCGCCCGCATGAGGCTGTGGCTGCTGACGGACACGCCGGACGGCGATGCCGCGCAGATTGTGCAGGCGTTTGAAACCCTGAACGAGCGGCATGCTGGTCTGGTGATTCCCTTTGACCGCATCCTGCGCGTGGGCCGGGCCTATCAAAAAATGGGCGAACACGAGCGCGGAGCCAATGTTTTCAGCGCGGCCCTGGAGGCGAATTTCCTGACCGATTCCGGCATCAGCGCGGTGCTGGAGGATCAGGGCGATTACGCGGGCAGCGTGGACTTCCAGGAGGCGCTGTGGTTTGACTCACCGGACAGCGAGGACGCGCGCGGGGCTTTGTTTGCTTTAAGCCAGAGCCTGTTCCGCAACGCGCCCAAAGCGGCGGAACTCCCCGTGCGGCGCGGCTGGAAAAAGCTGGAAAAAAACGCCCTGCTGGAACGCAGCCGCGACCTGCTCACCCGCTTCATCACGCTCCATTCCGCCGACGCTCTGGCGGACGACGCGGCCTTCAGCCTGACCAATGCCTTCTTCGCCCTGAAGGACTACGCCGGCGTGACCGCGGCGGCGGAAGCGGCGGTGAAACGCTATCCGGAAAGCACCTTCCTCGGCCAGTTTCAATACATGGCCGCGCTCGGTCACTTCTGGCAGTTCCACTACGCCGAGGCCCTGGCCGCCTCCGCTTCCGTGGCCAACGGCGACAGCAAGGACCGCGATCTGGCGCGCTACATCACCGGCCAGATTTATCACGCCGAGGGCAAACCCGCTGAAGCCGTGGACTGGTACCGCAAAGTGAAAGCCAAATACCCGGACGCCGCCGATGCCCTCGCCGCCTTCGAGCAGAAAAAGATCGGGGTTCCCGAAATCGCCACCTTCGCGCCCGGTGCGGAGGTGAAGCTCAGCGTGACCCACCGCAACGTGAAGGAGGCCTCGCTCCAGATTTACAAGGTGGATCTCATGAAGCTCTACCTCCGCGAGAAAAACCTCAGCCGCGTCACCAGCGTCAACCTTGCCGGCATCGCTCCCGAAGCCTCCGTGCCCGTGGAGGTCGCCAACGCCGCCGCCTGGGCCGACCATCAGGCCAGCGTCACCCTGCCGCTGAAGGAGGAGGGCGCGTATTTGGTCATCGCCCGGGGCGATGATCTCTTCACCAGCGGCCTCGTGCTCATCACCGCCCTGAAACTGGACGTCCGCGAGGACGCCGCCGCCGGTGGAGTGCGCGTGAACGTCCTCAGCGCCGCCGATGGCAAATATGTCGCCGACGCCGAGGTCAAAGCCATCGCCAGCCAGAGCACGGAAATCCAGTCCGGCCAGACCGACCCCCGCGGCATCTTCGAAGCCACCGGCCTGCGCGGCACCGCGACGGTGATCGTGCGCCAGGGGGAAAACCGTTTCGCCTTCCACCGTGGCACCGTGGCGTTGAATCCCGTGACGCCCGCAGCCGGCAGCTTCCCCGTGACGCCCGCCACCCCGCAGTCCTTCGGCGCTCCCGACCGCCGCGGGATGGTGCGGCCCACGGAATTTGATCCTCCGCAGATTCCCCAAAGCTTCGGCGGCAAAGTCCTCAGCAAGGACGCCTACCTTCAGAACCTCGACTTCGACAACGGCCAGATCCAGGAGGGCAATCTCAAAAATTGGGACACCAAACGCCGCAGCAGCGGCAAAGGCGTCCAGGCCGATAAGGCCATGAAAAAATAGGCCGCACAGATCGATCAGCGTATGGCCTCCGGCCCTTCACCCTCCTGTTTTCTCCTCGCTCCCTGTGGCTGATGGATCAGCGCATTCAGCTCACAGGCAGCAATGAAAGCACGCTGTTCGCCGTTGAGCCGGATGCCGGGCCGGGCGGCGGTGAGCAGTGTTTCCGCCTCCGGTAAACTGGCGCAGACGCCCCGATGAACCAGAAAAACCATGGCGAAAAGTCCCGTCCGGCCATGCCCTTGGGCGCAATGAATAAAGGTCGGCGCATCCGGCAGCGATGCGATGAACTCCCGCAGACGGTCCGCATCCGGCGCGGTGGCGTCCAGCATGGGGAACAGGCGGTAATCCCTGCCTTCTCTGACACCCGCCGGTTCCGGAAACTCCGCCGTCAGGTCCACGATCAATTCCACATCAGAGGGAATCTCGGATGCCAGCAGCCTCCTTCCGACACTGAGCCGGGGAGTCACCCGGCAAACCGCCGGCTCCCGCGAAAATATCCGGCACAGGTGCCACACGGAATGAATATAAAGATGAAGCGGGAAAAGAAGCCCCCGGCTCCACCACGCCATTGTCCCGTCGGCGCGCTTGCCCAGCAGCCCCGGCCTGCCCGCGAGATAAGCCATGCCCAGAATCAGAAACGAGGCTCCCAGCCAGAAGAGAGGAATGGCCGCGCTGCGGTAAAGGAAACCCTGCGAGATCAGACCCGCTCCAAGCAGCAGGTTAAGAACGGCATATTTCATTTGAGCGGACTGGAGTGGGCTGGCATGTCATTCCCCTCCTGGAGACAAACCCATTTGGAATGCGGAAGCCAGCTTCCATTTGAGGGAAGGAGGCCTGTCTCCGCCGCGCTGTGTGATCCACCAAAACTCCCGAATGAGTTCCCGGCGCCGGGCGCGGGGCACGCCCCACTTGGCGCCTGCGGTGGGAGGGTGCGAAGTTCCTCAGCCTGTTTTCAGACTGGCGCGCCAGGCTTTCCAGCCGCCGTGGACCGTGATGTCGGCGGCGCCTTCGAGGGCGCAGGGTTCGCAGAGGAAGCCTTTGACGCTGCTGCCATCCGCGAGCTGGACGGTGCCGATGCCCATGGGCGGCGGGACTTCGGCGGTGAAACTGCCGAAGGCGGCGGGGGTGAGGGCGTAGACTTCAACTTCCAAGCCGGGGCCGGTGAAGCCGGGGGTGCGGACAAGGCCCGGTTTGGCGGGCGTGGTGTTGGGCAGGGAGAAGAGGCGGTAGTCAGCGGCGGTGCGGGTGGTGCTGACAAGCCGCGCCTCGCGGCTGGTGAGCTGGTGGTGGAGCGGTTCACCGGAAAGATGCGCGCCGACGACGGCGAGTTGAATGGCATCGGGCGGGAGCGGCGGATTGAAGGGCTGGCCGTCGGTGAACTGCTGGGCGATGGCGGCGAGTTCGGTGTCGCGTCCGGCGGGGGCCATGAAGGTGACGCCGAAGGGACGCTCAGTTCCCGGCACGATGCCGGCGGGCACGGCCATGGCGCAGAGGTTGAGCAGATTCACGAAATTCGTGTAAGTGCCCAGCCGGGAATTGAGAGCTACGGGATCGGCCAGCACCTCCGCGACTTTGTAGTGGGAGGGCGCGGTCGGCAGAAGCAGAAGGTCCATTTTGACCCATTCGGTGGCGGCGGCTTTCCGCAGTTTCTCCAGCTGGTAGCTGGCCTCGAAGGCGTCGCGGGCGGTCCATTTTCCGGCGCTGCGGATGATGCTGGTGACCGTCGGATCCAGCCCGGCGTGATCCGTGGCCAGAAAATCCCCGACCGCCGAAGCCCGCTCGGCGACCCAGGGCCCGGCGTAGAGCAGGCGGGCGGTGTCAGCGAACGGCTGATAGTTGAATTCCACGACTTCCCCGCCCAGACGTTTGGCTTCCAGCACCGCTTTTTCGAAAAGCTCCGCGTAAGCCGCATCACCGAAGAACTCCAGCTGCTCCCGCTTCGGCACGCCGATCCGCGGCTTTTCCGGAAACGGCGTGCGGCCCGGCAGTTCCGCGCCGCCCGCGGACTTCAGCACCTCGGCGGCTTCGGCGGCGGACCAGGCGAAGATGGACACGCAGTCCAGCGACTTGCAGGCGGGCACCACGCCATCGGTGCTGATGAGGCCGATGGACGGCTTCAGACCCGCCAGGCCGTTGAACGCGGCGGGCACGCGGCCGGAACCGGCGGTGTCCGTGCCAAGCGAAAACGCGCACAGCCCGGCGGCCACCGCGACAGCGGAGCCCGAACTGCTGCCGCCGGAAATGTAATCCTCATCCACCACGCAGCGGGGAATGCCGTAGGGCGACCTCACACCGACGAGACCGGTGGCGAACTGGTCCATGTTCGTTTTGCCCATGGGCACGGCTCCGGCGGCGCGCAGCCGGGCAACGGATTCGGCGTCTTTTTCCGCGATATACGAAAATTCCGGGCAGGCGGCGGTGGTCGGCCAGCCCGCCACATCAATGTTGTCCTTCACGGCAAAAGGCACGCCGTAAAGCGGCAGAGCGGTGTTGTCAGGAATTGACGCCAGAAGGTCCGTCAGCTCCGGCTTGTAAATCCAGACAGCGTCGTCGCCGCGCCCGGCGATGCGGTCGCGGAGTTCGCGGAGGATGTCGGCGGCGGAACGGCCCTGGGCAAGATCCGCGCGGATGCCGGCCAGGGTGACAGGAGGAAAGGACTTCATGAGGGCTGGATGATGGCGATGACTTGCCCGGGCGCAACCTCCCGGCCGGGGGCGGTGTGCACGGACACGACTTTGCCAGCAACCGGCGTGCTGACGGTGACCTCCATTTTCATGGCCTCCAGAATGAGCACGGTGTCGCCTTTGCCGACTTCGTCACCGGGCGCGGCGGAAACCTGCCAGACATTGGCGTTCATCGGAGCCTTCACGGCGACGCAGCCTTCGGGAACAGGAATGACATCGGCTTCGACGGTCATGCCGCCGTCGTCGGTGGTGACGTCCAGGCCTTTGGCTTTCCACATCTGGCGCTCGGCTTCAAAGGCGGCCTCGCGGGTCGATTTGAAGGCGGTGGCTTCCATGGCCACTTCCTTCAGCAGGGCGCGGTATTCGGAAACTTTGAAGACGGCAGTCTCAATTTTGGGCGCGAACTTGCCGCGCGGGAAGTCGTCGCGCAGTTGCAGGAGTTCCTCGGCGCTGACCTCGTAAAAACGGATCTGGTCGAAGAACTCCAGCAGCCAGGGCTTGCCGGCCTGGAAGCAGACGGTTTCGCGCCAGGCGTTCCACATTTGAATGGTGCGGCCGACAAACTGATAGCCGCCCGGCCCCTCCATGCCGTAAACGCAGAGGTAAGCGCCGCCGATGCCCACACTGTTCTCGGCCGTCCAGGTGCGGGCGGGATTGTATTTGGTGGTGACCAGGCGATGGCGCGGATCCATGGGCACGGCCACGGGCGCGCCCAGGTAAACATCGCCCAGACCGAGCACGAGATAGCTGGCGTCGAAGACGATGCGCTTCACGTCGGCGACGCTGTCGAGGCCGTTGATGCGGCGGATGAATTCAAGATTGTCAGGACACCACGGGGCATCGGCCCGCACGCCGTGGATGTATTTCTCCACGGCCAGACGGCAGGCGGGATCGTCCCAGGAAAGCGGCAGGTGGACGATGCGGGATGGAACCTCCAATTGGTCCAGCGAAGGCAGGGCGAGGTCGGCTTGTCTGACAGTTTCGATGAGCAACTGGCGCGGGAGCTTTCGGGAATCGAAATGAATCTGCAGCGATCTCATGCCCGGCGTGAGATCGATGATGCCGTCCAGCCCTGCGTCACGCACCGCCTGCATGAGGCCGTGGGCGCGGAGGCGGAGTTCGAAATCCAGAACCAGCGGGCCGTATTCCACGAGCAGATAATCGTCCCCGGCCTGACGGATTTTCAGTTTGGGCAGTCCGTCGTGCGCGGGATCGGTCAGGACCACCGCCCGGGCTTCAACTGGAGTCAGGCCTTGGACCGTTGGCGGCGTGACCGGGGTGAGGCTGAGAAGTTGGTTATCCTGCGCGGCGCGAAGAGCGGCGGCATCGTTGGGGGAAAGGATTTTAAAACGGACGGTGTCGCCGGGTTTCAGCTGGCCGACTTTCCAAAGCTCCGCTTCCACCACGCAGGCGGGGCAGACAAAGCCGCCGAGACTCGGACCGTCCGGTCCGAGAATGATGGGCATGTCGCCGGTGAAGTCGATGGCGCCGATGGCATAGGCGTTGTCGTGGATATTGGAGGGATGCAGCCCGGCCTCGCCGCCGTCGGTGCGCGCCCACTCCGGTTTGGGACCGATGAGGCGGACGCCGGTGCGGGAGGAATTGAAGTGAACTTTCCAGGCGTGGCTGAAGATCATGGCCACGTCCTTATCCGTGAAGAAATCCGGCGCGGCATGGGGGCCGTAGAGCACGCCGATTTCCCAGGCACCGGTGGTTGGAGCCAGCAGTTTCTGCGATGAAATACACGGGGCCCCGGCCCGTGTGTCTCCAAGGCGCAGCATGTCACCGATCCGCAGCACGCGCCCCGCATGACCGCCAAAACCGCCGAGGCTGAAAGTCGCCTGACTGCCGAGATAATCCGGCACATCAATCCCGCCAGCCACCGCCAGGTAAGCGCGGCAACCGGTGGATTGAATCGCGCCGAGTTTCAGAATCTGCCCCGCCTGCACCTCAATGGGTGCGGCCTGCGGCACGGGCACGTCGTCCAGCGTGGCTCCCATGTCCGCGCCGGTGAGGCAGACGGTGGTGGCGAGGTGGAATTTCAGCGTGGCTCCGGCCATGGTCATTTCCAGGCCGGCGGCTTTCTCGTCGTTGCCGAGAAGCTTGTTGGCGAGGCGCAGGGAATAGGCGTCCATCGGCCCGCTGGGCGGCACGCCGACGGCCCAGTAACCCAGACGCCCTGGCCAGGCCTGCACCGTGCTGAAAGTGCCGGCTTCCAGCACTTCCATGGTTTGGGATTCGCACGTCAGGGTTTTCAGCGTCGCGGTGATCACAGTGCCGGTGACGAAAGCCTCGCTGCTGACGATCTGCCCGAGGTAGCTCAGATTTGTCTCCACGCCGCAGAGATCAGCGGTGTTCAGGGCCTCCAGCATCGCCAGCCGGGCTTGCTCCCGCGTGGCGGCGTGGACCATAATTTTGCCGAGCAGGGGGTCGTAATACGGCGTGATCTCCGAACCCGCGCGGACCCAGTGGTCGCAACGCGCGTTCGCTGGCCACACGGCGCGGGTGAGCTTGCCGGTGCCGGGGCGGAAATCGCGGGCGGGGTCCTCGGCATAAACCCGGGCCTGGATGGAATGGCCCGTCGGCTTGCCGGCAAGGCTGGAAAAATCCATGGCTTCGCCGGAAGCCAGACGCAGCATCCATTCGACAAGATCCACGCCGAAAACCATCTCCGTGACACCGTGCTCGACCTGAAGCCGGGTGTTCACCTCCAGGAAATAAAAGGCGTCGGTGTCCGCATCGAAGACAAACTCGACGGTGCCCGCCGACCGGTAGTTCACCGCCTTGCCCAGCTGCACGGCGGCGGCGGCCAGCGCGGCGCGGGTGGCGTCGCTCAGGCCGGGAGCGGGTGTTTCCTCGATCACTTTTTGGTTTCGCCGCTGGGCGGAGCAGTCGCGCTCTCCCAACGCCACCACCTGGCCCTGGCCGTCGCCGAAAATCTGGACCTCCACGTGCCTGGCGCGCTCGACGAATTTTTCCAGAAACACGCCGCTGTCCTTGAAATTGGCCGCTCCCAGACGCTGCACGGCGGCGAGGCCTTCCAGGAGGTCCGTCTCATCGCGGCACAGCCTCATGCCGATGCCGCCGCCGCCGGCCGTGGCTTTGAGCATGACCGGATAACCAACACGCCCGGCCTCGCTTTTCGCCTCCTCCGCATCGGCGAGCAGACCGCTGCCGGGAAGAAGCGGGACGCCGCAGCGCTCGGCGATTTCGCGGGAGGTGTGCTTCAGGCCAAACTGCCGGATCTGCTCCGCCGTGGGACCGGCGAAGGCGATGCCGGCGGCTTCACAGGCCTCGGCGAAACCCGCGTTCTCACTGAGAAATCCGTAGCCGGGATGCACGGCCTGGGCAGCGGTTTGTTTGGCGGCTTCAAGAATGTGATCGGCGCGCAGATAGGAATCGCGGGCGGCGGCGGGGCCGATGCAGAGGGCTTCGTCCGCGTCCCCGACGTGCTGGGCGAGGCGGTCGGCTTCCGAAAAAACGGCGACCGTTTGGATTCCGAGCCGCCTGGCGGTGCGGATGACGCGGCAGGCGATTTCGCCGCGGTTGGCGATGAGGAGTTTGGTGATCAGTCCCATATCAGAAAGCGGAGCGGAGTTGGATTCCAGGCGTTGCAGGGATTGTTCAGCTGCGGGCAGCTGGAGACGAGGGCGACGACATCGCGCTCCGCCCGCATTTCCACATAACTGCCCACCGCGCCCACGCCGTCGGCGAAGGACAGGCCGCCGTCCGGGGTGACGGGGACGTTCATGAAGAAGTTGATGTTGTTGGTGATGTCGGCCTTGGAGGCCCCGCGCCCCCACTTGATCAGCTGGAGCATGAAGGTGTCGCGGCAGGCGTGCATCCAGCGTTTCTCCAGAGCATAACGCACCTGATTGGATTCCGTGGCGCAGGCTCCTCCGATGGTGTCGTGACGGCCGCAGGTGTCGGCGGTGATCGTCAGCAGCGTGTCGCCCTCCGAGGACATCAGGCGCGTGCCGGTGGTGAGGTAGAGCGCGCCCTGACGCTGCACAGTGTCCTGCGCGCTGTAGCGGTTGGAGAAATCCGCCGCGTCATAAAACAGGGTGTCGGCGGCCTGATTGCCCTCCACATCCAGAATGCGGAAGGTCTGGCCGGCTTTGATGAGATGCATCCAGCCATCCCCGGCGCCGATGGTCTGATCCACCGTGGCCTTGTCAGGGGAAAGCGGGCTTTCGCAGTAGTTGAGAGCGCTCATGGGAGGGTCAGTGGCTGGGGAGGTAAAGGAAACGTTCGGTCAGCGCGAAGCTGCGGGCGTTCTCGCCGCGGAAGGTGCGGCAGAAGTCATCGGGGGCGGGGGCTTCGCCCTGGAGCAGGGTGATGAGGAGCGGTCTTGGGGCGTAAACCGGATTTGGATCCAGGGGATGCTGGCAGGTGGTGAGGACCACGATGAGGTCCATTTCCGCCCGCAGCTCCACGACGGAACCGGCGGGGGAATTGTCAGGATGAAAGCTCAATTTGCCCTCCTCATCGGCATCGAGGCGGGAGAAGAAATTGATGTTGGCCGTGAGGTCGCGCGGGCCGAGTCCCTGCTTTCCGGCTTCGATGAGGAAGTTGTCGTGGGCGTTGCGGCGCCAGTCGTTGCGGGCGGTCTGGTAGGATTTTTCGCCATACTTCGCCAGCACATCGGCGGCGTTGGCGTGACCGCCGAGGGGGTCGTGCCAGCCGACGGTGTCGGTGATGAGGGAGGCCATCGCCCGGCCCATGTCGCTCATGAGAATATGGCCGCGCGTGAGTTTGGCGGTGTACTGGGCTTTGAGCGTGTCCGGCAGATTCAGGCGGTCGGACGGCTGGGCGAAATTCCAGAGCATCAGGCCGGCATTCACACCGCCCTCCAAATCCGTCAGGCGCAGCACGCTGTGCCGCCGGACCACGGCGGACCAGAGACCGCCGCCGGGCAGGTGTTCTTCGTAAAGGGTTTTCATGGAGTATGCGGAAATTGAAATTTTGTATGAAGATTGGAAAGCGGAAATTCGAGGAATGTATTTACTCCGGTGGAGCAGGCTTCCCAGCCTGCGCGGCAATCGGGCTTCCAGTCCGATGATTTTCTGAATTCAATGAAGTTGGATTATATGAAACAGATGGGATGCCGGGCTGGAAGCCCCGTGGCCGCACAGGCTGGAAGCCTGCGTCACCAGGATGATTGGGAAAGTTACTCCACATCGTCGAGGACGCGGGTCATGCGCGCCATGGGCAGGAGGTCAGGCTCGTCGTCCTCCACGACGGCGGGCGGGTGGATCAATTCCTCCAGCCGGGCTTTGACGGCGAGGAATTCCGGGGTCAGAAACTGGGCCGTGGAGCGCGGCCGGGGCACGGGATTCTCAATGATCTCGCGGAGCCCGCCGGGGTTGGTGCCGAGGACGACGATGCGGTCGGAGAGGTAAATGGCCTCATCCAGATCGTGGGTGATGAAGAGGATGGTGATGTCCACCTTTTTCCAGATCTGCAGCAGATAGCTCTGCATCTTCGTGCGCGTCTGGGCATCCAGCGCGCCGAAGGGCTCATCCATGATGAGAATGCGCGGCTCATTGGCGAGGGCGCGGGCGATGGCCACGCGCTGCTTCATGCCGCCGGAAAGCTGGTGCGGATAGGAGTTTTCGAAGTTTCCCAGGCCGACCATGTGAATCCAGGTCCGCGCATTCTCCTCGGCCGTGATGCTGCTCTGGCCTTTGAGTTTCAGGCCGAACATGACGTTGGCTTTGACCGTCAGCCAGGGGAAGAGGGTGTATCCCTGGAAAACCATGCCGCGGTCGGGGCCGGGACCGCTGACTTCTTTCCCATTCAGCCGGATGACGCCGGCGGTGGCTTCATCGAGACCGGCGGCGATGCGGAGGAAGGTGCTTTTGCCGCAGCCGGAGGGGCCGATGACGGTGATGAATTCGCGGCGGTGAATATCGAGGTCGAGGTCCGCGAAGACCGTGTGCGGGCGGTCGCCGGAAGGGAACGATTTGGTCAGGCCTCGCACTTCGAGGGTGACGGGCCGCTCCTTGATTCTGGCAAACCGGGCGGCGACTTCCGGCGACTGCTGGCGGTAATCGGCGAGGTCAATCATGTTGCGGAAGCGTTGAGGGTTCGACAGCGGCCGGCGCTGATAGGCCGGCGGTTTCCGGCGCGGGCTGGGTGGAAAGCCGGGGCTGGCTGTGATACTTGCGGATGTGTTCGGCGCGCCAGTCCAGCAGGCGGCGGAGGATTCCTTTTTGGCCATGAGCATTGGCTCCGCGCTGCCAGGGGAAGATGATGCGGCCGATCCGGGCGAGGATGAGATCGGTGAGGAAACCGATGAGCCCGATCATCATGATGGCGGCGAAAACGTTGTCGAACTGGCGGTAGCGCGCCTGCTGGTTGATGAACCAGGTGATGCCGGAGGTGGTGCCCACGACTTCGGACACAATGAGATAGGTCCAGGCCCAGCCCAGCAGGATCCGCATGTCATTGTAGATGTCCGTGATGGACGCCGGGATGATCACTTTGGTGACAATCTGCCGGTGATTCGCGCCCAGAGTCTGCGCCGCCTCAATGAGCGAGGGATCGGTTTTGCGCACCGTGTTACCAATGACGAGGACCTGCTGGAAGAAGGTGCCGATGAAGATGATGGCGATTTTCGGAGCGTCGTAAATCCCCATCACGGCCACGCAGAGCGCGCCGAACGCGGGCGCGGGCAGGTAGCGGAAGAACTCGATAAAGGGCTCGATGAGGCGGGAGAAGAACCGGAAGGACCCGCACAGAATGCCCAGCGGCACGCCCACCAGAGATGACAGAAAAAAGCCCCAGAAGACGATTTGGATGCTGTGCCAGAGACTTTGATGAAGCCAGGGCTCGCCCGGCAGGCGGGGCTCGGTGGTGAAGGCGGTGTGGAAGGCGCGGACGACCTCGTGCGGGGCGGGCAGGTAAACGGGATTGACCGGATGGCCGGTGGCGGGTTGGAGGCCGAGTTCCACCGTGGCGGCATTTTCCCGGGCGAAGTCAGCGCGGGGCACGGCGTCACCCGCGATAAAAGCTTCAACTTCCCCCGGATCGTCCACCATCATCAGCGGATGCCACAACCACGGCGTGTAGCTGACCACGCACCACAGCGCGAGCGGGAGGAGAAATGAGGCCAGGAGCAGCCCCATGCGGCGGCCCTGGGGCAGCTCCTGTTTCAGTCCGAAAAAATCCCGCTTCATCAGGGTTTTGGAGGTCCGGGCGGAGTCGGGGATTACTTCTTGAGTCCCAGAACAATGCTGGGCGCGATGTAGCTCTCGGCCTTCTGGCTTTCCTTGTAAACTTTGTTATCGAGACTGAACTTGTTGGACACCGCCATGGAGCCGTAGAGGGAATCGAGGCCGGGGCCTTTCTTCAGCGCCTTCTGCGCTTCCGCCAGAGTCAGCAGTTTGGTGCCGGGGAGATTCTTTTTGTAAACGGCATCCTTCACGCCGACTTTGGCGGCCATGATTTTGATGGCGTCGTCCTGGGTTTTGGGGTCGAGGATGTAATCCACGCAGCGGTAGTAAACCCTGACATATTTTTCCCAATCGGCTTTGCGCTGGGAAAGGCTGGTGGGGCTGACGGCGAGGACGTCATAAATCAGACCGGGAGCGTCGGCGGAGGTGAAGAGCGGCTTGGAGCCGGGGACGGCGCCCAGAGCCTGGCCGGAAACCGGATACCACGCGCCAATGGCGGCGACCTGACCGCTGGCGAGGGTCTGCGGAGTTTCGTTGGTGGCGGTGTTGAGCAGGGTGATGTCGGACTGCTTCATGCCGTTTTTCTCCAGCGCCTTCAGCATGAGCAGATGCTCCACGAGGGTGAGTTCCAGTCCGACTTTCTGCCCTTTGAGGTCCTTGATGGAATTGATGCCCGGCTTGCCGATGATCATGTCGTTGCCGTTCGAGTAGTCGAGCACGGCGATGAACTTGCTGCGCGCGCCGTTGGCTCCGGTGACCAGGGCGTCGGCCGCGACGACAGTGACGGCGTCCACTTTGCCGGCGGAGAAAGCGTCGATGGAGGGCAGGTATTCGAACCAGACGAGTTCCACGTCGATGCCGGCCTCCTTGAACCAGCCCTTCTGTTTGGCGACTTCGATGAGGGTGAAGCCGGGCCAGTCGGAGTAGGCGACCTTGAGCGGTTCGGCGGCCCGGAGCGGCGCGGTGAGGGCCAGCGCGGCGGCGAGGATGGCGGAGAGCGTGAGTTTCAGCATGGTTTTGAGGTGGTGAGCTGAACGCCGGAAAAAGCAGTCCCTGTGCCATCAGGTGCTGAAGAGTAAGACGAAATTGCGGAATGGTATGACACATTCATACCCGGCCCGTTGACGTCCGCGGCGGATTGTGGGAAGAAACCGCCATGTCAAAAAAACAGGCCGTTTCCCCGTCGGCCCCCGCCGTCAAATCCGTCGCCTGCCGGGTGACCCTGAGTCTTCCAGGTAACGTGACGCGTCAGCTGGATGAGCTGGTCGCCGCCGGCATCCATCCCAACCGTTCCCAGGCCGCCGCCAAACTGCTCGCCGGAGCGCTGATCGGCGGCGCGCGGCCGACCGGCAATCAGGTCCTGGCCGGAACGGTGACCCTCACCTACCGCCACGACAAACGCGGGGTGGAGGCCAATCTCACCAAAATCCAGCACGCGTATTTAAAAGAGGTCGTCAGCAGCCAGCGCGTCCACCTGGCGCGCGGCCAGACCCTGGAGGTCATCCTTCTTCAGGCCCCCGGCCCGACGCTGCAACGGATCGCCGACGAGCTGATCGCCTGCAAAGGCGTGGAGAATGGCCAGCTTTATGTCTGTTCGGAAGTGCTGCCGCCGCTGCATTGAGACACGGTTTGCCCGGGCCCGGCATGGTGGGCCGGATTTTATTCCGGATTTCCGGCTCCGGTGGATTCAGGACGGCCAGTGCCGCGCGATTTTCCGGCGGAGAAAATCCACACTGCGCTCCAGCTGGGGCATGCCCTCCACGCCGTCCTCAATGCTGATCCAGCCGTCGAAGCCGGTGCGTTTCAGCTCCGTGAAGATGGCGTCGTAGTCGTTCAGGCCTTTGCCGATTTCGCCGTGACGCAGGCGTTTGGCATAGCCGACCGCCCCGTTCTCCTCCCGCCAGAGATCCTCCAGCGTGCCCTCGGCCAGATAACGGTCGCTGGCGTGCATGGTGACCACGCGGGAGGAGACCCGGCGCAGCAGCTCCAGCGGATCCTCGCCGGCGAGGAACGTGTTGCTGGGATCGTAGTTCACGCCGAAAAACGGATGTTGGATCCGGTCCACGAGTTCGCAGAAAATGTCCATTTTCTGGGCGAATTCCGGGAATTCCCAGAAGTCGTCCTTGTAGTGATTCTCCAGAATCAGGGTGATGCCGCGCTCCTGGGCATAGGGCAGGCAGGCTTCAATGCCTTCGGCCGCCAGGCTCACCCCCTGCTCCCGCGAAATCTCCGGGCGGCGCTGGCCGCTGAGGACCCGGCAGTAGGAGCCGCCGAGGGCTTCGGTCATGTCGATCCAGAGCTTTTGTTTGGCGATCTCCCGGGCCCGGAAGGCGGCGTCGGGGTGGGTGAAGTCGGGGGAGCAGCACATCATCGGAATCACCTTGCCGGTGTCCTCGACCTCGCGGCGGAAGCGGCTCCAGTTCCGCTCATCCGCCATTTCCAGAAAGCCGGCATACCATTCCAGCCCGTCAATTTCGAGTTTCGAGGCGAGTCCGATCCATTCGGAAACGGTCATGGTGCCGTCCTTGCAGAGGGCCTGCATGAAGGCTTTGGGGAAAGCGGCGAGTCTGGGCATGGGAGGAGGACAGGGAAGGCGGGAGCGGATGGGAAAGTGAGGATGAAGCCGGACGGCGGACGTGAGTGGCGGCTTCCAATACTGACGCGGACCGGGTGGAATATCATGTTCAGGGAAATCCGTCCAGTTCCGCCTGCGCTCTTTGCAAAGCGGCGGCGCGCGGGTTGACACCGGCCCTCGGCGTGGTGGAGCGGTGGGTTTTTATGACACCCGAAGAGACCGCCCGCCTCACGCTGTGGGACAAGACCCACGCCTGGCATCCGTTCACCCAGATGCGCGACTGGTGCGCGCCGGAGCATCAGCCGCTTTTCATCACCCGCGGCGAGGGGGTGTGGCTGACGGATCAGGACGGGAAGCGTTATATCGACGGAAACTCGACGATCTGGACCAACATTCACGGGCACGGTCATCCGGCGCTGAAGGCGGCGCTGGTGGAGCAGGCGGGGAAAATCGCGCATGTTTCAGCCCTGGGATTCGCCAATGAGCCGGCGGCGCGGCTGGCGAAGGCGCTGGTGGACCTGTGGCCGGCGGACACGCTGACGCGGGTGTTTTTCAGCGACGACGGATCCACGGCCATCGAGTGCGCGGTCAAGATGGCGCTGCAGTTCCATCAGCTCACGGGGCATCCGGAACGCTGCGTTTTCGCCGCTTTCGACCAGGCTTACCATGGCGACACCATGGCGGCGGCCACGCTGGGCGGCATCGCGGCGTTCGCGGACCGGTTCCGGCGGTTCGGGCTGACGACGCGCCATTTTGAGAACCTGGAATCCCTCGCCGCTGTCCCGCCGGAGTTCAGCGACACCCTGGCGGCGGTGATTATCGAGCCGCTGATGCAGGGCAGCGCGGGCATGCGCCCCTGGCCGGAGGGGATGCTGGCGGCGCTGCGCGCCTGGTGCGACGCGCGTGGCGTGCTGCTGATCTGTGATGAGGTGATGACCGGTTTCGGGCGGACCGGAAAAATGTTCGCCTGCGGGCACGAGGGCGTGGTGCCGGATTTCCTGTGCCTGGCCAAGGGCATCACCGGCGGGTATATGCCGCTGGCGGCGACGCTGACGCCGGAGCGGATTTTCAGCGCTTTCCTGGGGGAATACGCGGAGCTGAAAACGTTCTTCTACGGCCACAGCTACACGGGAAATCCTCTCGCCTGCGCGGTCGCCCTGGCCAGTCTGGAGGTTTTTGAAAAAGAGGACACACTGGCCCGGCTGCAGCCGAAAATCGCGCTGATGGCCCGGCTTCTGGAGGAACTGCGGACCCGTCATCCCCGGCATGTCAGCGCGGTGCGGCAGTGCGGTTTCATGGCCGGGATTCAGGTGATGGACGACGCGTTTTCCGGGAAACCTTATCCCTGGGAGGATCAGACGGGAGCCCGCATCTGCCTCGCCGCGAGGGAGCACGGCCTGCTGACCCGGCCCATCCGCGACACGCTGGTGCTCATGCCGCCGCTGGTGATTTCGGAGGACGAGCTGCGGCTGGCGGTCCGGGCGCTGAGTCTGGCCATCGCGGCCGTCTGCGGGCCGGATTAAGGGTTTCCCCTACCTTGTAAATTTCCCTGACGACTGTGAATGATATTCCCGGTCCCGAAGTCGAAGCGTCCGCCGCCGGCCGCCCCGCCGTAATCGGTGAAAAGCACGGCGTCCGGCACCGTTTATCCACACCCGCAAGCAACCACTGAATCTGTATATACCCATGAAAAAAATTCTTCTGCTCCTCACCTCCGCGGCCCTTGCCGCCATGACCGTCTCCGCTCCCGCCGCCGACCGGAAGGACCGCCGCAATGACAAGGAGGAAAAAGGCGGCAAAAAAGAGCCGGTGGTCACTCTCTACACCTTCACTCTTGAGGGAGCGAAAGATGACACCATCGCCGACATGGCCAAAACCGCTGTCAGCGGCATCAAGGATCTGAAAGTGGTGGACTGGACCAAGGGCGAAAAAGGAATTGAGGCCAAAGTCAGCACCACCGCCGCCCGGTTCGGCCGCGCCGATGTCGCCAAAGTCCTCAAGGAAACCAAGGCCCTGAAAGACGAGAAGGACCTCAAAATCTCCGATTTCAAATCCGTCCGCCCCGGCAAGGAGGACAAGAAGGACGATAAGAAAGAGGACAAGGACGACAAAAAAGAGGATAAGAAGGACATGAAACCCGAGGACAAAAAAGCCGACGCCAAGGACGCCAAGCCTGACGCGAAGGACGCCAAGCCTGACGCCAAGGACGCGAAACCCGAAGTGAAATAAGCCTGCGGGTTCCGTTCAAACGGCTCCCATTTTTCAACCCTCTCCCGGCCGCGGCGCCGGGAGAGGGTTTTTGCCGCCGTGATTCCGGCTTGGCCACCGGCCATTTCCGGCACAGAACAGGGCATGTTCCACATCGTCCTCATCGAGCCCGAAATCCCGCCCAACACCGGGAACATCGGCCGCCTCTGCCTCGGCACCGGAGCCACGCTGCATCTGGTGGGACCGCTGGGATTCTCCACGGACGACCGCACGCTGCGCCGGGCGGGGCTGGATTACTGGGCGGAGGTCGATTGCCGGTTCTGGCCGGATTTCGCCTCGCTCCAGGCCGCCGCCGCCCCGGACACGCGGTTTTTTTACCTGACCACCAAAACCACGCGGCCCTACTGGAATGAGCGCTTCCGCCCCGGCGACCACCTCGTTTTCGGCCGCGAAAGCAAGGGTCTGCCCGAATCGCTGCTCGCGGCCCATCCGGAGCAGTGCCTGACCATTCCCCAGAAAAGCGTCCGCAGCCTCAACCTCGCCACCGCCGCCGGTATTGTTCTTTTTGAAGCCGTCCGTCAGCAGCATTTCCCTCCGGGGAGGTGAAAGGTTTCAGGTTTCAGCCCCCCCCTGCCTGCCGCAACTCTGAAGCCTGAACCCTGAAACCTTTCACCTCTCCGCCAAAATCCCGGTTTGATTTCGGGGCGCGGTGCGTTACGCAGAAACTCAGCATGCCCATGAAAGCCCTCCTAGCCCTTGAAGACGGTGTCCATTTTTTCGGTGAAGCCTTCGGTGTCCCCGGAAGCACCACAGGAGAGGTGTGCTTCAACACCTCCATGACCGGCTACCAGGAGGTCCTCACCGACCCCTCCTACCGCGGCCAGATCGTGGCCATGACCTACCCGCTGATCGGGAATTACGGGGTCAACGAGACCGACCAGGAAAGCAGCGGACCGCACGTGCGCGGCTTCGTGATCGGGGAACTCTGCCGCGTGCCCAGCAACTGGCGGTCCGAGCTGAGCCTGGAGGATTATTTCAAAAAGTGGGGCCTGCTTGGCATCGAGGGCGTGGACACCCGCCGTCTCACCAAGCACCTGCGGACGCGCGGCGCCATGCGCGCCTTCCTCAGCACCGAGGTCCTTGATCCCGCCGAGGCCGCCGCCCGCGCCGCCGCCAGCAATCCCATGGCCGGCAGCGATTTTGTCAAAGAGGTCAGCACTCCCGGCAGCTACCTGTGGGATCCGCAGAGCAGTCTGAGCCGGGACTGGCTGCTGCCCACCGGCGACGGTCCCGTCATCACCACGCTGCCCGAGCCCAAATACCGCATCGTGGCCTACGACTTCGGCATCAAGCTGAACATCCTGCGCCGTCTGCGGCAGGAGGGATTCCATGTCGATGTGGTTCCCGCCAGCACCACCGCCGCCGAGGTGCTGGCGAAAAAACCGGACGGCGTTTTCCTCTCCAACGGCCCCGGCGATCCCTCCGCGCTCAGCTACGCCCACCAGGAAATCGGGCAGCTGATCGGCAAAACGCCCATCTTCGCCATCTGTCTCGGCCACCAGCTCATCGGCCACGCGGTCGGCGGTAAAACGTTCAAGCTCAAGTTCGGCCACCGGGGCGGCAACCAGCCCGTGCAGGACCTCCGCACCGGCAAGATCGACATCACCAGCCAGAACCACGGATTCGCCGTCGATCCCGACAGCCTGCCCTCGAATGTCGAGGTCACGCACATCAACCTCAACGACCAGACCGTCGAGGGCCTCCGCCACCGCGACGCCCCGGTCTTCAGCGTGCAGTATCACCCGGAAGCGGCTCCCGGCCCCAATGACGCCCGCCATTTCTTCACGGAATTCGCCGACCTGATCGAGAAATCAAGGTAGGGAGAGTGATTTGAACAGAAGGAAACGAAGGGCGCAAAGGAGGGGAAAGAGGGTGGACATTCTGTCCGCCGGTATGGTTGGCCGCGGGGAGCGGCTCCGTGATCACCGTGACCCTGACCGCACCGTGTCCGCCGCCGCCGGCCGGCGGCCATGGAAAACGTGAACCATGACCGCGATGCCGAAGACGGGAACCAGCAGATTCACCACCGGCACCAGCGCCAGGGCGGCGATGCCGAGGCCCGTGAGGAAATAAGCGGTCCGGTTGCCCCGGCGGGAGGCGTCCATTTCCCGGGGCGTGAGGCGGCGCAGGGCCACGACCTCGTAATATTCACGCCCCGCCAGCAGGCCATTCACCGCCAGCATGAGGGCCACCCCGCTTCCCGCGAGCCAGAGCAGCATCAGGTAAAAGGGCAGGGCGATGAGATTCACGGTGATCATCAGCACAAAAAACCTCACCGCCGCCCAGAGGGACGCCAAAAGGGCGGCGCCGTCGGCTTTGGGAAGATGGGGGTAATACCGGGCCTCCACCACATCGGCGACGGCCTCCTGAAAAAAGCTGGCCACGATGCCGAAGATCGTGGGGAAAAGCAGAAAGGACACCACGGCGGCGGTGATGAACCCCAGCGTGCCCTCCGTCCACTTCAGCCAGCCGGCGTATTTCGGCCAATGTCCGGCGATCCAGGCCACGCCCTCGCGCACGCCCCACCACACGCCGGTGAACAATCCCCCCAGGCACAGCGCGGACAAAGCGGCGGAAAGCAGCAGAATGAGCCACAGGCGTGGATCGCTGAGAAACTGCGCGAGCGCTTTGGCGGCCGATTTGAGAATCAGGGGGGGCATGGCGGATTGTGGCACCGTGCCGGAACGATGCCAGCCGCAATCCGGAGCGCAGGTTTTGTGTAAAATGCTGGCACTCCGGCTGCTGCCCTGCTATGGCCCCGCTATGCATCTGACTCCCCGCGAACGCGAAAAACTTCTCGTCGTCACCGCCGCCGATCTGGCGCGCCGCCGTCAGGCGCGTGGTCTGAAGCTGAACTACCCGGAGGCCATCGCCATCATCACTTACGAAATCTTCGAAGGCGCGCGCGACGGCCGGTCGGTTTCGGAACTGATGAGTTTCGGGGCCACCATTCTCACCAAAGCCGATGTCATGGAGGGCGTGGCGGAAATGATCCACGAGGTCCAGGCCGAAGCCACTTTTCCCGACGGCACCAAACTCGTCACCGTGCACAATCCCATCCGCTGATCCCCAGATGATGCCGGCTTCCAGCCTGCACGGCACCCGCGTTATCCTCAATTTAAAAGTCCGGACCTCAACCCTCAGCCACCATCCATCCCATCCCATGATCCCCGGCGAAATCATCCCGGCCGAAGCCCCCGCGCTTCCGGCCAATCCGAATCTCGACACCCGCCATGTCACTGTGGCCAACACCGGCGACCGTCCGGTGCAGGTGGGCTCGCATTACCATTTTTACGAGACCAACGAGGCCCTCGCTTTCGACCGTCCCGCCGCCCGCGGCTTCCGGCTGAACATTCCCGCCGGCACAGCGGTCCGCTTTGAGGCCGGTGATACCAAGGAGGTGGAGCTGGTCGCCCTCGCCGGCCATCGGGAGGTTTATGGCCTGAACGCCCTCGTCAATGGCCGCCTGGACTGAATGCCTGCGGAAACCACTCTTCCTGCCCGCCAAAGCCACAGCCCGATCATTCATCACTTTTAACCTGTAACCGGCTCCTTCCCGCCCACGCGCCATGCCCCTCCAGCTCTCCCGCCGCCAGTATGCCGAAATGTTCGGCCCCACCACCGGCGACCGCGTGCGGCTCGCGGACACGGACCTCTTCGTGCAGGTGGAGAAGGACCTCATCGCCGCCGGGGGCGGTTACGGCAATGAGGTCAAATTCGGCGGCGGCAAGGTCATCCGCGACGGCATGGGGCAGTCCTCCACCGCCCTGGATGCCGAGGCTCTGGACCTGGTGCTCACGAATTGTCTGATCCTGGATCCGATGCTGGGCGTGATCAAAGCGGACATCGGAGTCAAGGCCGGCTTCATTGTGGGCATCGGCCACGCCGGCAATCCGGGCATTCAAAGCGGCATCGGCTCCGCTTTTCCCGACCCGGTGACGCACCGGAAAAATTCCATGATCATCGGGGCCTGCACCGAGGTCATCGCCGGCGAGGGCTGCATCATTACCGCCGGAGGCGTCGACACCCACATTCACTTCATCTGTCCCCAGCAGGTGGACGAGGCCATCTCCAGCGGCGTCACCACCATGCTTGGCGGCGGCACCGGCCCCGCGCACGGCACTTACGCCACCACCTGCACGCCGGGGAAATGGAACCTGCACCGCATGCTGGAGGCCGCCGAGGGCATCCCCATGAACCTCGGTTTCCTCGGCAAAGGCAACTGCTCCACCCCCGAGCCCCTGCGCGAGCAGATCCTCGCGGGAGCCATCGGTCTGAAGCTGCACGAGGACTGGGGCACCACTCCCGCCGCCATCGACACCTGTCTTGGCGTGGCCGATGAGCTGGACGTTCAGGTCGCCATTCACACGGACACCTTAAACGAATCCGGCTTCGTCGAAACCACCATCGCCGCCTTCAAAGGCCGCACCATTCACACTTTCCACAGCGAGGGCGCCGGCGGCGGTCACGCCCCGGATATCATCCGCGTCTGCGGCGAGCCCAACGTGCTGCCGTCCTCCACCAATCCCACGCGGCCCTTCACGGTGAACACCCTCGATGAGCATCTCGACATGCTCATGGTCTGCCACCATCTCGACTCCAAAATCCCCGAGGACGTGGCCTTCGCCGAAAGCCGCATCCGCCCCGAGACCATCGCCGCCGAGGATCTGCTGCATGACCTGGGCGCGATCTCCATGATGTCCAGCGACAGCCAGGCCATGGGCCGCATCGGCGAGGTCATTCTGCGCACCTGGCAGACGGCGCACAAAATGAAAACGCAGTTCGGCGGCCTCACGGATGCCGCGCATCCGGACGCCGACAACTTCCGCTGCCTGCGCTATCTGGCCAAATACACCATCAACCCGGCCATCGCCCACGGGGTCAGCCATCTCATCGGCTCCATCGGCATCGGCAAGCTGGCGGACCTCGTGGTTTACAAACCCGCTCTTTTCGGGATGAAGCCGGAGATTGTGCTCAAAGGCGGCTTCATCGCCTGGGCCAATATGGGGGACCCCAACGCCAGCATCCCGACTCCGCAGCCCATGTTCTACCGGCCGCAGTTCGGGGCCTTCGGGCGGGCGCTTCTGAAGACCTCGCTGACCTTCGTCAGCCAGGCGGCCCTGGAGCTGGGGAGCCTGAATGAACTGGGTCTGGGCAAGACCCTGGCCGCCGTGAAAAACACGCGGAAAGTCACCAAACGCGACATGGTCCTCAACGACGCCCTGCCGAAAATCGAGGTCGATCCGGAGACCTACACCGTCAAGGCCGACGGCCGCATTCTCACCTGCGAGCCCGCCACGGTGCTGCCCATGGCGCAGCGGTATTTCCTATTTTAAAGACGGGAGCACAGGCGTCCCGCCTGTGAGTTGCAATGGCCCGCGATTGCCTGGTAAATTGACCGGCTGGTGGAAAACTCACAGGGGGCGCCTGTGCTCCTGTCCCGGCTCAAAGCCCGCGCTCCTTCTCCAGCTCCGACAGCCGCCCGATGCGCGCGCTGGCCTCCGCGTCCGACTGGCGGTATTCCACCAGCTTGATGAAAGCCCGGGCCCCGCGCCTCGCATCGTGATCCGTCAGCATCAGGGTCGCCAGCCCCACCTCCGTGCCCGGCACCTCCTGCAGGGGCCGCGGATCCGACAGCCTCAGCAGCAGGCGGGGACTGAACCAGCCCAGCGTGGTGCGCAGCGTCACGCTCTCCACATTGGCATAGCTGACAGCGATCATCCGCATCTCCCCGCCGGTGCGTTTGAAGGTGCGGTCGCGGTGCCGCCAGAAAAACTGGAGCGCCTCCTCAGCGGCCAGGAGCTTGCCTTCGACATGCTCGCGGCCGAGAGCGTCGCGGGCGGGAATGGTGAAGTGAAGGGCGGGGAGATCGGTGAGCATGGGCGGTGTTAGGTTCGCGGGTGAGCCTCAGGCCGGAGGCGCGCCGCCGCAAGAGGCGGGAGACTTCCGTCCGCCGCCCCGGCGCCGCGGGCACGCCACTTTACTAACGACGGTCCGGGAGGGCGCGGACTCCATGAAAAACGTGCCAGGGGATGCGGCGGCGGAGGTGAAAAAACGGCCATTCCTGACATCCTGACAGGCAAATCATCACGCGGGCCAAATAAGTTGTTGACCCGATTACTAGAAAGGTAGTAGCAGTCCCGCATTCCTCGATTTTCCCGCCGGGCCTGCCATGGGGGCAGGCGCACTTTATGAAGGCCGCGCATCCATCGAACCTCGAATTCCAAGTGCTTTCCGTGCTCTGGGCCAGCAATGGCGCCACAGTGCATGATGTCTGGACCTCTCTTCCTGACCGCAAGCCCAGAGCCTACAACACGGTGCTGGCGGTGCTTCAGAAACTTGAGAGGAAGGGCCATGTCCGCAAGAAGCAGCAGGGCCGCGCCAACATCTATTTTCCGACCAAAACCCGCGGCGCCACCGTGGGGCGGTATCTGCACGACCTTGTGAAAAGGGTCTTCAACGGCAGTGCCGCCGACCTCATCGGACAGATTCTCTCCAGGGTCACTCTGACTCCGGGGGAAACCAAAGCAGTGACCGGTCTCCTGCGGCGCCCCGCAAAGCGCCGCCCGCCCGCCACACAACAAAACCAACCAACCATGGCCGTTAAAAAGAAAGCCGCAGCCAAGAAGGCTGCCCCCGCCAAGAAGGCGGCTCCCGCCCCCGCGAAGAAAGCCGCCCCGGCTCCCGCCAAGAAGGCGGCTCCGGCTCCCGCCAAGAAGACGCTGCCCGCCAAGAAGGCCGCGGCTCCGGCTCCCGCCAAGAAAGCCGCCGCCCCCGCCAAGAAGGCCGCTGCCGCTCCCGCGAAGAAAGCCGCCGCCGCTCCGGCTCCCGCCAAAAAGGCCGCCGCTCCTGCAAAGAAAGCCGCCGCCCCCGCCAAGAAGGCCGCCGCCAAGAAAAAGTAGGCCTGACGGCCTGACGTTTTCTTCCGGAGAGATCGGGCGGCTTCGGGCCGCCGCGGGCTCCTTCCCCGTCCCTGTCCCGCGCACGGCAGGTTGACTCCACACCGCGCAGGCCCGGGTTCCCCCCGCCGCCAAACCAAAAGCCCGGAAGGCTTCCCGCTTTCCGGGCTTTTGGCATGATCCGTCACTGCGGTCCGGCGGCTTATCCGGCAACCGCCCGCCGGACATCCGCGGGCGACCATCCGGCGGAGTCCCGGAGATGACGCAGGCTGCGCGCGGCATCGCGTTTGGCCAGGCGGCGGCCGTTCCCATCACAAATCAGGCGGTGGTGCAGCCACTCCGGCACCGGCAGATCCAGCAGGGCCTGCAGCAGCCGGTGAACGTGCGTGGCCGCCAGCAGATCCCCGCCCCGCGTCACCAGCGTCACCCCCTGCGCGGCATCGTCCACCGTGACGGCGAGGTGATAGGAAGCCGGCACCTCCTTCCGCGCCAGCACCACATCGCCCAGCCCGGCAAGGTCCACCGTGAACGTGCCCTGCCGGCGGTCCCGCCATGTCAGAACCCCCGCTTTCCGCATGGCCCGTTCCCCATCCAGCCGCCAGGCGTAGGAGGATCCGGCAAGAATGCGGACCGTGCGCTCCTCCTCCGGAAGATGGCGGCAGGTGCCGGGATAAACCGGGCCTTCCGGGCCCTGGGGCGCGCTGGCCGCCGCCGCGATCTCCTGACGGGTGCAGAAGCACGGATAAAGCAGCCCCATGCCCCGCAGCCGCTCCAGGGCGGCGGCGTAGAATTCCATGCGGCGGCTCTGACGCCACACCGGCTCCGGCCAGGTGAACCCCAGCCAGCGCAGGTCCTCCTCCAGCATGGCCACATAATTTTCCCGGCAGCGCGTGGTGTCGATGTCCTCCAGTCTCAGCAGAAAAGTGCCGCCGCCGCGCCGCGACCCGTCCCAGGCCACCTGCGCCGCCAGCGCATGGCCCAGATGCAGCTCGCCGGTGGGGCTGGGGGCAAAGCGGGTGATTTCTCCGGACATGATCAGGTTCCTCAAATGACGGCAGCGATGGAGCCCGCCCGCAAGGGAGCCTTGCCGTCCAAAGCGCCGGACGGACGGCTGCGGGACAGTCCCGCGGGCTTCAGGCGGATTCTTTTTTCGCCGGATCCTTTTCCTGAAGCAACGCCTGGATGCGCGCGATTTCGCTGTCCGACAGACGGCCCTCGCCGGGATTCAGCAGCGAGGCCACCAGCTTCTCCGGCGAGTTCTCAAAAAACGTGGCCAGCAGCCGGTTCAGCGCGCCGCGTTTGGCGCGTTCGGGGCTGAGCGTGGGTTTGTAAACATACTTCCGTCCCTCGCGGCCATATTTCAGCGAGCCTTTTTCCACCAGAATGGCCAGCAGGGCGCGCACCGCTGAATAGCTGGGCGGCTCCGGAATATTCTCCAGAACCTCCTGGGCCGTGGCTTCGCCCAGGCGGTAGACCACGTCCATGATCTGGCGTTCGCGCCGGGAAAGATCCTGCTGGTCACCGTTGCTGCTGCTGCTCATCTTAATGCTAAGAAATAAGCAGTTTTCACGCCGGGTCAAGCGGTTGGCGGGGAAAGTCCCGTCCCGGTTCCGGAGGATTGGTTAATGATTTTCTCAGATCCGCGTGTTCCAATCGGGATCCGCATAGCGGCTGCGGGGGATTTCAAGATCGTGCGGGAGACAAAACGGGAGGACTTCCGCCCCCAGCTGGCGGCTGAGGAGGTCTCCCAGTTTTTCCAGCAGGCCGGGGGCGGGAACGGGCCCGGGGCTGGAGCGGGGATGATTTCCGGGCTGGTCCTGATTTTGCTCCGGGGGCCGGACCGCAGGAAGGCAAAGGCTGGCCTGATGGAGAAGACCTTGGCGGGTGCGGCGCTGGCCGGCACCGGCGATTTTCCGGCCATGAAGAAGCAGATCGCCGGGAGCGGGGGCTTCAAAGCAAAGTCCGGCCCGCGGGGCAGGGGAGTCGGCGGGCACCACCACCGCGCCGCCCATTCCCAGTCCGCTGAGCGCGCCGGCCACGGCCCCGTGCAATTGACCGTAGGACTCCGCCGGGCGGACCTGGGCGAAGGCATGGCTCCGGGGAACAAGCAGCGACCAGGTGAAATCCCGGCCATGATGCACCAGCCCGCCTCCGGTCCAGCGGCGGATCACCGATTCCTCCGCTCCGGCGGCGGCGATGGCGTCGGCGTATTTCAGGAAATAGCCGAAGGAAAGCGTGGGCCGGTCCCAGCGGTAAACCCGGAGGATGGGCGGCTCGCCAGGCTCCAAGGTTTTGAGAAGCGCCTCATCACAGGCCATGTTCCACGCGCCGTCCGCCGGAAGGGACCGGTGATTCAAAAAGCGGAGAGTGGCAAACAGCGGCGGCATGATTGGAATTGGCTTTGCTTTTTATTCGGATGTCCTTATTATTCAGCGGCGTAAGACATTTTGAGTTCTGTCCTGCGCCCTGAAAGTGGAGGTGGTGCCGGTGCCTGGGTAGAGGTGCTTACGACATTCGGCATCACCTCGCCTTTTCGGAGAATCGCTGATGGAAAGGGTGTCCGATCCGGATTGGCGCGCGGAGAGCCGGATTGAAGGACCGGGAGGATGGACCAGCGGGACAGACAGGGACGTCTGTTTCAGGTGGCGTGGGATCAGTGGGTTTCCAGGGGCTGGCAGCGGACGGCGGCGCTGAGGGTGTGGGTGCCGCCGGGCTGAAGTTCAAGACGGGAGGAAGTCGCCAGGCAGGCCGTTTCCAGGCACAGGAAATTCCGGTAATCGGTGTCCGGCAGATCAGGAAGCCGCGCTGCTTTCTCCACCCAGGGATTCCAGACCACGGTGGCGGTGCTGCCGCTGCTGGTGATGACAATTTCCCGCCAAAGCGCGGGATCAAGCAGATGAAGCTCCGGCGCGGCGTGATATTGCCGGTCCACCTCGTGGTCGATGAGGATTTCGCCGTGCTGAGTGTGCTCGCCCTGTTCCCGGGGCGGGCCGGTTTCGGTGAAATACGGGACTTCCTCCAGTCCCTGAACGCTGACGGTGCGGATATCGCCGACGCTGAAGTAGCTGTGCAGAGCGGCCCCGAAAACAGCGGGCACATCGCCGAGGTGGCGCATGGTCAGCGTCATCTCCAGCGTCCGGCCGATGGCCAGCTCCAGCCGCAGTTCAAAGGCGTGCGGCCAGAATTTCCGGGTGGCGTCATCGTTGGCCAGGGTCAGGGAAAGCCGGACGCCTTCCGCGTTTTCGGTGGCGGACTCCAAGGCCCAGAACCGGTTGCGGGCAATGCCGTGAGCCGGGAAATCGCTCCCGGCGGGATGATCCCCGAACCACGGCCAGCACACCGGCACGCCGCCCCGGATGGCCTTGCCTTCGCGGAACACGGCTTTGGGACTGAGATAGAGCACGGGTGCCTGACCGGCCGGCGTCCACTCCATAAGGTGCCCGCCGTGCAGGGCCACGCGGGCGGCGGCGGCCGGATGGCTCACTTCCAGAATCGGATAACCGGGTGCGGCGTCACGGAGCGTGACCGAGGGGGGAAGTGACGGAGTCAGGGACATGAAAAAGGGTCAGTGGCCGGCCCGGCGGTGCAGGGAGGCGGGGAGTTTGAAGTGCCCCGGGTTTTTATACGAGAGATTGAGCAGCATCTGGCCGGAAATGATGTGAAAACTTTGCGCCCAGGCCAGCGGGGTGTTGTGGCCGGTCTGCGTGCCGACATACATTTCCGGCACCCAGCCCTCGGGGGTCATCGCCGCCTCCAGCTGGGTGAAGTATTTCACGGCGAGGCTGAAATAACCGACGCGTTTTTCCCAGTCCAGATGCACGGGATGGCGCACGGCGTCGTAATCCTGCTCATACTCCGCCAGTTTCGAGTAACAGATCGACAGCCACGCCAGACCCAGCGGCCACTCCGCCGTCTCGCCGTTGTGGGGCACGGTGCCCATGCCGCAATAGACGTCCTGCGGGTACCGGCGCACCCCCCGGGTGCCGAGCAGATGCGTCTCCACGGATTCCAGAATGCTCAGCTTGGTGGCGTAATCGACGATGCTGTAGGGCCAGATGAGGCTGAGCTGCGCCATGTCATACGGACGGCTGGCGGACTCCCGCGGCAGCAGGCCAAAAAGCGCGCGCTGGCCGTCGGCGATCATGCGCTCGCTGACGGGAACGAGGGTGCCGATGTCGGTTTTGTGCTTGTACTTGTAATCGTAGTAGCCCTGGTCATACCACATCATCAGTCCGCCGAGCACCGCGCCGTAGCTGCTGGAGTGCTCCTCGGGACCCTCCTCCCACATGCCGAAATCAGGCTCGAAGCCCATGTTGAAAATGTAATTCCGGATGTGGCTGATGAGCGTGAAGTCCTCGGCCGTGAAGCGGAAGCCATAACCCTTCCGGATCAGGTCGCCGGTTTTATACATGAACAGACCGAAAACATCCATCTGGTGGTGCCCCCAGTCGTCCGTGATCGTCTCCAGCGTCGTGGGATGCACGCGGGCGGGCATGAAAAGTCCGCGTTCGTTGAGGATGTTGGGTTTGACGATGGAGGCGCGGATGATGCGCAGGTGGAATCTTTTGAAAATGTCCAGCACCAGACGGAAGCTCTCCACCATCTTGTCAAAGCAGCCGAGATATTCATTCGCATACGTGGCGAACATGATGTCCCTGATCCAGAACACATTATAAGCGTCGCCGGATCCGTCCTCGGCGGAATAGGGGCTGGCGATGTAGCCGCCGTTGGGCCGGCGGAGGCGCTCCAGGGTGGTGTAGGAAAGGCGGATGCGCTCCTCCAGCGGCTGACTGTGAAATTCGGAAAGCGGGATTTTTTCGGAACTGCGTGGGCTGCGTGACATGGTGGGTGCCTCCGAAAGCAGATTTGGTTCCTGCGGTTGGAGGATTGATGGGGAAGGATGAAAATCTGTCATTGCGGGCGGGAAAACGGGAGCCCACTCCCGTGCCATGCCCCCGGCGCGGCAACCGGGAAAACGCCACCGCCGCCACCGCCGTCATAACAGATAGAAATCCCGCTTTTTCATGGACAGGGCGGAGGGAACCGGTTTTTACTCCCGGCCATGAACGCCGCTCCGACTGTTGCCTCCCCCGCCGTGCCGGAACCGGGCGTGACCGTGGCCGGACTGCGGGATTTCAGTGACCGGCTCAGCCCCATGCTGGTCAAGGAGTTGCGTCAGGGAATGCGCTCGCCGGTGTTTGTCTGGGGGCTCATCGCCATGAATCTGTTTCTGGTGATGATTGTGTGGCTGACCATTGAGGCCCCGGCGTCCGAGGACCTGAACCAGGCTTTTTTTGGAGCCTACTGCGTGCTCGTCTGCGGCCTGCTGCCCCTCCGCGGAGCCAATGCCCTGAACGAGGAGCTGCGGGGAAACACCATCGACACCCTCGTGCTGACCCGGCTTTCGGGCTGGCGCATCACTTTGGGAAAATGGATCGCCGTGGCCGCCCAGCAGCTGCTGACCACGGTCACGGTGCTGCCGTATCTGATCGTGCGGTATTTCGCCGGCGGTCTGAATGTGCCGCTGGAGATGGCCTGGTTGGGAATTTTTCTGCTCCTGGGCCTGCTGTCAGCCGCCGTGCTCACCGGATTCTCCTGGGTGAAATATTTTCTGCTGCGCGCGGGCATCATGCTCGGCGTCACCGCCGCCGCCGGCAGCTTCTGCGCCGGAGTGCTGGAGGACATGTACGATTACCATAACTCGTACATTATCGATGAGATGCACGAGCGCTACGGCTGGACCTGCTTCGCCCTGGCGCTCACCGCCGTGCTGCATGTGATGTTCTACGCCCTGGATATCGGAGCCGCGCAGGTGGCGGCCGTTTCCGAAAACCGCACCACCCGCCGGCGGCTGATCGGGCTGGCGGCGGTCGGAATTTATGTGGCCCTGAGCTGGGGGGCCTACCGGAACTCGCTGGCCGGCGGCCCGCATCACCGGGAGGACAGCATGGTGGCGGTGGGCTGTGTGCTGGCCATTCTGACCAGTCTGGTGCTGATTCTGCAGTCGCTTCTGGAAAAACCGGCCAATCTGGCTCCGGTGCTCCAGCCTTTCGTCAAACGGGGTTTTGCCGGGCGTCTGGCGGGGCGGGTGCTGTATCCCGGGTGGCCGTCGGGGGTGATTTTTTCGCTGATGCTGTTTCTCACGGCTCTGGGGATCGGCGCCTTCACCGCCTGGCGCGCATGGGAGAATCGTTACACCGGCTACGGTTACAGTGGCTACAGGAGCGGGGCCCCCTTCGACCTGTCGGATGTCAGCATGAACGACTGGGCTGTGGCCATCTGCGGATTCGCCGTCATTCCTTTCACGCTGCCGGTGCCGCTGGTGCTGTACCACTGGTTTTTCCGCAGACGCCTGAACTGGCATCTGGGGACGTATGCCCTCATGCTCACGCTGATGGCCTCGGCGCAGCTGCTGCTCATCGCCCTCGCCGCCGGGCTGACCAATGCCGATTTCCTCAAAATCGGCGTCCCCATTCCCACCATGAGCTGGGCCTGGCTGGAATACATCGCCCGGGATGATTATTATTTCAATGTCCGCGCCGCCGCCGGAGAACCCCCGGATCCCAACATTCTCAACTGGACCCGCCCGCTGCTGATCGTCATTTCTTTAGCTGTCGGGGCTTTCTGGTGGATCATGGCGGTGTGGCTGTCCCTCCGGGCATTCCGCGAAACCGCCGCCGTCGAACGCCATTTGAAGCTGAAACCCGGGGCTGAGCAGCTGACCTCGGGTGACGGCAGCGAAATTTCCACCGCCTGAGCGGGACGGCAATGAGTTCCGGCCCGCGGGGAGCAGGGCAGGGAACCTATGGACTCACACGGCCTTTTGCCGGTCCCCGCCAAAACCAGCCACCGGCGGGTCACATTTCCCCCAAGGATTCCTCTTGAACAACGCGCGGCGGGCAGTATCGCTTGCATTCGCGCGGCAAGATCATGGCCGTCATCTTTTTGGGGGGTTTAGCTCAGTTGGTAGAGCGCTTCGTTCGCAATGAAGAGGTCAGGAGTTCGAATCTCCTAACCTCCACCAAAAAGAAAAACAGGATCCAGGGGAGGGGATTCAGGGTTTGAGGCGTGGCCTCCGGCCAGACAGCACGCCATGCGTGACCATTTTGAAGTCGCTTCCCGGGGCTTTTTCCTCCACTGATGGCCAGCGCCCGCCGGTCTGCCCGGCTTTCCGGCCTGAACCCTTTCACCTGAACCCTTTCCTCTTTTCATGGCCCAGAATATTCCCCGGGGCACTCCGGCCCGGTTGCTGGTGCTGCTGACGCTGCTGACAGGCCTGGTGGCCGTCAGCGCCTGGCGGGACGCGCTGCAGCGTGACCGCGCGGTCTGGCTGAATTATCCCACCGCCCTGGGCGACACCGCTTATTTCCAGCCGGCGCTGCTTCCTGTGCAAATCCGTGTCGGTGAACGGGTTGTGCAATTGACCGCCGCGCCGGAAAAACCGCTGCGGCGGCGGGATGACCGCATGTTCCGCGTGGCCCCGGGTTTGGGCGAGGCGCTGCCTTTCCGGCTTTACACCCCGCAGGAACATCCGGCGGAATCCGGGGACCCGCCGCTTTACGCCCGCACCGCGCCGGGGGAGTTTGTGCATCTTCAGGCCGGACTTCAGGAAAACATCAGCACTCCCGCGCCTCCTGTTCGCATTTCTGAGAAAGTGTTACCGCCCCCAGCTCCGGCGGGTGATTCTTTTCCGCCGGAAACCGTGCCCGTGAAGGACGATTTCCCCGATAAAAAGGCAACTAACAAAAGTTTGTGAAATATTTCACAAATTACTCTTGCGCCTGGGAAGCCAATCAATTAAAACCCCCGCTCCGCGTCCGTTTCTGCTTTTCCGCAGAAATGGTGAATGCCGTTTAATCTCCGCGCTCCGCCATGTCCAGCAGCTTCACCGCCCTGCTTTCCTCGTTTCCCGTCCTTGCCGAGGCCGCCGTTCACGGTGCTGTCGATGTCGAGCCCGGGGCGCACGCCGCTCCCGCCGTCAGTCATGAGGTCAGCGCCAAAGCGCAGACTTTCTTTTCGGACCCTCATCACTGGGCGGGTTTTCTGACCAATTCGATCTTCGTCGCGGCCCTGGTCACGATCGTGTTTCTGTGGTTCTTCCGCAGCGCCATGAAAAAAGCCGCCCTGGTCCCCGGCAAAAAGCAGAACTTCGTCGAGCTGATCGTCGAATTCCTCTATAATCAGGTCGAGGGAATCGTCGGCCCCAAGATCGCTCCGGGCGCTTTTCCCCTCCTGGCCACCATTTTCATCTACGTCACCGTTTCCAACTGGGTGGGCCTCCTGCCGGGCGTCGGCACTATTGGTTTCTCCAGCCATGAAGCCCCCGGGGTCATGTTTGGCCTGACGCACATCGAAACCCCGCTGCTCCGTCCCGCCACGGCGGACATGAATCTCACCTTCGGGATCGCCTTCGCCTCCCTGATTGTCTGGCTCTTCATCACCATCAAGGAAATGGGCGTCGGGGGCACCCTGTATCACATCTTCGGTCCCAAAGGGGAAGTGAAGGGATTCATGAAATATCCCCTCATTCTGATCTTCGGACTGGTGGGCGTGATTGAAGTGATCTCCATCCTCTTCCGTCCCATGACCCTCTCTCTGCGGTTGTATGGCAACGTTTTCGCCGGTGAAAACCTGCTTCACACCATGGGCAGTCTGGTTCACTCGGGCATCTCCTGGCTGGACTTCATCTGCAGCGTTCTCGTTCCCCTGCCTTTCTACTTCCTCGAAATCCTCGTGGGTGTTCTCCAGGGCATGGTCTTCGCCCTGCTCTGCGCCGTCTTTATCAAGCTCTCCACCACTCATGACGAGTCCCACGGTGAAGAGGAGCACGCCCACCACTGAGATCCGGATTGCGCCGCCCGACACCCCTTTGCCTCCCGTGACCATGGCCTGACTGTGGGCGGCGGCATGTAACACCAAACCGCTAAGAAAGAAATAACACTATGATGATGGAAATCGCCTCCATGCTCCAGGCCGCCGCTCCTGAAGTCGTCGCCGTCGCCAAAGATGCCACCTTCGGTGCCATCAATGGTTCCTTCACCCTCGGCGTCGCCGGTGCGGGTGCTGGTATCGGCATCGGTCTGACCGGCTTTGCCGCCGCCCAGGCTGTCGGCCGCAACCCCGGCGCCTTCGGTAACATTCTGACCATCGCCATTATCGGCATGGCGCTTGCCGAAGCTATCGCCATTTACGCCTTCATTCTCGCTCTCCAGGGCCGCTAAGCCCTTCCGGACTCCGGCGGACGCCGCAAAGCGTCCGCCGGATGTCCTTTTCCGGTCCGCCGGAATTTTTCCCATTCTGTTTTCCGCTCCGTCCTGTTCCTTTTTTAATTTCACGCGCTTCCCGCCATGGAAATCCTCAATCAGCTCGGCATCGACTTCCCGAAGATCATCGCTCAGATCATCATCTTCGGTGTCGTCTATTTAATTCTCAGCAAATACGCGTTCGGTCCCGTGACCGCCATGCTGGAACAGCGCCGCAGCCGCATCGCGGAAGGTGAGGCGAATCTGGACACCATCAAACTGAACCTCGCCACCTCCCAGGCCCAGGCCGCCGCCGCTCTGGACAAAGCCAACGCCGAGGCCGCCCGCCTGATCAAGGAGGCCCAGACCGCCGCCGCCGCCATCGCCGAGCAGAAAAAACAGGAATCCGTCGCCGAGGCCCAGACCATCATCGCCAAGGCCAAGGAAGCCACGGAACTGGAGCGCGCCCGCATTCTCGCCGAACTGAAGCGCGATTTCGGCCGTCTCGTCATCGCCACCACTTCCAAAGTCACCGGCAAGACCCTCAACAAAGAGGATCATGCCCGCCTCAACAAGGAAGCCCTCAGCCAGATCGCTTAGAGAAGGTAAAAGGTTTCAGGTTTCAGGGTTCAGGCCGGAAAGCCGAACTCCGTAACTTCTGAAACCTGAAACCTGAACCCTTTCACCTTCTTATGAAAGTCAGCAAAGACGCTCTCCGCACCGCCCGGCAGTTCCTGCGCCTCACCCTGCGCAACGGTGCTGTCGATCAGGCCGCCGCCAAATCCATTGTGGACAAGGTGATCGCTGACAAGCCGCGCAATTATCTGGGCATTCTGACCGCCTATCAGCGTCTGCTGCGCCTTGAGCTCGAAAAGCGCCACGCCATTGTGGACAGCGCCACGGACCTGAGCGCGGAGGAGCAGGCCCAGGTTATCGCCGATCTCCAAAAGAGCCACGGCGCCGATATCACCACCGAATTCCGCACCCAGCCGGAACTGCTCGGCGGTATCCGCATCAAACTCGGCTCCACCGTCTGGGACGGCTCCGTCAAATCCCGTCTCGAAAACCTCCGCGGCAAAGTTCTCGCGTAGTTCCCCCCCCTTTCTTCCTTTCAAATTTCACTCTTCAAAAGCCATGTCCACGATCCTCCAGGAACTCGAATCCCAAATCACCGGCCTCAGGACCGCCGTCACCCGCTCGAATGTCGGCGTTGTCCGCGAAATCGGCGACGGTGTCGCCAAGATCGAAGGCCTCAGCGACGTCATGCTCAATGAGATGATCGAGTTTCCGGGCGGTGTTTACGGCCTGGCCCTGAATCTTGAGGAAACGGAAGTCGGCTGCGTGCTTCTCAGCTCCGGCGAAAACATTAAAGCCGGCGACGAAGTCAAGACCACCGGCCGTCTCCTTTCCGTCCCCGTCGGCAAAAGCCTCCTCGGCCGCGTCGTCAACACCCTGGGCGAGCCCCTCGACGGGAAAGGTCCGATCGTTGGCGAAGCCCAGTATCCGGTCGAAAAACTCGCCCCTGGTATCATTACCCGCAAGTCCGTGTCCGTCCCCGTGCAGACCGGCATCATGTCCATCGATGCCATGATCCCCATCGGCCGCGGTCAGCGCGAACTGATCATCGGTGACCGCTCCACAGGCAAAACCACCATCGCGGTGGACACCATCATTTCCCAGGCCAACCAGAACAAAGCCGCCGAACAGGGCAAACTGGAAGGTCACAAACCACTTTACTGCATCTACGTCGCCATCGGCCAGAAGCAGTCCAACGTCGCCCGCGTCGTCAAGACTCTCGAAGATGCCGGAGCCATGGAATACACCGTCATCGTCAGCGCCTCCGCTTCCGATCCCGCGGTGAATCAATACCTTGCCCCCTACGCCGGCAGCGCCATCGGCGAATGGTTCATGGATCAGGGCCAGGACGTCCTCATCGTTTTTGATGACCTTTCCAAGCAGGCTGTCGCCTACCGCCAGGTTTCCCTGCTGCTGAAACGCCCCTCCGGCCGTGAAGCGTATCCCGGCGACGTGTTCTACCTCCACTCCCGCCTCCTTGAGCGTTCCGCCCGCGTGAACGACAACTACGGTGGTGGCTCCATGACGGCCCTGCCGATCATCGAAACCCAGGCCGGTGACGTGTCCGCCTACATTCCGACCAACGTGATCTCCATCACCGACGGTCAGATCTTCCTCGAAACCGACCTCTTCTACCAGGGCATCCGTCCGGCCATTTCCGTCGGTCTCTCCGTGTCCCGCGTCGGTTCCGCCGCCCAGACCAAGGCCATCAAGAAGGTGGCCGGCACCACCAAGCTTGACCTCGCCCAGTTC
Source organism: Verrucomicrobiota bacterium (assembly GCA_040386695.1). Taxonomy (GTDB): domain Bacteria; phylum Verrucomicrobiota; class Verrucomicrobiia; order Verrucomicrobiales; family V1-33; genus CAIZWU01. Next base: position 78,537 of record JAZKFB010000036.1, read on the forward strand.
CGCGAACTGGCCGCTTTCGCCCAGTTCGGTTCCGACCTCGACTCCGCCACCAAGGCCAAGCTCGACCGCGGCGCCCGCATCGTGGAGCTCTTCAAGCAGCAGCAGTATCAGCCGAAGAGCCTGGCCATCATGGTCATCAGCCTCTACGCCATGCAGAAAGGCTACTTCGACGACGTCGCCGTGGACCGCATCCGCGAGTGCCAGGCCGCCATGGAGGAATACTTCAAGTCCCGCAAGGAGCCCCTCCTCGCCCAGATCGCCAACGAGAAGGCCATCGACAAATCCGAGGATGCCATCAAGTCCTCCCTCGCCGACTTCAAATCCTCCTGGAAGTAATAAAAAGAAAGAGGTTAAAGGTTTCAGGTTTCAGGATTCAGACCGGAAGGTCGGAATTCCGGCTTGGGATCTGAAACCTGAACCCTGAACCCTTTTACCTTTCCGAAAAATGCCTTCCACCCGCGACATCCGCCGCCGGATCAAATCCGTCAAAAACACGGCCCAGATCACCAAGGCCATGCAAATGGTCGCGGCGGCCAAGATGAAAAAAGCGCAGGACGCCGCCACCCAGGGGCGCGCCTACGCGGATCTTCTGAACAAAGTGCTGGTCAGTCTGAAGGGCCGGGTGGAGGAGAATATCCACCCCTTCTTCAGCGAGGGCAAACCCGGCAAAACCCTTGTTCTGGTCATCACCAGCGACAAGGGTCTCTGCGGCGCCTTCAACACCAATCTGCTCAAGAAGGTGCTCACCTCCGGCCTCGGCGAGGACACGGAATTTCTCACCATCGGCCGCAAGGGCTCCCAGTCCCTGGGCCGTCTGAAGAAAAACCTCACGGCGGATTTCTCCATCAAGGATCCCGCCCGCTTCAACGAGCTGCGCCCCGTCAGCAAACTCCTTCAGGAAAAATTCCTGACCGGCGAATACGAGCGGGTGCTGGTGGCTTTCAACAACTTCGTCAACACGGCCACGGTCATCCCGAGCCTGGAGCAGCTGCTGCCGATCAATCCCGTCACCCTTGGCGGCAAGCGCTCCTATGAGGGCGTCGGCCACGGTGAGGTGAACGACGCCACCACCGGCCCGGTGCTGGAATATTCCTTCGAGCCCAATGTCGCCCACGTTTTCGCGCAGATCCTGCCGCAGTACGTCAGCAACACCCTCTTCCAGATGCTGCTGGAATCCCGCGCCTCCGAGCACTCCAGCCGGATGGTGGCCATGAAAAACGCCACCGACAACGCCAAGCAGATGCTCAAGGACCTCAGCCTCGAATACAACAAGCTCCGCCAGGCCGCCATCACCAACGAACTCCTCGAAATCACCACCGCCAAGATGGCCCTCGAATAGTTCCGTTTCTCCCGCCGCCCGCCCGCGTCCGCCCCCACTTCAACAATATCCTTTAATTCCTTCATCCTTTCTTCCCATGAGCAACATCGGCAAAATCGTCCAAATCATCGGTCCCGTGGTGGACGTGGATTTCTCCGCAGCCGCCAAACTGCCGGAAATCTACAACGCCCTTGAGATCAATTTCGATCTCAGCGGCAAGCCGGTGCGCATCGTCTGTGAAGTGCAGCAGCACCTTGGCGACGGCTGGGTCCGCTCCCTGGCCATGACCAACACCGAGGGGCTGCGCCGCGGTTACGACGTCACCGACACCGGCGCGTCGATCACCGTTCCCGTGGGCGAAGGCATTCTGGGCCGCATCTTCAACGTCACCGGCGACCCCGTGGATGACCAGGAGGCCCCCAAAGCCGACAAGCGCTATCCTATTCACCGCAAGGCCCCCAGCCTCGCCGATCAGGACCCCTCCGCGCAGATTCTGGAAACCGGCATCAAGGTCATCGACCTCATCTGTCCCTTCACCAAGGGTGGTAAAGTGGGTGCTTTCGGTGGTGCGGGCGTCGGCAAGACGGTCGTCATCATGGAGCTCATCAACAACATCGCCA
>JAZKFB010000037.1:0-118386 GCA_040386695.1 Verrucomicrobiota bacterium
CAATCGTGGCACAACGCAGCCGTCCCGCGCTCCATACCCGACGGTCATCCGTCAACTGCTTACGAATCAGCGGCATCAACAGCGTCAGCGTTCTCCCGGCCCCCACTCCCTCCAAACTGTTCTTCCGTCTGAGAAAATAGCCCGCCGGCACGGAGGGCGGCTGAAAAGGGAGGGACTGACACCTGATCCGGCGGCTCACATCAGAACCGGCGTGATCAGATTTCCCTCCACATTGGTGAGGCGGCGCCGGATGCCGTTGTGCTCGAAGGTCAGGCGCTCATGGTCGAGTCCGAGGAGGTGGAGAATGGTGGCGTTGAAATCGTAGAGCGGATGAATGTCCTCGATAGCCCTCTGGCCGAGTTCATCGGTGACGCCGTGGCTCACGCCCGGCTTCACGCCGGCGCCGGTGAGCCAGCAGGTGAAGCCGTCGGGGTTGTGGTCGCGGCCTTTCGCGCCTTTCTGAAAAAAGGGCATGCGGCCGAATTCCGTGCACCAGACGACGAGGGTGTCCTCCAGCAGGCCGCGCTGTTTGAGATCGCGGATCAGGGCGGCGGCGGGCTGGTCGAGGATTTCGGAATGGACATCGTACTGCTCCTTCAGCGCGTTGTGACCGTCCCAGTTGAGCTTGCCGCCGCTGGCGTAGGCTCCGTTGAAAAGCTGCACGAAGCGCACGCCTTTCTCAATCAGCCGCCGCGCGAGGATGCAGTTTTTGGCGAAGGCGGCTTTGTCGGCATTTTGGGTGTCGTCCGCGCCGTACATTTTCAGAATGTGCGCCGGTTCGGTGCTGAGGTCACTGATTTCCGGGACGCTGAGCTGCATGCGTCCGGCCAGCTCGTAGCTGGCGATGCGGGCCGCGAGTTTGCTGTCGCCGGGATGGGCCTCCAGATGGCGGGCGTTCATTTTCTGAAGCAGCGAGCGGGCGGCCCGGTCGGCATCGCCGGAGACACCGGGCGCGGTCAGATGCCTTACGGGGTTTTTGGAACTCATGGTGGTGCCCTGAAACGCGGCGGGCAGAAACCCGGGCCCCCAGTTGTTGGAGCCGTTCTGCGGCACCCCGCGCGGGTCGGGGATGGAAACATAGGAGGGCAGCTCCTGGCTTTCGCTGCCCAGGGCATAGGTCACCCAGGAGCCAAGCGAGGGAAAGCCATCCAGCACGAAGCCGGTGGAAAGGAAGTTCTCCGCGGGACCATGGGTGTTCGATTTGCTGGTGAGCGAGTGGACGAAGGCGATGTCATCCGTCAGCTCCGCGAGGTGGGGGATCATGTCCGAAACCATCTTGCCGGTCTGGCCCCGCGGACGGAAGGCATACTGCGGCCGGGCAAGGTTGCCGGCCGGTCCCTGGAAGGTCACCGCCGGGCCGTTGGGCAGCGGTTTGTCGTCCCACTTGATCAGTTCCGGTTTGTAATCCCAGGTTTCCAGCTGACTCACCGCGCCCGCGCAGAAAATGACGACGACGTTTTTCGCTTTGCCCGGAAAATGCGGAGGCCTCGGAGCATAGGGCCGGGCGGGATCGATGACCGGACCAGCATTTTCCGAAGCCAGCAGACCGTCGAGTCCGAGGAGATTCGTCAAGGCGATGGAGCCGAGCGCGGTGGCGCTGCTGGAGAGAAAGCGCCGGCGGTCGAGCAGGCCGCGGCCGGTGCGGGAGAGGTGTTCGGCGCGGTGGATCATGGGGGAAAGAGAAACTCGTTGCTGTTGAAAAGCGCGCGGCAGAGAACAGCCAGGCCGTGCTGGCGGATGACGGGTTCCGTATCCCGGATTTCACCGTCGGTGGGTCCGCGGCTGAGGGCGAGCTGATAAGCGCGCCTGATTTGCGTCACGGGCTCGTCTCCGGCCTCTTTCCTCACGCGGGCGGCAAAGGCTTCGGACTGATCGAGCGTGAAGCGGCTGTTGAAAAGATTCAGGGCCTGGACGGGCGTGGTCGAGGCGCGTCTTGTGGCCGTGCTTTGACCGGCGTCAGGGCAGTCAAAGGCTCCAAAGACGGCTTCGGTCTCGCGCCGGACTTTGTGCGCGTAGATCATGCGGCGCAGGCCATCGCCGCTGAAGGATTCGACAGGATTGAACCCGCTGAGGCCGCCGCGCTGATTGAAGAGATCGTAGCCGGGGCCGTGCATTTTCAGATTCAGCTGGCCGCTGATGGCGAGCATGGAATCGCGGAGGGCTTCGGCTTCAAGACGGCGGGTCGGCCAGCGCCAGAGCAGGCTGACGTCGGCGTCCAGAGCGGCGGCGGCCGTGGCCGTGGCGGTGTCACCCGCGGCGGGGCCAAAACCGCATTGCCGGTAGGTCCGCGACAGCACGATGAGCCGGTGCAGGCGCTTCACGCTCCACCCGCCGCGGATGAACTCGCCGGCCAGCCAGTCGAGAAGTCCGGGGTGCGTGGGTTTCATCCCATTGTTGCCGAAGTCGCTGGGCGTCCCCACCAGGCCGGCGCCGAAGTGCCCCTGCCAGATGCGGTTCACCATCACGCGGGCGGTGAGCGGGTTCCGCGGGCTGGCGATCCAGTCGGCGAGCGCTGTCCGCCGCTGCTGCTCGCTGGTTTCCTCAGGCAGCGTGATTCCCTCAAAGGCGCTCAGCACGGCGGGCCTCACCTCCTCCCGCGGCTGCTCGGGATCCCCGCGGTTGAGCAGGCGGATGGCGTCGGGAGTGCGGAACGTGCCCGCAAAGACTTTCGGCGGATGGGTGGCGAGCTGAATTTTCGCCTCCAGCGGACCCCGTTGCTTTATCAGCCGCTCCGCCTGCGCGGCTTCCTCCGGTTTCAGACCCCGGGTGGTGAAGGCGGCGGGTTTCCTGTCCTCCGGATCAAATTTCCGCCGGTCACCGGCATCGGCGACGGCGCGCCATGCGCCGGACGCACCGGCCACTTCGATCAGGTAGTCCGTGGCCAGACGGTCCGTGAATTTCCCCTGGCGGTCGCGGCCCCAGACGGCGCGCCCGATGTCCTGCTCCCGCGCGAACTCGACAGTGACCCAGCCCCCGCCGGTCCCGTTCCCCATCCAGCTGCGCGAATTCCCATATTCCCCGTCGTTGAGATATTTCAGCCCGTGCCGGCCCTCCACCACGGTGTCGCCGGAGGAGGTGACCACCGCGCCGGCGCCGGCGAGCGCGATATTCTCGCCGTCGGTGTTGAAGACTTCGAGCTCGTCGAGGCAGGGCTCAAGGTTATTGGTGGCGCGGATGGTGAAACGCACACGTTTCGCTTTCACCGGCGCGAACCGGTCCACATTTTCACGGGCGCTGATCATCGGGCGTTCGATGCCGGATTTTGCCGGAGGCGTGAAGCGGGAAAGCTCCCGGTCAATCTGCGCCAGGCGGGATCTGTCCGCGGCCGCCTCCCTGCGGGCCGTTTCAATCTCCGGCGTGAGCAGTTCACGGTCCTCATACTCGACTCCGGCGACGAAGGCCTGCATCGCGTAGTAATCCCTGGCCGTGATGGGATCGAATTTGTGATCATGACAGCGGGCGCAGCCGACGCTGAGGCCGAGGAAGGTCTGGCCGATGTTGTTCACCATCTCGTCGAGCGCGTCCTGCCGGGCGAGGCGCTTCGAGGGCTCATCCGCGCCGATCTGCCCGGGCAGCAGCACCGACGCCGTCACCAGAAACCCCGTGGCCGCATCCCTGCCCAGCGCATCGCCCGCCAGCTGCTCCCTGATAAAGCGGTCATACGGCGTGTCGGCGTTGAAGGCGTCGATGACATAGTCGCGGTAAGGCCAGGCGTTCGGACGCTCCGTGTTCACTTCAAAGCCGTGAGTGTCCGCATAACGCACCACATCCAGCCAATGCTGGGCCCAGCGCTCGCCGTAACGCTCACTTTTCAGCAGGCGCTCCACGACGATTTCGAAGGCATCGGGTCCGGTGTCTTTGGAAAACTCCTCCATCTCCTCCGGCGTCGGCGGAAGCCCGGTGAGGTCAAAGGTCACGCGGCGCAGCCAGGCCGCGCGGCCCGCCGGTGGCGACAGGGCCAGACCGTGCTCCTTCAGTCCGGTTTCGATGAAAGTGTCGATGGAAAGCGTCTCCGGCCCCGGGCCCGGTCCGGACGCCGCTCCGGCCACAGCCGGAAACACCTGAAGCGGCCTGAAGCTCCAGTGGTCCCGCCTGTCCTTCAGTTTCACCTCATCCGCGCCCTCGGGCCACACCGCGCCTTCATTGATCCACGCTGTCAGCGTGGCGATCTCCGCCGCCGAAAGGCGGTCGCCGGCCGGCGGCATCATGTCATCCTCATCGTCTGTGGTGACGAGATGAAGGAGGGAACTTTCCGCCGCCTTTCCGGGAATGATATTCGGCCCCTGATGATCACCGCCTTTCAGCGCCGCCGATCTCACATCCAGCCGGAGACCGGACTTCTGTTTTTTCTCCCCGTGGCATTCATAACAATGCTGCCGGAAAATCGGACGCACACCGCGGACGAAATCCACGGGCGCCGCCAAAGCCTGGACGGTCACCCACAGCGGCATGAGGAGCACAGGGATCCGGAATCGGGAGGTCACGGGCATGGGCATGGGCAATGGAATTCAGTCAGCTCATACGGGGAGGTTTCAGGGAAACGGCATCAATCGGCCGCACCATAAAGGAAAAGCCGGGAATAACCGTCCCTTTCCGCTCCAGCCCACTAAAAGGCGCCAAAAGCACTTATTTTCGGCTTATCCCGCGATTTGCGCCGTTTTCTCCACTTCTCCCTGCCCGGGCAGGGCGTTCACACGCCTGCGCCTGCGCCCTCAAACTGAAAATCCGGCCGGTCCCTGAAACCGCTGCCGGACGGCCGTGAAATCCCCCTGACGCGGCGCGCCGCTGTCCCGTCAAAGATCAGTCAGGCCGGATCACCGCACCCGGGGCGATGGGGCCGTCCGCGGCGCTGGAGCAGGATTCCCAGACCCGCGGCCAGCAGGGACAACCGGGACGAGGGTTCCGGCACCTGGCCGGTGGGGATGCCGCCGCCGCTGTTTTCCCAGGCCCAGTCGTGGATGACTCCGGTGGTGGAGTTGGCGGTCAGGGTCACGCGCATCCAGCCGTACAGGGGATCGCCGCCGCCATTTTTCGTGAAGCGGAAGCCCAGATAGCCCGGCTGCCCCTCCTGGAAATTTCCCGCCGCCCCCAGATGATCAATGGAGCCGGTTTCCCCCGCGGAATACAGCAGCATCGGGACAATCAGGATGTCGGCGTCAAACCGCCGGACCGGATCCTGGTTTTCCGTTCCGGTGCGGGCGGGCTGAAAAGCGGCGCTGCCCGCGATGCCGAATCCTCCGAGAAAAATATTGATATCCCAGCCGGCGGCGGCTTCGGCAACGATGGCTCCCGCATCAACGTCGAGAGTGACCCCCTCCACGGTGTCGGGGATGGAAATATTCCGGAGGCCGCTGTAAATCACCTCCGCGGGGGCGGACGCGAAACTGGCCAGAAACAACAGGACGGCGGGCAGTTTCATGGGGCGGGCGTGTAATCGATCATCATCCGGAAGAAGCGGACTTTCCGGCCATTGAGAAAGAAAGGCCACGAAACTCCCACAGCCTCGTATTCCGCATCCCCCGCCAGAACCACGGGAAGGGCGGTGCTGGTGGTCCAGCCGGCAAGATCGGCGCTGAACTGCACCTTGTAGCTGAGCCCGATGGACGCGCTGTCGCGGCGGCGGCCGAAGACGATGCGGAGATCCACACTGTTGGGAATAGTGGTGATGACCGGCAGGGGCTGGCCGTGCGAGGTGAGAACGCCGTCGGAATAGGCAATGACGCCGGAACCGGTATGGCCGGGATCGGTGCCGAAAGCGAACTCCAGAAGGTTGCTGAGGCCGTCGCGGTCCGGATCCCCGGTCAGTCCCCCGGCGGTGTCGGCGGCATCCGGATACTGCCGCTGCCACCAGTCCGGCAGGCCGTCGCCCGCATGGACGCCGAAATTGTCAGGAATGGTGTCCCGCACCGGAAAAGTGAGAGTTCCGGTGAATCCTGAAAATACCCCCTGGACGGTGGCGGCGGTGGTTTGGGGAGTTTTGCCAGCCGTGACCAGACCGCCGGGAGTGATCCCGGTGAGAGGACCATCCAGAATCGACCATGCGACCCCGTCCGGAGCCAAAGCGGCCAGAAAACCCGCCCGGCTCCGCAGCCCGGCTTCGAGCTGGGCGCTGCCGGTTTCAGCCACGGAGGCGGGGCTGATCAGTATTTCAAGACCGGCCGTCTCATCCAGCTGGCCGGCAAAACCGCTGCGGGAGACGTAGGCGGCCGAACGGCCCGCTCCGCCGGGGGCACCGGAAAAATCCATACTGCCGGAGGCGGAGACGCCGGGCCCGCCGCCGGTGTCGACGGCAGCGGGGGAAAGGCTGTAATGGGCGCTGGTTCCGGCCTGGATGACGGCAGGCAGGCAGAGCAGCAGCAGCAGGGAGGCGCGCGGATTCATGGATTGCCGGGCAGAAGGGCTTCAAGCTTCCGGAGGCGCGCCTCCTGCGCTTCCAGCCGGCTCCGCAGCTCCGCATTTTTCTGTTTCAGCTCCTCCTGCGCGCGGTGCAGCTCCTGGACGGCGGCGGCGGAGTAAATCGTCAGCGGATAGGTGTCCACCTGGAGAACCGGGGAGCCGTCGGGCATTTTCTCACCGCTGCTTTTCACGTCATCGGGGAAAACCTCCGCAAACTCCTGGGCGACCACATTGGGCCAGCGGCGGTCCCCGATGCCGGGATGCGCGGCGCGGTATTCATCGGTGTAGCGGAAGTCCACCAGCCGCACCCGCGACAATTTTTCCAGGGCTCCGGTGATGGGCTGGATTTCCGTTTTGATCCGCCGGTCGGAGTTGGCCAGCCAGCCGCCCGCCGTGCTCTTGCTGGCATCACCCTCGACCTCCAGGGCGTTGGCGGCGGCGGCGCGTTTGATTCCCAGGCTGCCGCTGAAAATGTTGCTCTCATCCAGCCTCGCCAGCTGCGCGGGCACCAGATCGGCCCGCAGGGCGAGGGCGTGGAAGGCGCCGGCGGCGATGCGGGTGACAGCGGTGGCCGATGGCGGAATGGTGGTCTGGGCGGCGCTGGAATCCCCCCAGGCGACGATGCTGCCATCGGATTTCAAAGCCATGCTGAAGGTGTAGCCGCCGGCGATCCCGATGACTCCGGTCAAATTCGGAGGCACGGTGGACTGTCCGGCAATGTCCCAGCCCCAGGCCACCACGGTGCCGTCGGCCTTCAGCGCGAGACTGTGATAGGCTCCGGCGGCGATGGCGGTGACCGTGTTCAGGCCCGGCGGCACCAGAAGCTGACCGGCGTCCTCCCGTCCCCAGGCGGTCACCGTTCCGTCACTCCGCAGAGCCAGGTTGTGATCGTATCCGCTGGCGATGGCGGTCACTCCAGCCAGACCGGCCGGGATGGCGGTCTGGCCAAATCCATTGTAACCCCAGGCTCTGACGGTGCCGTCCGCCAGCAGCGCGAGGCTGTGGGTCGAGCCCGCCGCGACTTTGACGGCGGTGGTGATATCCGCCGGGATGCTGGTCTGCCCGTTGCTGTTGCCGCCCCAGGCGGCCAGGGTGCCGTTATTCAGGCGGGCAAGGTTGTGGAAGGTCCCGGCGGCGATCTCCGTCACTCCGGCAAGACCGGCCGGAACGTCCGTCTGGCCGGAGGTGTTGAGTCCCCAGGCGGTCACGGTTCCCGCGTCAAGAAGGGCCAGGCTGTGGGAGGTCCCGGCGGCCACGGCGGCCACATGGGTCAGGGCGGGGACCGCCGTTTTGCCGGAAGCGGCCTGACCCCAGGCGATGACGGGTTTGGCTGGGGCGGTGGTGAAACTGAACGCGGCGGCGGCGGTCTCCGCCGCGAGAGCCCAGGGGGCGGCGGCAAGGCGCTGGTCCGGGGTGATCAGCTCAAATCCATTCACGCCGTCGTTGAACCAGATCCGCAGCCTGACATCCGCATTCTGAAAAACCCCGGCGGGAACCGCCGTCATGCCGGTCAGGGCGGCGTCGCCCAGCAGCACGGAATAAAGGCCGCGGGTGACGGTGAGGGAAACGGCGGCGGCGGGCTCGGCCCCGGCGGTGCTGCTGCCGTCATTGCTCCAGTAGGTCGCGGTTCCGTCGGTGCTGACGAGGGCGAATTTGAACTGCCCGGCACCGTCGAAATTCACGCTGCCCACGGCGATGCGGCCCTGATGGTTGAGCAGCTTCGGCACCTCCGCCCGGACCCGGGCCGGAGCGGCGAATCCGCAGCAGGCGGCGAGGAGGGCGGTGATTCCAGTCCGGAGGAAGCGGGAAGAGTGGAGAGTCATGGGCTCGGATTGGGAGGGGAAGTCGCGGGAAGCCGCCCTGAGGCGGGGGCTGGTGAAGCGTTGGTGGAGGAGGCGGCGGCGGCCGGAGCGGTGGCCGCGCGCTGGAAACCGCGGCCGGAGTCGCAGGCGAAAAGCCGGTGGCCCTGATTGCTGAAAATCAGCTGGAGGTTCCCCCGGGGTGAGTTGAGAACGTTGAATTCCGCCGGTTCAAAAGTGAACCAGGAGGGCCGGTCCTCAGGCAACCGGGCGGATTTGGCCCGCACCAGACCGAAGGAGTTGTCCTCCCGGAGATATTTCAGCAGCTCCGGGGAGGCGTCCACCTCCAGAAACCATGACCATTTGGTGATGCCGCCGCCGTCATCCCATTCATGGCGTCCCGAGCGCCGGATTTTGTCCCCGGCCGAGGGTTCGCGCCAGAAGGCTTTTTTAAAGATGGTCCCCGGATCCGTCATGGTCCGGGTGGGAGGCGGGCCCGTCATCGGGGCGGCGGTTTCCGCCACCGGCTCCGGTTTCTGCCGGGAAGGCCACAGATACCAGCCGGTGCCCGCTGTCAGGACAACGGCCGGGAGAAGAATGAGGAACGTTTTTTTCATCCGCGCCGGAAGGGAGGCCTCCCTTTCTCCCCCCTGCCGCAGCGGACAAAGGGGAGAGGGAGGCGGGGTTGCGGGCAGTTCCTGAACCACATGGTGATGAATCAGTTTCCGGAATTCGAATAGGAGCGCAGGAACAGCTGGATGTCCTTCACGCTGGCCGCGAAGTTGTTCAGCGCGGTCTGCTCGTCAGCCAGGAGGTTGACGGCGGGGATCACAATCTTCCACTGACTGTTCCAGACGCTGCGTCCGATCAGACGGGCGCTGGAATAGATGATGGGGAAGTCCCCCTCAAACAGTTCCGGATCGCCGACAGCCCGCAGAGGCTGATGCTTGCGGATGACCCAGGGCTGCTCGCTGAGAGTGCCCGCGGCATTGAAGAACTGCGTGGAGTTGAAGTCGCTGCCGCCAAGGTTGTAAGGCAGCGGCAGGGCCTGGTCGTTCACCTGCCAGCTGCGGATGACTCCCGTTTCCCCCAGGGGAGCGCGCATGAAATCCATGCCGCAGGGAATCAGGTAGGCGTAGGGAGTGGCCCCGAGGGCATGGGGCTGGACGGACTCGCCGTTGACCATGCCGACGTAGCCCGGGAAGACGATTCCGACGGCCGCGATTTTGGTGGCGAAGCTGGCGGGACTGTAGGCGTGGTCCCCGGCCGCGAGATCCAGACCGAAGAAGTTCTTGCCGTGCTGGATGGTGGTGCTGAAGGGGATGATGATTCCGGGAACGGGGCTGCCGTCCGGCTTGGAGATGCCCCGGCAGTAAGCGGCCACCTGGGGATCGTTCAGGACGTTGGGCACCATGTGCTGCTGGAGGGTCTGGCTCCAGGCGTCATCGGCGGCGGTGGGACCGGCCTCGTCCGGAGGCAGCAGGCGGAACAGCTCCTGACGGAGGGAGAACGTGGTGTTGTAATGGTCCGGGTTGTTGAGCCCGAGGCGTCCCTCGGCCACCGCGAAGTCGGCGTTGAGCTGGGCCAGCGTGCCCGCCAGGCCGGCGTCGCCGAGAGTGCTGGTGGTGCTGCGGGGCACACCGCCGCTCAGGTCGCCGAGGGAGCGCGCGGCCACCATGCGGTTGATCACCGCCTGCCCCTGGGCGGATCCCAGAAGGCCGGTCTCGTAATCATAACTCTTGGCGGCGAGATAGCTGTAGCGGCTGGCAAGATCGAACAGGGTCCGGTATTCCACCAGGGCCTCGTTGCGGAAGGTGCGGAAGGTCAGGTCCTTGGTGCGGTAGCCGTTGATCACCGAGGCCGCGCGCTGGCGGAGGGTTTCCCGGCGCAGGCGGATGGTGTCTCCGGCGACCAGCTCGTTCTGGACTTTCTGGGTGGCCGTGGCGTGGGCATACAGCAGTTCCGAAAACCGCGTATACATGCCGATAATCGCCCGGTAGGTCTGCTCGAACTCGACAGCGGCCTGCAGTTCGTCCTGAGTGAAGCCGAGGCTCATCAGAGTGCTTTCCTTGATGAGCTCCAGAGTGGGCTCGACCGTTTCCTCCAGAATGACCGAGGCGTTTTTAGCCGCCGCCGCGCTCGCCACCAGGGGGGCGGAGAGGGCTTCGGCTGACAGGTGAATGTAGCCGCGGGCCGGAGCGGTGACGTCATTGGCGAGCCCCACTTCGGTGGGCAGTCCCTCCGCGGTGGCCTCGAAGATGGCCACCACCTTCTCGGCGGTTTTCTCCAGATCCTCGGCGATGTTCTCCAAAACGGCCTTGGCCGTGCTGTTGATGATCAGGAGCGCCCCGATGGTGGCGGTGGTGCTTTCCTGGCCGATGTGCATTCTCACGAGACCGTTGAAGACCTCCTTCTCGCGGGTGAATTTGGCCCTCAGATCCAGCAGATCGTCCTTCGCCGCCAGCACCGCGATCTGGGCCAGCTGCACCTCCACCAGCGCGTCCTGCAGGGTGCCGGTGTAGGGCCGCTTGCCGAGGGCGGTGCCCGGGCCGATGACATCCGCGAACTGCGCCCACTGGTTCGGGGTGATGGTGAAGGTTTTGGGGTCCGTGTCCACGGATTCATAACTGGCGAAGATCTCGTCGATCCTGCCTCCCGTGAACTCCCGCACCAGTCTGGGCAGGCGGTAGGTCACCGTGACCGGCTGGGTGGTGTCGACCCAGTCGAGGGGCCGGTCGATGATGTACCAGCGGAGGAAATCCGGATCCTCATAGCCCTGGGGATACGTTTTTCCAGGCCCGATATCCCCGGCGTAGGGAATCCCGTAAATGTCATACAGCTCATTGAGCATGGCGTATTCCTCATCCTCGATGGCGTTCTGCTGCGCGGTCACCTGATTTTCCTGGTTCCGGAGCAGGCGGCTCATGGTGGCGGCCTGGTTGAAGGAGCCGGCGGCGTTGTTGAGGGCGGCCAGGGCGCGCACCGAGATCTGCTCGTAGTGGCTCTTGCCGACCACGGAGGGGTCCGCGAGTTCCTGACCGAGGGAGTTGTTCCAGTAGGGATCAAGGTCGAAGGCGATGGCTCCCGGGCTGAGTCCCAGGGGATTGATCCGGGCATTGGCGGAGTCCATCGTCGCCTGGAAGCTGGTGGCCAGGCCGGGCAGCTCGTTGATTTCCGGAACGGTGGTCCGGTCCACAATCTGTACGCCGGAGTGTTCGGGATTGAGATCTTTTTCCGGGAGCAGGGCATTGGCGGTCACCCAGTGGAAGAAGGCTCCCTGGGTGGAGCGGCTGGCGGTTTCATCCAGTCCCTGCCAGCGGGTCACACCCGTCCGGGAGTTCAGCTTGCCGTCGCGGAAATGCTCCCAGCCGATTTTGGGGTCGTCCTTGTAACTGCGGCGGTATTCCAGGGCCAGCATCTGCTGGGCGGTCCGTCCCGCATTGGCGGCGGCGGCGGTGAACTTGCGCTCGTCCTTGTAATCCACCAGCACCGGCACTCCCAGGATATTGACGGCTTCGGCGCTGGGCATCCAGGTGAAATAGGGATGGGTCAGCAGCTTGTAATACCCCTTGAGCGCCGTGAGATAGTGCCCGTAGGCGTCGCCATGGCCCTGGGGATACATCCGCTGGGCGTCGGCCGCGTCCACGATGCCGTCGGCGGTGGCGCTGCCCGCCTTCTCGTGAATGTTATAGTTCACCGCGTAGAGGGCCTCGCCGCTGTCGATGCCCCGGGTGTAGTTCCACCACAGACGGTTGTAGGCGGGGGCGAGAGTGGTGCCGGGAGTCACGGAATCATCGCGTCCGCGCAGCAGGCCGAGTTCCTCCTCCAGGGAGCTGGCCACCTGGCTTTCAAAGGAGAAGCGGCTGGTGTTGACCTCGGCGGCGGAATCCGTGTCATCGATGGCGATGGTGGGATTGGCGGCGTCGGCGAAGGCCTCGTTGCCCAGAATGGTGTAGAGATCGTTGAGATACCCGGCGGCCAGCAGCAGCGCGTTGTTGGTGGAGGGGGTGTCGATATCGGAACTCACCGTGAAGGACTTGCCGCGGTTGAGCACGGTTTCGTAAATCTCGATCAGACCGGCCTCGTTGACGTTTTCCAGGTTCAGCGCGATATCACCCTCCCAGCGGGTGCCCGCCTGGGTGACGAGGGAGACATCGGTGTTGATGGAGTTGCTGTAGAGGTCCGTCATCCGCTGGTTGAAGGGCGTGATTTTGGCCAGCACGCGCTTGATCCAGCCCTCCACCAGGCCGGGCCGGGTCCATTCCGACCAGGCGGTTGCCGGACCGGTTTCCGGCGGCCGGATGCGGTACTGCATGGTGAAATGCACATCGCCCATCAGCACCGCCGGAGTGTTGATCACGGCGTCGGGGCTGGCGCCCACCAGGATGCTGCTGCCCAGCCCCAGATTGCCGGAGGGATCCGGGTTGATCCAGTTCGGAGCGATGGCGGCGGTGGATGCCGGCAGCGCCGGAGCCTGGCCGCCGCCGTCGGGGAAGGCGTAGAGCCAGCGGAACTCGAAGTTCTCCGGCAGGCCGCCGTAGTCCCCGCTGTGGCGCAGCACCACCTGCTCATCCAGCGGATTGCTGGAGAGCAGCACTTTGAGATCGCCCGGGAAGAGATCGGGGCTGACCCTGATGATCTGCATCACCACCGGATCCCCGGCATCGGTGAAGGCATCGCCATTGCCGAACACCAGAGTGACATAACCGCTGCCCGCCCCTGTGGAGCTGAGGGCGTAACTGACCACGGCGGTATCCGGATCCGTGACGTCGGCCCGGACCCGGGCGGCGACCGTTTTGTCCAGGGAGGCGTCCTTCACGTAAGTGCCGGGCACGGCCGTGCTTTCGCGGAACGTCTCCAGAGTCGTGCTGAGGGCCTCCACCAGCGCGCTCCAGGTCACTTTTTTCTCATCGTCCGCCGCGCAGAGCCCCTTGAGCTCATTCATGTCCTGCTCACTCAACTGGTTGAGATTGAGGTAATCCTCGCCCACCACCTCGTTGATGAATTCACCGATCACCACCAGGGCGCCCTTGGCTCCCTGGGTGCGGTCGAAATAAACCCGGTTCTGCAGGTGGGGAGGCAGCCCCTGGAAGTAGGTCTTGCCGGCATACTCGGTGGTAAGGACGGATGCGGGCAGCTTCTCAAGGGTTTGTTTCTCCAGCAGTGACATTTTCGCACGGATGGTGTCGTGCAGGGCCACGGCTGGCTTTCTCACTGTGGGCGAGGGGACATCCTTTTTGGCCAGCGACTGCTGATAGACGATCTGCGCGCTGCTCTGCCCCATCACCTGCGGCAGTCCGGCTTTGGCCAGAGTGAGGGTCTCCCCGTTGCGCAGAACTCCCAGCTGGGCGGGCGCGGCGACCGTCGGATCATCCGGCCATTTCGGGAAATATGTCAGGGTGACGGCCTCCCCCGCCCCGGTATTGGCAATGTAGGGCTGGATGCTGCCCGCTTCCGGCTGGAGGGTTTTCCCAAGGGACGGGAAATAAAACCCCTCCTGCAGGTGGTAATAATACTTCATGCCGAAACTGGGCGTGGTGCCGGCGGTGTGCGGACCGCGGTAAACCCAGTGCGTGCCTTTCCGGTCCTCAAAGGTGAAGCTGCCGTAGGAGGACGGCGCCGCCGGCAGTCCCGCCGGGGCCGGATCCTGAGTCAGGGGGAACTCCGCCGTGGTGACGGTGACCTCGGTGTTGCGGGCCGTGCCCTCCGGCGTCAGCGGCGGAGGCAGCAGGGTCAGCGGCATCGGAGGCTGGACCGGCGTTCCGGCCACTTTGTTGTAAATCAGGGGATAGGTGGCGTTCTGGCGCAGCACCCGCAGCACCCGCATGGCGGGGCGGGCCGTGCCCGGCTCGGTGTACTGAATGAGGACATATCCCTCGGAACTGGTGGCGGTGTTGAGATCCGTCCGCAGCGCGTAGGCATTCCCGGAAACCATCAGGCCGTGCTCCTCATTGGGATTGTAACCGGTCAGGGCGGAATCATTCTGGACGTAGATGCTGCCGGCGCTCTGCTCGGAGGTCAGACTGGGGTTCTCCACTCCTTTTCCCGAGGCGATCACCAGATCCTGGGGAACCGAAGGCCATGCCACCGTGTAGCGGGCCGCGATGGCCGGAACGCTGAAGGATTTGAACTGCGCGCTGGGAGCCGGCACTTTCCGGAACCACCAGATGGTCAGCTGGCGGTCGGTGGCCAGGGCATTGACCGGGATGATGCCCCCGGTTCCGGCCTCCTCCACCCCGTTCTCAAAAGGATCCTTGTAAGCGGCCGCGGAATAACAGCGGCCCCCGGCGATGTAACCGCCGAGCTGGTAGGCTCCGCTGGGGGGCTCGATGCGCCGGCCCACGACAGCGGTGGTGGCTCCGCCCTGGGGGGCGGCGCCGGGTCCGACCGCCGGACCGCCGGCCGACCAGTCGGCGATGCCGTCGGCGTTGGTGTCATTGATGGTGTGAACCGCCGGCGATCCGTTCAGGTCCCCGGGGCCGTCGGGATCGGGCACGGCGGGGCTGCCCAGCAGATTCTCGGACTGGATGTAAAGCCGCACATACCACAGACCGGTGGTGGCGCTGAACTTCAGAAGGGAGCGGTTGGTCTGGTCGGTGCTGGCGCTGAGATCAACGATCAGGCGCTGGGTCTCGGCATTGATGGAGGCCTCGTGCTGGGCGGGATCGTCCTGGAACACCAGCAGCGGCAGATTGGTGGCGTCGAATTTCGGCCCGGTGGCGGCGGTGCTCCCGGTCTGCGGAACGTTCACCGGATGATATTCGGTCAGAGCGCCCGGCCACACCTGGGTGTATTTCCGCTTAAATTTGGGCCAGTTGATGTTCAGGCCGGGTGCGGCCTGGAAGTAAATCCGGGCGTCGCCGGGCTCCAGCCAATACATGATGATGCGGTCCTCATCCAGATTCTCGCGTTCGGCGTAATAATCGACCACGCCGTCCGGCCGGGTGAAATTGCCGCACAGCACGGATGACTGCCCCGCCGTGAAAGTGGGGATGAGCTCATCGTCCCCCGGCTCCTCCTTCTCCTGCCGGGGCCTGACTTTTTCCCCCAGCCTGGTTTCAATGGTGATGACTTCAGGCACCCGCTTTATATCCACAATATCCGCCCCGAAGAAGTTGTGCACACCGCTGGTTCCCTGCTTTTCGGCACCGAGGTATTCCACAAAAAGCCGCCCCTCGGCGTTGTAGGCGTGCAGGGCCGGAAGTCCGCTCTGGTTATCAAACCACAGGGTGCGGGGTTCCGCCGGAAGAGCGACACCGGGGGTCGGGTTGGGATTGCCGCCCACGGGGGAATACTCCGTGGTCATCCCGGGCACGAAACTGTTGAAAACCGGATTCACCCTGACGATGCGGCCGGCCGGGATCTGCACCAGCGGTCCGTCAAAGCCCTTTTCCGTCCAGTAGATGACCTTGGCGGGCTGGCGTGAGGCCGAGGACACCGCGAAGGTTTCCCGGCGGAATTTGTAAGTCGGCGTGGTCTCGCCGGGAAAGCTGGTGTCGGGTGAGGCCGAGACCCAGGTGATGGTGACGCGTCCGGGCTGGCTGGCAAAAACCTTGTCCGCGTGCGGGCTGTAATAGAAAGGCCGGTAGGGGGAGTAGAGGATGGGTTTGGAGCTGGAGATCGTCTGATTGGCGCTGCCGGCCAGAGTGATGGTGTTCTCGCTGATGAAATTCACGCGCTGGCCCAGAAGCACGGCCCCGGCTGTAAGCGTCGCGGGCACGGAGGCCACGGTGATGGTCCCGCTGCCGGTGGAGCTGGCGGTCACCTGGACGGTGCCCTGGGCGGCCAGCGGACCGTCAAGATTTCCCACATGGGTGGCGGTGAAAGACTCGCCGGCCTCGACCGGTCTGGACCGCCAGTAGGCCTGGCCCTCGGGTGGCTTGGTGTTGTTCCACCTGACAAGCGGGCGCTGAATCTCCTCGCCCATGAAATAGAGAGGCACACCGGAGGAGAATGAATGGCCGAAGGTGGCCCGTGTCAGCACGATCTTGACGACCGGCATGTTGGGAACTGTTTTATCCATGGCCTGCGGGTAGCGTCCGGCCGTGATGTCACTGGATGAAATGGCCCCCGCCGTGGCCGAAGTGCTGGCCACCCCGGCAAACTGGGGAGTGGTGACGGCACTGCCGTTGGGGATTTTCGGAGGGGCGATGGACACCGCCGGCGGGTTGGCGCTGGAGTAGCCGCCGCCGCCGCCATTGACCGTGATACCCGTGACCACGCCTCCGCTGATCACGGCGGTGGCGGTGGCGGTGGTCCCGCTGGCGGGCGGAGCCACCAGCACAATGGGAGCCACCGTGTAGCCCGCCCCGCCATTGCGCACGGTGATCGAAGTGACCACTCCGGCTCCCGACACCACGGCGGAAGCGCCCGCCTTCCGGGGATCCAGGGTGTTGGAAAAACCGCTCTTGATCTCAAACTGAGCCTGCGCGGCGGAGGCGAGGAGCAGCAGACTCAGGGCGCTGAAAAGGAAACGGGAAAGAGAGACCATGGCGATGGGGAATATCGGATAGCGGGGAACGGATGACGGGCGGCGGTCATGGGCGGGGCCGGTGGCCGCCGCCCTGGAGGTATTCCGGAACAACCGGTTTCATGGATTTCGCGGCGGGCGGGGGCCGGATCACCTGACGGATTTCAGGGCGACAGGCCGGGCGGCGGTTTTTTCCGGGGACTGGAGCATTTTCTCAATGCCAGCCAGGCGGGCTTCCCGGGCTTTGTCCCGGGACTCCATTTCCGCCATCAGCGCGGCGCGTTTGCCCTCGCTGACCTCGAAAGCCGCGAGCTTCGCGCGGAGAAGGGCATTCTCCTCCGTGAGCTCCCTCACTCTGGCGTCCATCTCCTTCTTCAGCTGCTGGGTCGCGGAGACGTTGAGCATGGCCACGGCATCGTAATCGACCGTGCGGAAGTCATTCACCTCGCGGCCATAAACAAAGAGCTTCCCGTCAAATTCCTTCTCGCCCTGCGCGGCCTGGGCCTTGGGATCAAAGCTGGTGCGGAACATGTCTTTTTTCACTTCCAGCACCTCGCAGACTTCCGCCCGGCTCTCGATGATCAGTTTCACGCGCTCCCCTTTTTTCAGATCCGTGGCCAGCTGCACCCAGCCGTCCTTGAGAATGGCGGGTTTATAGATATCCGGCACCGAGTCCGTGAGTTTGCTGACGGCCTGGGGGAAAATCTTTTCCAGCTGCTGGGCGATCACTTTCTTTTGGGGAATGCCGCCTCTGCCGATGGTGTCCTTGTAGAGGTAATCCGTGATTTTGACCCCCATCAGAGTTTTCAGGTCAACCCCGCTGTCGGAAACCCCCGTGATGGCCTTGATGCGCTCGTCCGAGGAGGCGATCACCGCGTTTCCGCTCCAGATGGTCTGCTCGGAATAAATGCCTATGGCATGATCGCCGTGAGTGACGGCGCTGGCGGCGCTGGCACCGTTAATGTACGCTCCCCTGAGCCCATTTTTGTTGGGACCGCCCACGATGTTGAGCCTGCCCTTGGAGGCGTCGGTGGTGCCGATGGAAACGTTGTTTCCAAGGATGGTGAAATTCGCCCCGTTCTCCGTGGCCAGTTCAAGATTGGTCGTATTCCATCCCATATACCCCACGCGTCTGGAGAGGGGGCTGCCGGTGCCGTGCTTGATAATTTCAAGGAGCCCCGCCTGCGACCCGTTGCCCGCGGACAGGACGGCAAAACCATCCGAAGCCGCGGCTGTTCTGGCGGCAAGGGATCCGTTGACCTGCAGTTTGTAGTTGGGGCTGGCGGTGCCCACTCCCACATTTCCCGACGGCATGAGCGCGATATGGTCGTCACCATCATTGGAGGTGCCCAGGGTCAGCACTGAGGCTTCCCCGGCCGCGCCCGCGCCCAGGATCGCCGCGTCCTGGTACTGGAGATAGCCATAATCGCTGGTGCGGTTGGATTTGCTGCGGAAGACGATGCTGCTGGCGCCAAAATCATTTCCGTGATCCAGAACGATGGTGCCCTGGGTGTGACCGGCCGGGGTGCCGGTGGCCTCCGCCACCATCAGGCGCGCCACCGGCGCCGCATCCGTGGCTCCGACAAGAAGACTGCCTTTGACCAGGCGCATTTTTTCCGAAGTTCCCTCATACCATTTGTGAATGGCGTCCGCGGGAACCGCCTGCCACATGGTTGCCGTGTCTATCCCGAAACCGTAAGGAGTGCCGGTGGCTGTCCCGGGGGCCAGAACAAGACGCTGGCTGTTGCCGCCATTTTCACCGACAACCGGAATTCCGTTCGATACTCCATTGGCGCGGATGACTCCATTCACATCCAGGCTGGTCGCCGGATTCGTCTTGTTGATGCCCACATTGCCCCCAAGGGGATTGAGCAGAAGGCTCTGGGTGCCGGTGCCATCCCTGTTGGACTGGATAAATCCCGCGCTGCCCGCGCCGTCGACCCCGATGCGCAGGCGCTTGTTGGTGTCCGCCGTGTCCGTGATGAGCAGCTGGGGGGCGCTGGAGCTGGAGGTCGTGGCTCCGTTGATGGTGAAGAGCGCGCCGGGAGTGGCGGTGCCCACGCCGATGTTGCCGGAATCAGCCACGGTCAAAGCCGTGGTCACCGTGCCGGCGGCGGTGGAGGCCGTGCCCAGGACCTCGGCGAACTTGGAGCGGAAGGCGAAGGCGGAACTGACAATCTGCTGGCGGGGCGTGATTTCGTTGTCCGCCGCCGCCGTCCCGTCATCCACCGTCACTCCAAGATAGCGGCCGCTGCCGTTGAAGGCGTTGGCGATGGAAAAATTCGGCGGCCCTTTCGTGGTCTCGCCCGCAGTGCCCACGCCCTGGCCGACCAGCACGCTGAATTCCCCCTCGGAAATGGTCACCGTCTGGGTTTCGGAATAAATGAGATTGGTGGCCACGGCATTGGAGGAATGGTCCCAGATGCGGAAAATGACCGTGCGGTTCTCCGGAGTGCCGGCCCCGACCACGGTGCCCGCGGAATTCAGGACGCGCCCCTGATAACTGATGAAACCCGGCAGGCCGGTGGTGGGCGTCTGGGCCAGGGAAAGTGCCGGCAGCCAAAGGGCGGCGGCAAGGACAGGCAGGAGGCAGGGTGGCGTTTTCATGGGCGGAAAGTCGGGGATGGCGGCGCGGGAATGGATTATGGATTGATGGTGATGCTGCCGAGCTCGGAGGCCCGGCGGAGTTCAAAAGTGCCGGCGAGCTGAAGGCCGTTGCCGGTCCCGATGCCCGTGGAGTCCTTGTTCAGGCCCTCGATCACTTCAGCATAAGTGCCGCCGATGACACTGCTGCCCCAGCCGGTGACGGCGCCGCTGCCGGCGGGCGGGCTGGACGTGAAGGTGAAAGTGACCTCCCGGGTGATGTTGTAGCTTTCCTGCCCGGCCGGCAGAAGAGTTCCCTGGGCGCTCCGGTTGTCGTGATCGGGATGATACTGGTGGACGAAGGGATTGGTCGGGTCGTTGAAAGGCAGGGTGATCTTACGCTTCAGGGTGCCGGGAATGCCCACGCTGCCGCTGCCGGTGTCCGGCGCCGCGCCATCCAGCACCAGATCCAGGGGAAGGTGCGTGGCCACCAGACGGCGCGCCGTGGCCAGGGCGTCGGCTTTGAGACCGGTTTGTCTCGTGCAGAGGCCGAAGTCATTGGGGGAGGCGGCCAGCTGGCCCATGAAGACCTGGGACAGCACCCGGGCGGTGCCGGCATCATCCACATGAATCAGATAACGCAGCGGAAATGCCCGGGAGGTGGCGGTCGCGGCATCCTCCTGGGGTTTGCTTTCCACCGCCGTCACTTTGGCCTCCCCGATCCACAGTCCGGACAGGGAGGACCGCCGGGCGCTGGCGGGAATGAGGATATCGAAGAGTTTTCCCGAATCCGTAAACCGCAGCATGGAGGCGAACAGAGCTCCGGAGGCTCCGGAGCCCATGGCCCCGCGGTTGACCCCGAAACTCAGCTCCGCGCTGGCCCCGGGAGCGATCACTTCGGTGTAGGCCGCCGTGATGGGAGTCTCCACCCAGCTGGCGGTGTTGTCGAGAGTGCGCCGGGTCAGGGGCACCTGTCCGGTGATGAGCTCCTGACCCGCGGGCGCGGTTCTGGAGGCCACCGGGGCGATGGTGAGGGACATCACCGCCGCCGTGCGGTTCAGGACCCGGGCGGTGATGACGGAATTCTCCCGGCCGAACCCCAGCCCGTTCTGGGAGGAGAAGGTGATCTGCACGGGCGCGTAAAAATTCCCCACCACCTCGGAGGAGAACCAGTAAGCCCGGTTCCGGTCCAGAGCCTCCGAATTGGGCGAGAAAATCTGCAGCGGATTGGAGGGACTCAAATCTCCCCCCATATACTTGAAAACCTTTGTGTTGGCGGCGATGGCGGCGGGAAAGGTCGCGAAGTAACTGGAGAATGTCGGATAGCCCGGTGCCGCCGCACTGGGAAAACCCAGCAGGTTGGCTCCATTGCGCACCCAGGTGCTGGCCGGCGGCAGGGGGCGCTGCACGATGGGCACCGTGTAGGCGCTGGCGGTGGTCCCGGCGCACCTCACCAGATAGGCGGACTGCCCCGTCATTTTGAAAAGGGTGGTTCCCACGCCATCGCGGATCCACTTGCTCCAGTCCGGAGTGCCGCTGGATGGAAGGAGGGGAGTGGCGGTGAACTGGACCGGGCTCGGATTCGAGTTCCAGCGCCACACTTCCAGCACCCCGGGATGGGACGCGAACAGGACGTCCAGGGTGCTCTGGGGGGCCTCGCCATGCAGATAAATGGAATTCCAGCCGCCTTTGAGCGCATAATCGGTGGAGACCCACTGGGCTTTGGCGCCGGTCACGGACGAGGCCAGACAAAGTGCTGAAAGCACGCGGCCCAGCCAGCCCGGACGGGCGGACCGGGGCAATTCGGAATCACATTTCATGCCGGAATAGGGTTGAGTGGATTGGACCTGTCCCGGATCCGCCGGTGACAGAATGCCCCGTCAGTTTATCTGACCGTGAGGCGGTAAAGTTCCCGGGACGCGCCCGGCTCAGGGGCGGCCGACGCGGAGAGAATGCCTGCCGCCGTGGCTGAATACCACACGGCGGGGACCCCTGCCCCTCCCGCGGAAAAAGGCACCCGGGTCCAGGTTTTCGCATCGGAGCTGCGCTCAATCGTGTAAGTCTTGCCGGTGATGGCGAAAAATTCAAAGCGCACGCTCTCCGGCAGCTTTTCCCTGATGGCGAGATCAAATTTTTCCGTGGTGTCCCCCGCGAAGGTGCCGGCCACATACTCAAGGAAATTGCTTTGCCCGTCCTTGTCGAAATCGCCGTTTTTATCAATCAGACTCAGATTCCATTTTCCGTTCCCGTCCGGAAGAAGACCCGCCTGATACAGCTGCCACTCCTCCCAGACATCCGGCAGACCGTCCAGATCCTTGTCCTCCCCCAGGGTCAGATCCAGCTTCACGCGCTCGCCTCCCTTGCCCGCCTTCAGGTTTCCGGCCACTTCGATGGGATGAAACAGCGAGCCGTTCATCAGCACCGCCAGCGTGAATGCCCCCTCGGACTCAATCGCTTTGCCGGAATATAAAGTGGTGCCGCTGCGGTTCTGATCAATCCGCATCTCCAGCTCATAACTTTGATCCAGCACATTCCGGGTGACCGGCGCGCGGCCCACCTCCACTCCCCCTTTCAATAAAATAACCATGGCTCCCTCCGCGGTCACCGTCTGGCCCGCCTGATCACGCACTATTCCATAAAGAGTATAGCTTGGAGCCGGCGGAAATGCCTCCGCCATTCCGGAAAGGAATATCAAGAGGACACCTGAAAGCTGTAATGGGAGCCATTGAAGGCTTTGAAATGTTATTTTCATGAATGCGCCAACGTGAGCTTTAAGGTTATCCACCTTACTTTCAACAACTTACTGCTGTTTTGGCCGCGCTTTTGACGAAAATGGAAAATAAACGATGAATCGGGCATACGGAGCGAGGATCGGGCGGACCGCACCATGCTTCCGGGAACGGGCAAAAGGCTCGCTAACATTCAATCCCGCCGTAACAGCCGCTATACGGTGTGTTCCGCCTCTCCGGACACAGGGGATAGGTCACTTTAACGCGCGCCTCTGAAGAAAGCCCGGAGGCGGAGGGCGGCGGCGCGTCCCAGCCGGAGTTGTTTTTCCGAGCCCGTAAAATCCACATACGTGTCATCCCGGCCGCTGTAGGTGAGTTTCCGGATGCCGGTCACGCGGATGATAACCGAGCGGCTGAGCCGCCGGAAGGCATGGGATGGCAGGATGCTCTCCCATGCTCCCATGCTTTTGTGAAATAAAATATCCTGCCCGTCCTCCCGCCGGTATACTTTGCTGTAGTTCTGGGCGGCCTCGATCCAGAGGATCTCATCAAGAGGCACAATATCCGTCAGACCGGGATGGAGCACCCGCCGGACCGCCTCCCGGGCCGCGGCCGCTGTCCCGGAATCCCCGGATTGGCTTTGACCCAGGAGCGCCGCGGATTCCAGGGTTTTTTTCCGGCCCCCCTGCCCGGTGCCTGGCTGCAGGGCATGCGCGAGGTGGCATCCGTAAGCCGTCACAAACACCACCCGGGTGTGCAGAATCAGAAAATTCAGCACCTCCGCCTTCAGGCCGCCTGCCATTTCCCAGCTCAGATAAACGAAATCCGGAATTTCCGTTTTCAGAAATTCCACCGCCTCAACCACGCTGGCGGCCATTCCCGCAATCCGCAGCCGGGGATGATTGATGGCCAGCTGCCGCCTCATCAGCCCGTCCGGGTCCGCATCATGCACAAGCAGAACAGAAAGCATGTTTGTCTCAGCGGAGGTGGGCGGCAAGGGCTTCCAATGCCGGCGGGCCGCACTGGGAGGAAAAATGGAGCGCTCCTATTTTCCCGCCCGCCCGGAAAGTCAATGGTGCAGATGGTCACTGTTTTGCCATCAAGTCCCTGATACTGAACCCCGGACGCTGCGGCGCCGGGTAAAACCCCGCAGCCGCCTTGTCCGGCTCAGGGAGCGGGGGGCAGTTCGGAACCCTCATGCGGTCCAGCTTTCCCGCTCCTGCATTCCGTCGGCTATCGCCTGGGCCTGGGCGGCGTAGGCGAGGGAGCGGAGGCCGTTGGACTCGTCCACCGTCCGGACGTGGGACGGGTCGGCGATGCGGGCGATCTGGTCAGCCAGAAGATGGCTGACCATCTCCCCGTAAAGCGTCATCTTGCCGACCGGGACGGTGGAGATGTGAGCCCGCAGATCGATCGTGCGCCGCTGGTGGCGGCTGGCGGGATGACGGGCCTCATCCGCATGCCGCTCCATCATACGGACAGACGCGCCCGGAAGGATTTTGAGCACCTCCTCCAGGCCCTGCGACGTGAGGGACGCGTCCAGCTCCAGAGCCGTGGGCACCCATTCGGTCATGGTGAGGGTTCCCAGCTCAAAAACAATCCGCCAGCTCTGCTGGTCCCGGCTGCGCATCTGGTGGAACCCGTGATAAAACGTGCCCAGCGTCAGATTCCCGTATCGCACAGCGCACTGGACCTGATCCACGATATCTGTTCCCGGCCGCTTCAGCTGCACGGCGGAAAGCACCTCTCCCGTCCCGAACCACCATTCGAAAAGGTCAAAAAAGTGCACGCCATGCTCGATGAAAATGCCGCCGCTTTTTGTCCGGTCCCAGAACCAGTGGGCCGGGGTCAGGGTCTCATCCTGCGCGGCATTCACAAAAGCGGCATGCAGGGGACGGCCCAGGTGGCCGCTGTCCACCAGTGCCTTCACGGCGCGGCACAGAGGGTTGTAGCGCATCATCAGATTGACGGCCAGAATGAGATTTTTCTCTCCGGCCAGAGCGGTCATGCGCTGGGCGTCCGCCATGCTGACCGCCAGCGGTTTCTCGCACAGCACGTGCTTGCCGGCAGTCAGCGCCGCGCAGGCCAGCTCCCCGTGGGTGAAGGGGGGAGTCGCCAGGTGAACCAGATCCACATCCGGGCGGGCCAGCAGATCCCGCGGTGTGGCGCACCAGTCCGTGCCGTGTTCCGCCGCTGTTTTGCGGGCCAAGGATTCGTCAGTGTCGGCGACGGCCACGCAGCGGACATTCCCCATGCGGGAAAATTGCTCCAGGCAGAAGCGCCCGAAGACCCCGCATCCGATCAGACCGTAACGGAGAGGCGCACTCATGAATTGTCCCGGGTGAAAGTGGTTTGGGGAATGTGGGTGATCCGGCAGGCGAGGTCGTCCTCGCCGGACGCGACCACATAAACTTCGCCATGTTCGGCGATTCCCGTGGTGAAGACCACGTCGGAGAGATACAGGCTTTCCTTCAGATCCGCGGTAAGCTCCGGATTGGCCTCCAGAAGCGGGGCCTCATCCTCAACCCGCAGCACCCGGCGCGGGTCCTCCCGATCCAGCACGGCCCAGAACGTTCTGTAAACGCCAACCACCGTGCCCGGCTGCACGCCATGATAAAGCATGAGCCAGCCCCCGGGCGTGGCGATGGGCGGAGAGCCCCCGCCGATTTTCATGACGGAGGTGGAGCCGCGCCGGGGGCGGATCAGCGGCGTGTCCGCCGGCCGCCAGTGCAGGGCGTCGGGCGAGGAGGCCAGATTGATGGAGGGGCCGGGTTCAAACTCACTGCCCGGGGGATAAGCGAAATAGAGATCCCCGAGAGGACGCGTCAGAGCGTAATATTTCCCCTGAGCCTGGCCCTCGAAAATGAGCATGTCTTTGTTCTGGTGATCCAGAATGATGCCTTGAAGCTCATAGTTGAGCCCGTCCGTCGAGGTGTAAAGCGTGGTGGAATGCCGCTCCGCGCTGACGGAGCAGGTGGTCATGAACCACGTGTCCCCCACCCGCGAGATGCGGGCGTCCTCGACGCCATACTGCTGGAAATCGGCCTGCGGGGCGATGGCCTTGTCGTAATGCATGGCCACCACCTCAGTGCCGGCCGGAGAGAGTTCGACGGGAAGCAGCCATGAGAGGGAAGTGAGGGCCATCACCCTGGACTGATGTCCCAGCAGCTTGAACTTGCGGGGATCGGAAACATCGACCGTGGCGAGATCATAGGGGTCGGTCACATATCCCTGTTCCCGGTCCCAGCGGATGGAGTGGATGCGGTTATCCCTCACGGGGGCTTTAAGGGCCTCCGCGATGCGCACCACCATCAGAAGATTGCCGTTGGGAAGGCGGGTGAGGCCGGGGTTGAAGGCCCCCATTATGTAGGTTTCGCTCTCCAGCGCCGGCCGCAGCGGGGAGCGGGCGAGGTCGATTTCAGCCGGGGTCA
Source organism: Verrucomicrobiota bacterium (assembly GCA_040386695.1). Lineage (GTDB taxonomy): Bacteria > Verrucomicrobiota > Verrucomicrobiia > Verrucomicrobiales > V1-33 > CAIZWU01. Next base: position 25,409 of record JAZKFB010000037.1, read on the forward strand.
GAATCAGGAAATCGGTGTCGAATTTCATAAGCTCATATCAGTTGAAGATGGGGGCGGATCTGCAGTTTGATGACATCGCACCAGTCAGGCTGGACCAGCATGAAGAGAATCGCGCGGGCCACGTCCTCCGCGCGGAGCATAAGCCCTCCGGCGTTCATCTCCCGCTGCCGCTCCGGGGTCTCGTCCACCATGTCGCTGCCGATGGAGCCGGGCTCCACCAGACTCACGCGCACCCCCAGCGGATTGGCCTCCTTGCGCAGGGAGGCCGCAAATCCGCGCACCCCCGCCTTGGTGGCGACGTAAACCGCCGAGCGCTCGTCGGCCACCTCCGCGCTCATGGAGCCGGTCATGACGATATCCCCCCTCCGCCCCGCCATGCGGTGCATGGCCTCCTTGGCGCAGGAGATACAGGAGAGAAGATTGACGCTGACGACCCGCGCGCACTCGGCGTGGCTCATCTCCGTGAGTTCCCCCTTGGCCCCGATTCCGGCGTTCAGCACCGCGATATCAAGCCCTCCCAGCCAGGCGTCCGCCGCCGCGAAAATACTGGCAATTCCCTCCTCCGTGCCCACATCGCCCGCCATCCCTTCCGCCATGCCGCCCCCGCCCTTTATTTCACCGAGGGCATCCTCCAGATGAGCGGCATCGCGCCCGCAGATGAAGACCCGGCAGCCCTGCCGCGCCAGCAGGAGCGCCGTGGCGCGGCCCACGCCGGTGGTTCCGCCGGTTATCAGCACGCGTTTGCCGTTAAGCTGGAAGGCTTCATGAAGTTCTATGACCATAGGGACTGGGCGGGTGGATGTTGGCAAAGGTTCCGCATGCTCATCATTGGAGCATCCCCATGTTGAACCTGGGGAAAAGCCATGCCGCTGGCTCCGTACCGCACGCCGATCACTTTATGATCGGTGGAAAAAATCCATTTCCGGACAAAGGAGGGTGCGTGGTCATGCGCGGCGGACCGGTGATCACTCGCAGGGGAATCGGTCGGGAGTTCCATCAGAACTGAGACTCGGTGGTGGGTGTGACGGACAGCACAGCTGACATCCTGTCAGTGGGCGCTCAGACGCCGTCCTGCTGAAAACGAGTCTGGAAACCAGGCAGGTTGCAAAAAATTGAATGTATATCCGCGTTCCGCGTATGCTGCGGTCACTGGTCGATTATTTCAAAAGATGGCCATTATCCCGTCCGCGCCGGGCTCCGGCCTGGCAAAAATCCGCCGACTGGTGGCGTCACAGCGACGGGATGCCCCCGTGCGGACAGGGCTTCAGGGGAAAAGAGGATTCTGATTGAACCGTCTGAAGCGGGGCATAGCTTTCTGAATTTCGCTCTCCGGAAATTCACACTGGAAAGCGTTGATCGTTTTCAGTTCCAGCGCCCGGAGAGGGAAAGCCGGACTTTTACCGGGAAAATCCATCTGAAAACGGTTCAGCCTTTGGATCTCCGAAAAAAACCGGCTCGAAAACAGTTCCTTTCCATTGTCCGCCGCAAACTCGTCCCACAAGCGGGTCAACCGGATGAATCTGTCCATGAGGCGGCGCAGTATTTGCGGATCCGCGCTCTCAATCTCACTTTTGACAGTCATAAAATCTGAATGGGTTCAGCCATGCCAAGCAGCAGTGATGCCGCATTGATATTTTGACATAAGTCGTTGAAACTAAATTCATTAACAGGATATAAAATTCTCCCGGCAGGAAGAGGCGTGCTGCATTCGCATTGCATTGGCGTCTGGCTCCCAGGGGATTGAATGGAACCCGCCTCCGGCCGCTGTCGTTCGCAGCCCCCTGGATCAGGCAGCTGCGGCTGTTTTAAAGAAAACCGCTCATCCGGATTTCGCCGCCTGCTCGTTAAAAGCACAGCCTGGGGACTTATCCCGGCCACACCACGAATCCGTAAATTTCACCCGATCCGCCCCATCGCATGAAAGGCACACCCCCTCTGACCATACAGCGCCAGTGCGCTCTTCCCGCTTCCCAATGGAGCGCCGGGCTCGGAACGTCCCTGCGGGAGGGTGAGGTTCTGCATCAGGCCAGCGCGGCGGGAATGGAGTGGGAAATCCGCCGGACGCCCTCCTGTGTGTGGGTCATTCTTACAATTTCCAAATCCTTCAGGCTTGGCGTCCGCGCGATTTTCTGTCCCACCGGCCTGGGGAATGTCCGGCTGGTGAATGGGAAATCCATGGAGCTGGAATTCACCGCCGAGGGAGGTCTGGGAAAATACCATGTGCGCGGCACCTTCCTTGAGGGATCACCGCCGATGCTCCGGCTGATCACCACCCTGAATCCGGGGGAGAACATCCGCATCACCGCCGCGCCGCGTGACCTGTGTGTGTTTGACGCAAAACTCAATCCTTACCACGGGGAGGGGCGGCTCTTCACCTGCCAGACGGGCAATTCGGCGGCGCAGGCCTTCTTCAGTCCCCTGGAGAAGGAGGGGGCGACGGTTTTTTACTTCCAGAATTTGAGCGCCCTGACGGATTACTTCCGCCGCACGGGCGCCAGGCCGGGAGGCTGCGTGGGAGGAGAATGGCCGGAGGCGGGCTTTACCCTGCCTGCGGGGGAAAACCCGCTGGAGTCCGGCGGCGAGGTGACCATCGCCGATGCTTTTGTCTGTGCGGATGCCGGCCTGCGCGCCCGCGAGGTGGACGCGGCCCTCATGTTTCTGGATTCCCTGGCCAGAATTTATCCTCTCCTTCCGCAGCCCGCGTGGGACTTCTGCGACTGGCCGGACCTGGCCCGGGCCACCATGCGCAGCCTCACGGGAAGCGCGGCCTGCACGCGCGTGGTGGGCGGGAAAAAATATGTGGAGGCCTATGTCGGGTCCTCCTACAAGCCCCCGGAAAGCATGGTGCAGGGCGCACTTATCGTGCCGCTCATGGAGTATGCGGAGTGGCGGGAGCGGCCGGTGCCGCTGCTGGAGGAGCTCCGTCACGTGCCCGGGAGTTTTTATGATCCCAGGCTCAAAGAGCCGGTGCGCTGGCTGGCGGGCGCGGAATTCACCAAAGAGGAACGCAGTGAGGAGGAGCACCGGTTCCGCATGGATTCATGGTATCTGCTGCACACCGTGATGAATCAGGGGCGCATGGCGGAGATGGGGTGGGAAAACGCCCGCGAGGTCTTCTTCAAATCCCTCCCGGCGCTCATGAGGGCGGCGCGGCAATTTGACTATGACTGGCCGGTTTTTTACGACCAGCGGAACCTTAAAATTTTCAAAGCGGAAACTCAGGACGGGGAGGGAGGCGAGCGGGACGCCTCGGGTCTCTACATCCATATCATGCTTCAGGCCCACATCCTGACCCATGATCAGGAATATCTGGACGAGGCGGAGACGGCGGCGCGCAAACTGGAGGGACTGGCCTTCGGCGTGCTCTACCAGACCAACAACACCGTTTTCGGCGCGGTCGCCCTGGCAAGGCTCTGGCGGGCCACGGGCAACGCCGCTTACCGGGACCTCGGCATTGTTTCCCTCGCCAGCACCTTCAGCCATCTCTGGCTTTGGAATCTGGGAAAGGACACCCATACCTTCATGGCGCTGCCTCCGCTGCATGACGCGCCCTATGTGGCTTTTTACGAGGAGGCGGAGATTCTGGCGGGCCTTCAGACTTACCAGAAGGAAATGCGGGAGGCGATGCCGGAAAGCCTGTCCCTGCTCATCGCCGAATACCAGAAGCACCTGCTGGCGCGGGGACGGTTTTATTTTCCCTCGGAGCTTCCGGAGAAGCTGCTGGTGAAAAAACCCAAGGAGGGCATTTTCAACGCGCGGCTGCACATTCCGCTGGAGGGCCTCGGAGGTCCGGGGGATCAGGCCGGGACCGTGGGCCAGGCGGTCTATGCCGCCGCCGCGCCCTTCATTCTGGCGGCCCGCTGCTGGCACCGGGTTCCCGGCCTTCCCCTCATGGTCTTCTGCGGCTACCCGGCGCTGGAGGTGGAATTCTCGGGAAACCGCCGGGCGGGAAGTCTGAAATTCAGAACCGGCGGAAGCCGCCGCCTGTCCTGTCCGCTCAGAATTCTGCCGGGCAAACCCAAAGCTCCGGCGCTTAAACTGGAGGTGGATGGCAAGCCTCACCGCGTGACCGGAAAAGGCGGCGAAAACGGAGACGGCATCAGTGCTGAGATTCCCGGTGATGCTCTGGTGGAGGTGAGCTGGGGGGAATGATTGCTCCCGGCAATGCCACGCAGCCAGTCAAAATTCGGCTTCCGCTCTCCTCACAAATCCCTCCCGGCCCGTCAGCCTTTGCGCTTCAGAAGCCAGTCATTGAGCGCGGCCGCCGCTTTGACACCCTCGGCGGCGGCCACCGCCGCCATCTGAACTCCTCCTGACAGATTTCCGGCCACAAAAACGCCTTCAATCCCGGTGCCGCCGTCCCCTCCGCAGTGGACCGCGCCGCCTTCCTCCTCCAGCGCACAGCCAAGCGAGGCGGCCAGAAGGGACTGGTGGCTTTGCCGGGAGGGGAAAAACAGGGCATCGCACCTGTGCGCGGAACCATCCGCCATCAGGACATGCTCCAGTTTTTCCCCCTGACCGTCGAGGCGCGACACGGGGCCATACACGATCCGCACTCCGCCGGAATCCATGCTCCGCCGCAAATCCTCGCGGAGGGACGACTCCGAGCAGGTGAAAAGAGTGACCTCCGGACTCCACAGCAGAAGCTCCGCCGCCATATCCGCCGCCGCCATGCTATTGCCGAGAACTCCAAGGCTCTGGCCCCGGTGCTCATAGGCATCGCAGTAAGGGCAGTGATGAAGCGACCGTCCGTAAAAGCGCTCCATCCCCTGAAGATCGGGCAACTGGTCACGGACCCCGGTGGCCAGAAGCAGCGCCCGGGCGCTGACAACACTGGTATCCTCCAGCCGGACCAGAAAAGCGCCATCCTTTTTCTCCACACCGGTCACCCTTCCCGGCCGTCTTTCCAAGGATTCATAGCGCTCAAGCTGCCCGCAGGCATTTTGGAGAAACTCCGCCGGGTCAATGCCGTCGTGCCCGAGGAAACCATGCATGGCCCTCGAGGCCGCGTTGCGGGGCCTGCCGTCATCACAGACCAGCACCCGGCGCAGGCATCTTCCCAGCAGCAGCGCCGCGCTCAGTCCCGCGGGTCCTCCTCCGACAATCACGGCGTCATAGGGAAACGGCGTCATTTGCCGGTGGCGGAATTGGGCGAATCGACCTCCTTGCTTTCCGGAGACCCGTCCTGCCGCAGGAAAATGCTCAGGGTGACGATGGAAAGCACCGCGAGAAATTCGCTCTGCCAGTTCTGGAACGACTGGAACCAGAACTCCGCGCTTCCCAGAAATTCGCCCATGGTCTGCTCCGGCTCCCCGTGCTCCGCCCGTTCCTCATTGGCTTCCTTCATGCCTCCGGCCGCATGAAGCGCGAAGGAGAGCGCGAAAAGCACGAGGAACGCCAGCGACAGGGAATTCCGCCGCAGAAAACCGGGCTTTTTTTTGGCGGATGGCGCGGGTTCGGCGCTCCCGTCCCCGTCCGGATTTTCCGGATCTTTGGATTCGGCGGAGCCTTTCTGATAGAGAAAACAGGTGAGCACCACATAAGCCCCCATCTGAAGGAACTCGCTCTCCCAGTTTTCCCCGGTGGCCTGCCAAAAATGCCCGCTGGCCAGATACTGCGGAAAAGTCAGTCCGCCGGACTGATGCCGCGCCTGATCCTCATTGTGGACCTTCCATCCGCTCACCGCCTGAGCGCCCCAGAAAATGAGGAAAAGCGCGCCCAGCACCAGGGAAAGGCCATTGTTGCGCAAAAAACGTTTCATGGGCGGGCTCCCTCCTGAGCGCGTTCAAACAGGGCAGGCTCCAGTTCCTCAAGCCTGCGCGCCGCTTCCCGTTCCTCCACCAGAATGGACTCCAGGATAAGCGCCTCCTCCTCCAGCCCGAGCCTTTGCGCCAGACGGAGAGCGATGCCGTATCCCGCGATCTCATAATGCTCGATACGGGAGGCGTGAGCGACGATCATCAGATCGCGGGTCCGGGGAACATCCACCGCGTCCAGATGAGCGTCCCCTCCGGCGATCAGCCCCTCCATGGCTCTGCATTTGTCCCCGCCTGGTCCGGTGCCGTGTCTCTGGAGCATGGCGGTCGCCAGCTCCGCCTGGCCGGCGGTCTGGATGGCATGCCCCGCGATCAGCTCATACAGCGGATTATAATCCGCACGGGCGGCCAGAACCGGCAGGGAAGCCAGCAGCTGGGTCTCCACGCTGTGCAGGTCGCGGAGCTGATCGAATAACAAGTCGTGAGGAGTGCGTGTTTTCATGCGGTGGTGATGGCGCGGAATGCTTGTTCAGGCTGAGCCGCTCTGTCTCTTCAGCGGAATACGGCGGGCCTTCTACCAATGGCTCAGGCGGACAGGTGTTCATCGGAGGCGTGAATTTTTTGCTCACAGCACGCGCAGGAATTGCGTCAGGTCCGCTTTTTCAGCCGTGGTCAGTTTGAGCTGGAGCACCAGATTGAAAAATTCGACAGTGTCCTCCAGCGTGAGACAGCGTCCGTCATGCAGGTAGGGCGGGCTGTCCTTGAGGCCGCGCAGAGTGAAGGTTTTGATGGGACCATCGCCGGGCTCCTTCAGGAATCTTTCCAGTTCCAGATTGCGGTACTGCTGGTCCATGTAGACCGGCGGCACATGGCAGGTGGCGCACTGGCCCTTGCCGAAGAAAATCTCCTCGCCGCGGATTTCACTCTCGCTGGCTTTGGCGCGGTCCAGCTTTCCGGTCACCGGACTGAGCTTCGGAGCGGGCGGGAAATCCAGCATGTTCTGAAACTGCGCCATGTGGCTGACCACCACGCGGTCCAGAATGAACGCTCCCTTCTTGAAGGCGTGCACCGGGTCGCCGTTGAAGTAAGCGGTGCGCTGCTCGAACTCCGTGAAATCCTCGACGGAGCGCAGGCTGCGCTTGGAGCCATGAACCTGCTGATTGAACAAACCGCGCAGGCTCGCGGTGTCGAGTCGGAACCGGCGCTCCTGCGGGCGGTCGTCGGGATTGAGGTGGAACTGACCGGTGGTGTGCCCGTTGACATGGCAGTCCAGACAGGTCACGCCGAGGCTCGGAAACTCCGTTTTCCGGTCGTCCGTGGGATTGAACTCCTCCTGCGGCAGCGGCGTCAGGAGCATGCGCAGGCCGTCCAGCTGCACCGGGGTGATGAGGTCCTTGAAAAGGCGGAAGTAGTTATTGATGGACACCACCTCACCCCGCGAGACATCGCCCAGCTCCGGCCGGTTCTGCAGGAAAATGGCGGGCGGAAACTCCGGCAGGAAAGCTTCCGGAAGGTCGAATTCCACATCAAAACGCTCCAGGCGGGGAAAGGACTGAATCTGCACCTGCGGAAACACCTGGCCGCCGGTGGCATGTTTCGGATGCGGCAGAGGCGGATAGGGAAACCATCCTTTTTCCCGGATTTCCTCGGGCGTCTTTTCGGCCAGCTGGTCCCAGGTGAGGCCTTCGGGAAGCCTGGCGGTGGGGCCGACCGGCAGCGGTTTGCCGCGCGACATTCTGGCCTCGGGATCCAGTTTGGGAGTGAGGTTGTAACGGCTTTCCAGAAGCTTCCTCTGGGCCGCCGTCACCTCCGCTTTGGCGGCCATGTCGGCCTTTTTCATTTCCTCGGGATCCTGATTCGGCACTTTGGCATTCAGGGGATCTCGGGAGAAATCAAAGCCTTTGACCTTTCCCTCATCCGGCTGGCCAGGCAGCGCGGTGGAGGAGGACCGGGCTTTGGGGGCTTTGAAAATATCGCTCTGATCGTGAGCCGTGAGCTTCTGCTCCGGACGCGACCGTTCGACGCCGCGCGGGGTGGTGGCGTCCTGCACCGCATCCGCCGGACGCGGCGGTGTCTTCGCTCCCGCTGCGGGCGCGGGACGGTCCTGGGCAATCAGGGGGAAGGCGGCAAAGGCGAGATTTGTCAGTCCAAGGAGGATGGTGGCAGTGGGTTTCATGGCTCGGGAGATGGGAATTTTTCTGCTGAAAAGCGGATGTGATGGCAGGGACGGAGGGAGAAAGCCGCATGAGGCGGCTCAGCGTTTTTCTCTTGAAGGCCGCAGCACCAGCTGGGCGACGGTGCAGCGCGGATCCTGGGTGAGGATGTACTCCACCCCCACGGCGACATCCTCGGCTTTGAGGATTTCCAGTTTCTTCTGAGCCTCGCGCTGCTCCTCCACATTCTGATCAATCATGTCGGATCCGGTCCGCGCCGGTTCCACCAGACTGACCCGGATTCCTTTCTCCAGGGCCTCCTGCCTGAACGATTCCGCGAAAGCCTGGATGGCCCCTTTCGTGGCCACATAGATGGAGCCTCCGGGCGACCGCTCATCAGCGGAGACGGAGCCGATCAGCACGATGTCCGAAAACTCGGGCATCATCTCCATGGCGAGTTTGCAGCATCTCAGGTAGGCCGAAATATTGGTGAGAAGCGCGTATTCCCGTTCCGCGTCCGGCGTCTCCTCCAGACCGTCCGCAGCCACAGCGGCGTTGTTGATCAGAATATCGAGGCCTCCCAGACCGGTTTTCACGGTCTCAAAAACTTTCTCCAGGTCCTCCGCTTTGCTGGAGTCGGCGAGCATGCCGATGGCTTGGGGATCATTTTTCCGGATATCTTTCAACGCGTCGTCCAGCTCCGCCTGGTGCCGCCCGAAAATCAGAACCCGCGCGCCTTCCGCGGAGAGCCGCAGGGCAATGGCCCGGCCGAGTCCGGTGGTGCCGCCGGTCACCAGCACGCGTTTTCCTTTGAGGCTCGAATACTTGGTATGCGCCGTTTTCCTGGAGTCATCGGAGACCAGTGAGTCCGACCCGTCGTCCGGGGCAGCCTGCCCCGCGGCTTCAGAATTGATGGCCGACACGGCCAGCCCGGTGAGCTTTTTATCCGCTGCCCCCTCCTCGTCCAGGGTGGTCTGAAGAACGGCCGCAGCCTCGTCCTTGCCCAGGATGCGGGCATAATTCCTCACGGTGCCGTATCCCGCCATTTCATAGTGCTCCACTTTCTGAGCGGCTCCGATCAGCCCGGCATCCCCCACTTCGGGGTCCGCCGTCTCCGCGATCAGCGCTTCGCCCTCAGCCACCAGACCCTTCATGGCTTTGCAGGAAGGGCCGTCCGCTCCCGCGCCCTCCAGCGCCAGGAGCCTTTCCAGCCGGTTCACATGTTCCTTCGTCTCCAGCAGATGGGACTCAAAAGCGGCCTTCAAATCCTGCGACCGGGCGGCGGCGGCCATTTTGGGAAGAGCCTTCACCAGCTGTTTTTCAGCGCTGTGAAGGTCCTGAAGCTCATGCACATACAAATCCTGAAGCGTGGTGATTTTCATGCGGGCGCTTCTCTGCATGGACTGTGCCGCCAGCCTTTCCCTGACTTTTCCCGATAAACAGGGAATGCGCTTCCGGCAGGAAAAGGCAATTTGCTTTTAAAGCCGTCCGCACCCGGGCATTTTGCGCGGCCTCTGGTTCAGGAGCGCGCATTCCGGAGCACGGGTTCTCCCGGGTGAGGCGGGATAAACTCCCTTTCTCCATGCTGGCACACATTTGGCGGAGAGGGCCGCAGCATGAAACCCCGACTGATTTTCATCCACGGTATGTTCCTGAATCCCAAATGCTGGGAGGCCTGGGTCTCCCGCTTTGAGGAACAAGGATATGTTTGTGAGGCCCCCGCCTGGCCTCTGCATGAGGGCGAGCCCGCGGAGCTCCGCGCCCGTCCGCCGGAAGGTCTGGGCCGTCTGGAGCTGCGGACGGTTTACACGCATTACAAAAATCTGCTGCGGGCCGGAAACACGGGAGAGGGGGCGATTGTGATCGGCCACTCCCTCGGCGGCCTGATCATGCAGAAGCTCATGGCGGACGGTCTGGTGCGTCTGGGCGTGGGGATCTGCTCCGTGGCTCCCAATGCCATGCTCTCCCTGGACTGGGGATTCCTGCGCAACAGCGCCTCCATCACCAATCCCTTCGCCGGTGATGAGCCTTACGAAATGACGGAGGAGAGGTTCCGGGAAAATTTCGGCAATCAGCTGTCCGCCGCCGCCAGCCGCACGGCTTTTGAAACCTATGCCCTGTCCGAGAGCCGCCAGTGCTGCGGGACATTCTGGGAGAGGAGGGCAAGGTGGATGTGGAGAAACCGCATAATCCCCTGCTCCTCATCGGCGCGGCGGAGGACCGGATCATCCCCAACACCCTGGTGGCGCGGAACGCGGAGGCCTACACCGACCAGCGCTCGCATTCCGAATACCGGGAATTCTCGGGCTGCGGCCACTTCATCTGCGGCGAGCCCAACTGGGAGGAAGTCGCCACCCTGACGTCCAATTGGCTCGACGACCACCTCAGCGCGGTCCGGGCCTGAACCCGCGCAATTTTCTGACTCCCCTCCAATTTCCCTTCAACCCCTCAACCACAAATTTATGAAAGCGGTATGCTGGCATGGCAAAGGCGATGTGCGCGTGGACACCGTCCCCGACCCCACGATTCTCGATCCCAAAGACATCATCATTCAAGTCACCGCGAGCGGCATCTGCGGCTCTGATCTCCATCTTTACGACGGCCTCATGCCGACGATGGAGGCGGGCGACATCATCGGCCACGAGCCCATGGGAATTGTGGTCGCCTGCGGAAAGGATGTGAAGAAATTCCGCAATGGGGACCGCGTGGTGGTGCCCTTTGTGATCGCCTGCGGCTGCTGCTTTTTCTGTCAAAAATCCCTCTTCTCCTGCTGTGACACCACCAATCCCGGAGCCGACCTCGCCCGTCCGGCCATGGGCCATGCACCGGCCGGGCTTTTTGGTTATTCCGGCATGCTGGGGCGGTATCCCGGCGGGCAGGCGGAATATTTGAGAGTGCCCCATGCGGATGTGGGACCGATCAAAATCGAATCCAGCCTGACGGACGAGCAGGTCGTTTTCCTCTCCGACATTTTCCCCACGGGTTACATGGCCGCCGAAAACGCGGGCATTGAGCCCGGCGACACGGTGGCCGTCTGGGGCTGCGGGCCGGTCGGCCAGTTCACCATCCAGTGCGCGTGGATGTTCGGCGCGGGCCGGGTGATCGCCATCGACCGCGTGCCGGAGCGGCTGGAGATGGCCCGGAAGCATGGCAAGGCGGAAGTGCTTAATTTCGACGAGGAGCCCATCCACGACCGTCTCATCGAAATGACCGGCGGCCGCGGCCCGGACCGCTGTATCGACGCTGTCGGCGCGGAAGCCCACGGCTCCGGATCCCTCGACGCCGTGGTGGACCGCGCCAAACAGGCCCTGCATCTCTCGATGGACCGGCCGCATGTGCTGCGTCAGGCGATCATGGCCTGCCGCAAGGCCGGCACCCTTTCCGTGCCCGGCGTTTACATCGGTCTGCTGGACAAAATTCCCTTTGGAGCCCTGGTGAACAAAGGCCTCACGCTGAAGACCGGCCAGACGCACGTGCAGCGTTATCTGGCTCCCCTGCTGGAGAAAATTGAGAAAGGGGAAATCGATCCCTCTTTCGTCATCACCCACCGCATTCCCTTGGAGGAGGCTCCGGCGGCTTACGAGAAATTCCGCACCAAGTCGGACGGCTGCATCAAGGTCGTCATCAAACCCGGGGAAAAATTGGCCGTTGCCTGAATCCCCGCTGTTCTGATTCCCGGAAGCCTGGAAACTCAACCATTCGACGCCATGAACCCGGTTAAAATCGGCACCACCACCCGCGAGGTCAGCGATGTGATCGCTTTCGAATTCCACATGCCAGGACTTGGAGTGGACGGACTGGAAACCAAATTTCCCTCGCTCCGCGCGGATTTCGCGGATGGCAGCGCCGCCATCACCAAAGGGAATGAGGCCGTGACCCTGAAGGTTCTCCTGGCCTCCCTCGGCGTCCGGGAAATCAACGCCTCGTCCACGAAGGAAACTTTCTCCCGCACCCCTGACTCATAAATCCCAAGCTCCGATCCCCTGACAAAACATGAAAACTTTCACCCTGATCACCGGCGCCAGCAGCGGCATCGGCCTCCACCTCGCGCGTGAATTCGCCGCGCACCGCCACCATCTGATTCTGACCGCGCCCGACGCCACGGAACTGACGGCGCTGGCCGGGGATCTGCGCGTCCGGCATGGCATTGAGGTTCACACCCTTCCCGAAAATCTTGAGGATCCGCAGGCGGCGGCGCGCATCGCGGCGCATATTCAGGATGAGGGCCTGACCGTGGATCATCTTGTCAACAATGCGGGCCACGGCCGAAGAGGCAAAACCTGGGAAATTTCCATTGAGGATGATCTCTCGATGATCCGGCTGAATATTGAAGCGGTGCTCCGTCTCACCAAGCTGCTCCTGCCGCCCATGCTCTCCCGCGGATCCGGCAGGATTCTGAACACGGCTTCGGTCGCCGGATTTGAGCCTGGACCTTTGCTGAATGTCTACCATTCCACCAAAGCCTTTATCCTTTCGTGGAGCGAGGCTCTGGCCATTGAGCTGGAGGGCAGCGGCGTCACGGTCACCGCTCTGTGCCCCGGCCCCACCGACACCGACTTTTTCCCAAAAGCGGGCATGGAAAACGTCCGTGGCTTTCAGCAGGCCAAAGTCATGGCCCCGCAGGACGTGGCCAAAGCGGGTTACGAGGGCGTCATGGAGGAGAAGCTTTTTGTGGTGCCCGGCGCGGTCAACAAAGCTCTGGTCATGGCCAGGCGTCTCCTGACAGAGGAAGCCCAGGCCCGTCTGAACCTGAAGTTTTACGAGGAAAGCCCTCCGGAGAAAAGAACCCTGCATCGCGGGGATTTTGAAAACGCCGCGGTTTCCTGAATGCGTCCCATCCGCCTCCAGGCACCGTTCCAACAGCGGTTAACCCTCTGTCCCGCCGCCGCATGAAACCCGTCACCGTTTCCACTACTGCCGCCGCTTTTGCCGCGCTGCTGTTCTCCGGGCCCGCCGCCTGCCGGAAGAGCGAAAGCCACTCGCAGGGTCCGCCGCCTCCGGGAAAGGCGGTGGAGGGGAAAACCCACATCCTCGCCGCCGGCGCGGAGGCTTTGCAGGCGGAAGCACCCATCAACGCCATCCACCAGCATGTCTGCGGCTTCCACTTTTATAACGGAAACATGGACCGCCAGCTGCGGGCGCATCATTACTGCTCGCACCTCAATGACGAGTTTCTCCAGTGCGTGATTTACGATTCCGATAAAAAGGACGCCAAGCTGATCGGCATCGAATACATCATCAGCGAAAAGACCTTCAAAACCCTTCCCGGGGACGAGAAAAAATACTGGCACAGTCACAAATATGAGGTCCTCTCCGGCCAGCTCATCGCCCCCGGAGTTCCGGAGGTGGCCGAGAAGGAGGTGATGAAAAAACTGGTCAGCACCTACGGCAAAACCTGGCACACCTGGCAGGTGGACCGCGGCGACGCCCTGCCGCTGGGCACGCCCAAGCTGATGATGGGCTTCACGGAGGACGGGCAGGGAAAAGAAGCCCTGGTTCTGGAGCGCGACCGTCTGCTGGGCACCGACACCTCCGCCAAAAAAGCCAGCCGCGCCGGCCTCGCGCCCCCCGCTGTCCAGCCCGGCGCCGACGCCTGGCGGCACGGGAACACTTTTCAGATCCCGGACTGAACCGCAAACCGGGATTCGAGCGGCAACGGAACCGTTAGTGCACTTATTAAATAAGAATCCCAATTGGGTGCCTGCTGGGAATGGAACTGGAAATTCCCGGGTGTTTTGGAAAAGCCTCCGGGAAGTCGCACGGCCTGAATGCTTCGTCCCGTGCCGGTGAGCGGCCCCGGGATTCTCCTCGGAGCCAGCCGGCCCGCGCCGGTGCCCGGGGAGGCCTTTCCCCGCCGCCGCAGGGGGGAATGCGGCGGCGGAGGAAAGGAGGGGGGCGCTCAGAGGAGGGAGACCTCGCTGCTGAACTCGTTGCGGGTGTTGAAGCCGCCGGTGGCGTTGTTGCAGGTGTAGGTCGTGTTGCCGCTGTCGGAGTCGTCCTTGCCGCCGGCCACCTGCTCCAGGTCGGAGTCGGAGAGCTCGGAGCCCTCCGTGATCACGTGCGGCAGGCGCAGGTAGATGGTGTCGCCGGTCTCCTGGACCACTTTGACATCCAGTCCCTCGGGAAGCTTGTTGTTGAGCTGGGTCTCGATGACCTTTTTAGGGTCCTTGAGCAGCGCCTCACGGTATTCCGCGTGTTTGGCGGCGTTGCTGATGACGATTTCCTCGATCTCGGTGCGGGTCAGTGTTTCGGCCATATTTTTGGTGCCCTCGCGGGCGGTTGGTGTTGGAAGGGTTATGTTGGTCCCGTCCGCCGCGACTGGCGGTTTCCGGGAACGGGATCAAAGTAAAGCCCGTGGCGTGCCAGGAATTTTCATAGCATCGCAACATGTTGATTATGAACGATATAAATATGAATAATTTTTCCGGAGGCCTTTAAAAGGGGATTTTGCTGCTGCCTGCGGAGTGTTTATGGAGCAGGGACTCCACCGGATGGAGCCATGAATCCGGACGGATCACAGGAAACGGATAAACCACGCGCCGGGGATCCCGCTGAAGGCTCCGGACCGTTTTTCCGGGGGGACAGCAGCCTGGCGCGCCCTTTATTTCCCTTTCCTGTGACGCCCCCACCAGGCACCCGTTCGTCAGTTGCCGGGAAAGTCTCCTGAACGCCCGTGGACCGGTGCGGGCGTGAAACCGCCGCCGGCGTCAGCGGCGTAGACCGTTGATCCGTCGGCGGAAAAAAGCAGCATCAGGGGGCCGGCGCGGTGTTTTTGAATCCGGAGGCCCCCGGTTTCCCGGGGAAACCAGTCCGGGGGCGGATAAGGGGACGGGAACGCCGCCGCCAGCAGCCCGGGGGCGCTGGTGGCGGGCGGCTCACTCAAAGCAAAAGGATTGCGGGCGAGCCAGGATTTTAAAGCGGGCCCCGTTTTGACGGCGAGGAACCACTGCCACTTCCTGACACCGTCCGCCGCCGTGGTCCATTCACGCCGCTCGGCATTCAGGATGAGGTCGCCTTCCGCCGGGCGCCGCCAGAAGGCCATCTGAAACACCTTCACCGGATCCGTGCTGGTGGTGACAGAGGCTCCGGCGGCGGCATCGGCGGCGCTGAGAGTGACCGGAGGGGACGGACGGCCGACCGGGTTGCGGGAATGGTGCACCCACCAGCCCGCCACCGCCATGCCGGTCACAACCAGCGCCGCCGCGCCCAGCCATATTGCATTTCTCCGGGTCATGGGATCGCCCGCTCAGTTTCCGGAGTTGGAGTAGGTGCGCAGGAAGAGCTTGATGTCCCTGACGCTTTGCGTGAACCGGTCCAGAGCCTTCTGCTCGTCATTGAGCAGGGTGTAGGCGGGAATGACGATCTTCCACTGGCTGTTCCAGACGCTGCGCCCGATGAGCCGGGAATTGGTGAACTCGGCCGGCATGGAGCTGTAGAAGTAGGCGGGATCATCCACCGCCCGGAAGGCGGGATGTTTCCGGGGAATCCACAGCTGCTCGTTGATGCTGCCCGATGGAGTGAAGAACTCGGTGGCCGAGAACCGGCTGGCTCCCAGATTCAGAGGAAGGGGAATCGCCTGGTCCTTCACTGTCCAGCCGCGCACGATATGGTTGTCGCCCAGTGGCGGCGCGCGCATGCTGTCCACCCCGGCGGGGATCAGATAGGCGTAGGGGGTGGCGCTCAGCGCATTGGGCGCCGAACTGGCGGGACCGCCCGCGCCGGGAGTGCCGATGGCGTAGGGATCCATGCCGACGTAACCCGCGAAGACGAGCCCGGAGGAGAAGATCTTGGTGGCGTAACTGGACTGGGAAAAGGCGTGATCGCCCGCCGCCAGCGGCCAGCCGAAGAAATTCAGGCCCGGATCGATGGTGGTGGAGAAGGAAAGCACCAGCCCCGGCACGGCGGAACCGTCGGGTTTGCGGATGCTGTTGGCATGGATGGCGACATCCGGATCGTTGAGCACGTTGCTCATGATGTGCTGCTGGAGAACCTGTTTCCACAACAGATCGTCGTCGGCCGTGGACTGGTCGGAGCGGATGCGGAAGAGTTCCTGACGCAGCGAGAAGACGGTGCCGTTGCGGTCCGGATTGTTGATGCCGAGACGCCCTTTCACGACCTCCCAGTCATCCCGCAGCCCGCCCAGAGCGGCGGCCAGGCCGGAGTCGCCCGCTCCCGAATTCACGGGAGCCTCCCCGTTCCAGTTGCCGATGGAATAGGTGCCGATGATGCTGTTGATGTAATCCTTCCCCTGCTCGGAGTCGAGCAGCCCGGTCTCGTAATCGTAGGCTTTGGCCGTGAGGTAGGCGTAGGTCTGCGCGAGATCAAAGAGACCCTTGTACTGCGAGAGCTCCTCATTGCGGAGATTCCGGTAGACGAGGTCCCGGGTGCGGTGGCCCTGGATGATCCCGGCCGCCCGCTGGCGGAAGATCTCGCGCTCCGAGAGCACGTGATTGGCTTCGGCGTAGAGTCTGGACACCTGCTCCGTGGCGGCCTGCAGTTCCGAGAGGCGGCGCGTCATTTCGAAGGCCATGGCGATCACCTCGTCGTAGAGCCGCTCGAACTCGACGACCTGCTGTTTCTGCATCTTGTCGATCAGGAAATTGTTAAAATAGAGGCCGGATTGCGCCCGCAGATCCGCCGCCCGCTCCTCAAGCGACTTGGCCCCGGACTCGAGGGCCAGAGCCCCCATCTTTATGCCGAAGACGCTATAGGCGCCCCCGATGTAGACGAGGCCGCGCGGGACGAAGCTCACATCGTTGGCCAGCCCCACTTCCTTCGGCGTGCCTTCCGCGAAGGCTTTCGCCATCCCTTTGGCCAAGTCCGCGACGAGATCCCCGGTGGCGGCGATCTGGCTCAGAGCGATGGCGGCTCTGGCCTTGGTGGAGGCCTCCTCGGTCTGCTCGTTGGACTGCTCATTTTGTTCGTCATAACTCTCGGCGAGTTCTGTGAAGAGCTGGTGATCGCGCTCAAAGCGGTAGTTCAGGTTGGTGAAGGTGTTGTGGGAGTCCCTCAGATTCACCTGGGCCTGATAGCACGCCAGCAGCGCCGCCTGGATCTGGCCCGCCTGCCCGCGTTTGCCCCATTCGGTGCCGGAGAACTGAGCGAGGCTGTAGGGGGAGATGCGATACGTTCTGGTGGTGTATTTTGTCTCATCGTGGAGACGGTCGTAAACCTCCTCCAGGGACGTGTTCTTATCAAAGTCCGTGACATCCACGGGCTCGCGGAACTCGACCGGGACGTCCGTGCTGGTGTCCACGAGAGGGGATGGCCGGTCAATGAAATTGGAATGATAGAGATCCGGTCCGGTGTAGCCCTGGGCGTAGAGTTTGCCCGGGCCGATGTCCCCGGCGTAGGGGGTTCCGAAGAGGGTGATCAGCTGATACTGATAAGCGGCCTCCTGACGCTGAACGGCCTCGTTGTAGTCATCCTCGCTGTTGTTCTGCCGGCGCAGCATGCGGTTCATTTTCCCGGCCTGACGGAACGCGTTTCTGGCGTTGAGCGCGGCTCTGCTGGCGCGGGCGTGGATCTGCTCGAAATGCGATTTGCCGGCCGCCATCTCCGTGGGCGAAATGTCGAAGGTCATGGAGTCCGCCGCGAGACCGAGAGGGTTGAGATGCCCCTGCTCGCCCAGGGAGAGTGATGCCACCCTGGCCGCGCTGGTCACGAGTTCGCCGAGTTCCGGCACCGTGGTGCGGTCGATTTTCTGAATGCCCTCGTGCTCCGTGTCCACGGGCGGGAGCATGGCGTTGGCGCTGACCCAGTGGTAATAGGCTCCCTGGAAAACCCGTGACGACCACTCGTCCGTGCCCCAGTAGCGGGTGAGTCCGGTGCTGGAATTGCGTTTGCCGTCGTGTTTGTTTTTCCAGCCCTGATCCCCGCTGTCGTCGTGGCGGCTCCGCGCGGTGAAGTCGATGATATCCACTCCGGTGCGGGCCACGGCGGCGGCGGCGGCGGCGAATTTCCGCTCGTCCTTGTAGTCCACCTGCACGGACTGGCCGAGCACATCCACGGTTTCCGAACTCGGTTTCCACTCGAATCCGCCGGCGGTGAGCAGTTTGTAATATCCCGTGAGCGCCGTGAGATAGTGGCCGTAGGCGTCGCCATGCCCCTGAGGGAACATGGCCTGGGCATCCGCCGCGTCGATCACGCCGTCGGCATTCGCCGAACCGGCCTTCTCCGTGATATTGTAATTCACGGCGTAGATGGACTCGCCGGAGTTGATGCCGTTGATGTAGTTCCAGTAGAGCCGGTTGTAGGCGGGGGCGGTGCTCACGCCGGGGCTGACAAAGTCGTCGCGTCCGCGCAGCAGGTCGAGGGTCTCGTCCATCATACTGGCGGTCTGTCCCTCGAACGAGAACCGCGCGGAGCTGATATCGTCATCGCCGGCGCCGGCATCCACGAGGAGGGTGGGATTCTGAGCGTCGTCCCAGGCCTCGTTTCCGAGGGTCATGTAAAGATCGTTCAGATACCCGGCGGCCAGCAGCAGCGTGCTGTTGACCGAGTCCGTGGTGACCGGCGGCGTCATGTCGATGCTCTGGTTTTTCACCCGGTTGAGCACCGTCTCGTAAATCTCGATCAGGCCGAAGTCATCAATGTTCTCCAGATTCAGCGCGACATCGCCCTCCCAGCGGGTTCCCGCCTGGGAGAGAATGCTGACACTGGTGCTGATGGGATTGTTGTAGAGATCCGTCTGCCGCTGGTTGAAGGGATTGATGCCGTCGAGCACGCGTTTGACCCAGCTTTCCACCAGGACGGGCTGCATCCAGTCGCTGTAAGCCTCACCGGTCACAAGACCGGCGGAGGCCTTGCCCTTGTAGCGCATGGTGAAATACGTGTCCGAGAACACCAACAGGGGATCCCCGAGGGCGGACCCGGCGGAGCCGCCGATGGTCACGGTGTTGGTCAGGGGCCCGTTGGGCGTCTGCCAGCTGGAGCCGGGCGCCAGCACCAGATCCGTCCGCAGCGGCGTGTGGACGCGGAAGTCCACCGCGGTGGGAGCGCCGTTTTTCGGCTGGGAGGAGTAAAGCGCGACCTCCAGCTGGTTGGCGCCTTTTTGGAAGAACGCGGGATCGATTTTGAACTGATACGGCAGCCCGTCGTCCGCGAGACCCGAGCGGGCGGACTGCGGGGTGAGATTGCCGGGCACGGGAGCTCCGGGCGGTATCTGATAGGCCAGCGCGGGCACTCCGTTCACATAGAGCACCAGTCCCTCACTGACACCGAGTTTCGTGCTGAAGACGAT
Source organism: Verrucomicrobiota bacterium (assembly GCA_040386695.1). Lineage (GTDB taxonomy): Bacteria > Verrucomicrobiota > Verrucomicrobiia > Verrucomicrobiales > V1-33 > CAIZWU01. Next base: position 44,560 of record JAZKFB010000037.1, read on the forward strand.
CTGGGTGGCCACGGCGGAATCGAAGTTTAAACCGGCGGCGCTTTTCAGGATCTGCCCAGGCTGCCCGGAACCCTCGACGTGGGAGGCGTCATTCACGAGGATGGATTTTTCCAGCGACACCTTGGTGACGTAAGGCAGAACCGATGGCGGCGCGGCCTGGGGATTGGCCAGGAGGTACCAGTCGCTGGTGGCGGGGGTGCCCAGCACGCGCTGCATGCTGTTGTTGTAGATGCCCGGAGCCATGCCGTCGATGGGAAGCGCGTAGCGCCATTCGAAGTCATAGTCCTCCGGATGCGCCGCGAAATCGCCGCTGTGCCGCAGGGAGGTCTGCTCATCCAGGGGATTGGAGGCGGAAACCTTCTTCAGGTCGCCTTTGTAGAGCTGGTCCTGGACTCTGATGATCTCCATGGCCACGGGTTCCCCCTGGGGAGTGAAGGCCACGCCGTCACCGAAGAGCAGGGTCACAAAACCGCTGCCCTTGCCCCGCGCGGTCAGCGCGTAGCTGTCCACCGCCGTGTCGGAGTAGCTGATCACGGCGGGATCCCGGCTGCCCACGTTGACGGACTTGGTGCTGTCCACGATGTAGGTGCCCCGGGAGGAGGGGTTCTCCTTGAAGGTCTCGACCGTGGTGGAGAGCGCCTCCACGGCCGCATTCCATTTGGAGCGGTCGGGATCGGACACGTCCACCAGGCCTTTCAGCGCGGAGGCGTCGTCGCCGCTGAGCACATTCAGATTGAAATAGTCCTCGCCGGCGATCTCATCCACAAACTCCCCGATGAGCGCCAGACCCCCGATGTCGCCGAGGAGCGGATCAAAATAGAAGCGCTGCTGCAGATGCGGCTGGGCCAGCTGGAAATAGGTCTTTCCGTTCTGCGCCGTGGTTTTGAGGGAAACGGGCAGCTTGCTCAGACCGACGGCGGTGCTGTTGAGCAGGATGGATTTCGCGCGGGTGGCGTCGTGCAGGGTGACACTGGGAGTGGCCGTGCCGGTGTTGGCGATGGACTGCTGGTAGAGCACCCGGGCGCTGGTCTGGCCGCGGACGGCGGGCAGGCCGTTTTTCGGCAGCGCCAGGGTTTCGCCCACGCTGAGCAGCGGCGGGCTTTCCGGCCAGACAGGGAAATACTGGACGGTCAGCGGCGTGCCGCCGACGGAATCCCCCTCGTACGTGCCGTCGTTATTCCTCACCCGCAGGAACGGGAGCGGAGTGCCGGCCGCCGGCTGCGCGGCCTTGTCCGGAAAGACAAAATCCGGCCGCATGGTGTAGTAGAACTGCATGCCCAGCGAGGGTGATCCGTGGTCGTGCGGCCCCCGGTAAACCCAGTCGTATCCCTTGCGGTCCTTGAAGGTGAACTTCTGATAGTAATCGTAGGCGATGGCGGCTCCGGGGTCGGTCGCGGGGTCGGCGGACAGGGCGGTGACCTCCGTGTTTTTGACCGCCCCGTTGGAATCCAGCGGCAGCGGCATCAGCGGCAGCGGCATGGGGGCGCTGAGGATGGTGGCGGCGGTGACGTTGTAGGAGAATCTGTAAACCGGGCTCTCCCGCAGCACCTCATACACCGCCATGGACGGCAGGCCGTCGGAGGGATCCGTGTGCTGGATGAGCACGCGCGGCAGCGAGCTGAAAGTGGCGTCGGCCTTGCGGATGTTCAGATCGTCCCGCAGGGCATAAGCCCGGCCGCCGAGCATGAGGGCATGCTCCTCGTTGGGATTGTAGCCCGGTTTTGCCGGGTCCGGCTGATTGTAGACCGCGCCGTTGCTGACGGCGGTGGACAGAGTGCCGGTGCCCTGATTGGACGCGAGGACGATCTGCGGCAGTGACAGACCGACAGAAAGATCGTCCATCCCGTAGCCTTCATCCGCAGCGCCCGAATCCAGCGTGGAGGACAGTCCGAGGGTCACGGCGCTCAGTTCTGTCCCGTTCGTGGGGGTGATGATCAGATGGACCTGAAACTTCTGGTCAGGGAGGGGATCACCGTAAAAATTGACGAAACCTCCAGGCACGGGCGTGAGAGCCCAGGTGTAAATGATGTTCCCCACCGTCATGGAGCCCGAGGCGGGCGTCTTCACCTCCGCCGTGGTCAGGGGCTGGGTGATCAGGGTGTTTCCATCCACGGTCACTTTCAGGAACTCGCCATCCCACGAGTCGAGGCGGTAAAGCCTGAACGACAGCTCGGCGCTGTTTCCGGGGTTGGCCGGCAAGGGGAAAGTTTTCCGCGTGACGGTGCCGGCGGAGCTGGCGAACGGTCCGAGGAATTTGCCCGCCGGGTCGTTGGAGACACTGGTGGCGGTGGTCGTGTTGTCGGACCAGCCGGTGGCCTCATTGTTGAAATCCTCGGCGGTCACCGCGCTGGAGGAGCGGTAGGCCACGTTGTAGCGGCCTATTTTCGCGGCGGTGTAAAAGTCCGTGAACTCGGCCGACCTGGCCGGGACTTTTTTGAACCACCAGAGAGTCAGCGGATTGCGGTCGCCCGGGAGAGCGTTCACCGGGATGATGGTTCCCCGCAGCGCGGCGTCCACGCCATTGGCGAACGGGTCGATGTAGGCGGCCGGCCAATAGGACGTGCCGCCCGCAATATAGGCTGCGGGGACGTAGTCCGGGGAGGGGGGCCGGATGCGGTCGCCGACGTAAACCGTGCCCGTGACCGCAGGTCCTCCATCGCCCTCCTCATACCCGATGCGGTCCTCCGACTGGGTCATCACCGGCACATACCAGACGCCGCCGTTGGCGCCGCTGAATTTCAGCAGCGCACGGTTTTCCTGATCCGCGCTGATTCCCAGATTGACGATGAAACGCTGGGTGACGTTGTCGATGACCGCCTCCCCGGCGGCGGAGTCCTGGTAGATGAGCTGCGGAATTTTCCCGTCCTCAAACCGCAGACCCGTGCCGCTGGCCACGGAGCTGCCGCCATGCCCCACGGTGGACTGGACGAATTCAGAGGTCGAGGGCCAGACATGCAGATACTTGTTAAGATATTTCGGCCAGCTGACCGACAGTCCCGGCGCGGTGCCGGTGGTCTCCGGGATGGCGGCGTCCCCGGGCTCCAGCCAGTAAAACACGACGCGGTCCTCAACGTCGTTCTCCCGCTCCGCGTAATAACCGAGCGATCCATCAGGTTTCGGATTTGAACCATAGTAGGAGGTCTGACCGGCCGTGCTGCTGGTGGTGACGGGCGCGGCCAGAAGGTTCTCATCCGGACTGGGCCGGATTTCCTGGCCCAGCTTCACGGTGATGGTCTGCGGCTTGAGGGACTGCTGCACACTGACGATGTCCGCGCCAAGAAACTCGTGACTGTTGTCGGCCCGCAGGTCGCCAAGATATTCCACCAGGATACGCCCCTGCTGATTGTAGGCGTGCAGCTCCCCGACGCCGTTGGTTTTCTCATACCAGAGCGTGCGCAGGACTTTTGTGGCGTCGGCGTTGGGATCGGCGGCGGAGGCGCCGGTCACCACATACTCCGCGGGGACCGTCGCGGGGAAGACATTGCTGTAAACCGGATTGACGGTGACAATGCGGCCGGACGGGATGGCCACGCGCGGGCCGTTGAAGCTTTTTTCCGTCCAGAACAGGGAGCGGACGGGCGTGTTCGTCGCCGAGGAGACCGTGAAGCTCTCCGTGTAAAAAAGATACTTCCCGCCGTTCGCGCCTTCCGGAACGCTGGAGCGCCAGACGACCTCCACATTGCCCGGGGTGTTGGCGAAGACCCTCCGCGCGTGCGGGCTGTAGTAATACGCGGGCAGCTCCCCCGCCGGCAGCTCGGGAACGTGGATGGGCAGTCCCGTCCTGTAATCCACCGGCGTGGTGGCGTCGGGATTGACCAGAATTTCCCCGGGCTGGACGGGTTCGGCATGCCAGTAGGCCGCGGGATCCGCAAGGGGGGTCCGCACGCCGGACGTGCTGGTGATGGCGGTTGGAGGAGTGATTTCGTCGCCGAAAAAGTAACGCGGGACTCCCGAAGCGAAGGAGGTGCCTATGCTGGCCATCTGCAGAATGACCCCGGTCCCGGCGGTCACGCTTTTGGGATATCCCGCGGGGATGGGACCGGCCGCGCCGGAGCCTTCGACCACATTGGAATACTGAGGCGTGATCGTGGGTTCGCCCTCAGGACTGCCTGCCGGGCCCACGGGCGCGGTGTGGCCGGTGTTGTTCACGGGCACACGCTGGCTGAGCCGGTTAAAAACGCCGCTTTTGATCTCATACTGCGCCCGCAGCGGGGACGACAGGGCGAGACCGGCCAGCAGAAATAACAGCAGCGCCGGAGGCTGGAGCCTCCAGGACTTTGTTCTCGGAACGCGAGGGGTCCGTTTCATGGGAAATAGGAGTGAAAACACTTGTCAGGTGGGGCAGCCGGTCATCAGCGGGCCTGCGTGATCAGCTTTTCCAGAGCGCTCAGACGGGCTTCCAGATCCGCGATTTTCTGGTCCTTTTCGGCCAGTTGCTCACGCACGTCGCTTACTTCCCGGGTCAGGGAGCCCACAGCGGTGTCGGTTTCAATTTTCAGTTCCTGGAGCGCTTTGCAGGCGATGGTCGCGAAGGTGGTGTAACCCACAGTCATCATGCCGCCCTCCTCCTTGCCGACGATATCCGGAAAGAGGGGATCCACCTCCTGGGCGATGACTCCGAACTCGTGCTTTTCATCAGGGTTGGTGGAATCCTTCCAGCGGAACCTGCGGAAGGGGAGCCGCATCAGGCGCTCCAGCATGGGCTCGGCGTCGATGATGTCCTTCTTGAGGCGGCGGTCGGAAGTATAATCGATATTGCTGTCCCCATCGTATTTGAAGCCCTTCCAGTCTCCGTCGTTGTTTGTGGTGTTTTTGACGTCAAAATGAATGCCCCCCGCTGAATAGTACATCCGGGCATATCCTGGCTTGGAGTTCCGGGAGCCAACAGAGGTGATTATTCCCTCCTGTCCCGCATTGCCACCGACGTTCAGGATTCCGAAGGCGGTGTCCGTGGTTTTGACGCCAACATTCCCGCCCGGGGACAGGAGAATATCATCATCGGCATCGTTCTGCGTGCTGATGATGAGACGTGATTTTTCCCCTTTGCCGCCGATTGAGGAGTCGTCCTGGTACTGAATGTAGGCGTAGTCACTGCCACGGTTGACGGCGCTGCGGAAGACGATGCTGCTGCCGCCGCCGCTGTTCCCGTGATCCAGTATCAGTGTGCCCTGGCTGGCGGACGCTATCGTGCCGATGTCCTCGGACAGGTTCAGTCGGCTCACCGGGGAAGTGGTCCCTATGCCCACATTGCGGGAGGGGTCCACAAACAGTCCGTTGTTCTGCAGGCTGGCCCCGGCAAACCCGCCGAGCGCGCCCGCGCCGGTCTCGGCGTAAACGCCATACATGTTCCAGATTTCTCCGACGCGCAGACCGGGACCGTCGAATTTGCCGCTGTCCTTGAAATAGTTCCGGCCTGCGGTGCCATCCAGCTTCACGGCTCCGAGGATGTCCAGTTTGGCGGAGGGGTTGGTGGTGCCGATGCCGAAATTGCCCGTGCCCGTCATGCGCATGGTTTCCGCCCCCTGCCCTCCCGAGCCGTAGCCGAAGGAAATATTCGAGGACGCGGCATCGGTGTGTATCCTCATCAGCCCGTTCTGGATGCCCAGCCCATAATGACTGCCGGAATTTCCGTAGAGTGAGATTTTGTCGCCGTACACGGATCCGAAGTTCAGGGGAAATCCGGGATTGCTCTCACCGATGCCGATGTTCCCGTTGCGGTAGACATTGTTGCCTGCCGGTGTCCAGACCCCGACCGTGTTGGCGTCCAGCTTGGAGAAGGTGATGGTGTTATTGCTGATGTCGGCGCCCGCAATACTCCCGTCAACGATTTTGCCGCTGTTCACGGCGTTGGTGCCGAGCTGGTTGAGGGTCACCGCGTTGGGCCCGATCATGTCCGTGGTCACGGACTGGTTTTTCACGCTTTCCGCCACTTTCGCGCGCATGGCGAAAGCCCCGCTGACCAGCTGCTGGCGGGGGGAAATCTCCGCGTCCACCGTGGCGGGCACGCCGTCATCCACGGTGATGCCAAGGAAGACCGCCTCATAAACGGTGGCGTTGAGCGCCGCGTCCAGTTTCCTCACCGGGGCGGACGGCAGGCTGGGCCCGGGTTTGCCCGGCACGCCGGTCCCGTTGCCGATGAGCACGCTGAACTCCCCGCCGGAAATCGTGACCGTCTGCGTCTCCGTATACAGCAGTTTGGTGATGTCGGTGCTGGAGGCGTCCGAGTAGAAGCTGAAGGTGACGCTCCGGTTCTCCGGCCTGTCCTTGCCGATCAGGCTGCCGGCGGCGTCGGTCACGCGGGCCTGATAACTCATGAGACCGGGCGCGGTCTGCGCGGGCGCGGGGAGGGTAAAGGCGGCGAGCAGAGGGGGCAGCAGCGTGATGAGCTTGGCTTTCATGGAGTGACTGGGAATGGCGGAGTGTTTCAAAATGGAAAAATGGAAAAATTTCAGGGAGGGGTGAGATCAATCGCCGCGATGTCGGAGATGCGGGACATGACAAAGGTGCCGGAGACATTGAGGGGCTTGCTGTTGAGCCCCTCCAGTGACTCCGCGTAGGTGCCGCCGAGGACGGTGGAGCCCCAGCCCGTCACGGAATTTCCGGCCGGCGGCGCGGCCGTGAAGGTGAACGCGCAGCGCCGGGTGATGGTGTGGCTTTCCGCTTTATTTCCGAGCGGCGTGCCGGCGGGCGAAATGTTGTCGTGATCCGGGTGATAGGTGTGGACAAAAGGATTCGTGGCGTCGTCAAAAGGAACGGTGATGGTCCAGTTGCTGGTGGTGCCCGCCGTGAAATCCCCGGTGCCGGTGATGGAGGGCACGGCCGGCAGCTGCGGGCAGAAATAGCGCTGCGGTTTGATGCCGGAGGCGGCCCAGGGCTGGACCAGATCCTCACTGATGCAGAGGCCGGGCAGATTCCCCCCCGTGGTGAGGCGGCCCGTGAAAACCTGGGACAGCAGCCTCGGCGTTCCCGTGGAGTCCATATGGATGAGGAAAAGCAGCGGAAAGGGCTGGGCGGTGGAGCTGCCGGACGTTCCCGGCACGGTGTTCTCCACATTGGACACATTCGCCTGACAAATCCAGAGTCCCGCCGGCGTGGAGGGCTGGGCGCTCACCGGCAGCGCCACATCGCTCAGACCCGCCGTGTCCTTCAGTCGCAGAATCGAGGCGTGGAAATTACTGGAGACTTTCGGCATGCTTTCCCGGTTGATGCCGAATTCGAGATTCATCCGTCCGGACGCAGGCACCGTCACCGTGAAGCCGTCACTGACAGGCGTCTCATCGTAGCCATTGGTCTGGCTGTTGAAGACACGGCGCGTCAGTGGCACGGGGCCGGTGACACCGGGCTGTCCCGGGGGAGCGGTTTCCGAGTCGGTCAGGGAAACCGTCAAAGGCATGCTGGAAGCCGAGCGGTTCATGACCCCGACTGTGATAACGTTGGCCGTGCGCCCGAAGGCCAGTCCGGCGGAACTTGACACTTCATACTCCAGGGGAGCCGTGAAATTGCTCACCTTGGCCACATTGAACCAGTAAGCCGTGCCCGGATCCAGCCGTTCGGTCCCTGGCGCGACTTGGATGGGATTGGACGGCCCCAGCTCGCCCCCGATGTATTTGTAAATCCTGGTGGAGGGAGCGAGCACCGTGGTGGACGCCGCCGGAAAGGAGGAGAAATAGCTGCTGATGGTGGGCGCGGTGACACTGGTGCCCGCCGCCGGGAAGCCGAGAAAATTCGCTCCGGAGATCAGCCAGGTCGCCGAAGGGGGCACCGCGCGGGTCTTGATGCCCAGGGCCGAGCCCTGCGTGGCCCGGATAAGATAGGATGAGTTCCCCACCATGCGGGTGAGCATCCGCTCGCCAGGATCATTGCGTTTCCACACCGTCCACTCCTCGCTGGAAACGGTGGGATCGGAGGGCGCCTGGGAGAACTCAATCTGGTCGGGGTTGGGATTCCAGCGCCAGACCTCCGTCACATCCGGATAGGCCGCGAACAGCTCCGCAACGGTGGTGTAGGAGGCGTCGCCGGCCATCCAGATGCCATTCCATCCGGCTTTCAGGGAATAATTGCGCGTGATCCACTGGGCCGTGGCAATGCCTGGACTCAGCAGCGCCGCCAGCAGGACAAGAGGGAGACATTTCATCGGATATTGAGGCGGTAGTAAGTGGCCGCGGATCCCGCGGCGGTGTAAATGCTGACCACTCCCGTGGTGGCGGCCGCCAGCAGCGGATGCGGCGTGGGCGGAGGGTTCGCGTCCGGCGCGGACAGGGAAAAATTCACGGTCGTCCAGGTTTTCAGATCCGGGGAGGACTGCAGGGTGTAGGATTTGCCGTAGATGGCGTAAAATTCGAGCCGCACCGCCTCCGGCAGCTTTTCCCTGATTTTGAGATCCAGTGTGGACGAGGCGTCCGCCGCGTAGGTGCCGGCCAGATATTCCGCATAGTTGCCCACGCCATCCCTGTCGAAATCACCGTCTCTGGTGATCAGCGAAAGATCCCAGCCACTGGCGCCGGGGATGATCCCCGCGTGGTGCAGCTGGGAATGCTCCCACGCGTCCGGCAGCCCGTCGCCGTCCGAGTCCACTCCCAGCGTCAGATTCAGCCTGCGCCGTTCCGCCGGCGCGCCCACAGCCGTCGGACTCGCCATCTCAATGGGATAAAACACCTGCCCGCCGCTCTCGACGGCCAGCGTGAACACCGTGCCGGCGCTCAGCGCCCTGGAGCTGTAGGCGGCGGACAGCTCCCGCAGCATGTCGAATTTCACGCGGAGCTGGTAATTGTAATCCGTTCCCGCCGCGCCGGTGAGCTGGGTCCGCATCGTCTCCACACCCCCTTTGTGAAGCACCACCTCCGCGCTGCCCGCCGGGATCAGCAGCCCGTACTGGTCCCGGACATCACCGTAAACCGTAAAATAGGGCGCTGGCGGAAATGCATATCCTGGAACAGTCAGGCAGCAGTAAGCGGCGGATAAAGCTGACAGGAATCCAGGATTCCGGAAACCCGGAAATCCTCTGTTTTGTTTTGTTATGCGGCCGGAAACCGGCGTGTCCCCGGATGCGGAATTTTTCGTTATATCGCTGGAGGTCATGATTTTCAGCGGATTATGAAGACCAGCGGCTCCGGCGTTTACCTTGGACCGCCGGTCAAAAAGCTTGAGCCACAAGTGGTGTGTCATTGTTTTTCCTAAAACATATAAGGACAGGTTTGTCCAATTTATTACAAATATTTTTCAACCAAACGATGGATAAACTATATTTTTGAACATATTATACTTTAAATAGATTTAAGCGGGCGGCATTGAATGCTGTCCGTGAATATTATTACTCGTATAAGCCTTTAAAATGTGATGCCTCCCTCCTGCGGAAACACCGGATGTCACGGTGTCCCGGGCGGGCGTCCCGGGCGCGCGGAGCACCGGGGACAGGGCGGCTACTTGATGCCCTCCATACTCCTGCGCATCTGTTCAATAATCTGATCGATGCTGAAGCTCTGCGGCCGCTGGGCGGGCGGATATTCCCTGAAGGTCCCGAGGAATTTCTCCACCGCCGCCTGCGACACAAAGATCACATACGGCTGGGAAAGAAACCAGTCGTAGTAGGTGTTCGAGGTCACGTCCGCGCGCTCATAAGGATCGGAGTGCAGGTCAAACAATTTGGGAATGCGCAGCCTCACAAAAGGCTCCGCCCAGATGGCCATGGTGCCGGGCATGCGCTGCTCCGCGAAGACGATCTTCCAGTTCTCATAGCGCATGCCGACAAGGTCGCCGTCGTCATTGAAGTAAAAGAACTCCCGGCGGGGGCTGCGCTCCTCCTTCCCGGTGAGATAAGGAAGAAGGTTGTAGCCGTCGAGATGGTTTTTGAAGGTCTTGCCGCCGACCGTGTATCCCTTGAGAAGCTTCTCCTTCACATCGGAATCCCCGGCGGCGGAAACCAGCGTGGGGAGCCAGTCGAGACCGCTGACGATGTCGTTGGAGACGGATCCGGACTTGATTTTCCCGGGCCAGCGGATCATGCAGGGCACGCGGAAGGCACCCTCCCAGTTGCTGTTCTTCTCGCTGCGGAAGGGCGTCATGGCGGCGTCCGGCCAGGAGTTCATGTGGGGACCGTTGTCCGTCGTGTAGAGCACGATGGTGTTGTCGGCGATGCCGAGGTCGTCCACCTTTTTCAGAATGGCGCCGACCATGTTGTCGTGCTCGATCATGCCGTCGGCGTATTCCATCAGGGAGGTCAGGCCCGGCTTGCTGCGGTGCTCGGCGCGCACGTGGGTCCGGAAGTGCATCCGCGTGCTGTTCATCCAGCAGAAGAAGGGTTTGCCCGCTTTGGTCTGGCGCTCCATGAAATCCATGGCCGCGCTGGAGGTTTCGTCATCAATGGTCTCCATCCGCTTTTTCGTCAGCGGGCCGGTGTCCTCGACCTTGCCGTCGGCGAAGGAATGAATGACGCCGCGCGGTCCGAAGGCCTTTTTAAAGCCGGGCAGTTCCTGCTCCGTGGGGTAGGTTCGCTGCTCGGGCTCCTCCTCGGCGTTGAGGTGGTAGAGATTGCCGTAAAATTCATCAAAACCGTGCGCGGTGGGGAGAAACTCGTCCTTGTCGCCAAGATGGTTTTTTCCGAACTGACCGGTCGCATACCCCAGCGGCTTGAGCAGTTCCGCCGTGGTGGCGTCGGCTTTCTGGAGGCCGACGGTCGCGCCGGGAATGCCCACTTTGCTCAGACCCGTGCGCAGCGTGGCCTGACCGGTGATGAAGGTGGACCGCCCCGCCGTGCAGCTCTGTTCCGCATAATAGTCCGTGAAAATCATGCCCTCCCTGGCGATGCGGTCAATATTGGGCGTGCGGTAGCCCATCATTCCCAGGGTGTAGGCGCTGATGTTCGACTGGCCGATGTCATCGCCGAAAATCACGAGAATGTTCGGCTTTTTGGCCTCCTGCGCGAAAGCGGGAAGGGCCAGCAGGGCCGCGAGCACCGCGAAGGCCAGCAGTCGGGTGATTGGTGCGGATGGCTGCGGACATCGCCGGGGATCAAAAGTGAAATGACGGAGGAATTGGTTGATTTTCATGGATTGGTTTAAGGATGAGAGGAATTCGGAATGGGGAATCCTGGGAAAAAGGGGCCTTGGCCGCTGTCCTGATTTTTTCGATAGGCGGCGCGCCGGGCCTCATTGAGAAGGGCCGGACAACGGACGCGTCACCAACGCTCCGCCTTGCCGCGGCAGTGCCCGAGACCGCCGCCACGGATGCGGCGGTGACAATGGTGCCCGGCCGGAGCTGTCCCGCCTGGCGTGCCAGCAGCACAAACGCCTCCTGCGCCGGATCCCGTGCCGTGTCGGCATCACCCGTCCGCGACCGGGCCACCTCCCGGACGGCGGGAAGATACCGGTCCACAAGAACGCTGAAGGCTTTCTCCCCCCTCCGGGAGGCAAAGCGGGCAAGCAGTTCATGGTCAGAGAGTTCTGTCATCAAAAGGATATACCCGCCACCTGTGTGGACCGGACAAAAATTTTTCTCTCCACCCGCATCCGCCCGGGAATTAACGGTTTTCCGTCCCGGAAAGCGCCGCCTTCGGAAGCGGGGGAGTTGATTCAAGTGCCTTGGTAAGGCCGGGGCCAATGACCACGGCAACGCCCTTAAATGATAGGCCCCGCCATGGCCGGGTGGCGGGCGGGTCCCGCATAAACCGGATGGCCGCTGGTTCTGCGCCGGGGGCGGGTTTTTTCTTTCCCCGATCCCGTCGATGCCGCCGTCAGTTACAAAATTGTTTCTCTTTAATCACTTTTGTTTCTTTACAGGAAACTTTTGGAGTGTAAATCCTGCACAGCCATGAATATCAATTCATTCCTTCCGAATCCGGGAACAGGTCACGCAGTGGCCCTCAGGGCGGCATGGAGGTGCAGGAACCAGCGCCTGAAAATTGTGGAGATGGAAAATCCCGGACCGGGAGACGGTGGCGGTGGCCGGGGAGCGCCCGGGGTTCCTGGTGTGGCTCTCCCCGGATATCGAACAGGGCGGATACAGTATTTTGAGTTTTATATAAATAAATCCGCCGAAAGAAACGATAAAATCATCAAATAGAAAACAATAATTGTGGATAAAATAAAAATATCAACTCTTGCGCTCACGGCCCTGCTTGTCAGCTCCTCCGCGAAAGCCGCTGTGACAAGCAGTCTGACCGCCTACTGGGATTTTGAGGGGAGCGCCGCCAATAACGCGGCCGGCAGCGGAGGAGCGGCCCACAACGGAACGCTCATGGGCAATGCCACCGTCACCGGCACGCCGAAGGCGGGCGCCGGGGCCCTGTCCCTGGACGGGAACGGTGACTATCTGGACGTCACGGCCAGTGTGAATGTGAATGAGGCGTGGACCGTGTCCGCGTGGTTCCTTCCGGCCGTGGCTCCCGCAGGGACGTCACGCGGGATGATTTATGAATCCGTGGGCACTCCCACGAGCACCGGTTACACCATGTCCATGGGCATCAGGGAAGGCAGTGCCACGGGGGATACGGGTTTTCAGCTTTTCACGGACACGGCCACCGGCGCGGATCCCAATGCCCAGGTGCAGATTGCCGATGGATCGGCCATCGGCACCTGGCATCACATCATCAGTGTGTTCACGCCATCCACCCTCTCCACTCCCGGGGCGGTGATCGGTTACCTGGATGGTGTGCAGCAATACAATCTCGTTATACCCGCAAATACCCTGATGGTGGCGGCGGACGGGTTCCATATTGGCACCTACCGCAGCGCCAATGACCGCTGGTTCAATGGCCTGATCGACGAGGTGGCCATCTGGAGCCGCGGCCTGACGGCTCCCGAGGTTCTGGAGGTTTACCAGCGCGGCGCCGGCGGGCAGGCCATCCCTGAGCCCTCGGCCCCTCTCCTCGCCGGGCTTGGCATTCTCGGACTGCTCCGTCACCGGCGGCGCGCCTCCACTTTCCCTTCCACCCGCCCGGGGAAAAGGAGGGTGGCGGGGGGATTGGCGCTGCTGGCCACTCCCCTGCTGTGCCAGCCGGCGCAGGCGGACCTGCTTACGGAACTGAAGGGATATTACCCCTTTGAAAGCCAGGCGGCGGGCAGTGCCCCGAACGTGGCCCGGTCCCTGGGAATGACAGGTTTTGACAACGACGGAGCCCGCCTTTTCGGAGGCGAATCCGGGGCGGCTTCGGTGCCCCTGAGCATCGCCCCCGGCACTTTCCGCGCCGGGACCGGCGCTTTGGCCTGTGACGGCACAGGCGATTTTTCCGACCTGGCGGTCAGTCCGATCGTGGTCACCGGGGATTTTTCGGTCTCCGTGTGGTTCAAACCGCAGACCGGGGGAGCGGGCCTCACCGGCACCGCGCGGGCCTTTGTGTTTGAGTCCAAACCGGCTTACGCGGTCTCCTTCGGTCTGCGGGCGGGGAGCGGGGGGAACGCCAGTTTTCAGTTTTACGCGGACATCACCGAAGGCGCGGATCCGAACCTGAGCTATGAGCTGCCGAACAGCGAGGTGGACCAGTGGCATCACTTTGTCTATACCTATGATCTGGCCAACACCACCGTGAAGGGGTATCTCGACGGTGAACTCCGGTATGAAATTTTTCTGCCGGCGCCCCTGCTGGATATCACGGGATTCAACACGGGAACCTACCGGAGCGCCAACGGGCGCTGGTTCAGTGGATTCATCGATGAGCAGGTGTTCTGGCAGCGGGCGCTGACTCCGGAGGAGATCGGGGCGGTTTTCACCGGCGGCGGCGGGAACAAAACCTTTGCCGTGATCTCCGCGGAAGCGGGGAATGCGGCGCTGAAAACGGGACTGGCCGCTTATTATCCTTACGACAGTCACAACGACCGGGAGGTGGCCAATGCCGCGGTGGCGCTCGGAGCGCCGGGTTTCGCGGGGGACAGCGCGCTGCTGACAGGCGACTATGTGACCCCGGACAACATTGTTCCCCCTCTGACCACCGAGGCCTCCCAGGCACGGTCCGGGACGGGGGCTCTGCTCTGCGACGGTGTCAACAATTATGCCTCCATTGACGGGAATCCGGTCGATCCCACCCTGGGCTGGTCTGTTTCCGCGTGGTTCAGACCGGACACCGGCGGGCTGGGATACGAATCCGCCGCCACCCGCGCGTTTATTTATGAGACCGGGGTCAACTATCCCATCTCCCTGGGACTCCGCGGCGGAGCGGCTTCCGACACCACCAATATTCAGATGTTTTCCCTGCTGAACACCGGCACCGCCGTTTTCGCGGGATATGAGCTGCCCAGCGCGCAACTGGATCAATGGCACCACTTTGCCCAGGTCTATGATCCCGGCGCGGGCACCATCACCGGTTATCTGGACGGAGTGGTGACGCACACCCTTTCGGACACGGTTGATGGCACGCAGTATCCGCTGCAATCCTACACGGGCTTCCGCCTGGGCACCTACCGCGTGGCCGACGGGCGGTGGTTCAAAGGGCTGATTGATGAGGTGGCCATGTGGCAGCGGCCACTGGCCGAAAGCGAGGTGCGGCAGGTCCTTGCCCTCGGGCAGGCGGGCGTGGCGCTGACGGGTGGAGGCCCCGCCCCGGAGATCACGGGATTCACCGGAGTGCCCGGCAGTCCGGGGGCCTGGCAGATCACCTGGACCACCACGGCGGGACTCAAATACGCTCTGGAGGCCTCCAGCGACCTTAAGGACTGGTCCACCACCCTGGCGGAGGAGCTTCCCGCCACCGGCACCAGCCTCAGTTTTCAGATCGTCCCCTCTTTGCCAGCCCCCGCCGGAGCCCTTTATGATCCGGGCGCGGCAGCGGGCAAACAACGCTTTTACCGCGCCAGAATTAAACTGTGAGGACCATGCCCGTGCCCGCTCGCTTCTCCGTTATCCCCGCCGTTTTGTTGGCTGTCCTCCTGACTGTGGAGGCGGTTCCGGGGCAGGTGGTCATTTCGGAGTTCATGGCTTTGAATGAGAATGCCCTTGAGGATGACAGGGGCAAAGCCTCCGACTGGATCGAGCTGCTGAACACCGGGGCGGCGCCGGTGGATCTTGCGGGCTGGAGTCTGACGGACAAAGCCTCCGATCCCCGCGCCTGGATTTTCCCCTCCGTCATCATGGCTCCGGGAGGGCGGTTGCTGGTTTTCGCCTCGGGGGACAACCGGCGGGATGCGGGCGCGCCGCTGCACACCAATTTCAAGCTGTCCGGCGATGGCGAGTATCTTGGACTGGTGAAGCCGGACGGGGCGGCCGCCCACGCCTACGCGCCGAATTTTCCGCCTCAGATCACGGATGTCTCCTATGGTCTGGCGCAGGGCATCACCACCATGACGCTGTCCGCGGAAACAGCGGACGCCCGCTTTCAGGTGCCTGCCAATGACGCGCAGGGGGCGGCCTGGAGAGCCCCGGATTTCGACGATTCCACCTGGACCACGGCCGCCCAGGGGCTGGGATTTGAAACCCTGCCGGGTGAATTCGCTCCCCACCTTTCCGCCGCGGGGAATCTGCTGGGAACGATGTATGGAAAATCCAGCTCCCTGTTTGTCAGGATCCCCTTCCGGGTCACGGAGCCCTCCGTCATCTCGGCCCTGCGGCTGCGGATGCGCTACGACGATGGTTTTGTGGCCTGGCTGAACGGCGTGGAGGTCGCGGACAGCCTGGCTCCCGATGCCGATCCATTGCCGTGGAACGCCGCCGCCACCGGAGAGCGCACGGACGCGCAGGCCATTGCATGGGAGGACCGCACCGTCAGCGGGCAGAATCTGAATTTACGGTCCGGAAACAATGTGCTGGCCGTGCAGCTGCTGAACCGCGCGGCGGGAAATGCGGACGCGCTGCTCCAGACCGCGATCCTGGCTCAAACACAGTCTTTTGATTCCGCCGGAGCGGTTTATTTCCCTCTGCCCACTCCGGGCGGGGTCAACAACGCCGGCACCCGGAATCCCGGTCCGGTGATCCTGACGGCCACTGATGCCGCCACGGCGCAGCCCGCCTCAGGAGAGCCTTTCTCCCTGCCGGTCCGGGCGGCGGTGCGGCCCAGCTTTCATTCCCTGGCCTCGGTGGTCCTCAAGTACCGCCTCATGTATCAGGCGGAAGCCACACTGCCGATGCTGGACGATGGCGCGAACGGTGACGAGGCAGCCGGGGACGGGATTTTTTTCGCTGTGCTGACGACGGCGGTGCCTGCCGGGCAAATGCTCCGCTGGCGGGTGCTGGCGACGGATACGGAAGGCGGAAGCGCCACTTCCCCGGCTTATCCCGATCCTCTGGACTCGCCGCAGTATTGGGGCACCGTGGCCGCGGATCCCGCTCTGGGCAGCAGCAGGCTTCCCGTCTTTCAATGGTTCGTGCCGCCCGGAGGGCAGCCGGACACGGACGCCGGCTCCCGCATCTCCGTTTTTTACCTCGGGGAATTCTACGATAACATCGAAGCCCGCCTGCGCGGCCGCAGCACCCGCAATTTCCCCAAAAAGGGCCACAATCTCGACTTCAACCGTGATGCCCGTTTCCGCTGGACTGATGACGTGGACACCCGCCGGGTGAAGGATATCGATCTGATCACCAACTGGGCGGACAAGTCGCACGTCCGCCTGTCCACCGCCTACGAGGTCAGCCGCCTGAGCGGCATGCCCTCCCATTTCGCCTTCCCGGTCCGCGTCCAGCGGAACGCCGCTTTTCACGGCATCTTCGACATGATCGAGGATGGGGATGACCGCTTTCTGGAGAGGGCCGGACTGGATCCTGAGGGTGCCCTCTACAAATTCAAGGAATACAACCACCTGCGGGCTCCGGTGGCGGGATATGTTAAAAAAACCCGGGAGACGGAACCCCACACGGATCTGGTGAATCTCGTCAGCGCCATCGCGGAATCCAGACCCCTGGCGGACCGGCGGCGGTATGCCTACGACTTTCTGGACATTCCGGCGATGATCAATTATCACGCGGTCTGCGCCATTATCGGGCACCGGGATCAGGGCGGAAAGAATTTTTACATCTACCGCGACACCAACGGCAGCCAGCAATGGCAGTTTCTGCCATGGGATCTGGACCTCACGCTGGGCCATACTTTCACCTACACGGGCACGACCTCATGGGGAGCGGGCTATACGGGACAGGGGTATTTTGATGATGATATTGACAGCCAGCAGATCCTGCGGACGGGCTGGGACAATCCCATCAAAAAGATCCTCTGGAATGTGCCGGAGCTGAACCAGATGTTTGTCCGCCGCGTCCGGACTCTGGCGGATCAGTTTTTTGGATCGGCGGAATCGCCCTCCCCTTATTTTCCGCAGCGCATCAGCGGGCTGCTGGACCAGCTGGATCCCCCGGGCATCACCGGGCTGACGGACGCCGAGCTGGACTTCCGGAAATGGGGATTCTGGGTGGATGGCTCCGGCTCCGTGATCCCTTACACGGACAGCCGCGCCGCGCTCCACCGCATACGCCCCCAGGCTGGACGGATCACCGGCGGCAATCCCCATCCGGACTATCCCGGTCTGGCGGAATACACCCGGTTCTATCCGGTAGATGGAGTCCCTCTGCCGGTGCGGAATCTGAACAGCCTGCCGGCATGGCTGCCCGGGCGGCGCGATTTCCTCAATACCCCCGGCGCGGCTCTGAGTGGAACGTTGGGCCTGCCCGTCTCCCAGGTGTCCCCGGCGGAGACTCTGGTGTTCGGGGAGATGGAAGTGAATTCCGGAGCCGCCGGTCAGGCCGGCGAATTTCTCAGCCTCCGCAACACCGGCACGCAGGCCATCGATCTCAGTGGCTGGAAACTCACCGGCGCGGTGGATTACACTTTTCCCGGGGGCTGTGTGATTCCCGCGCCGGCCGCCGACCCGGTGGGCGTGCTGTATGTCGCCAGGGAAATCGCCGCCTTCCGCAGCCGCGGCGCCGGGCCGAAAGGGGCGGAGTTCCGTCTCGTTGTCGGCGGATATTCGGGGCAGCTTTCGGCCCGGGGCGAAATCATCGAACTGCGGCGGCCTGACAATTCGACCGCTCTGACGCGGGTTACTCCCGCGCAGCCCGGCCCTCTTCAGCAGTGGCTCAGGGTCAGTGCCCTGCTTTACGCTCCGCTGCCCGCCGGCATTGATGAAAGCATGGCGGTGCCTCAGGCGGCGGCGGAGGACTTTGAATGGATCGAGCTGATGAATACGGGAACCGCCGCTCTTGATCTGAGCGGGGCCGGATTTGTGGAGGGTGTCAATTTCCGTTTTCCTGCGGGAACCTTCCTCGCCACCGGTCAGCGGGCGCTGATCGTGGGGCAGCTGGCCGCTTTCCGGGCGCGTTACGGGAACGGCCCCGCCGTGCTGGGGGAATTCACGGGAAACCTCAACAACAGCGGCGAGAAACTGCAGCTCGTGGACGCCGACGGGGAAAGCATTCTTGATTTCAGCTATGAACCCGCCTGGTCCGCCGCCGCCGATCATCTGGGCCATGCGCTGATGGTTCTGAATCCCGTAACCACTGTCTTTTCCGCATGGGATGATGACGGGACCTGGGCTCCAGGGATTGCTCCCGGGGGCAGCCCCGGGCAGGAGGCTCCGGCCGCCAACAGCTTTTCAAACTGGCGGCTCCGGCATTTCAGTCCCGCCGAACTGCTGGACGCCGCTCTCTCCGGTCCGCTGGGAGACCCGGATCAGGATGGCCAGCCCAATCTGATGGAATACATGGCCGGCCGGTCTCCCCGGCAGCCGGACGGCGCCATGCTGATCCATCCCACTCAGCAGGCCGGACAGTTTCAGTTTGAATTTCCCCGCGATCCTCTGGCCGTGGACGTCCTCATCTCCTTCGAAAAAACCGGGAGCCCCGCCGCCGGATTCCGGCAGCCCGCCTTTCCCGCCTCCACGCAGGATCTCCCCGGGGGCATCCGCCGCGCCGTCTTTCCGGCGGGAGCCGGCCGGGAGTTTATCCGGCTGAAAGTATCGCTTCCATGATGACGGGGCATGCCGGCGGGTTTCCGGATGTGTCCGCGGGCTGCCGCCGGATTCATTGCTCCAGAAAAACACACATGACCTGGGCCGGTTTCTGGTGCGCGTTGTGCAGGCGGTGAGGAATGTTGGCGTCAAAATAAAGGGTGTCGCCCTCCTCCAGCTCAAAGGCGTCCTTGCCGTACTCGAGGGTCACCTTTCCGGCGAGCACGATGAGAAATTCCTCCCCCTCATGCGGCCGCGAGACACTGCGCCCACCGCCTGCGGGCACATCCAGCAGAAAAGGGTTCATGCGCCGGTTGGCCCGCCCGTTGATCAGGCTCCGGTACACGATGTTGGAGTTCTGCGGATCGCGTTCAATGGAACGCCGGTCGTCGCGTTTGGTGTGGACGATCTGCGGTTTGGCATCCAGCCCCTCCAGCAGCGTGGACAAAGGAGTGCCCAGAGCCTCGGCCACCCTGGCCAGGGCGGGCAGGGACGGAGTGATCCGGAAGTTCTCCACTTTCGAGAGCCAGCTGCGCGTCTGGCCGGCGGTCGCGGCCACAGTCTCCAGACTCAGCCCGAGGTCCAGACGGCGATGTTTGATTCGTTGTGAGAGTTCGACAAGGTTCATACTGCAAGTGACAAAATGGTTGATTTTAAATCACTAAAATAGCTTTACAGGAAACACAGCTCATGTAAACATCGAAGGCCCGGAGGCCATCATAAACTCCATCCCATTTTCGTGAATTCCTCCCCATTCAACCGTTCCGCCTCCCTGCCAAGGCGTGATTTCATCGCCGGAGCCGTCGCCCTGGGAGCCACCGCCCTGGCGGAGCCGCTGACAGCCGCCCCGGCGCCTCCCTCCGCGGGCCGGATACTGGGGCCTCTGCTGGGGCATTCCGACGAGACCTCCGCCATGGTCTGGATGCGGGCCGTGGAGGAAGGGGAGCTCACTTTGGAAGTGACCCCGGAAGCCGGAGGCGCGCCTTTGTTTCAGAAGCAAAGCGCCAGCCTGAAGGACGACCTTTGCGTCCACTGGAGGATCACCGGGCTGCAGCCCGGGACGAAATACCGCTACCGTGTGCTGCGGGGGGACCAGGCGCTTGCCGCTGATCCCGGCCAGATTCTGAGCACTGCGCCAAAGGCCGGCGCGCCCGTCAAAGTGCGTCTGGCCATCAGTTCCTGCGCCCGGGAGGACGCCTCCAGCCGGGCCGTCTGGAACCGCATGGCGGCCGAGTCGGTGGAGGCCGTGGTGCTGATCGGCGACACGCCATACATTGACAGCACGGATCTGAAGGTGCAGACCCGGAGGCACCAGGAATTTGCGGCTGTGCCCGAGTATCAGGCCCTGCTGAGATCGAGGCCCTGCTGGTGGACCTGGGATGATCACGACTTTGCCGGCAATGACTCCTCGGGTCTCGCGGAGGGGAAGGAAAACTCCCGGCTCGTTTACACCCGTTACCGGCCTCAGCCGGCCTTTGGCGATGGCAGCGGCGGAATTTACACGGGCTTCCGCCGCGGCCCGGTGGAAATTTTTATTCTGGACACGCGCTGGTTCTCCATGACCGGCCCGTCTTTTGCCAGCGCCCATCAGCCCACGATGCTCGGCGCCGCTCAATGGGAATGGCTGAGGGAGAGCCTGCTGCAGTCCACCGCCCCCTTCAAGCTCCTGGCCTGCGGCGTGATCTGGGACGACAAGGAGAACACGGAGTCCGACGACTGGGGCACCTACCGGCACGAGCTGCGCGCCATTCAAAAATTCATCGGCGAAAAGCGCATCCCCGGCGTCGTCCTTGTGGGCGGGGACATTCATGCCAGCCGGGTTCTGCGGTATCCCACCACCGGGACGGTGGGTTATGATCTGGTGCAGTTCATCGCCTCGCCCATTCATTCCAGCACCATTCCCTCCCTGAATGTTTACAATCCGGCGCTGATCCGCAGCGCCGTGGAGCCCAATGTTTTTCTGCGCGTGGATGTGGACAGCACCGTCAGCCCGGCGGAACTGCACGCCACGCTGATCAACCGGAACGGGGAGCAGGTTTTCAGCTATCATCTCACCACCGACGACCTCAAACCGAAAGCCTGACCAGACCACGATGCCGACCTTCACCGTCAACCACCGGACTTACAATCCACCCGCGAAACCTGTCGTTGTCGTCTGCCTGGACGGTTCGGCGGACGAATATCTCGACTGCGCCCTGGCCCGGGGCCGGATGCCGAACCTGGCCGCGATGAGCCTGGCGGGCTGGCGGGGTTTTGCCCGCGCGGCCATGCCCACTTTCACGAATGTGAACAACAGCAGCATCGTGACCGGAGTGTCCCCGGCGGTGCACGGCATCGGGGGGAATTTTTTCTTTGATACCGCCTCGGGCGGGGAGGTGATGATGAATTCCTCCCGCTTCCTGCGGGTGGAGACGATTTTTCCCCACGCCCAGCGCGCCGGACGCAAAGTCGCCGTGGTCACGGCCAAGGAAAAGCTGCGCGACATCTTCGCCAGCGGCCTGATCAGTGAGGGCGGCATCGCCTTCTCCTCGGAAAAAGCGGAGCAGGCGGTGGTGGAAACTCACGGCATTGGCGATGTCGTGGCCCTCGCGGGGCCCACGCCGCACATTTACAGCGGGGACGCCAGCCTGTATGTGCTGCGGGCCGGAGTGGCTCTGCTGGAAAGCGGAAGAGCGGATTTTCTGTATCTGAGCACCACCGACTACATGCAGCACAAATACGCCCCCGAGGACGCGGAGGCGCTCGATTTTTACGCCGCGATCGATCTTGAACTGGGCCGTCTGCTGGCTCTGGGAGCCGTGATCGGAGTCACGGCGGATCATGGAATGAACGCCAAGCAGCAGGATGACGGCACGCCCAATGTGATCTATCTCGAAAGCGAGCTGACGGCTCAGTTTGGCGAGGGTTTCCGTGTCATTCTGCCGATCACGGATCCCTACGTGGCGCACCATGGAGCCCTGGGCTCCTTCGCCCAGGTGCATCTGCCGGAAGGCCTTGAGGCCGGGCGGGTCCGCGGCTGGCTTCTGCGGAGGCAGGGCATCACCGAGTGCCATGAGCGCGTCATTGCCGCCCGGCTGATGGAGCTGCCGGAGGACCGCATGGGCGATCTGGTGGTGGCCAGCGCAAGGAATGTGGTGCTGGGCCGCACGCCCGCCTATCATGATCTCACGGCTCTCGCCGGAGCGCTGCGCAGTCATGGCGGACGGTATGAGGAGATGGTGCCGCTGGTCTTCAGCGAGCCTCTGAACGCCGGCTATGCGCGCCGCGCCGCCGGGGATGTGAGGAATTTCGATATCTTCGAAATCACCTGCAACGGCACTCATTGACCCTCATGTCAGCCGCCGTTTCCCCTCAGGACGATCCCGCCTTTCTCCGCGCCCGGCGGCGGGCTCTGGGCGCGGTCATGTTCTGCTATCTTTTTTACTACACGGGGAGACAGACCCTTGGTTTTGCCATTCCTGGAATTCAGGCGGAGCTGGGACTGCAGAAGCAAACCCTGGGCTGGATCAGCGCGGCCATGCTCTGGGCCTATGCCGCCGGTCAGATGATCAATGGGAATCTGGGGGACAAGTTCGGCGGCCGCCGCATGATGGCCATTGGAGCGGTGGCGTCCTTCGCGATGAACTGGGTCACCAGTTTCGGGACTGGTTTCAAATCCCTGGCCGCGGCATGGGGCATCAACGGACTGGCGCAAAGCATGGGCTGGGCGCCGGGCAGCAGCGTGGTGGCCAACTGGTTCAGCTCCCGGGAGCGGGGCGGAGCCTTCGGCCTTTACCTGCTGGCGGCCGGTCTCTCCTCGGTGCTGTCCTTTGTGACTTCCCTGGTGGTGCTGGATGTGCTGCATCTGAACTGGCGCTGGATCTTCCGCCTGCCCGTGGCCCTGATGCTGCTGGGCGGCATCGTGGTGTGGCTGTTCGCCCGCGACCGGCCGGGCGACTGTGGTTTTGCCGAACTGGAGAATGAGAAAGGGCAGCCTGCCGCTCCGGAAGTGAGGGAGACCGTCCGGCAGCGTTATGGAGTGGTTCTGAGAAATGGCCGACTTCTCCTTGCGGGCCTGGCCATCGGATTTCAAAACACCGTCCGCTACGGTCTGCTCATCTGGGTCCCGGTCTATTTTCTGGGCGGAAATTTTAAGGATGATCCCCTCGGCCGGTGGGTCAGCATCGCCCTGCCGGTGGGCATGGCTTTGGGAGCGGTGACCAGCGGCTGGATCTCCGACCGCTTCTGCGGCTCCCGCCGCAGCGGGGTTATTTCCCTCTTCATGACTCTGGCCGCCGCCGCCGCCATGGGCATGTATCTCCTGCCTCCCGGGCATTTGCTGGGCCTCCCGGTGCTGTTCCTCACGGGCTTTTTTGCCTATGGGCCCCAATCCGCGTTCTGGGCGCTGGCGCCGGATCTTCTGGGCCGCTCAAGGGCCGGAACCGCCATCGGGGTGATGAATTTTTTCGCTTACGCCATGGCCGGACTCGGCGAGCCGTTTATTGGGTGGATGATCCAGCACAATCCCCTCGCCGCCGCTCCGGGCGTGGAAAACGTGGCTCTCGTTTTTCCCATTGCCGCCGTGGCCGCCCTTTCCAGCGCCATCCTTGCTTTCCTGATCCGCCGATGACTTCCGCACGTTTCCAGCTTTTCCAGGGCCCGGGCCGGCCCTTCGTTATGGGCAGCGCCTCCCTGCCTGAGAAACTTCACCCTGGCGAGGTGCTCGTCCGTATTTCCCTCGCGACCATCTGCGGCTCGGATCTGCATACTCTGGATGGCCGGCGCTCCACGCCCACCCCGTGTGTCCTGGGTCATGAGGCGGTGGGGCATGTGGTGGAAAGCGCCCGCCCGGGCATAAGCGCCGGGGAACGGGTGACCTGGACTCTGGCGGACAGTTGCGGGCACTGCGCTCCCTGCACGCACTGGCATCTGCCTCAAAAGTGCGACAACCTTTTCAAATACGGCCACGCCGCCCTGAGCGACGGCCATGGGCTGAACGGCTGCTACGCCAGCCACATTCTGCTGCGCCCGGGCACTCTCATCATCCCCGTGCCGGAATGCCTGACGGATGCCATCGCCGCTCCCGCCAACTGCGCTCTGGCCACGATCATGTGCGCCCTCGAAATTCTGCCGGATCCCTGCGCCACCGCCTGGGTTCAGGGTGGCGGACTGCTGGGAATTTATGCCTGCGCCCTGCTGCGGCACCGCGGCGTCGGCCAGGTGTTCTGCACGGACCTCAGTCCCGGGCGCCTGGCTCTGGTGGCCGAATTCGGAGGCATTCCCCTCACCGCCTCGCCGGAGCCTTCCTCCGTGGATCTGGTCATCGAAGTCACCGGCAGCTCCGCCGTGATTCCCGAAGGCATCACCGCCCTGAGGCCCGGCGGCCATTACATCTGGGCCGGCATGGTGCATCCGGAAACCAGGCTCGACCTCACCGGCGAGTCCGTGCTGCGCAAATGCCTCACCCTGCGCGGAGTCCACAATTATGCCCCGCACCATCTCGCCGCAGGCTTGGAATTTCTCGCGCGGAACCACACGCGGCTTCCTTTTGAAAAACTCACCAGCCCGCCACTGGCTCTGGAGCAGCTGAATGAGGGCATCGAACTCACCCGCGGCCGGCAGTGGCAGCGGGTGGCCATTCAACCCTGAGAAAGGGGAAAGGTTTCAGGTTTCAGAAAAAATCCGTAATCCTCCGCTCCCTTTTTTCATCCGGGTCCTGAACTCCGGAGTCCTGAACCCTGAACCTTTTCGTCCCTGATCCTTTTGCCATGCTAACTCTTCCCAGCTATCTCGCCGGAACCGCCGCCACTGGCGATCAGTGGATAGACGTCACCAATCCCTGGAACAACGAAATCGTGGGCCGCGCCGCCTGCATCACGCGGGAGCAGCTGGACGCGGTCATCCGCACGCACCTGGAGCCGCAGCCCGCGCTCACGCGCTACGAACGCAGCCGTATTCTCAACAGAACCCGCGATCTTCTGGAAACCCGGCGTGAGGAGTTTGCTCAGCTGATCACCGCCGAATCCGGTCTCTGCCTGCGCGAAACCCGCTACGAAGTGGGACGGGCCTGCGATGTTTTCTCCTTCGCCGCCATGGAGGCTCTGCGGGACGACGGCCAGATTTTCTCCTGCGACATTTCCCCCACCGGCAAAGCGCGGAAGATTTTCACTCTGCGCGAGCCCCTGTCCCTCATCGCCGCGGTCACTCCCTTCAATCACCCCCTCAATCAGGTCGCCCACAAGCTCGCCCCCGCCATCGCCGCCGGAGCGCCCCTGATTCTGAAACCCTCCGAGAAAACCCCGCTCACGGCCATCCGGCTGGTGGAGCTGCTCTATGAGGCGGGATTGCCCGGTCATCTGCTGAGCTGTGTCCACGGCGGCCTGGATGAAATCACCCGGGCTTTGATCCGTGATGAGCGCGTCGGTCTCGTGACCTTCACCGGCAGCGCCGCCGTGGGCAGGGAAATCGCCGGCACCGCCGGGTATAAAAAAACCTGTCTCGAACTCGGCGGACATTCGCCTCTCATTGTGCTGGAGGATGCCGATCTTGATCTCGCGGCCCGGCTGGCCTGTGAGGGATGTTTCCGCAACAGCGGTCAGCGGTGCACCGCCGTGCGCCGCATTCTCGTGCATCAGACGGTGCTGGAGGATTTCACCGCACGTTTTCTCAAACTCGCCCGCACTTATATCTGCGGGGATCCGGCCGACGGGGAAACCCTTGTGGGCACGGTCATCGACACCCGGGCGGCGGAATCTCTTGAGGAAGCCGTCCGGGAGGCCGAGTCCATCGGCGCCCGGGTCCTGCTGGGCGGGAAACGCCAGGGAGCCCTGATGCCGCCCACTGTCCTCGCTGATGTGCCGCGCGGCGCCTGGCTCGCCACCCACGAATGTTTCGGCCCCCTCGCCCCCATTTTCGCCGTGAGCGGGCTGGAGGATGCCATCACTCTGGCCAATGCCACGCCCTACGGTCTTTCCAGCGGCATCGTCACGCGCTCCATGGAGTCCGCGGTCCACGCCGTCAAAAACATCAAAGCCGGAACCGTCAACGTCAACGAAATCCCCGGCTACCGCCTTGAACTCAGTCCCTTTGGCGGCATCCGGGACAGCGGGCTCGGCATCAAGGAAGGCGTCGTGGAAGCCATCAGGTTCATGACCACCGTCAAAACCTTCTCCCTGCCCTGGTGATTCCGGTCAGGGGAAAGAAAGGGTCCTTCAATCCAAAAAGGCCGCCGACCGGCGGCGGCAAACTGTAAAGCTGCTGGTCCTCAGCTTTCACTTTCCCCGCCCGGAGGGCTTATTCCAATTCGTTTTCAAGCAAGCACGGCAAACATTTTCCCGGTGTATCAAGTCCGGGTGGAACAGGCGTCCTGTCATCGCATTCATTCGAAAGCGAATTGGAATTAGCGTACGATTCATTCCGTTTTCTGCGATCACCCCGGATGCCGCAGGGCCCTCCCGCGGTCAGGACGCCAGGATGGCGCGGGGCACCGTGCCCTCCACATCCGTCAGCCGGAAATCGCGCCCGGAGTAGCGGTAGGTCAGGCGCTCGTGGTCCAGGCCCATCAGATGCAGAATGGTCGCGTGCAGATCGTGGACGCTCACGGGATTCTCCACCGCCGCGAATCCGAATTCATCCGTGGCTCCGTATACCGTGCCGCCTTTGATGCCGCCGCCCGCCATCCAGACACTGAAGCCATAGGGATTGTGATCGCGGCCAAGGCCGGAGGTTCCACCGCCGGTCATCTCCACTGTGGGCGTGCGCCCGAATTCGCCGCCGCAGATCACCAGGGTGTCGTCCAGCATGCCGCGCTGCTTCAGATCCGTCAGCAGGGCGGCGATAGGCTGGTCCACCTCCGCCGCCAGTTTGCGGTGGCCCGCCTCCAGAAGCTCATGATGGTCCCACGGCTGTCCCGCGCCGTGCCAGAGCTGCACAAAACGCACCCCGCGCTCCAGCAGCCGCCGGGCGATGAGGGTCTGCCGCCCGTGGACGCTTTCACCGTAAAGCTCGCGCATGGCCGCCGGTTCCCGGGAAACATCAAAGGCCTCCGCCGCCTCCGTCTGCATGCGGAAGGCCAGCTCCATGGACTCAATGCGCGCCTCCATCCTGGGGTCCTGCCTTGTCCGCCGGTGCTCCAGATTCAGCGTGCGCAGCAGATCCAGCTGCCGCCGCTGGGCCGGAAGAGGCGCATGCGGGCTGCGGATGTTCTCCAGCAGCTGATCCACGGCGGTGAACTGCGAGTCCACGTATGTTCCCTGAAATTCGCCCGGAAGGAATGCCGACTGCCAGTTCTCCGCGCCTTTGACGGGATTTCCGCCGGGGCACATGGAGATGAACCCCGGCAGATTCTCATTGCCGGAACCCAGCCCGTAAAGCAGCCATGAGCCGAGGCTGGGCCTCGCCTGCACGGAATCCCCGCAGTTCATCAGCATCAGCGAGGGCTCGTGATTGGGCACCTGGGCCACCATGGAGCGGATCACGGCGATGTCGTCCATGTGCGCGGCGGTTTTGGAGAACAGTTCGCTGATCTCAATGCCGCTTTGCCCGTAGCGGCGGAACTTGAAGGGCGACGGAAAGGCATGACCCGTTTTACGCTCCGTCAGGAAAGTCCGGGGCAGCGCCTGCCCGGCGTATTTGGCCAGCAGCGGTTTGGGATCGAAGGTGTCCACGTGCGACGCGCCGCCGTTGAGGAAAAAATGGATCACGCGCTTGGCTTTCGGCGCGAAATGGGGAACAGCGGGAGCGGCCTGGGCCCGGGTGCCGGATTCCGCCAGCAGATCCGCCAGACCCAGCATTCCCAGCCCCGTGCCCGTGCGGCTCAGAAAGTCACGGCGGGTGAAAAAACGACGGTTGGATGACATGGGAAGGATCAGTCAATGAACAGAAATTCGTTGGTCAGCATGAGCGTCTGGGCCAGCTGCTCCCAGGGGCTGAGCGGCTTCATTTTCAATGCCGCGGCGGAGAAATCGGCATCCGACGACCATTCCAAAGGCGGCTCCGCGGGGCTGTCCGGGAGCTGGATCCTGATCCGCCACAGAAACTGATCGCTTTCCAGAGTCCCGTTGATGTCGGTGACGAAATCCACGGTGTCCCCGGCTTTCAGAACCATTTTTTCCGCATTCAGCTCCGCCGTGCCATGCCTGAGCGTTGCGGAGCCCAGCAAACCCTCCGTGCTGTGGCCCACAAAGGCGCGGATGCCGTCGCCCGCCTCCGGCTCATGGGTCAGGGACGAGGTGAGACGGTAAATCCCGTCGCGTGGAGCCGTCCAGCGCCGCACGGCGGCATGGCTCCGGTCATTGCCCGGATGTCCGCCCCCGGCCGTGAGCCGCACCCAGCCCAGAGCCGCGTCCGGCCACTGCCCGCCTCCCTGCCAGGCCATGCCGGTGCTGTGGGGCAGCGGCGTGAAATTCCTCAGCCGCCCCGTCCCTTCATCCCATTCCCCATAACCATACCGCCAGTCCGCTGATGGCGGATGCGCGGGAGCGGCGGGTATTTCCCCGGCCTGCACAAAATCGAGCGCGGCTGCTGCTTCCGCCGGCCGGGGCGCGCGCTGCAGCAGCTTTATGTAAAGGCCCCGCACGCGGTCCTCCTCTTTTTCAGAACCCGCGGGCCCGCCAGCCAAAGCTTTCGCCACCCCCGCGGCGAAGGGGTGGTTGAGCAGAAAAAGCGCCTGCTGCGGCACGGTGGTTTCCGTGCGCTGCGGGATCGAAAGATCGGGATTGGCGAAATCAAAGGTGCGCAGGGCGGCCGTGAGATTCTCCCGGTCCACCAGCCCGTAAAGCGTGCGCCGGGTATTGCCGGGGTCGAAGAGCTCCACCGGCGCTCCCCCCATGCGCGGGTCCAGGAGCCCTGCCGCCGCCAGCCAGGAGTCGCGCATTTCCTCAAAACTCAGCCGCTGCGGATTCATCCGCCAGAGCAGGCGGTTTCCAGGATCCTTCAGCAGCGCCGCCGTCAGATCCGGCTCCGGCGGGGGAGCCGAGCTCTGCTGCCAGGCGGCGGACAGCAGGAGGCGGCGGTGCAGTTTTTTAAGACTCCAGCCGTCCTCCATGAAGCGCGCCGCCAGCCAGTCCAGCAGTTCCGGATGGCTGGGCGGCTCCGCCCGCGTGCCGAAATCGCTCGGCGTGCTCACGAGTCCATTTCCAAAGTCATGCATCCAGACGCGGTTGACCATCACCCGGGCCGTCAGCGGATTTTCCCGCGAGGCGATGGCCTGCGCCAGCTCCAGCCGCCCGCCGCCTTTGGTGAACGGCTTCGAATCCCCCGCCGTCAGCACCTGGAGAAACTGGCGCGGGGCCTCCGCGCCTTTCAGAAGCGGATTGCCGCGTTTGAAAACCCGGGAGGCGTAAGGTTCCGCACGCTCCGTCAGAATGGTGGCCGTCCCCGCCTCCGGCGACTGCAGAAACCAGCGGTCCACCTCGCCCTGCCATTTCCAGAGATCCACAATGACATCCGTCGGGAAGAAAAACTCGATGTTGGCGATATGCTCATCCGGCACCAGACAGGGCGAATCCGGGCCGTGCAGAACAGCCCGCAGACGCTCCCGCCGCGGATCGGGCAGCGCGGTGGCTCCGGGATTTCCGCTGAGATACTGCCGCCACTCCCGCTCCACCCCGTCAAAAAGCGCGCCGTATTCCAGCGCCTTCTCCCGCAGCCGCGCGGGGTCCGCGTCCTTCGTGCCGGCAAGCTCCGTCCAGGAGGCGAAGAGCGGCCGCGGATCCGCTTTGTCCGCCGCCAGCCGGGTCTGCCAGCGCCGCACAAAAAGCGGATTCAAATCGCCCGCCGCAATGATCTGCGAGAAGCTTTCCTCCGGATATTTACCGGGTTCCAGCTGCGCCAGCAGATAATCCGCCACCCGGGCCCGCACCCGCGCGGCCTGCTCATCACGCCGCCGGGTCATCTCCTCACGCAGTTTGGCCTGCCGGACGGTCAGCTCTTTTTCAAAAGCCAGGTCCCCGGCGGCGGTCCGGCCGCAGCGGACCACGGCCTCGGCGCTGCTGCGGAAAATGCCGTAGAGCGAATAATAATCCCGCGCGGAAACAGGATCGAATTTGTGATCGTGACAGCGCGCGCAGGCCACCGTGAGCGCCTGGGCGCCGCGCATGGTGACATCAATGCGGTCGTCGATGATGTCATGCGTCACCCCCAGAAAACGCCGCCCCAGGGTGAGAAATCCCATCGCCGCCAGATGGGGCGAACCCGCCGGCTCCAGCTGATCCGCCGCCAGCTGCCGCAGCAGAAACCGGTCATACGGCATATCCTCATTGAACGAGCGCACCACCCAGTCGCGGTAAGGCGCGGCCTGCACCTGGCGTTTTTCCTCCCGGCCGTAAACGTAGCCTTTGGTGTCGGAATAACGCGCCACATCCAGCCAGTGCCGCGCCTGGTGCTCGCCATAGCGCGGGGAAGCCAGCAGGCGGTCCACCACCTTTTCAAAGGCTTCCGGCGCCGTGTCCCCCGCAAAAGCCTCCACCTCCTCAAACGAGGGCGGAAGGCCGGTCAAAGTGTAACCGGCGCGCCGGATCAGACTGCGCCGGTCGGCGGGCGGGTTCGGCTTCAAACCCGCCGCCGTCAGTCCCGCATGAATGAAGCGGTCCAGCGGCTGCCGGCTCCAGCCGTCATTCCCGTCGGCGGGCGGAACGGAATCCCTGACAGGCTGAAATGCCCAGTGTCCGCGTCCCTCCTCCAGCGTCATGCCTGTTTTGCGCACCGCCGCCGCCGCCGGGTCCTCCCTTGGATCCGGAGCGCCCCGGCTGATCCACTCCTCCAGAATGGCGACCGCCCCGGGCTCCAGAGCCTTCTTCGGCGGCATCTGAAGATCCGGATCCTCCCGGCGCACCGCTTTGAGAAGCAGACTGGCGGCGGCGTTGTGCGGCACGATGGCCGGCCCTGTTCCACCGCCCTTTTCCCAGCCCGCACGGGAATCCAGCCTCAGGCCGCCTTTCTGCTTTTTTCCGTCGTGGCATTCAAGGCAGTGCTCCGCCAGCAGCGGCCGCACCCGGGTTTCAAACCACTCCGCCTCCTCCGCCGGCACCACGGCGGAGGCGGCCCCGGCGGCGGCGGCAAAAAAGAGAACCAGCCACAGCGCTGCGGGATGCCGGGCACGGGGTGAGAGGCCTGCGGTTGGAAAAAACATGTTAAAACTGGAGACGGGGAGACCGTGATGAAAGCCCGCCGGAACTTCAGGCCCGTTGGGCTTTCAGGTTCACCCGGCAGGCCGCCCGCGCACCCGCCGCCGGCGCACGCTGCGGCTCGGGCCCCGGGTGCAGGTGCTTTACGCGGTAGGCTCCCGTCTGTTTTCACGGTTCTCCGCCCGCCCGGCTCCGTGAATGAGCCGTGGTGCGGTGTCTCCCCCGCCGGATGGCTGGCCGGGGACCGTGCCGCCTTTGCGGAAAACTTCGCCAGCACCCGCGGCGCAGCCCGCTCTCACGGCGGCAGAGTGGCCCGGAGACGCAGAAAGAGGCGGGGAGTCTGAGCCCGCGGGCCTGAAGCGCGGTAAACAAATGTTTCCATGCCATTGCCGTCGGGAACGCGGCTGACGAGAACCGTTCCCGCTGTCCAGTCGTTTTCCCGGAGCGTGGAGGAGGTCTCGACCACCGTGCTGACATCCAGCGCGTCCTGACGGGCTTTGAAGGTGATCGTCGGGTAATCGCCGGGAATTCCCCCGACGGTGAGCGGGATCAGTCCCGCAACGGGCTGGATGGCGGAGTCCGGAACGGCCGGATTGCCCTTGAGAAGATATTCCAGCAGGTTGGGCAGGCCGTCGACATCGGCGTCAGCGGTGGCCACCGCGCTGGTGCCGTTCTGCGCCGCCCAGGCGGCAAAGGTGGTGGAGGGCGGCGCGGGAAGGTCCGGTCCGCCGGGGTTGCCCAGCTTTTGGGTGTGCGCCGACCAGTTGGCCCCAAGGCCCGGGTCGAGGGTCAGCGGGGCCATGTTCGAGAGGACCAGAGTCGCCCCGTCGCCATCCGCCGCCGCCGGCCACGGCGAACTCTCACCAAAGGTGAAATCCCGGATGACGCCTCCATCCCAGGCCGTCAGTATCAACCGTTCGCCACTGTTCGAAAGCGATCCGCCGGCACCGCTCAGAGTCTTCTGGCTCAGGTCAGGATAGAAGGCATCCGGATAGCGGCTGGAAAAAGCGGCGGCATCCTTGACCACCACCACCCGCGCGCCGCCCTCCAGCAGATAGCCGGTGGGGAAATCATAAGTGATGCCGGAGCTGAACTTCACGCCGGTGAGATCGATGGGGCCGCTGCCCGCGTTCTGCAGCTCCACGAATTCATAAAGTCCGGCGTCGGCGGAGGTGCCGGGCGCGCCGGCGGGCGGGTTATAGTTGATCTCGGTGATCAGCAGATTGGCGGAGGAGGCCGGAACCCCGGTGATCCAGCGGCCCTCCATCAGGGCGCTCCAGGTGGTGCCGTTCCAGACGCGGGTTTTAATCACGGAGGTTTTGGCGATGGTCACGGGAGCGGTGTAGGCGGTGGCTCCTCCGGCGGTGTTGATGGCTCCGCCAGGCAGGCGGGGATCCTCGCCATTGAGCGTGTAATAAATGGTTCCGGCGGGAGTGTTGGCTCCGGGAATGCTCAGCGTCAGGGCGCTTCCGGCGCTCACCACCCCGCCTGGCGGACTGAAAACGGGCGCTTCAATCGGGGAATAAAGCGGCTTGGCCGTGCCGTCACTGTAGCCGCGCAGGAGAGTGACGATGGTGTTGCCCCGTCCGTAGGTGGCAAAGGCCGTGGTCAGGGGAATATTGGGGACGGACCCGCGGGCGATCCAGTTTTTCAGGAAGGTCACTTCCGTGTTCCACGCCGCTTTGGTCAGGCTGGAGGTGTTTCCCCAGCGGGCCTGCTCCGCGAGGATGATGGGATCCAGCTGCGCCCGGCGGGCCTCGATTTTGGCCAGCACCGACACGTCCGTAAGCGCTCCGCCGTTGTAAAAATGCTTATGCACCCGGTCCCAGACACGCGTGCGGTATTCCTGGCTGCCGAAGGCCAGATCCTCGTGCAGCCAGGCCGGATTGCTTTTCAGGAAGTTGCCGGCGGAGCTGTATTTGGTCTGCCAGGAGGCCTGCTTCCGGAAGATGCGCAGCGGGTCCGCCGCGGGCAGGGCATTATAAATATTGACGGTGGTCCCGGTGCCGGACCAGGGACCGGTGCGGTCAAAGCTGTGCCAGTCCCGGTTCGCGCCCATGCCGTGCTCGAAGTCATGAACGCCAAAAATGAAACCGCGGCCGGTTTCCGGATTCCGGAAACCGAACCAGTTGTTGGAGGCGTCGTTCAGAAAGGTGGAAAGCGGGGCGTCGAAGCTGCCGCAGTAAAACGAGACCAGCATGTAGTCGATCAGATTATCGACATCCAGCAGCGGCGGGCGGCCGTCGGCCAGTTTCGTTTTGCCATCCGGCTGGAGGCCCTGGATTTCCTGGAAAATAGTGTCGGCATTGGCGGGCGTGGTCCGGGCGGCCCGGGTTTTGGTCCACAGCACCCGCCAGGCGGATTGAGTGGTGCTCCAGGCGGCGTCCCCCGGACGCGGCGTGGAGCCGGGCGGGATAGTGTCAAAAAAGCCGCCCGTGGCCTCGGTGTTGTAACTGGCGGCGTTGCCGGCGGATTTCACGACATCATAGTTGTCCTCATCCCCGCCCAGATACTCCTCGCCGAAGGACGCGTCAAAGCGCTCATCGGTATCATAGAGGCCCCAGTAAATGCCGTTGATATAGAGATGCATATATCGGCATCTGGAGTAAGGCTGCCCGGTCGCGCCCTGAAGATCGCGGCTGATTTCCTCCCGCAGAAAAGTGTTTTTGTTGTCGTTCTGATAGGCCCAGGAGTAATTCTGCGAGGTGCGCAGATCAAATTTTTCAAACCGGCTGGCCCCCTCGGACTGGAAAAGCGGATACTCCAGCGGCCCCTCGTAGTCATCGTTGAAAAAGAAGCGGAGGGCGTGCTTGGGATTGGCGGCGTCCCGGCTGAAGCCGCCCCGCAGGCGCAGGCCGCAGTTGATCTGGAACTGGCCGCCGCCCTTGCCGTCCTCGTTCAGCAGCTCCAGGGAGCAGGGCACCTCCTTCCCCCGCACGGAGGGCGTGGAGTAGATGCCGGTGGTCACATTGCTGAAGAACCGCTGATCGATCACGATCGACAGGGTGGGCGCTTTCAGGAGCGCCTGCCGGACACCCTCCTTGTTGGCGTTCACCACCGCCGCCGTCATGGGATAACGGTAAACCTGGCCATTCACCGCGGCGGCGGGAAACCCCAGAGCCGTGGCTTTGGCGGCGGTCTGGGTCAGCACGTCCTCCGTGAAAATAAAGCTGTGGGTGTCCACATCCGTGGTCTTCCAGTCAGGACGCACCGCCACCGCGCGGAAGACACTGGTTTTGTCCAGAGCCAGCGGAGCGGTGTAAATGAGGCCATTGGTCACGCTGGGAGCCGAGCCATTGAGCGTGTAGCGGATCTGGAAGTCCTGGGGATTGGCGACGCCGGGCGCAAAGGCCAGAGTCAGGGTCTGGGCGGTGGTGTGGAATCCCCGGTCCACACTGAATTTCACCTCCGGCGTGAAGCCGTCGTAACCTCCGTTATTGATGGTGCCGGGCGTGGGCGTGAAAAAATAACCGGTTTTCAGATCGGTTCCGTAAAAGCCGTAGGTGTGATCCGCATACTGCGGGGGATAGGAATCCCAGCCACTGACCCGGGTGTAACCGCCGGCTCCGTTGGATTTGTAAAGGCCGAGAGGCTCGCCATTATTCGAGAGCTTGAAATTGCTGTGGAATTCGCCATTGCCCGGCACCGTGTTTTTATCGGAGGCCCACACCAGACGGTAGGTTCCCGAAGCCATGACCGCGGCGGGAAACCGCCATTTGTCAGGCTGCGCGGCGGAATCGCTGAGCCAGTAGTCCTGGAGATTCACCGCAGCCGCGGTGCCGTTATAGATCTCGATCCAGTCCTCCCGTGAACCATCCGCATCCCGGAGGCCGTTTTTGTTATCCG
This sequence comes from Verrucomicrobiota bacterium, assembly GCA_040386695.1. Taxonomy (GTDB): domain Bacteria; phylum Verrucomicrobiota; class Verrucomicrobiia; order Verrucomicrobiales; family V1-33; genus CAIZWU01. Next base: position 79,364 of record JAZKFB010000037.1, read on the forward strand.
TGAGGAACTCGCTGATGATCAGATCCGCCGTCGCCGGCTGGGTATCCTCCACTGTCGCCTCCAGGAGATAAGGCTCGCCGCCCAGATAATAAAACAACTCCCCGCTCATGGCGCCGGCCTGATCGAAGAAGGTGTATTCGACGGCATATTTGCCCGCCGTCAGCGTGACCGGCGCGGTGAACGTCGCCGCCGTGTGCAGGGTGTTGTCCGTGATCGCCGCCTCCCCGGCGTCGTAGATATCCGCGGCGGGATTGAACACCGTGACGGCGGGATTCAGATAAAAATCGCCGTCACGGTTCAAATCAATGAGCAGCCGCCCGCCGTCGGCGTTATTGATGCCGAAAGTGTAGGTGCCGGGGACATTCACCACCAGGATGCCCGTGGCGCGGACCGCGAAATTGTCGCCCGTCCCGCCCCCCGGGGGATTGCGGTTCACGGCGAAAATCCCGCCTGCGGGGCTGGCGTAGTCGATGGACGGGACATTCACGGCGGAGGCCGACGGCTGACGCAGCCGGGCATCGTCGGCCGGAGCCCCCAGGATCTCATCCGCCTTGGTCAGAGTATCGAGAATGCCGAGGGTGGCGGTGTTGGCGAAAGCTGTTTTGACCGACCACGCGGCCGCCGTGACCCCCACCTGATCCGGGATGTTCACGGTCACGGTCGCATTGACACTGCCTTCCGGGTTGGTGGCCCGGAGGGTGTAGGTGGTGGTTTCCACCGGATTATCCACAAACTGCCCCGAGGGCACCGCCACCGCGCCCGGCGCGGGATTCAGCGTGGCGCTCACGGCTCCCGTGATGCTCCACTGAAGTTTCACCGTTCCCTCGGGGCGGATCACGGTTTTATCCGCCGTGAATGAATCAATCACCGGCGGAGCGGCGGCGGCGGTTCCTGCCAGAATCAGCGGCAGGAACCATCGGTGAAGGGCACGGGGGACCAGAGTTTTCATGGCTTGGAGGGAACGGGGTGGCGGACCGGGGGGGAAGATCCTTTGAAGCGGGTGATAATCCGCTTCCACGCGTTCATTATCAAATTCCCGTGCTGATTGCCTACAGATTTCCCGGAAATACCCCAAGAAAAATTCATGGGTGTCCCAAGGGACCACAGCCATTAACAACGCGAAGGGCGGCAATGTCCCGGCACTGGAGGCGATGGCATCATTTTCCCCCAACATGACCCGTGACTCCGCGCCGCGGCCTCAGTTTCCAAAAAATGACCTCATTTCCTTTCCCTGCGGGTCCCTTTGACTCAAGCTGATCGCTCGGATGATCTCCTTGGCCCTTTGCGCCATGCTCTGCGACTGCGGGGATTTCACGGAAATGGAGGTCTTCGCCGAAACCCAGGAGCCCTGTGCGGACCTTCCTTCCATTGCCCCGTGGCACCCCCCTCCCACGATGTCTTCCGCAACGTCCTCATGGCCCTCCAACCCTCCCACCTCCTGGAAATCCTCGGCACCTGGGCACCGAGCTCAACGGCCGCCACATCGCCATTGACGGCAAAACCATGCGCGGCAGCCGCGGCAGCTCCGCCGGAAAAGGCCCGATGCACATGGTCCGAGAAGACCACCCTCGCCGCCGTCGAGGCCTTCTTTGCCGATGCCACCGCCAAAGACCTCCACACCTTCAGCGGGCTGGAAAAACAGCACGGACGCTGCGAACGCCGCGAATACAGCATCAGCGGTGACCTCACCTGGTTCCACAAAAGCTGGAAATGGAGCGGCCTGGCCTCCGTGGCCCGCGTCGTGCGCACCGTGCAGCGGGGCGCAGCGGCGGAATCCGTCACCGAAACCCACTATTATCTCCGCAGCATCCCCGCCGACGCCCAACGCCTCGCGGAGCTGGTGCGCGGCCACTGGAGCATCGAAAACCGCTGCCACTGGGTGCTGGATGTGGTCTTCGGCGAGGACCACTGCCAGGCGCGCGACCCCAACGCCGCGCGCAACCTCTCCATTCCGCGGGAGGCCGCCCTCAAAGCCCTGCGCACCGAAACCTCCAAAGGCACCCTCAGCTCCAAACGCAAACGCGCCGCCCTGGAACCGCAATTCGGACTGGCGCTTCTTCTCGCCCTTCAAGCGTAAGCCCTGCCCGGCAGGGGACGGGAACGGGTTTTGCTGAAATACTGTCCGCAGGGTTCCCGTTCCTGGGGAGAACGGTATACCGTTCCCGGAATCCCTCCTTTTTCCCACCCTCATGCAAGGCAGCCAGGCATCCCTTTCGCTCGCCGACTCCGCCGCTTCCGTGCTGCGGGAGGAGATTGTGCGCGGGCTGGCGGCTCCGGGGATGCTGCTGGCGGAGGCGGCGGTGGCGGATCGGCTGGGCGTGAGCCGGGTGCCGGTGCGGGAGGCGCTGTTCAGTCTGGAGCGCGAGGGACTGGTGGAGTTCAGCGCCACGGGCCGGGCTTTTGTGCGGGAGCTGACGCCGGCGGATTTTGAGGAACTGTTCACCCTGCGCCTGACTCTGGAGCCTTTGGCGGCCGCGCTGGCGGCTCCGGCGCTGCGCCTGGACGCCTCGGCTCTGGAGCGGAATCTGGCGGACACCGCGCGGGCGGAGTCGGTGCGCGAGGTCACGGCCCTGGATCTGGAGTTTCACGAACTGATCCTCGCGGCCTCGGGCAATGCGCGGCTGCTGAAGCTGTGGCGCTCGCTGCGGGGCGAACTCGATCTGTGGCTGGGCCGCCTGCACCGGCGGCATCAGAGCCAGACCCGCGCCACGCGGGACCAGACGGTGGAGGCGCACCGCGAAATCATCGATTTTTTCCAGACCCGGCCTCCCGCCGCCTGCTCCAAGCTGCTGCGCCACCACATTCTCGGCTGGCGGGAATGGCTGCCGCTCACCCAGGAGGAACCCCTTGCATGAAAGCCCCCGTTTCCATCCCCATTCCCATCTCCCTTCCATGCCCGCCACGGCTTCCGCTTCCGCTGCTGCTGGCGGGAATCCTGACCCCGGCGGCGGCTCCGCTGCGGGCCGCCCCGGATTTTCAGCGCGAAATCCTGCCGGTGCTCACGGAGCACTGCAACACCTGCCATTCGACCGAAAAGCAGAAGGGCGATCTGGATCTGGAGCGCTTTGTTTCGCCCGCCGTCGTCAAACAGCACCCCGCCGTCTGGGAAAGCGTGCTGGAGCAGCTCGGCAACAATGAGATGCCGCCGAAGGACAAACCGCAGCTTTCCCTGGAGCAGAAACAGCGGCTCACCTCGTGGGTGCGGAGCGCGCTGGATGAGGTGGCGCTGGAGAACGCGGGCGATCCCGGGCCCGTGATCCTGCGGCGGCTTTCGAACGCGGAATACACTTACACTCTCCGCGACCTGACCGGCGTGGACTCGCTGGATCCGGCGCGCGAATTCCCCATCGACGGCGCGGCCGGCGAGGGCTTCACCAATGCCGGCGCGGGCCTCGTGATGTCGCCCTCGCTGGTCACGAAATACTTCGACGCCGCCAAGGAAACCGCGGCTCACGCGGTGCTGGTGCCGGACTGCATCCGTTTTTCCGCCAGCACTTCCCAGCGTGACTGGACCGACGAGGGTCTGGCGGCCATCCGCGCCTTCTACAGCCGCTGGACTGTGCCCGGCGGAGGCTCGGCCGTGAATCTGCAGGGCATTCAATTCAACACGGCGGACGGCGGCGTGCTGCCTCTGGAAAAATACCTCGCCGCCACCCTGACGGAACGCGACACCCCCGCCGCCGGAACGCGGACCATTGCCGAAGCCGCCGCCGCGCGGGGTTTGAATCCGAAATATCTCGGCGCGCTTCTGGCCGCCCTGAACGGCACCGCGCCCTCGCCGCTGCTGGACCCGGTGCGCGCTCAATGGCGCGCCGCCAAACCGGGCGACGCCGCCACGCTGATGAGCCTGATCACGCCTTGGCAGCAGGCGCTGTGGCGCTTCACGCAGGTCGGGCAGATCGGCAAACGCGACAGCGCCAAATCCTGGCAGGTGCCCGTGAGCCCGCTGGCGGAGTCGGTGGAAATCCGCCTGAAAATTCCCGCTCCGGCGGCGGGCGCGGACAGTGTCAGTCTTTTCCTGTCGGCCTCCGATGCCGGCGACGGCGGCGAACATGACGACGCCGTGTGGGAAAATCCGCGCCTGGTCATGCCGGGCCGCCCGGATCTGCCGCTGCGCGATCTCCGCGCGGCCGTCCAGACCCTCGCGGTCCAACGCGGCATTCTGTTTGGCAGCGCCGCCCGCTGTCTGGCGGCGGCGGCGGAAATCGCCGGCCCCCGTGATCCGGAAACCACCGCCCGTCTGGCCGCGAAGCATGGCCTTGAGGTTCCTGTGCTGGAAACGTGGCTGAAGTGCCTCGGCATCGGCGGGGGCGAAACGCGGATCGATTCCTGGCTCACGCAGAGGCTGGAGGGACTGGAAAATCACAGTTTTATCAAAGGCTGGACGGGAGCCGACGCCCTGAGCGTGATGGCCAATCCGACTGCGGAAACCGTCCTCGTGCCCGGCACCATGAAGGCGCACGGCATCGTCATGCATCCCGCCCCGGCGCGGCGGGCCATCGCCGGATGGCGCAGTCCGGTGGCGGCATCGCTGCGGCTGGAGGGCGCGGTCCAGGACGCGCATCCGGCCTGCGGCAATGGCGTGACCTGGGCGCTGCAGCTGCGCCAGGGCCCGATCCGGCGGCAGCTGGCGGCCGGGGTCGCCGACAGCGCCGAGGCGGTGAAATTTGGACCTCTGGAAAAGGTCGCGGTGCAGCCCGGCGATGTGATTGCCCTGATCATCGGGCCCCGCGACGGCAGTCATGTCTGCGATCTCACGGCGGTGGACCTCACACTGACGGACGGCAGCCGTTCCTGGGATCTGGCGAAGGAGGTGTCGCCCGACATTCTGGCCGCCAATCCCCACGACGACGCTCTGGGAAATCCTGGCGTATGGCATTTTTTCAGCGAACCGGACGACGGAGCCGCCGCGCAGCCCGTGCTGCCGCCCGGCTCGCTGCTCGCCCGCTGGTTCACGGCGGCGGATTCCAGGGAAAAATCGGATTTGGCGGAAAGCCTCCAAAAACTTCTGACCAACGGCCCGGCCGGACTGGCTCCGGAGGCCCCGGACACCACGCTGCACCAACAGCTCACGTCGCTGAACGGGCCGCTGCTGGGGCCTCTGCTCCAGCAGGCAGTCTCCGCACCGGTCAGCGTGGCGACGGCGGCGGACCAGGCAAATAAGCCCGATACCTCCCATCCCGCGGAGGCGGCGTGGGGCCTGGATCCCGCGCTTTTCGGAGCCGCTCCCGGCGCGGACGCCCGGACCGCCGCCACCAGTCTCCGCATTCAGGCCCCGTCGCTGCTGGAGGTGAGGCTGCCCGCCGAACTGGCGCAGGGCTGCGAATTTGTCACCACCGCCCGCCTGCATCCCGCCGCCGGAGCCGGGGGCAGCGTGCAGATGCGGGTGCTCACCGCCAGACCCGCCTCCTCCTCCGCCGGACTCGCGGCGGGCACGCCTCAGGAGCTGGGCGCCAAATCGAAGTGGTCCGACGGCGAACGCCCGGTGGTTTCCGGCTCGCCCATTCTGGCCGCGAAGGACAGCGCGGCCTGGAGACGGATCGAGGCGGCCTGTGAGGAATTCCGCCAGCTTTTCCCCGCCGCACTCTGCTACACCAAGATCGTGCCGGTGGATGAGGTGGTGACCCTGACGCTTTTTTACCGCGAGGACGACCAGCTGCGGCGGCTCATGCTGGATGACGCCCAGGCGGCGGAGCTGGAGCGGCTGTGGGCCCGGCTGCATTATGTCAGTCAGGACGCCCTGAAGCTCGTGGACGCCTACGAGCAGCTGTATCAGTTCGCCACCCAGGACGCCGACCCCAGCGCCTTCGCGGCCATGCGCGAGCCGATTCAGGCACGGGCTGAGGAATTTAAAAAGCAGGTGCTGGCGACCCGCCCGGCGCATCTTGAAGCCGTGCTGCGCTTTGCGGAAACCGCCTGGCGCCGGCCGCTGACGGCGGCGGAGAAGGAGCAGCTGGGTAATCTTTACCGTCAGCTGCTGACGGAGGAAATTCCCCACGAGGAAGCCGTCCGCCTGACCCTTGCCCGCGTGCTGGTGGCTCCGGCGTTCCTTTACCGGGGCGAGCAGGCTCCCGCCGGCCTGAAAGCCGCGCCGGTGAATGACTGGGAACTGGCCACCCGGCTCAGTTATTTTCTCACCTCCTCCGCGCCGGACGCGGAACTGCGCGCTCTGGCGGCGGCGGGAACGCTGCATCAGCCGGAGAACCTGAAAGCCCAGACCCGCCGCCTGGTGCGCGATCCCAAAGTCCGGCGGCTGGCCACGGAATTCGGCTGCCAGTGGCTGCATGTCCGGGACTTGGAAACCCTCGACGAAAAGAGCGAACGGCATTTTCCCACTTTTGTTTCCCTGCGCGCGGCCATGCAGGAGGAAACGGTCCGGTTTTTCATGGACCTTTTCCAGGAGGACCACCCGGTGCTTTCGCTGCTGGACGCCGATCACACTTTCGTGAACGGAGCCCTCGCGAAACACTACGGCATGGAAGTGAAAAGCGATGACTGGCAGCGCGTGGACGGTCTGCGCGCCAAAGGACGCGGCGGCATTCTCGGCTTTGCCGGCACTCTGGCCAAACAAAGCGGAGCCTCCCGCACCAGCCCCATCCTGCGCGGCAACTGGCTGAACGAGGTCGTGCTCGGCGACCGCCTGCCGCGTCCGCCCAAAGGCATTCCCGTGCTGCCCGAGGAGGTGCTGCCCGGCCTGACGGAACGCCAGCTGATCGAGCGCCACAGCAGCGATCCCAACTGCGCCCGCTGCCACGTCCGCATTGATCCCTTCGGCTTCGCTCTGGAGGGCTTCGACGCCATCGGCCGCGCCCGCTCCCGGGACGCCGCCGGCCTGATTATCAACACTTCCACCACTCTGCCGGACGGCACGCCTCTCGACGGACTGGATGGTCTGCGCGCCTATCTTCTCCAAAGCCGCAGCGACGATTTCCTCCGCCAGTTCTGCCACAAACTCCTCGGTTACGCTCTCGGCCGCGGCATCCAGCTTTCCGACAAACCCCTGGTGGAAACCATGGTCAGCACTCTCAAATCCGGCGATCCCAAAGTCAGCGCCGCCCTCGAACTGATCGTCCAAAGCCCGCAGTTCCGCGAAATCCGCGGCCGCGATTTTCCCATCGTCAGCCATTAAATCCCCAGCCTTCCGAACTTATGAATTCCCACCGCTTCTCCCGCCGCTCCTTCCTGCGCGGCGTCGGCGTCACCATGGCGCTGCCCTGGATGGAATCGCACAACGTCTGGGGCGACGAGCCCAAAACGGACCGTCCCGCCAGTGAGGCTCCGGTGCGCCTGGCGGTGCTTTTTTCCGGCAACGGATTTCACTCCAAAGAGTGGTGGGCCAAGGGTGAGGGCAAGTCCATGGAACTCGGCAAAGTGCTGGAACCGCTCGGCGACTTCCGCGAAAAGATGCTCTTCGTGCGCGGCCTCTATCACGCCGAGGCCACCAAGGGCAACATTCACAGCTCCCAGACCGGGAACCTGCTGTCCGGCGCGCCCATCGCCTCCGGCGGCGACATCCGCTCCGGCACCAGTTTTGATCAGCTGCTGGCCCAGACCTACGGCCGTTCCACCAAAGTCCCCAGCCTCGTGCTCGGCTGCGAGCGTTCAAATCCCTCGGTGCACAAGAATTACTCGATGCTCTACAGCTCGCACATTTCCTGGAGCTCCCCGACCACGCCGACGCCGCTGGAAATCTACCCGGCCCTGGCCTTTGACCGGCTTTTCAAAGATGAGGTCACGCCCGGCGACCGCAGTGTCCTCGATGCTGTCCTGTCCGACGCCCAGGACCTGCGGCGCGGCATCAGCAGCAGCGACCAGCGCAAACTGGACGAATACCTCGACTCCGTGCGCGATGTGGAGAAACGCATCGAAAACGCCGGCAAACGCGGCGAGCTCCAGGGCTGGCGGCCGACTTTGGACAAGCCGAACATCGCCCGCCCCGCTGACGGCATTCCGCAGGACATCAGCGAGCACATGCGCATCATGTGCGACCTTCTGGTGCTCGGATTTCAGACCGACACCACGCGCATCACCACGTTGAAACTCAACAACGACCACAGCGCCCTGCGGTTTCCCAATCTCCCCTCCGTCAGTCAGGTCGGCCACGGCATCGACTACATGATCCACCACCTGCTCTCGCACTCCGACGGCGAGGACTGGCTGGCCGTGAACCGCTTCTTCGTCGAACAGACCGCCTACATCGCCCGCAAACTCGACGCCATCCAGGAGGGCCCGCGCACTCTCCTGGACAACACCATGCTCCTCCACTGCTCCAGCATGATGGCCGGCGCCCTGCACAACAACGACCAGCTCCCGGTCATCGTCCTCGGCGGTGGCGGCGGCCGTCTGAAAGGCGGCCGCGTCCTCGAATACCAGGACAAGCCCGACCGCCAGCTCTGCCGACTCTTCCTCTCCATGATGGACAAAATGGAGGTCCGCCCGAAAACCTTCGGCGATGCCGCCATGATGCTGCGGGAGGTCTGACCTTTCCCGACATGGGAAAGCATTGACTCTTCCGGCGGCGGGTTTACTTTCGCGGGTGCCCGAAAAAAAACAGAGTCTGACCGTGAATCCGGAAAGAAAGGAGCTTCAGCCCATTCGCTTGAAACCTTTCACCAGCGATTACGGGACCTTTGCGCGCACCACCCGGAAAACGCTGGGAATGTCCGCTCCACCATCATCCAGGAGCAGGCCCGGCAGGCAATTCGCCTGGCTGACGAATATGGAATCCTGAAACGCGGGGCGGAGGACACAGCCACGGACTTCGCCGCCAACGGAGAGGAGGCTCTGGCCACGGGCACGGAGCACATGGTGGATTTCGACAGCGCCGGAGGATTGGTCGTCAAAATCACCCGGCCTCCGGGATTTGGCCTCGTTCCGTATGTGCGATCCTGTCCTATCGTGAATCTTCGTGATCCGGACGCCGCTCCCCTGATCAGAGAGACTGTGGAATTCGCGCCCGCCACGCCTTTGGAATATCTGGAGCGGTGGATGGACGCCAATGAGCTTTTCAACGACGATGTCCGCCTGGTGTCGGTGATCGAATGGGCGGACGGCCAAGTGTCGTTCGGCATCACTCAGCCGCAGTATCACGGCGAGCCGGCGGACCCGCGGGAGATTGAGCACTACTTTCTGAAAGCGGGCTGGACGCCTGTTCCCGACACCACCGGCCACCGCATTTTTTACAACTACAGCTGGCAGGTGCTGGCCATCGACGCCGAACCGCGGAACTGTTACATCAACGATGGCTGCCTGCTGCCCTTCGATGTCATTCTCCGGCGTCCGGATGAAGCGTTGGAGAAGCATCTCAGGCTTTACCCGTGAAAGTGCGGCCATCCCGGCCCGCACCCCGGATTTCCCGGCAGCCGCAGGGAATCCGCTGCCGCGCCAACGGAATGCCCGCCCGGCGGAAATTCCGCTAAGGACGGTGGAGTTCGTTCAGGGATTCGAGGGAAAACCGCTCCAGAAAAAGGGCGGTGGTGGCGAACTGGAGCCGTCCGCCGGGGCCGGTGAAATCCTCCACCAGCCCCATTTCCCGCAGCCTGGCGACAATGGCGCGTTTGTCCACCTCGCCGAAAATCCGCTCGATTTCGGCATGACCGATGGGCTGTTTGAAGGCGATGCAGGCCAGCACCTCCATCATGGCGGGCGTCACTTCCCCGGCCGCGCCCTGATTCGGCGCTTCTTTGGCGAGATATTCGCTGAGCCGGGCGCTGCTGATGCGGACCGTTCCCAGGGAAACCAGTCCATTGATCACCCTCACCTGAAGCCCGGCGGCGGACAGCGTCTCATTGAGGTCCAGCAGGGCGGAAAGAAGCTGCACGTTGCTGAAGGACGCGGTGGCGCGGATTTCGGCGTTGCCCTCCTCCACATAAAATTCCCGCAGCTTGTCCCGCAGACCGTCCAGGGTGAAGCGTTTGCCGGTCACGGCCAGCATCTGCACGACCGTGCGCGCGGCGATACCGGCCGACGCGGAGGCTCTGGCGCGCTTGCGCCCGGGGACGGCACTCATGTCAGGACAGATTCAGCCCCCCGACCACGGCACGCAGGCGCTCCTTGTCAATGTGGGTGTAGCGGGCGGTGGTGGACAGGTTTTTATGGCCCAGCAGATCCTGCAGCTCGCGCAGATTCCGGCCGCGCTCGTTCAGCAGCAGACTGGCGGCGCTGTGGCGCAGGCCATGGGCGGAAATGATGCCGGTGCCGGCCGCGCGGCAGGCGGCGGCCAGGCGTTTATTGAACGCCTGATTGCTGGGCGGAGCGCCGCCGCGTCCCGGAAAAACCAGTTCGCTGCCGGCGAATTCGACATGTCCGCGCCGCAGCCGGTGGCCTTTGAATCCCTCCAGAAACCGCGCCCATTCCATCAGGGATTCCGAAAGCCGGGGCAGCACGGGCACGTCCCGGTGGTTGCCGCCCTTCACTTTGAGCCGCACGGCGCTCACGCCGCCCGCGCCATTGCCCACCAGCTTGTCCGTGGTCAGCATCGCCCATTCATGGTAACGGCAGGCGGTGAAGAACAGGGCTTCCGCCAGATGGCTGACCAGATGGTCAAAATAGGTTTTCCGGCTCCGCCTCAGTTCCAGCAGCACCTTCGATAAGGCTCCCGCCTCCAGATGCTGAATCTCCACCGCCTCCGCCCGGAATTTCGGGGACAGACAGCCGATGAACGGATTCGGCACATCCAGCACCCGGTAAAGGAAGGAAATCGCGGCCTTGGTCTGAATGTGATGCGAGGCCCCGCGGTCCCGGGTCAGCTCCCCGTAAAATTCCACCGCCTTCGGTTTCGGAAGCGCGGCCGGATCCAGGGACTGGGCGGCGGCGCGGATGGCGATCTGCCGCCAGGTCCGCCGGTAGGCGGCCAGGGTCGGCACCGCCAGCTGGCGCTGGGCTGCGGCGGTGTTGAGTTTTTCCAGAAGCTCGTGCGGACTGACGGACATCGGGTGATATTCATCACCATAATGAACTCCGCATCAGGGGAAAAAATTTATTATTGTGCGTGAGCAGCGTTCCATAAACTGTAAAAACGTTTCCTGTTTCGGGATAAAATCATCGGTTTGTGTCCTGATGCTTTATTTTTGCGTTTTCCATGATCTCCCCGTAATTCCTCCTGTTCCCGCCCTTTAACTCTCCATCCGCCGGATTTATCCCTGAATCCCCCGGCATGTCCTCACCGTCCGAATCCCATGTCCCGTCAATGCCCATTCCCCCGTCAATGCCCGTTCCCTCGTCCGCACCGGGACGGCCGGCTGTTTCCGGGCGCGATCTCCGGCGCGTGGCGGTGCTGGCGCTTGTTTCCGGCGCCGTCGGCGCCGGGTTGAATTTTATCCGCAATCCCCCGCTGTGCTGGAGTTACCGGACCAGGGCGGAACGCCTGGCCGAGGAGATGCGGCCGCTGGCCGGAGAACCGTCAGCGACCGCGCCGCATGGAGCATTCGCCCGGATTTCCCTGAGCGAACTGCGGGCCGCGCTGGCGGAGGGGAAAACCGCCGTGATTGACGCCCGGCCTCCGCTTTTCTTCCGGGCGGGCCATTTGCCGGGAGCCCGGAATCTGCCCCGCGAGGGGTTTCAGGCGGCCTACAGCGGGCATCGGCCGGCTCTGGAACAGGATAAGGACCAGCCGGTGGTGATTTACTGCCAAGGCGGATCCTGTGAGGACAGCGATCTGATCGCGGCGGCTCTGCGGTCGCTCGGATTCAGTCGTCTGACGGTGTTTTCCGGAGGCTGGAAGGAATGGCAGGCGGCGGGACTGCCTGTGGAAACCGGACTTTGACCGCATGACCGCATTTCTGAAATCGCCTCTCTTCCTGACTTTTCTCCGCTGGCTCTGCGCGGCGTTGTTCGGCATCGCCGCCTGGGGCAAACTCCGGGATCCGCTGGCGTTTGCGGACAGCATCGCGGCCTACGATCTGATGCGGTGGAAGCCGGGCATCACGCTGCTGGCACTGATCCTGCCCGTGTTTGAAATACTGCTCGCGGTGCTGCTGATCACCGGCTGGTGGCGGCGGGCCGCCGTGCTGGGAACCGCCGGTCTCACCCTCATTTTCACAGTGGCGCTGCTGTCCGCCGCCGCGCGCGGCCTGAAAATTGACTGCGGGTGTTTCAGCGGACTTTCCGATATGCCGGTTCACTGGGCTATTGTCCGCAATCTTCTGCTGATTGGCATTTTGGCCTGGATATTGGCAGCGGATAAACCTGAGCAAATGAAAGGCTGAAAGGCGGGTGATGCTCGGTAATTCCTTCATTTTATGCGCAGCGGGTGAAATTTTTTCAAAGATTTGTGCAATTTCATAAGCCGGGATGCGGATAAGGTTATGCCGCAGTTCGGCAGAGTCCCGGTCCCCCCCGCTATGATTCGCATCCACAAGTATCTGTTACCCGCCGCCGTGGTTCTCGGTATGGGGACCGCTGTTTTTCTGGCGGTGAGAAAATCCCCGTCCCCGCCGGTCGCCCAGGCTCAGGTGGAGGCGGCGTCCTTCACCCGTCAGGCGGCCGCTCTTAAGCCCGGGAACGGCTCCGCGGCGGAGGTGAATCTGGGGCTTCTGGGACTGGGATCGATCCGGGAGCTGGATCTTACTTTGAATTTTGAGGGAACGGCGGGCATTCAGCAGGTGGAGAGTTCGTGCTCCTGCCTTCAGCCGCTGGGCGGCCCCCGGGCGCTGGCTGACGGGAAAACCCAAAATCTTCAGGCGCGCTACATGGCGGTGCGGCCGGGACCGGTGGATGTGACTCTGGCCTTCAGCCGGACGGGAGCGGACGGAAAAGAGGAGATTCTGACCGCGAGGGTCACCGGCACCGTTGCGGCGGGTGATACGGCGTTGGCTGAACGGCTGGCGGAGATGGTGAAAGCCCCGCTGCCGCCCCGGGCTGATCGCGATGAATCCGGTGTGGTGTCCGCCGCGGACGCCCGCAGGGAAGTGGAGGCCGGGCGCGGCGTGCTGGTGGATATCCGCCCGCCTGAGGAATTTTCCCGCAGCCACATCCCGGGGGCGCTGAATATCCCGCAGACGCAGTTGAAACCGAGCGGAGCCTTCCGCGGCCGGGATTTGTATTTGACAGGGCCGTCCCTGCCGACCGTCAGCCTGCTGGAGGCCCGGCGCGGACTGCTGCGCCACGGCGCGGCCAAAGTCTTTGTGGTCAGCGACGGCGTGGCGGGCTGGAAAGCGGCGGGCGGCCTGGTTTTCCAGGAAATGGATCCGCCGCCGGTGCTCAACGCCATCACCGCCGCCGATCTGCGGGAATCCGCCGGAAGCCCGCGCCTCGCGGTGGTGGGGATCGAGCCCGCTGACGAGTTCGCGTTCCGTTATTACTTTCCCGGCGGCCAGCCCGTGAAGGCGGCGGACCTGACGGCGGCGGTGGAGGCCCGGCTCAGCGCCGACAGCTCCGCGCGCGTCGTGATTGTGGACGGGCGCGGGGACCGGTTTGGCGCGGTGAATCAGGCCGCGCCCGCCGCCTGGCTGGGCCGCGTCGGTTATCTGCGCGAAAGTTTCGAAACCTACCGCGGTGCCGTGGATCAGATGGGGCTTCTGGCCTCGCGGGTGCCCGGTGAAAGCAGCGGATCGGCCAAGGGTTTTGCCCGCCGAACGCCCGGCCAGCGGGTCGGTGTCCCCATGTCGCCCGGTTCCCCGGGCTGCGGGACCTGCCCGAAGAAGTGACCCGCCCCGTTTCATCCCATTTTTCCGTTTTCATTCCCTTTCCGTGCTCAGTTTTTGACAATTTTTGTTATGAGGAAGCTCCCTATCCTGAAAACCCTCGCCTGCCTGCTCCTGCCTGGCCTGTGGTCTCCTGTCTCCGCCCAGCTCCCGGTGGCGGATCCCGCCGTCTGGCTGCGCGCCGATGCCGGTGTTGTCGCCGATGGCGGCGGCAATGTCTCGCAATGGACCGACCAGAGCGGCAACGGCAACCACTTCGAGCAGGCCACGGCGGCGAAACAGCCGAAGCTCAACGCCTCGGCTCTGCCGATGACGGAATCGCAGGCGCTGCGGCTGGTGAACGGTTATGCGGGAAACACCCACTACAGCGGCACCCTGGGGACGGATTTCACCATCACGGCTCCGGTCACGCTGACCCATCTGGGGGTTTTTGACCATAACAGCGACGGCATCAACGGCTCGCTCAGTGCGCGGCTCTGGAAACGGAATGACAACGGCACCGCCGCCACTCCCCAGGACGACAGCGGGGCCGAGTCGGTGGCGGAAATGACCTTCACGGCGGCGGATGCGGGCGAACTTCAGGACGGCTTCCGTTTCAAGGCTCTGGCCGCTTCACTGACTCTGCCGGCCGGAGCCTACACCATCAGCTCCTGGGGTTACGACAACACGGACCGCTATTACGATTCCACCAGCGGCTCCGGCGCGTGGACCTCCACTCCGGCGGTGAAACTGACGGGCCCCTCCCGGTATGACGGCACGGCGGGCATTTTCCCGGCGACCAGCGAAACCCACACTCACCGTTATTCGTGCGGAAATTTCAAATTCCAGACCTCCGGCCCCGCCCTGCCGGCCAAAGCGGCAGTGGAATTCGATGGTGCCGATGACGGCCTGCAGGCGGTCGCGGCGCTGAATCTGGCCCGCCCCTCCTCCGTGTTTGTGGTTTATGAGCGCCAGTGGGCCGGAGGCGGTTATGTCATGCAGAACACTGCCGGGAGCCATTGGTTCCTGCGGACGGACGGCGCTTACTCCAATGGCTGGATCACCCAGCGCGACCTGCCGGCGGCACGGCGTGAAATCAATGCCATCACCAGCTCGGCGGCGGGCACCCGGTATTATGTGAACGGTGCGGATTTCACCACCGAGCCCGCACTGATCAACGGCACGCCCGGACGGCTCACCCTGGGCGGAGGCTCCGGTCTGAGCAATGATCCGCTGGCGGTGCGCATCGCGGAGGTGATCGCTTACTCCCGGATCCTCAGTGATTCCGAACGCAAACTGACGGAGGATTACCTGGCGGGAAAATACGCGGTTTATCAGCCGAAAGCCGCTGCGCCCGTCATTGCTCCCCCCGCCGCTCCGGGAACAGGAAATATCAGCGTCACTCTTGCCAGCGACTCCGCCGGAGCCCAGGTGCGCTATACCCTCGACGGTTCCGCGCCGACCGCCGCCTCGCCGCTTTATTCGACAGCGCTGGAGGTGCCGCGCGGCACCCGTGTGCGGGCCCGGGCTTTTGCGGCCGGGCTGGGCGACAGTGATTTTTCCGAACAATATTACGCTCCGGCGGCGGAGTTCCCCCTCGGCGGAGCCAGTCTCTGGCTGAAAGCGGAGGCCGGAGTGGAAACTGACGCCACCGGCCATGTGACGCGCTGGCGCGACCTCAGCGGAGCGGAGAATCACTTCACCGCCACCGGGGAATATCAGCGCCCGGCGGCCGTGCGGCTTCCCGCCACCACCGGCGAAAAACCCGCCGTGCTCCTGCATGACGGGTGGACGGGAGCGAGTAATCACAACGGCAGCCTGGGAGTGGACTTCATCCTGGACCAGTCCGCGGAACTGACCCACCTCGGCGCGTTTGACAATGCCTC
Source organism: Verrucomicrobiota bacterium (assembly GCA_040386695.1). GTDB lineage: Bacteria > Verrucomicrobiota > Verrucomicrobiia > Verrucomicrobiales > V1-33 > CAIZWU01. The sequence continues at coordinate 94,872 of JAZKFB010000037.1, forward strand.
CGACGGTTTCGGCACCGGATCGTCCATTACCGTGCGGCTCTGGAAACGGAATGACAACGGGACGCCCTCCACGCCCGAGGATGACAGCGGCGTTGAAATCGCGGCCTCCCTCGTGTTTGACCATGACGCTCCGGGAACCCTGGAAAACGGCTTCCGCTTCAAGCCCCTGGGAGCGCCGGTGGCTCTGCCGGCGGGAGCTTACTCCATCACCGCCTCGGGTTATCAGGGCGCGGAGAAATATTATAACAACCATCAGGGGGCCGGGGAATGGACGGACGAACCCGGCGTGCGCCTTTCCGGAACCTCGCGTTACGGCACCGTGGCCGCGGATTTTCCCACGACACTTGAGGGCTATGCCTGCCGCTATGCCGCCGGGAATTTCAAATTCCGCAAAACCGGCGCGCCGGCCTTCCCCCGGACGACGGTGGATTTTGACGGCCTCGACGACGGCCTGCAGGCTCCCGTCACCATGAATCTGGCGCGTCCCTCGACCGTGTTTGTGGTCAGTGAGCGGGGCTGGGCGGAAGGCGGTTATGTCATGCAGAACTCCGCCGGAGCGCACTGGTTCCTCCGCAACGACGGCATGCACACCAACGGCTGGGTGCGTCAGCGGGGATTGCCCTCGGCTGTCGAGATTTCGGGCATGGTGATGACGGCCGCAGGCACGCGGTATTTTGTGGATGGGGAGGATCTGACCACGGTTTCCACGCTGACGGCGGGCACTCCGGGCCGCCTGGCGCTGGGCGGCGGGCTGGGAAATGCCATTGATCCGCTGCCGGTGAAAATCTCGGAGGTGATCGCCTTCCCGACCGCCCTCACGGATGCGGACCGGAGGAAAGTGGAGGAATATCTGGCGGTGAAATACGGCATTCTCCAGCCCGCCGCCGCCGCTCCTGAAATCGCTCCCGCCGGCAGCCTCGGCACGGGTCCGGTGAATGTCACCCTCGCCAGCGCCACCGCCGGCGCGGAAATCCGTTACACTCTGGACGGCACGGAGCCGACCGCCGCCTCCACGCTCTACAGCGGCGCCTTCAGCGTGCCGCGCGGCATCCGTGTGCGCGCCGTGGCCTTCGCCGCCGGACGGGCGCACAGCACCGTCGCGGAGCAGTTTTATGCGGAAAGCACCGCCCTGCCGGTGGCCGGAGCCTCTCTCTGGCTGCGCGGGGACCGGGGACTGGAGACCGACGTCGCCGGAAAAGTGATCCGCTGGCGTGACCTCAGCGGGTCCGGCAACCACATGGAAACCAATGACCCGGCCCGCCGCCCCTCGGTGGATCCGGAAGGGCTGGTCCTCAATGACGAGGCCGCCGTCCGCCAGCACAGCGGCACCGCCGGCAACAGCACTTACGCGGGCACTCTGGGCATCGATTTTGTGGTCGAAACCCCGGTGACCCTGACGGAACTCGGCGCTTTTGACCACAATTCCGACGGCTTCAGCCAGAACATCACCGTCAAGCTCTGGAAGCGCAACGACGGCGGCACGTCCGGCGTTCCAAACGATGACACCGTCGATGGGGCCGCGCTCGCGGAACTGGTCTTCAACTCCGCCAATCCCGGCACCGGAGCCAATGGCTACCGCTTCCGTCCTCTGGCCGCGCCTCTGGCCCTCAGCCCCGGCGCTTATACGGTCGCCGCCCATGGCTACACTTCCACTGAACGCTACAGTCTGGCTCATTACGGCACGGGAGCGGCCACGGCGGGCAAAGGTGTGCGGCTGGTCGGAACCGGCCGCTACAGCGGAACTCCGGGAGTGTTCCCGGCTACTGTTTCCGGCTACGGAGCCCCCCACGCCTACGGAGCGCCCAATTTCCGCTTCCATGTGTCCGGAGCGCCCGCGCCAACCAGTCTGGCCACTCTGAATTTTGATGGCGTGGATGACGGGCTCATCGGTGTGGAGTCCATGAATCTGCCCCGCCCCTCCACCCTCTTCCTCATCTATGAGCGCTCGCCCGGCGGCGACGGCTACATCCTCCAGAACAGCGCCGGAACCGCGTGGCAGTTCTACACCAGCTACGGGCTGTATGTGAACAATAACTACGTCCGGAACCGCACCCTGCCTCAGCTGACGCCCGAGCTGAACGTGATGACGATGTCGGCCACAGGCACGCGTTATCACGTCAACAGTGAGGATTTCACCGAAAATCCGAACCAGACCGACGGCACTCCCGGACGTCTCGCCATTGGCGGCGGCATCGGGCGGAATGTCGGTGCCGCCGGGGTCAAAATCGCGGAGGTCATCGCCTTCCCCGGCGCGCTCAATGATACCGAACGCCAGAAGGTGGAGGACTATCTGGCCGTCCGTTACGGCCTCTTTACCCCGCGCGCGGCCATTCCGGAAATGCTGCCCGTCAGCGGCCGCTCCACGACTCCCGTGACGGTCTCCATCAGCAGCCCCACGGACCAGACCACGCTTTATTACACCACCGACGGTTCGGAGCCGACCGCCGCCTCCACGCCCTACACCGGTCCCTTCACCGTGGCCACCAGCACCACGGTCAAAGCCAGGGCTTTCCGCGCCGGGTATCAGGACTCCTACATCACCGAGCGGCGGTATGATGTCGGCGCGGTCTCCGTGCCCATTCCCCTCGCGGGCCTGAAGCTGTGGCTGCGCGCCGACACCGCCGTCAGCCGCGACGCCAAGGGCCGGATTTCCCGCTGGGGTGACTTGTCCGGCAATGGTCTTGACGCTCTTCAGACGGAAAGCGCCCGCCAGCCGCTGCTCGTGCCCAATGCCATGGGCGGCCGCCCGGCGGTGCGCTTCGATGGGGTGGATGACGGCCTGCTCGGGGATGCGAATCTGAATGTTCAGCGCCCGTCCACCATCGTCATGGCCTTCCAGCGCGTGGGCACTCTGGGACGGCTGGTGCAGAGCGCCAGCGGCCAGAACTGGCTCATGGGCCTGCATAATCCTCCGGGGATGTATGCCAATGGCTGGGTCCGTCAGATGACCGTGGATCCGATGGTGCCTGCCGTGGCGACCTCGCTGATGAATCCGAATAACACCTCCTATTTCTTCAATGGGGAGGATCTGACGGAAAACTCCTCTCCCTCCGGCTCTCCCGGCCGGATCGCGCTGGGAGGCGGCGTCGGCACTCACAATCAGCCGGTGAACGCCGACCTTGCCGAAATGGTCATCTACGACCGGGCCCTGACTGACAGCGAGCGCGGGGAAGTGGAGCGTTATCTGGCCGACGGCTACACCGTTTACACCCCTCTGGCCCAGTCCCCGCTTCTCAGCCCGCCCAGCGGCCGCTACCCTGCCGCCGTGCAGGTGAGCATGAGCACCACCACTCAGGACGCCCAGATTCGTTATACCCTGGACGGCTCCGCGCCGACCGTCGCCTCCGCGGCTTACAATGGCGTGCCCATCACGGTTTCCGCCTCGGCCACGCTGAAAGCGGCCGCCTTCCGCAGCGGATTCGCGCCCAGCAATCCCACCGAGGCCGAATACACGATCTCCGCCGATCCCTCCCCCTTCCCTTCGCCGGGCAATCTCGTGGCGTGGTTCAAAGCGGACGGTCCCCTGACCAAATCCGCTGACGGCAAAATCACGCGGATTCACGATGTCTCCGGTCACGGTTACGACGCCGTGCAGTACGACAGCTCGCTCCAGCCCACCCTCGCCACCGGAGCCAACGGGATCGGCGGCCAGCCTGTCTTCCGCTTCACCAGTTCCTCCCAGGGCCTGCGGGTGAATCCGGCGCTGAGCCTGGGCCGCCCGTCCTCGGTGTTCATGGTTTACCGCCGCAACACCGGCGGCACCGGCGACCGCCTGCTGCAGAGCCAGACAGGCGACTGGCGCCTGGGTCTTCACTACGGCCAGCAGATGTATTACCCGGGCAACTGGGTGTCGCCCTCCTCCGGCCTGAACGCCGCTGTCGGCACCGTCTATTCAGCCTGGGCCATTCAGGACACCAACCGCTCTGATTTCTGGCTGGATGGCGTGCGCCAGACCGCGAATCCCAATATCCTGGGCGTCTCCGGCCCCCTGGCCATCAATGGCTTCGGCTACTCCAGCGCCGGTTACAGCGGAGCGGATATTGCGGAGATCATCATCTACAATAAAGCCCTGTCCGAAGCCGAGCGCTATCAGGTGAACGCCCTGCTGGCCGCCAAATACAGCCAGCCCTTGGCCGCCTCCGTGCCCCGGCTTTCCCCGCCCGGCGGGGTGTTCAACGGCCAGAGCGCGCCCATCACCATCACTGCCGCCACTTCCGGAGGCGCTATCCGCTACACCACTGACGGCAGCGAGCCCACGGAATCCTCCACGCTTTACTCGACACCCGTCACCCTGTCCGCCACCGCGCAGGTCCGGGCCAGATCCTTCGCCGCCGGCCATGTTCCCAGCGACACCGCCGTGGGCGACTATCTGGTCCACAGCGGCGGCGGCTCCGGCATTCTGCGCCAGTATTACAGCGGCATTTCCTCGGGCATTGACGGCCTGGCGGGCGCCTGGCAGTTTCCCTACAGCCCGGCGGCCCAGTCCGTGGAGCAGGTGTTTTATAACAATGGCTACGGCGACAACTACGTCACCCGCTACCGTGGCTACCTCAATCCTCCGGTCACCGGCGAATACCGCTTTGATTTCATCTGGGACGACCAGGTGAAATTTTACCTGAGCACCGACGACGATCCCGCCAACAAAGTGCTGCTTTTTGAAAGCAACAGCTGGACCGCGGCCTACAGCGGAAACCCGCGCACCACGCCCGTCACCCTGGAGGCGGGCAAACGTTATTATGTCGAGGGCCTGATGGCGGAAATGGGTGGCGGCGACTTCCTGGGCGTGGGCGTGTATTTCCCGGACAGCCGGCTGATCACCAATGTGCCCGCCCTCATCGACTGGGACAACGAGCCCGGCAACGGCGCGGAGCATGTGTTCCTGACGCCCTACGGCGAAAACGATGTTCCCTCCAAAATCCCGGCGCTCCGCATGGATCCGGCCGGCGGCATCTTCGCGGCCGCCGTGCCGGTCACGATTTCCTCCAGCCTCGCGGAGGTGCGGATTTATTACACCCTCGACGGCAGCGAGCCCACGCAGGCGGCGGGCACGCTTTACGCCGGTCCGGTCACCGTCAGCGCCAATGCGGTGCTGAAAGCGCGCGGCTTCCGCACCGGCCTCCAGGCCAGCGAGGTCAGCGAGTCGCCTTTCACTTTTGACTCCGCCGCGAACTTCACGCGGTCGGGCCTGAAGTTCTGGTACCGCGGGGACAAAGGCGTCAGCGCCGCGACCGGCATCACCCGCTGGGCCGACCAGAGCGGTCAGGGCCGCCACGCCACGCAGCCCACCGGAGTTTCCCAGCCGACGCTCACCGCGTCCGCCATCAACGGCCAGGCGGCGGTGCGTTTTGACGGCAGCGACGACTTCCTGAACACCGGCTACCACGCTCCGTCCGGTGCCCGGACCTTTGTCAGTGTCCTGCGCTATCATTCCCTGAACGGCACCAGCGGCTACGCCCTGTCCGGCCAGGGCGCGACCGCCGGAGCCTACACCTACACGGGCATCCGCAATGGCGGCCAGGGTTACTCCGCCGCCGGAAATGGCTACGGTGATTTCAACTTCACCTTCGCCGTGAACACGCCTTACGAGGTCGCGCTGAGCCTCGACGGCAAAGGCGCTTTCCTCGACCGCGTGAACGGCCTCACGGTCAGCAGCCGCAGCTACACGGGCGACGCGGAATCCGGCGATCTTTTCCTGCTGGGCCGCCTGCAGCAGAGTTCCGCCTACTCCATGGGCGCGGAAATCGCGGAGGCCCTCTTCTATGACCGCGATCTCACACCCGCCGAACGCTCGGCTCTCGACACTTACCTGATCCAGCGCTACGCCCTGCCCCGCACGGCGGAAGCCCCGGTGATCTCGCCGGACGGCGGTTCCTTCGCCAATCAGGCGCAGGTCACCCTCAGCAGCCCGCTGGCCGGGGCCACGATACACTTCACCACCGACGGCAGCGAACCCACGGAAAGCTCCACCGCTTACAACGCGCCGCTGACTCTGAGTGCCCCGGCCACGGTGAAAGCGAAAGTCTTCGCCGCCGGAGTCACCGCCAGCGCCACTTCCAGCGCCGCCTTCAACATCTCCGCCGACGCCGACCTCCCGCATTCCGGCCTCCTGGTCTGGCTGCGGGCGGACACCGGCATCACCCAGACCGCCGGGGCCATCACCGGGTGGGCCGACCAGTCCGGCCAGGGGAATGACGCCTTCCAGACTGAAACCGCGCGCCGTCCCGCCCTGGCCGCCTCCGGCATTGGCGGCAAGCCCGCCGTGCGTTTTGACGGCAGTGACGACGCCTTGTCCCTCCCTGCCGGATTCCGTGATTTCAGCCAAGGTCTGACAGCTGTATTCGTTGCCCGTCCGGATCATGCGGCGGGCACCGGAAGCTGGGAGCGCTTCCTCGACTTCGGCCAGGGTTCCGCCGCCAATAACATTTTCCTCGCCCGCAACGGCACCAGCACCTCTCTGACCTACGGTTTTTACAACGGCTCCAGCTCACAGGGAACCCTGGACATCGCCAATGGCCTGACCACCGGCCAGGAGCAGATCTTCACCATCGTCCATTCACCCGCCGGCACCGCGCAGCTCTTCAAAAACGGGGTGCTCCAGGGCACGGCCGTCCTGCCCCTGCCGCCGGTCGCGCTGCGCACCAGCAACTACCTCGGCCGCAGCAACTGGAGTGACGCCTTCTTCCTCGGCGACATTTCCGAAGTGATGATCTACAGCCGCGCCCTCGACAGCACGGAGCGCGCGCAGACCGAAACCGCCCTGCGCACCCGCTACGGCATCCAGTCGCTGGACGTCTCCACGCCGGTCTTCTCACCGAACGGCGGCTTCTTCACGGGTCCCGTGCCGGTGCAGATTCAATCCGTGACGCCGGAAGCCGTGATCCGCTACACTCTCGACGGCAGCGATCCGGATTCCACCTCCACGATTTACACCGGAGCCGTCACCCTCACGGAAAGCGGGCAGATCCGCGCCCGGGGCTTTAAAACCGGCTTCAATCCCAGCGTGATCACCTCCGCCTATTTCGCTATCGGAGCCGCGCCCGGCACGGGCACCGGCCTGGCGGCGGAATATTACTCCGCGCCTGATTTCACGGGAACCAGCGTGCTGCGGCGCGACCCCACCGTGAATTTCAATTTCGGCTACAGCGCGCCGGTGAGCGGGCTGGGATCGGACCAGTTCAGCGCGCGCTGGACCGGATTCGTGCAGCCCAGATTCACGGAGGCCCACCGCTTCCACGTCAACAGCGACGACGGTGTGAAACTCTGGGTGGATCTGGACCGCAACGGGACCTTTGAGCCCGGCGAGCTGATCATTGACCGCTTCACGCCCGGCGCCGCCGATACCGCCAGCAATCCGGTGAACCTTCAGCAAAGCCTCCAGTATGCGGTGAAGCTGGAATATTTCGAGCAGACCGGCGTGGCCTCCGTGCAGCTGGGCTGGAGCAGTCCTTCCCAGACCCGGGAAGTGATTCCGGCCAGCCAGCTCTACTCCGGCCTGCCTTTCGCCCTCACCGTGCTGACCCCGCAGGCTTCGCCCTCCAGCGGCTCGTTCTCCGGTCTGGCCACGGTCTCGCTTTCCACAGGGACGGCGGGCGCGGCGATTTATTACACGCTCAACGGCGCGGAACCCGCGGACAGCACCGGCATTCCCTACGGTGGCCCCATCGCCGTCACTTCCTCGGCGACCCTGAAAGCCCGCGCCTACCTCGCCGGTCAGAACCCCAGCGGAACGCTCCAGGCGGTCTATGATATCGACGCCGCCGGTCCCGCCATCACCAATATCCAGTTCAACGGCAATGCCCTGAACAATGGAGCCGTCCTGACCACTTCCGGCACCGTGAAAGCCGCCGCCGCCGACCCCTCGGGCGTCAGCCGCGTGGAATTCCTCATCCGCCCCGACGGCGGTTCTGATACTTCCCTGGGCACGGACGTGAACGGCGCGGACGGCTATTCCGCCTCCTGGAATGCCGAAGCCGCCGCCAACGGTCCCTATATCCTGACCATCCGCGCCTTCGACACCTTCAACACCCTGACCACCGCGACCCGCACGCTCCAGCTGAACCTTGCGGCACCCGTGGCCCCGGTGATCACCTCGCCAGCCACCGGCACTTTGACCAATGGCAACGTCGTCGCTGTCAAAGGCACGGCTCCGGTCAACACCGCGGTGCTCGTGAAACTCAATGGCACCGACCTCCCCGGCGCGGTTCCCGTGACCGCCGCCGGTGCCTGGCAGTCCAGCGTCACCCTGGCCATGGGCGTGAACCAGATCAGCGCCCGGGCGGTTAATGCCGCCGGTCCCGGCGCGGTTTCCAACACCGTGGCTGTGACGCTCGACACGGCGGTGCCCTCGCCGCCGGGCTCGCTGCAGGCGCTTTCCCGCGAGGAGGGCCGCATCCGCCTGACCTGGTCGGCGGCCGGCGGCGCGTCCATCGCCGGATACGATGTTTACCGCGCTCCCGCCCCCTTCAATGCCCCCGGCGACGCCGGAGTCGTCAAGGTGAACACCGCCCGCGTCACGCTCCAGCAGTTCGACGACACCCCCGCCACGGACGGCGTCTGGCATTACCGGCTCACCACCACCAGCGTGGCGGGCAACACCAGCGTGCTTTCCGAAACCGCCAGCGCCTCCAGCGACCGCACCGTTCCCGCTCTGGCCGGAGTGACCTTCACACCGCGGAATCCTGACAAATTCAAAAACGGCCGCCACGGCCCCGGCATCGTCGATGTCGTGATGACCGTGACCGAGCCCCTCAGCGGCGATCCCTTCTTCAGCCTCGCTCCCGCAGGCGGCGGATTCCCCATTCCGGTCACGTTGACCACGGGCAGCAATCCCCTGGAATACAAAGGCGCCTTCACCATCACCTCCAGCACCGGAGCGGCGACCTACCAGGCCAGTTACTCCATGCGGGACGCCACCCAGAACCGGGGCGCGGGCACTTCGGAGACGGCGCAGATTGTCATCGACACCAAAGGCCCGGCGGCGGGCGCCCTGACGCTCAGCGCCACGGCTCCGATTCTCAACGCGGAGGCCTCACCGACCGCTTTGACGCTCACGCTGCATCTGGACGAGGCTCCCGAGGGAACGCCCAATCTCGCCTGGAGCCTGACAAGACTCGCCGGCCACCAGACGCCCTCTCCCGTCACCCTGACCCAGGGCGCGGACACCCGCACCTGGACCGGAGCGGTCACCCTGCCCGCACAGGCCGGTCTGCCGGAACCTGAGAATCTCGTGTTCAGTTATTCGGCCGCCGATGATCTGGCGAACACCAGCACCCAGATCACGGTCACATCCCGCTTTGAAATCTACCAGGGCGAGCTGCCGCCGCTGGATTCCCCGGCGAATTTCCGCGCCACCGCCAAGCCTGCGGGCGTGATTGAGCTGTCCTGGGGCGCGGTCGTCAACGCCTCCGGCTATCAGCTTTACCGCTCCACCCTGAACGGCGGTCCGGAAACCCTGGCCGCTTTCCAGGTCATCAGCGATCCCGCCACCCTGAGCTTCAGCGACACTCCCGGCGCGGACGGCGAATACCTCTACGCCATCGCCACCCGCCGCACGGCGAACGGGGAAACCGCCACCGGCACAGCCACCACGCCGCCCGCCACCGCGACCGCCGATTCCGTCCTGCCGGGCGCGCCTCAGAACCTGGCCCTGGTCCTGGCCAGCAACGGCATTCTGGCGCAATGGCAGCCCGGAGCCGGTCCCGCCGGTTCCAATCACTACCGCGTTTACCGCGCCGGAGCGGTGATCAACTCCACCGCCGGTCTGACCCCGCTGGTGGATAACCTGACGCCCATCAAATACGTCGATCCCTCGCCCTCCGGCGCGCAGCGGTATTACGCCATCACCGCCGTGGATCCGGCGGGCAATGAATCCGCGCCCTCCGCCACCGCTTATCTGAACGCCACCCTGTGGGCGGTCAGTTCGCTGACCATTGAAAAACCGGTCTCCGGCGCGCCGGTCCTCACCTGGACGAATGCCGCTCCGGACATCGCGGGCTACAACGTTTACTCCGGTCCGCGCGACACCGGCCTGAAACTGAACCCGGCGCTCCTGCCCGCCACGACCTTCACCGACCAGGCTTACGCGGGCGGCGACCGGCTTTACACGGTCATCAGCGTGGACACCGGCGCCGCTGAAAGCCCCGGACGCGGCCTGACTCTGCTGCCGCTGCAAATCACTCTGCCGGAAGGGCAGACCGTGCGCCGCGGATTGGTTAGCCGCCTGCTAATAAGCGTCACAAATCCCTCGGCCACCGCCACGCTGAGCAATGCTCTGGCGAAGATCACCCTCGCCGGACAGGTGCATCAGTCCGAGCTGTTCAACGTCGCGCCCGGCGAGACCAAACAAGTGGGAGTCGTGGTCGGAGGTTACTCCACCCTGACCGCCGCCACCGCTCCCATCACCTTCGTGATTGAATCGCGGCCCGAGGACGGAGCCTTGCTGAAGTATCCCGGCGCGGGCACCGTCGCTGTGGCCGATGGCGGCCTTGTGGCGGAGCTGGTGCCCGGCACTTTCACCCGTGGTGGTTTTGGCGAAGTCCAGTTCCGCGTCCGCAACACCTCCACGGAGACGGTCGAAATCCAGTCCGCCAGGAGCAACGGCGCCGCGGACTCCCCGCACATCCGCTTCACGCTCCTTGATCCGAACGGCAACACCCTCGCCGTACAGCCCGTGCGCATCAACACCGGGGCCAGCGTGGTCACGGTGTCCGACGGCACCAGCGTGATCCGGCTCGCGCCTAACGCGGAATTCCTCTCCGACATCTTCCAGATTCAACTGCCGGAAACCGCCGCCAATCTGCTGGCGGTGCGGCTCACCATCGACAGCGCGTATTACCGCTACGGCCGGCCCGAGCAGGTGACGTCCCCCGGCGTGACCGTGCGCGGCGACGCCTCCCTGACGGATGTGAGTTACGACGGCATCGTGACGGCGGTGACGCCTCCCGTTTCCCTGGGCAATCAGCCTGTGGTCATCACCGGCAAAGCGGCGGCCCGTCCCGGCGGCGGCCCGGTTCCGAACAGCCCGCTGCGGCTGGGCATTTCCAGCGGCGGCTTTGAACGCACCGCGCAGGTGACCACGGACACGGCCGGGAATTTCTCCTGGACCTTCACTCCGCTGGCCAATGAGGGCGGCACTTACAGCGTGTGGCTGACCCATCCCGATCTTCTGGGCAAAACGGCGCAGGCCTCCTTCGTCATCTCCCGCGTGACTGTGGAACCGGCGGGCTTCGCTCTCCGCGCCCCGCGCAACTTTGACCAGAACATCAGCCTCACCGTCAAAGCGGGCGACGGCACCACCGCGACCAACCTGCGCATTGAGCCAGTGGGCGGGCTGCCCTCCGGCATTTCCATCGAGCCCGGAGCGCCGCTCACGCTGGCGGGTCTGGAGCGCGGCACCCTGCCGTTTGTCTTCACCGGCGACAGCAATGCGGTGGCGTCAGGCAGTCTGAATCTGCGCGTCCTCAGCGACGAGAACCCGGCGGGCTGGGCGACGGTGGAGGTTCAATACACCCTCACGGCGGCCACAGCGGCGGCGACTTTCACTCCGAACATTCTCGACACGGGCGTGAATCCCGGCGGCTCGGCTTCGGAAAGCTTCGTCATCCGAAGCGTGGGCCTCGTGCCTTTGCAGAATGTGCAGCTGGCCCTGGCCCGGGTGCAGGGAACTTCCCAGACTCCGGCTCCGTCCTGGATCAGTCTGGATGCGCCGCCGGTCATTGCGGAAATCCCGGTCGGACAGGATCTGCCTGTGGCCCTGAATATCCAGCCGCCGCCGGACCTGACGCCTGGCGACTACTACTTCGATGTGAAGTTCACCTGCGCGAATTACGCGCCGGTCACCATCCCCGTCCGTGTGGCGGTGACGGCTTCCGGCGTGGGCGATGTCCGTTTCAAGGTCGTCGATCTGCTGACCCTGACCCCGAATCCGAAATACGTCGCTCCGGGCAATGCTCAGAATCCCGATCCGCTCTACCAGGGCGTCTTCGGAGCCAGCGTGCAGCTTCAGAGTGAGGAAGTGTCCAGCTTTGTGCGCACGGTGACCACCGACGGATTCGGCGAGGCCGACTTCCGCAATGGCGGCGGCGAACCCACGCTGCCGGCGGGGAATTACAAATTCCGCGTCTCGGCGGACGGTCATGACAGTTTGTCAGGACGCCTGGTGGTGCGGCCCGGCATCACGCTGAATCAGACCTCGCTCATCCCGAACCGCTTTGTCACAGTGGAGTGGGAGGTGGTGCCGATCACCATTGAGGACCGGTATGAAATCCTGCTGGAGGCGACGTTTGAAACCAATGTCCCGGCTCCGGTGGTGACCATCAATCCTCCGGTGCTGAACCTGCCCCAGCTCTGCAAAGGGCGGGTGTTTTACGGTGAGTTCGCCCTGACCAATCACGGGCTGATCCGCGCGGATAACTTCACGTTCAAAGCTCCGGCCAGCGATGCCTACAACGACATCGAGCTGCTGGAGGCCGTGCCGGACAATATCCCGGCGAAGACCACGGTGATCATTCCCTACCGCATCACGTCCAAGCAGTCCTTCCCCGGTCTGCTCTGCGGAATCGGCGGCGGCGGTTCTGACAGCGGATCGGGCGGCTCAGGTGGTTCCGGCGGCAGCGGTGGCAGCGGCGGGTCGGGAGGTTCAGGTGGAAGCGGGGGCTCCGGAGGCTCCGGAGGATCCGGAGGCAGTGGTGGATCGGGCGGATCAGGCGGTTCCGGAGGCAGTGGCGGATCAGGCGGGTCAGGCGGCGAAGGTGGTGGTGGATCAGGCGGCGGTGGCGGTGGCGGGGGTGGTGGATCAGGCGGTGGCTCCGGCGGCTGCTTCAGCTACAGCACCTGTTTTGCCTACGCCTACGACTTCGAGTGCGCCTTTGGTGACAAAGTCAACGGCGGCGGCAGTGTCTGCGCCAATTATGGCTCGGGCTCCTGCGGTGGTTCCTCCGGCTATCGTCTGACCATCCTCGGCGGCGGCCTCGGTGGAGGTGGCGGCGGGGGAGGCGGAGGCGGCTGGGGCGGCGGCGGCAGCAGCTCCGGCGGCGGCATGGGTGATGGCTGTTTCCCTGATTTCTTTGACTGCAATAACCGCAACCCGATTGGCTGCTGGGTGAACTATGTCACCCGTCAGTTCGAGGATCAGGCCACGGACCTTGAGGTCCTCGTGCCCGGATATCACAATCTCCTCACCCGGGTCCGCCGCTCCTACCGCGACGGCCGATGGGCCTTTGAGGAACTGGACAGCAATCTGATCATCCGCACCGACGGCACCGGCCCCGCCGAGCTGGTGGTGGCGGGCAGCAGCTTCCTGCCCACCGACTCCTCCCGTCTGGCCTTCAGCAATGGCCGGGATCAGATCCGCCGCGGGAGCGTTGGCTGGAGGCTCGACGCCCTCAACGGCATCTGGCGCGAATACGACGCTGACGGCGTGCTCCTGACCACCGGCCGCTCCGGGGTGGCCCTTCAGAAATATCTGCACACCGACGGCAAACTCACCGCTCTGGCGGCACCGGACGGGACGCCCATCATCAGCTTCGAATGGACGGGCAACCAGGTTTCCGCCGTCGCCGACACCGCCGGCAACCGCGTGGAATATGAATACACTTCCGGCCGCCTGAGCAAGGTGACGGACAGCCAGGGCGGCGTGACCACCTACCTCTACGACGGCGCTGGCCGCATGAACAAGTATGTGGACGCCACCGGCATCAGCCACAATCTCACCGTGGACGGCAGCGGTTATGCCCTGGCGCTGCTGGATGATGCGGGCGCGGGCCGCCACTTCGCCTACTCCTACGACAAGCTGCGCCGGGAATATTACTTCCAGGAAAAATACACCAACGGCGTGACCCGCGAAAGCTGGTATGACGCCAAGGGCAGCCTGCGGATGGCCAGGATCAACGGCAAGCTGGTCCGGGAAGTCCTGACGGATGGCCGCACGGAATACCTGCGCTACGGCGACGGCTCCGAAGTGGTGCAGGAATACGACGAATTCGGCGCAGTGGCCAAAGTGTCCGCGCCTGACGGATCGGTGCAGCGTTATGAGCACGATCCCGTGACCCGCCAGACCCGCCGCTCCATCGATCCCGCGGGCACGGTGAACGAGTGGGACTGGAGCAGTAAGGGCAAGCTGCTGGAGTTCCGCGAGGCCGTGGGCAAGCCGGAGCGCCGCACCTCCACCTTCACCTACAACGCGGCGGGGGATCCCCTCACCGCCAGAGTGACCGCTGATGACGGGATTGCGGACACGGTCAACACCTGGACCTACAACGCCCAGGGGCAGCTTCTCAAACAGACGGACGCCATGGGGCTGGAAACGAAATTCGAGGACTACGACGCCAACGGATTCTCCACCCGCAAAGTGGTGCCCGGCAATCACGCCACGGAATTCGAGTGGGACAACTCCGGTCGGAAAGTTTCGGAAACCAACGCCCTGGGCAACCGCTGGCAGTTTGAATACGACGCCTTCAACAATCTGACGGCCACCATCGGCACCGGCGCCAAGCGGGTGGAGACGGTTTACAACATCGACAACCTGCCGGTCAGCAAAACGGATGCCATCGGCGGAACCAGCACCACCAAATACGGCCCGGATGGCCGCGCGGTGGAGGACAAGGACGCCGCCGGCCGCATCACGCGCCGGGCTTACGATGTCTTCGGCCGTCTGGCCTCCATCACCACTCCAGCGGGCGATGTGACCTCTTATCAATACGCCGACACCGATCCCGAAGGCCTGCGTCCGATGGCGATTGTCTATCCGACCTTCACCCGCCGCTTCGCTTATAACCTCGCCCAGCGCAAGGTGACCACCGAGGACTGGGACGGCGGAACCAGGCTGAACACGAACATCCACGAGATCGACACCCGCGGCAATGTGGTGAAAATCACGGACAGCCTGAACCGCGCGCAGACCTTCGAATGGGATGCGCTCGGTCGTCTGGTGCGCACCGTGAAGCCGGGCAATGTGGTGGAGATGCTGACCTACAACCGCTTTGACAAGGTCGCGTCCTACACCTCACCCGACGGCAAGGTGTGGCGCTGGACCTACAATGCCGACGGTCAGCTGGTCAAGGACACCTCACCCGCCGGACGCGGGCGCACTTACACTTATGGAGCCAACGGCCTGCTGGAAAAAACCACGGAGGCCAATGGCGACATTGAGGAAATCGTCTGGGATGCCGCCGGACGCAAAACAGGACTGAAATATTACGCGGGTTCCGAACCGGCGACGGTGCAGAAGGCCTCCGCCTTCACCTGGAATGCGGACAACCAGCTGACCGGCTGGTCCAATGGCACCGCCAGCTCCACCTGGACCCTGGATGACAAAGGCCGGAAAACCGGGGAGACCATCAACTACGGTCCCTTCAGCAAAACGATGGCCTGGACCTACAACGCCGATGACCAGCGGGCCAGCTTCACCACGCCTTCCGGCCAGATGCTGACTTATGGTTACGACGCCGGCGGCAAACTCCAGTCCATTGATCTTCCCGGCACCGGCCAGATCAACTACACGGAGCGCCAGTGGACCCGCGTCACCAAACTGTCGCTGCCCGGCGGGCTCACGCAGAACTTCAGCTACGATGCCCTGCGCCGCCCGGCGACGATGAGTCTGAAGAATGCCGGCGGTGATCCGCTGCACTCCTGGGCTCTGCAATACGATTCCCAGAACCGCATCCTCAGCCGCAGTCTGGATGGCGCGCTGGACACTTACACCTATGACGATGCCGACCGCATCCTGACGGCGGGCACGGTGGTTTCCACCTACGACACGCGGGGCAACCGCAGCTCGCAGACGGGCGTCACCGGCGCGTGGGCTTACAACGACGATGACGAACTGACCGCCATCGGCGCGGAGGCCTTCGCCCACGACGGCCGCGGCAGCCGCAGTTCAGGCGCGGGCCGGACCTTCACCTGGGACGCCGCCGGACGCCTGGCCTCGGTCACCAGCGGAGGAGCCACCAGCACTTACACCTATGATCCCTTCGGCAGACGTCTGTCGAAGACCGTGGGTGGAGTGACGACTTACTACGGCTACAGCAGCGAGGGCCTCATCGCGGAATACGACGCCGGCGGCGCGGAGATCTGCAGCTACGGCTACGAGCCCGACGGCGCCTCCAGCCAGCGCGCGCTGTGGAAAAAGACGGCCTCGGGCGTTTACTGGTATGTGTTCGATCAGCTCGGCACCCCCTGGCTGCTGGTGGACTCCAGCGGCGGAGTGGTCTGGAAAGCGGCTTACGACGCCAACGGCGCGGCCACCGTCCAGATTGCCACGGTGGAGAACAATCTGCGCCTGCCCGGCCAGTATTTCGACGCCGAGTCCGGCCTGCACCACAACTGGAACCGCTACTACGATCCGGCCACCGGCCGCTATCTGTCGCGCGATCCGGTGCGGGATGAATACAACCACTTCCTCTACGCGCAGAATGACCTCCTGACCAAAATCGATCCGGACGGGCTGCGGGCCAAGATCAGCATCGGAGCCGCCGTTTCGGTCTATACCTCGCTGGATGGCTGCGAATGCGGGATCACGGGCGGCGTTCCCAAGCTGTCGAAAAAAATCGGCGGAGTGGAGTGCAAGGCCGAGGTGGATGTGAACATCTGCAACGACCGCAAGAGCTGGCCTCCGAAACCCAAGGTCTGCGCGGCCGTGGGCTGCGAGAAGGGCCAGTGCAAAGCGGAACTCTTCAAGGCCTGCTACAACTTCAATGGCGACCCCGGCAAACGCGGTGAGGCCAGCGGACTGGAGTTCGGCTGCAAGCTGGGCGGCAAGGACGGCGCGCCGTCCCTCTCCGGCGGCCCGCCCCCCATCTACAGCAGCAACCCCCGCGACGGCTGGGGCTACTGATCCCAAACATGACCTTCCCATTTCCTATCATGAACCGAAATCCGTTCCCTCCGCCCGGCTGCTGGCTGTCGGCCCTGCCCGCCCTGCTGCTGGCTGTGTTCTGCGCCGCTCCGGCCGGAGCCGCCGACTCCGTCTGCGCCCGGGTGAAGATCCAGATCGAGCAGGAGCTGACCTTTGAGCGCGAGGCCTTCGAGGCCCGCATGACCATCAACAACGGCCTGCCGGAAACGCCCATCACCGACCTCGCGGTGACGGTCAACTTCGCCGACGAAACCGGCGCGCCCGTGCTGGCGACCAGCGATCCGAACAACACCAGCGCCCTGTTCTTCATCCGCCTTCAGGACGGCAGCAGTCTGCCCTCCACCGTCGCGGCCTCGTCCTCGGCTTCGATCAAGTGGCTGATCATCCCGGCTCCCGGGGCCGGCGGGACCCGGCCGCAGGGCACGGTTTACCTCGTTGGCGCGCATCTCACCTACAAAGTCTCGGGTGCCGAGGAACAGGTGAATGTCTCGCCCGACTCGATTTTCGTGAAGCCCATGCCGCGCCTGACCCTGGATTATTTCCTGCCGTCGGAAGTGAATGGCGACGATCCTTTCACCGATTACATCGAGGAACCGGAGCCCTTCTCTCTCGGCGTCCGCATCAAAAACGCGGGTTACGGCCCGGCCAAGAATCTGAAGATTGACTCCAGCCAGCCGAAGATCGTCGAAAACAAACAGGGCCTGCTGGTCTCCTTCCTCCTGCACGGATGCACCATCGATGACCAGCCCGCCGTCCCCACCCTGCTGGCGGACTTTGGCACCATCGCCGGCGGCACCACCAAGGTCGGCCGCTGGATCATGACCAGCAGTCTTTATGGCCGCTTTGTGGAATTCACCGCCAGTTTCTCCCACGCGGATGATCTCGGGGGCCGCCTGACCTCTCTCATTGAGCAGGTGAACGCGCGGCTGATGATTCACGATGTCCTCGTGGATCTGCCGGGCCGCGACAGCGTGCGGGACTTCCTCGCCTACCGTCTCAGCAACGGCACTGATCCCCGCGCTTATGAATCCAACGGCACGGATTCGCCGGTGAATGATCTGTCCAGCTCCTCCACTTTCGTTTCCTCCGGTGGAGCCTGGAAGCTGACGCCGCCTGGAGTCGAAGGTCTGCTTTACGCCAAAGTGACCGATCCCAACGGCGGACGGCGCAAAATCACCTCCGTGCTGCGGGCCGACGGGAAAAGCCTGCCTGCGGCCAATGCCTGGCTTTCAAAAACCTACAATCCCGGCCCCGGCAGTTACGCCTATTACTTCAATGTCTTCGACTCCGCCAACACGACCGGCCTCGCCTACACCGTGCAGTTTGAGGACAACATTCTGGCCAACCGCAAGCCCCGGCTCATCGATCCCGGCGACCGCATTTTCCTGGCGGGAACAACCTTCGAAATGCTCGTCCTGGCCGACGATCCCGACGCCGATCCCCTGACCCTGACCGCCGCGCCGCTGCCGCAGGGCGCGGCTTTCACCAAGGTGAACGGCGGCGTCAGCGCTCTCCGCTGGACGCCCACCGCCGCCCAGACCGGCGACTATCAGGTCACCTTCGCCGCCAGCGACGGCAATCTGGAGGACCGGAAAACCATCACCATCACTGTCACCACCGAGCCCACGGCCATCGCCTGGATCCGGCGCTTCTACGGCCCCGATGTCCGCCCGCCCGTCGTGATTTTCGCGGAGGATGATGACGGCGATGATCTGACCAATGGTCTGGAATATGCCCTCAACCACAATCCCGCCGAGATCGACCAGAGCGGCATCGATGTCCGCGTGGAAGTAAACGGAAGCAACCAGATGGTGACCACCCTGACTTATATCCGCCGCAACGACGATCCCAAACTGGTGGTGGAGGTGGTGGGAGCCGGCAGCAGCCGCGCCGGTGCCGACTGGCAGCCCCAGCCCCAGGCCCTGGCCGCTGACCAGACCGGCGTGCCCGATGGCATGCAGCGCTGGAAAGCCACGGATTCCGTGCCCATCAGCCCGGCCACGCCCCGCCGTTTCCTGAAACTCCGGGCCTCCCTTCTTCCCTGAGACTGACCGCCGACCGTCTTCATTTCTTATGAAATTCTCCTCTCTTCCCGCCTGCGGCCTCGCGGTGCTCCTGACCGCCGGATCCGCCCCCGCCCAGTCCTCCGGCGGCTCGACCTCGCTGCTCATCAAAGGAGCGGCCGACACCCGGCTTTCCCTGCCCTACCAGCGCGCCCAGGCCGACACCGGAACCATCTCCGGCGTCAGCGCCAAAACCATCAAGCTCCAGGGCAAGGCCTGGGCCATCGATCAGTTCAGCTACAAATCCGGCGATCAGCCCGAGACGTATTACGGCCTGTTTCTCGACGGCCCGCTGACCGGGGTCTTTTACAAAATCCTCAGCAACAGCCCGGACACTCTCGTCTTTGACACCGAAGGCGACGACCTCACCGCCCACCCGCTGGGAACCATCGCTTTCGGAAACCATCTGCACATCATTCCCTACTGGAGAGTGGCGGATGTTTTTGGGGACACGGACGCCACAGTGCTTCTCGCGCCCCGGACCTCGCCCCTGTTTCCGGCGGACGACCTGATGCTTTATAACAATTCAGCGCCAGGCGTGAACAAGGCTCCCGGCCGCACGCTGTATTACCGGACCGGCTCCGGCTGGCGCAGCGTGGCTGATCCCCTGACCTCCAGCGCGGACACCATCATTCCCCCGGGCTCCGTGTTCACCGTGCGCCGCCGGGCCGGGACGGATCTGGAGCTGGTCAATTTCGGCGTCTTTCACAAACAACGGCGCGCCGTTTATGTGGCCGGCGGGGAGACCGAGGGGAATGATCAGTCGGTGTCGCTGATGCTGCCGGAACCCCTGACCCTCGCCGAGTCCGGCCTGGCGGGCGGCGTGGTGACGCCCTCCTCCGGCCCGATCATCCGGGCTGATGAAGTCCTGGTCTGGCGCGCGCCCGTCAGCGGTTTCAACAACGCGCCGGACACCACGCTCTACTACCGCCAGGGCCTCGGCTGGTTCAAAGTGGGCGACAGCACCGCGCTCGACAACACTTTCACCCTCGCCCCCGGCGAGGCCATCATCGTCCGCCGCAAGCCCGGCAGCCCCGCCGCTGACTGGCTGCAAACTCCTCCACCCTGATCCGCCTGCCACCCCTCATGCGCACCACCTCTCTGCTCCCCGGCCTGCTGCTGGCCGCCACCATTTCCGCCGCTCCCGCCGCCTCCATCGCGCTGAATATCTCCATGGGTTACCTCCTTGATGCCGGAGGCGCCTCAGCGGCCAACCGGTTGCCTGCCGACACACTCCTCATGCTGGTCGCGGACATGGGCGGCGACGGCTTTGATCCGGTCCCCGCCGACTCCTGGGTCGGGGGCACGGACATCGCGCTCATGGTTTACGACAGCGAATTTCCCGCCGCCTCCGGAGGCACGCGCGGTTTTGATCTGGCGTCCGGCAGCTCGGAAAGCGGACTGTTCTCCCGGACGCTGCTCATCGACACCGCTCAATTCGGAGACCGGACCGGAAACCTGACGCTCGCCCTGCGCTGGTTTCCCAATTACAAAGGAAATGCCGGTCTGCCCGGAACAGGTCCGGGCGCGGGCGCCTCTTACGGTCAATTCAGCCGTTCGAGCCCGCTCTACGGCCTCGACAGCTGGACGATCAGTCTGACTCCCGGAGCCAGCTACACGCTGGATCCGTTCGCCAGCCCCGAACTGGGCGGCACGGACCCGGCCGCCGGCAGCATGGCCAATTTCACCACTGTGCCTGAACCCTCCGCCGCTGTCCTGCTCCTGCTGTTTTCAGGTCTCGCCGCCCGGCACCGGCGCGGAGGAGCTTCCTGAAGCGCTCAGACGGCGGAATCATCCGGATAAGTCTCCCCCGTCGCGCTCCTTACTGGTCCGCGGAGGGATCACGTCAGCAGGGAACTCCGCGTCCGAGGTTGGTGACGCGGACAATCTGCGCCCCCAGCGTCCATGCCAGTGACAGGGAGCCATCAGTCTCCACCGTGATCTCAAAATAGCGCGGGCTCTTTCCCTTCACTTTGCAGCCAACCACAATCTGGCCGGTTGGTTTATGATGTATTTCGGTGGCTGCGCCCCGCACCTTGTCCGCCTCCTGTGCCAGCCATGCCGCCTTCATGCGAAGAGCGTGGGAATCCAGTGATTGGGCCATGGGATGATTTTGAAAAATGTCCGTGTGAGCCCTCATTGTGCCTGCGGAGTGCGGGGATGACAGAATTCAACTGTTCCCCGCTCATGTCCTGTGGCCGGAAACAAGCACCGGAAAAGTCCGCGGAAACGTCGATCAGTTGGTTTCATAAGATCCAGGGTTGCAGTAAGTGTGGAGGTCTGACGCACGCCGGAAGCCAAGTGGTTTAAATTGTGTAACACATTGTAATCCAATAACTTAAACATTGCCCAATCAGAAAGCCACGCCTTCATTGCGATGCATCAGCAATGCAATGGCATTGCAAACTTTGGATTTATTGTTCACGAAGGGCAATACCGCATTATCCCTGCCGACTACGCCGTCCAAAGTGATTGAGCTGCTATAATTTGTCTTTTTGACGGCCCCGCCCGGCCTGTTGAGCACCCGCCGCCCCCTGCCCTGCTGCTGATGTTTGGCGGTCACCCCGCCATTGGTGCTCCGGCAGGATACGGAACCGGTCCATGCTCCCGGATCAGGATTTTCCACGCCCGCCGGAGAGCAGATCCACTTTCACATTGCCGCCGGTGCGCTCCACCCCGCGCTGGACGGGCCGGCCCACGGAGCCTCCGCTGAAGGTCACGGATAAAACCCCGGAGTCCCCCGAATAAGGAACGGCATAACCTCCGGAAGCCGATGTGACCGCTTCCCGTGAACCGCCTTCAGGGACCACCGTCACACCGGCCAGTCCTTCGCCCGGGTCGTAAAATCCGTCACCATCGCGGTCCTGGAAAACGACCCCGGTCACCAGAGGCTCCGGGTAACTGCCGCTGCGGGCGAAATTCTGTGTCGCCAGCACCGCGTTTCCCTTCTGAAAGCGGCCGGCCAGGAGGCCGATCCCGATATCGCGGGTGTCGCCGCCGCAAATGTTTTTGCGGTGCCCGGGACTTTTAAACAAATCCCGGTGTCTGGCGAGAGTTTCCGTCAGCATGTCCGGAGTGCCGCCGGTGCCTCCAAACGAGATATTCTCCGCCCGGCTCCAGCTTCCCGAGAAAACGTAACCCGCTGCGGCCATGCGCTTTCCATCATCGCTTCCACCGGATCCGGTGTGGGAAAATTTACCTGAGCCGAGCATCCACCGGGTGTGGTCCCGGGCGGCGCTGATCAGCTTCGGATTAAAAGCGAGGGGAGGTTTCGGCCCTTTGGAGATCGCCCCCGTCCGCAGTCCGTCATTGAGCCCGATTCCCAGCCGCGCCGCCTCCGCCGCGGGATTGGCGCGGGCACGATTGATCATCTCCAGCATCAGCTGCTCATAGGCAGTCGGGTCCCCGTGATCATACCGCGTTCCCGCCGTCTGCGCGTGAAGGCACGGCATGCCGGAAAGAACAATGAGAGGAAGGACGGACAGGTTGACTTTCATAATCGGGAACCTCACGGCCATATTACGCGCCAGCCCCGGCATCAGGGACGGGGGTTCCGCGCCCGGGCTGATTATATTTTCATTCCCTCCGCATCCTGTTGAAGATTCCCCGAATACCTCCGAGCCCATGAATTTTTCCGATTTGTTCACTGACGGGGACCACCGGTTTCAACCCGGCCTGCGGCGCGGCCAGCCGGCGGATTTTTTCCGCCCCTCGGATCCGGCGCTGACGGCGGAGCGCCGGCAATGGCTGGGATCGGAAAGCGGCCGGTCCCTTTACTCCGCTCTGCTGCCCGGCGGAGTTCCTCTGCTGCGGGAATTCAGGGCGCTGGCGGTGGAATGGGGCGCCATTCCCGCTGAAACGGAGGAACCGGAAATGGAAACGGGGAAACCGTCCGCCTCCCCGGTCCCCGGCACTCCGCCGGAGGCATGCGCGCGGCTGGGGGAAATCCTGGAGCCGGACTTTCTGCTGGTCCGGGCGGGCGGTGAATTCCCGCTGCTGGGAGGATGTGTCTGTTTTCCCTCCTCCTGGAGTCCGGCGGAAAATGGGGGCTGGGCGTCGCCGCCATCCACACGGCGGTGCCGGGTTTGAATGCGTCCCTGGGGCGGAGCATTGACACCCTCCTGGCCAGACTGACGCCGGGCAGCGCCTGGTTCCGTCACAACTGGGGGTTGAGCCGCTCGGCGGAACGGAATCAGCATCCCTCCCGCTCCCTGCCCCGGCTGGATGCCGGAGTCACTCTGGAGGAGGTTCACCTGCGCGTGGAGCATCAGGCGCTCGTCGCCCTGCCGGAAAGCGGCGGGATTCTGTTCGCCATCCGCATCGCCTCGCACCCGCTGACGGACGTCAGGCGGGACCCGGAGGCTTCCTCCCGCCTGGTCCGCGCCCTGCGCACCATGCCGGCGGACGTGGCCGCTTACAAAGGCCTGGCTGACGCCCGCGGACGGATCGCCGCCCTGATGCCGCCGCCTTTCTGCTGATTTTCCGGCTCCGGCATGCCGGGAGTGAAATCCAGCTCAGGGGAATTTCCGCCTCCAGGCCAATTCGAGGGCGGCCTGGAGGCTTTGGGCGCGGACGGGTTTGGAGAGGTAGTCGTCCATGC
>JAZKFB010000038.1:0-300 GCA_040386695.1 Verrucomicrobiota bacterium
TGATGAAATCAGGGTTTTCGGCTTCTGTCCGCTTTTTTCATTCCAGACTTTAGGTCAAAGGGCGGCGGCGGACCGCCAAGATCCTCAGCGGCTTCGTGGTGCCAGGCAGCGAGAAGGCGGCTGATCTCCGGATCGTTCGAGGCTTCCGTTTCGATGAGCAGCAACGCGCCGCGCCAGTCACCCTGACCGCGAAGCCGGATAACCGGCGCGCCGGTGGCCCGAAGTTCGCTCAGGAAGCGGACCACGGTCCCTGGTGCAGACATGGCGGAGAATTCAGGCATTCTCGGTGAAACCGGCAGC
>JAZKFB010000038.1:400-126447 GCA_040386695.1 Verrucomicrobiota bacterium
CGGATGGACCGGATGGACCGGATGGACCGGATGGACCGGATGGACCGGATGGACCGGATGGACCAAATCTGCCGGGAATTTGGTAGTCCAGTCAGTTCATTTTGTCCATCAGGTCCATTTCAGTCCATCCGGGCGCTGACCGTTTCAGCCCTCCTCGTCGGCGATGGGGGCGGCGACGGGGGGCGGGGTGGTCACGCCGCCTTTGATGCCGAGCTTCTCCTTCACGAGGGTTTCAATCTCGGCGTAGAGGCCGGCGTCGTTGCGGAGGACTTCCTTGGCGGCGTCGCGGCCCTGGGCGAGCTGGGTGCCTTTGTAGCTGAGCCAGGAACCGCGCTTCTGCACGATTTCCTGCTCCAGGGCGAGATCCAGGAGGCTGCCGACGGAGGAGATGCCCTCGTCATACATGATGTCGAACTCCGCCTCGCCGAAGGGCGGGGCGACCTTGTTCTTGACGATTTTGACCTTGGTGCGGCTGCCGATGACGGTGCCGTCGCTGCCTTTGATCTGGCCGATGCGGCGGATGTCCACGCGGATGCTGGAGAAGAATTTCAGGGCGCGGCCGCCGGGCGTGGTTTCGGGGCTGCCGAACATGACGCCGATTTTCTCGCGGATCTGATTGGTGAAAATGCAGCAGGTGCGCGCCCGGGAAACGAAGGAGGTCAGCTTGCGCATGGCGGCGCTCATCAGGCGGGCCTGGGCACCGACGGTGGAGTCGCCGATTTCCCCTTCCAGCTCCGCTTTGGTCACCAGAGCGGCCACGGAGTCGAGAACAATGACGTCGAGGGCGTTGGAGCGCACGAGGGTTTCGCAGATGCGGAGCGCCTCCTCTCCGGAATTGGGCTGGGAGACGAGGAGATCGTCAAGTTTCACGCCGAGCTTGCGGGCGTATTCGGGGTCCAGCGCGTGCTCCACGTCGATGAAGGCGGCGAGGCCGCCGAGCTTCTGGGCCTGGGCGATGACCGTCAGGGTGAGGGTGGTTTTCCCGGAGGATTCCGGGCCGAAGACCTCCATGATCCGGCCGCGGGGGAAGCCGCCGGCACCGAGGGCGCGGTCGATGAGGAGATTGCCGGAGGGGATCACCTGGATGTCCATCTTCCGGTTGTCGCCGAGGCGCATGATGGAGCCGTCGCCGAAGTCCTTCTGGATCTGCTGGAGAGCGATATCGAGGTTCTTGGCGCGGGCGGCGGCGATACGGTCTTCGCCTGCGGAGGCGGCAGCGGCGGCGGCGCGGGAGGATTCTTTGGCAGGCATGGAGGTGGAAGTCGTGGGTTGCTGGTGATTAGGTTACTCTGAACAGTTTCACTTAGCGTGGGGAAGGCACCGCGTCAATATCCGCGCGCTTAAAAATGGTGACCACGGGCACGCCGGTGGCTTCGATGGCCTCCAGACCGCCTTCGGAGCGGTCCACCAGCACCAGGGCGAAGGCCACAATGCCGCCCTCGGCGCGGATTTTATCAATGGCCTCCAGAGTGGAGCCGCCGGTGGTGATGGTGTCATCCACGATGACCACAGTGTCGCCGGCTTTGAAATTCCCCTCCACCAGCTTGCCCCGGCCGTGGACTTTGGCCTGTTTGCGGATGGAGAAACACTGGAGCGCCGCGCCATCGCGCACGGAGCCGATGCCGATGGCCAGGGCCACCGGGTCCGCGCCCATGGTGAGCCCGCCGATGGCGGCGGGAGTGACGCCGAGTTCCGCGGATTTTTTCTTCACCAGATCCCAGCCGATCTCGCCCAGCCAGACGGCTCCCTGGGGGTCCAGCGTGGTCAGCCGGGCGTCGCAGTAAAAATCGCTCTGCTTCCCGGAGGCGAGGGTGAAATCGCCATACATCACAGACTTCCGGCGCAGCAAATCCAACAAAGAATCACGGGTCAAGGACATGCCCGCCAGGTCGCGTCATCCACCGTGCGGCGCAATGGCAAAGAGCGGGCGGGGTCACCGGTTTGAACAAAAACAGGTGAATATGACCGGTTCAGCCGCCTTCGGCGTCCTTGAGCTGCTCCTTGAGGCGGGCGGCGTCTTTTTTGACGCGTTCGAGAAGGCTTTCGGCGTTTTTGACCTCCTTGCGGAGATCGTCGAGTTCGGGGCGGGAGAACTTGCCGGTGTCCACTTTCTCCAGAAGGCTGACCAGGGTGGCGGATGGGATGGCATAGCACTCAATGCGGCCGGAGCGGGCGATGTTGAGGCCGATGACCTTGCCGTCGAGATCAATGACGGGGCCGCCGCACTGGTTGGGCTGGAGGACCATGTCGTGCTGGAAGGCGGTGGGGTAGCCACTGCGGTTGCGGCTGACGGGGCCGCTCATGGTGTTGCGGGCGTCCTCGGCGAGGGCGGTGAAGCCGTCGGGGCGGCGGCGGAGGGTGGCGGTGAGCTCCTTGTCCTCCTCGCCGCGGGTGACGAGGACTTTGACGGTCTCGTAGGGCTTGCGGGTGCCGATGAGTTCGATGAACTCGGCGACGCTGGCGATGGCCTGGCCGTTGATGCTTTTGACGACGTCGTCCTTCCGCAGGCCGGCTTCGGAGGCGGCGCTGTCCTCGCCGACGCGGCTGATGCGCAGCTTGCCGGTTTCGGAGGAGACGGAGATGCCGAGGAAGCCTTTGTGGGTCTCGTCGAGGTTCCGGGGATTCACGCTGAGCACGCCGACGGCGGCGGGCAGGCGCTCGGGGGTGACGGCGGCGACGTAACTGCCGGGGGCGGGCAGGACTCCGGTGTCCCACTTCATCGGCGTGAGGCCGGTGGCTTCGACTTTGAGCAGAGCGAGGTCAAAGCGGGGATGCACATCCGTGATTTTCACCGCCAGGGTGATGCCGCCGGGAAACTGCGCGGAAATCTCCTCCAGCTCCTTGCCTTTGGAGTCGTGAACCTCGCTGGATTTGGTGATGAGGCAGCCTTTCTCGCTGACGGCGGTGGCGAAGGCGATGGGCTTGCCGTCGCGGAGCAGGCGCACGGTGCTGCGGCGGGCATCGTCGATGATGGGAGCCCAGGTGAGGTCCATTTCCGGGGTTTCGCGGCTGTAGCGCTCCTGGGCGCTGTCGTCGTCGTCCTTGGCGAGGGAGCGGGATTTTTTCCCGGCATCCTTCGTTTCCTTGCTGATCTCCTCCTTGGGATCGGCCCCGTCCGTCTCATCGTCCGCGCGGGCGGCGGGCAGGGTGGCGGTGCTGAGGGCGAGGACGAGAGCCAGGGCGCGGCGGGCGGGGAGCGGGCGGAATTTCATGACTTCAAACGGACGGTTGGAATGTCGGGCGAAAAGGAACCCGGCGGCGGTATGCAGCGGGGGCAGGGCGGGAAATCAGGGGGTTTTCTCCCCGAGGGTGACTTCCAGCGTCAGGTCCGCCTTGTCGCGGCGGAGGTGGAAGGCGGCCTTGTCACCGGGTTTCAGCTTCAGCAGGGCTTCGGCGGCGGCGGTGGGGTGCGGGGTGTCGGTGTCGTTGATTCTGGAAAGCAGATCGCCGGCCTGAAGCCCGGCTTTGGCGGCGGGGCTGCCGGGGGCGATGCTGGAAAGTTTTGTGCCCTGGCCCTCCGTTTCCTCCAGGCCGGCGCCGAGATAGGGACGGGGCCCTTCAGGCGCGGGAATGCTGGGTTCATCCGGGATTTCCGCCGTATCGTCATCATCGGCGGGCGTGCCGCGTTTGGCCAGCTCCAGGGTGAGTTCCACCGGTTTGCCTTCGCGCTGGGCGGTCAGGGGGATTTTTTCCCCGGCTTTGCGGCGGCCCAGCAGGCGCTGGAGCGCGTGGAAGGTGGCGACGTCCTCGCCGTCGAATTTGGTGATGACATCCCCGGCTTTCAGGCCGGCTTTGGCGGCGGGCAGGTCATCATAGACTTCGGTGACGGCCACGCCGTGATCGCTGTCGCGGTCAAACACGGCGCCGGTGATGGGGCGGGAGCTGACGTTGGCGTTGAAGGCTATTTTGCCCCAGGTCTGGTCCTTGATCAGTTTGTCCCAGTCAAAGCGCAGAGTGTCGATGGCGATGTGGCGGTTCATGTCCACGCTGCCGTGGATGGAGGAATGGATGCCGACGACTTTTCCGGACAAATCGAAGAGCGGCCCGCCGGAGTCGCCGCCGATGAGCGGGCAGGAGGTGAACATCGCGCCGTCGAGATCCCGCCGCCAGACCCGGCCAAGGCGCACGGGGGGCTTGCGGTCAAAATTGAAGCCGCCGGGATGCCCCATGGCGATGACCCAGTCGCCGAGGTGGATGGCGTCGGAGCTGCCCATCTCCACATGCGGCCAGTCGCCGGGATCCGTGATTTTCGCCATGCCGGCATCCGTGCCGCGGTTGGCTCCGAGGGACGTGCCCTTCACGCGGCGGCCGTCGGGGAAGATGATGGTCAGTTTGTTTCCTGTGGCCTGGGTGACGTGGGCGGCGGTGAGGATGAGGCCGTCCTTCGCAATGATGACCCCGGAGCCGGAGCCGGGTTTGGTGTCGTCGGCGGAGGTCACGGCGACCACGCAGGGCAGCACGCGGGCGACGGTTTCCCTCACTTTTTTCTCCCGGTCCCGCATTTCCTCCAGGGTGTCCGCTTTCAGGGAGGAGGCCGGCGCCAGGAATAACAAAGCCGGCAGGAGGATCAGAAATCGGCGGAGATGCTTCATGGCCAGAGGGAAATGGAAGCCGGAGCGGCGACGGGTTATTTTATACGGCCGCCGGATCGCGGCAAGAGAGGAACGCATGATCTGTGCCGCCGCTGTCACCGTGCCGGCGGGATGTTGGATTTGGAATGCGTTAACAGCTGATTTGAAATTGGTTAAGATGAGGCAAAAGGATTGCCGGATGCCGGAAATGGCCCGGCAACTGCTTGGCTCAGGACCGGTCTCAAAAAAACCCGACACCAATCCATATGATTAAACCCCTACGCCGGGGGCGCGATTCACTTTGCGCCCTCCTGATCCTGGGAACCACGTGCCTTACGGCCCGGGCCCAGGGAGTGATCACTCCCACGGAGCCGAACGATTCCATCGGCACCGCCACCGCCACCGGATTTGCCGCCGGCTCCAGCGGAATCAAAGTCGCCTACGGAAACAATGGTGACGGGCCTTACGGTCCGCAAGGTGACATGACAGGCGACATGGACTTTTACAAAGTCTCCGCCAACGCCGGGCAGACGATCAAAATCGATCTGAAGAACGCCAGCGCCAGCGACGATTTTGACTCCGCGGTGGCGATTTTCCCCGCCACCGGCAACGTACCCGGAGACACTCCGTGGCTGGTGGAGAATGACGATATTGTCAACGGGGCCATCAGAAGCAGCGCCCTGACCTACACGGTCACGGCCGCAGGGGACTATTATATTTGTGTCAGCAACTGGATCAATGCCGCGAGCAGTTATCCGACTGACCCTCTGACGCCGGGCACCGGGCTGGGACTGCCCGGCGGCACTCCCGGGCCCTATCAGCTTTTCATCGGTCTGGACTATAATGGCCCCATTCCGCAGTTCGAAGGCAGCGGAAAAGGCAACCCCACCCCGGGCCTGGCGCCGGTCAATTTCCTGGGCACGGCTTACTCCACCAGTTCCCTGAAGATCTCCAACACCGGCACTGCCGCATGGACGGTCACCGCCTCCGCCATCACAGGCCCGGACGCCGCCAAATTCACCATTCCTGACCTGCATTTTCCCCTGACTCTGGCTCCGGGAGCCTCGCGGGCGTTCAAGGTGCTCATCAACACGCTGGGCAATCCGGAAACCCTGAATGCGGAACTGGATCTGACCAGCAACGACCCGCTGGATATCAAATATGCCATGAGCTACCAGCGGCC
This sequence comes from Verrucomicrobiota bacterium, assembly GCA_040386695.1. Lineage (GTDB taxonomy): Bacteria > Verrucomicrobiota > Verrucomicrobiia > Verrucomicrobiales > V1-33 > CAIZWU01. The sequence continues at coordinate 6,155 of JAZKFB010000038.1, forward strand.
GCCCAGCGTGGTGACCGGAGGCGGCACTTTTGAGGCCAAAATGGTTTACAGCACCGTCGCCCTCAACAGTATGGCTCTGGCCGACGCCACTCTGGCCGGAACCAGCGCCGGAACCTCGGTGACCGTGCAGACCCCGCGGATCAACTACGGCACCGGGGCCGACGGCAAATTCCCCTCGGACACCCCGTTCTTCAATCCGGGCAGCATGGACAACTTCACGGTGCAGGTGAAAGGGAATATCTTCATCAAAACGGCGGACACCTACACCTTCTACGGGTATTCGGACGACGGCCAGCGGCTGAAAATCGATGGTGTGGAGCTTTACAGTTATAATGACGCCAACACCGACCACTTCGGCGTGGCGGAGCTGACGGCGGGCGTCCACACGGTGGAATACACCATGTATGAGGGCGCCGGCGGCAACAGCGCGGAACTTCAGATCGCCCGGGAGCCGGGAACTTTCGGGGCCTATGGCGAGACCACCTGGGAGCTGCTGGAGGCTTATGGGCCGGATACGGACGGGGATGGGATTTACGATTACATCGAAGTCAAAGTGGCCACCGATCCCCTGGTGGCGGACGCCGGCGCCGATCCCGACGCGGACACCATCAGCAACATCAACGAAGTTATCTTCGGCACCAATCCCAAGCTCGCGGACACGGACAGCGACGGCTTGAATGACAACCTGGAGACCGGAACGGGCCTCTGGGCCAGTGCCACGGACACCGGCACCAACCCGCTGATGGCGGACACGGACAGCGACGGTTTCCTGGACGGGGTGGAGAATCCGGGAGTGGCCACCAACGGCCTGACCCAGCCCGGCACGGATCCCAACAAGGCGGACACCGACGGCGACACCTTCGCGGATTATTACGAGGTGGCTTTCGGCACCAGCCCCAAGGACGCGGCCAGCAAGCCCACCCTGACCTTCCAGCAGGTGTTCTCCGAGAACTTCGAGACGGATAATCCGCATTCGGATTACCGTTTCAACACCATGAACAGCACGGCATTCATCCCCGGCACCGTTGAGAGCGACACGGCGGCCGCGGGCACAGTGGCCCAGCTGACGGGTTTTGTGGGCTCCTCCCACAACTCGCTGACCTTTGACGCCGTGAACATCACCTCCACGGCGGCGGTGCAGCTGGGTTTTGATTTCCGCATCGGGTTCAACCAGGATGATTTCGGGACTTCGGCGGACGGTTTCGGCATCGGTCTTTTCCGCACCGGTGTTTACGGACAGAGAGGCGTGAGCCCGCTGATCGTGAACGCCAAATCCTGGGAAAATCCCTCAGGCGGCGGCGGTTATGCCGACGCTCTCCTGATTGGATTCTCGGTTTACGGCACGGATGCCATCCGCCTCTTCGGCCCCGCCGCGCCGGCGGTGCCTCTGGCGACCTACAATCCTCCCGCCAATCTGGTGAGCAACATCCTTGGCGAGGTGAAACCCTATAACCGGGCGGTGGTCACCATTGTGACCAACAGCCCGACCTCCAGCGTGGTGTCCATGGAGATCATCCGCGACGTTTACGGCGCGGCCACACGCGAGCAGGTTTTCACCAGCGTGCCGGTTCCCGGATTCCAGATCACCTCGGAGACCCTGCGGCTCATCGCCGGGGCCAGAACGGGAAGTTTCATGACCCAGAATGAGCTGGATAACATCACCTACTCCATCCAGGTGCAGAACAATCCCTCCCTGGTGTTCAGCAGTTCCTCCGCCGGAGCCGGGTTCATCGCCGACTTCTACGACGGCAGCGTCCAGGGCGTCAATGCCGGCACCATGCAGGTCACGCTGAACGGCGCGCCCCTCGCGGTGACTCCCGTGAAAACCGCGAACAACACCAAAGTGAACTACACTCTGGCCCCGGGCACCCTGCTGCCGCCGGGCACCAACACCGCGGTTTTCAGCTACACCAGCACCACCGGCGCCGCGCTGACGGAAACCCGCACCTTCACGGTGGACCCCTACGTGACTCTGCCCGGCGCTCTGGCCCTGCCGGTCACGGCGGGGATCACGCCCGGTTTCAATGTGCGCACCGTGCAGATGGACCCCATTGATCTGGGCACGCCGGAGATGCAGACCATGCCGAACTCGCTGGACTACCGCGAGGGCATCCTCAGCGGTGTCAGCGGCTCCCCGTTTGTGGGAGGAAACATGGCGGATCCCGCCGGAGCCACGAACGGAACCTACCTGTCGGAGGTCATCAACTTCGAGCAGGCCAGCGGCGCGGCCGGCTTCTTCGCGGAGAATCTGCCGATCCCCGGCATTCCGGGCACCACGGGGTCGAATGACAACTATGTGTTCGAGGCGCTGAGCTGGATAAACTTCCCGATGACCGGGGTTTACACCCTGGGAGTGGTGACGGATGACGGTTACCGCGTCAGCTACACCCACAAGCCCGTGGGCGCGCTCTCGGTCGCGGCCCCGGCCTCGGCGGTCCGCATTGTGCCTTACCTGCCTTCCGTCAACGGGGCGCAGATTGCGGGCATCGCGGCTCCTTATCCGGCCGTTCCCATCACCGTCGATGTGGTCGCCGCCGATCCGCCCACAGCCACGAACACAGCGGATCCCGCGTTCCCCGGACTGCTGAACAATGCCGCCGCCTGCGCCGGCAAGATTGTGCTCATCGACCGGGGTTCAGGCGGCTTTGTCACCAAAATCCGCGCCGCCCAGGCGGCCGGAGCGGTGGCGGCCATCATCATCAATCAGAACAATCCCAATTCCCTGCCCGCCGGGCTGGGCGGGGACGGCAGCGATCTCACCACCATCACCATTCCGGCCGGGATGATCAGCAAAAGCGACGGCGACGCCCTGAAAGCGCTCATCGCCAGCGGCCTGCGGATGACTCTGGGTCCGGATGAATCCACCACCATGGGCAAATCCAATGTCGTGGCCAGCACCACGTTCAATGTGTCGGTGGTCACGCCGGGGCTTTACCCCGTCCGTTTCCTCTCCTTCGAGGGGGGCGGCGGAGCCAATGCCGAGTTCTTCTCCGTGGATTCCGCCGGTGTGAGGCACCTGGTGAACAGTCCGGATGACGAACTGTCGCTGAAAGCCTACGCGTCCGTCACCGCCGGCACCGAGCCGACGATCAGTGTGTCCCGGACGGGCGGCTCGGTGGTCATCACGTTCACGGGAACGCTCCAGTCCTCCACGGACCTGATCACCTTCGGCAACGTCCAGAACGCCACCTCGCCTTACACCGTCCCTGCGGGCTCCCCGCCGCGGATGTTCTTCCGGGCGGTGCGGTGAAGTGAAGAAAAGCAACGCAACGTAAAGGAATCTGATCCGGCCTGACAAACCGGAGGAAATCACCGCTCCCGGTCAAGCGCCGGGAAAGAGGATCCCATCCAAAAACCGCGGACGGCGGCGCAGTGAAAACTGCGCCGCCGTTTTTTTGTCCCCGCTCCTGCCGGACCGGAAACGCATCCCGTCCGCCGGCTTGAGTGAATTTCCAGGCGGGCGCGTTTATGTATCCATCCGCGCCCGGCTGACCGGCCGGCCGGAGATTTCCTGTCTTCTTCCCGCCTTGCCCGCTTTCCTCAACGACCGCCTCATGAACATCTCCCGCCGCTCCCTGCTCCTCGCTGTGCCCGCTTTTTATCTCGCGCCCCGCCGGGCGTCAGGCGCAGTCCCTGCGGCGGGCGCTTTCCCTTTGGCGGACATGGAGGCCGAGGCCCGGAAGCTGCTGGAAAAACATAAACTGCCCGCGCTGGCGGCCGGCATCCTGACCGCCGATGGCCTGAAGCAGAGTCTGGCGGTGGGCGTGCGGAAAGCCGGGGAAGGCAAGGTGGTGACGCTGAAGGACCAGTGGCACATCGGCTCCAACACCAAAGCCATGACCGCCACCCTGCTGGGCGGTTTTGTGGAAAAAGGCCAGGTGGGCTGGGATGACACTCTGGAATCCGTGATTCCCGAGGACTGCCGGGGCTGCGCGCCGGAGGTGAAAAAGATCACGGTCCGCCAGCTCCTGCAGCACCGTTCCGGCCTTCCGGCCAACACCAATTGGAGCGCCATCCCCGCCGACAAACGCCGGGAAATCCTGCGCAGTGCCGCGCCGGAGGGGACCGTCATCGAACCCGGCAAAACCTATCTTTACTCCAACACCGGTTATGGAGTGGCGGGCCGGATCACGGAGAAGCTGGGCAACAAACCGTGGGAATCCCTCATGGAGCAGCGGCTCTTCAAACCCCTCGGCATGAAAAAATCCGGCTTTGGTCCTGTCGGCGCGCGCCGCGGCGACCAGCCCTGGCCGCATGATGAGAACGGCAAGCCGCGCGCCGTGAACGGCGACAATCCGCCTTCCCTCGGTCCGGCGGGAACTGTCCACTGCACGCTGGAGGACTACGCGTTCTTCGCGGCGGATCACCTGAAGGGCGCGGCCGGCAAACCCGCCCTGCTCAAAAAGGAGACCTACACCGAACTCCACCGGCCCAGTCCCGATTCCCCCTACGCCTGCGGCTGGTCCATTGAGGATCACTCCTGGGCCGGCGGCCTGGCCTACACCCACAACGGCAGCAACACCTCGAATTATTTCACCGCCAAACTCTCGCCCTCCCGCCAGTTCGGCATCCTCGTCTGCACCAACGAGGGCGGACCGGCGGCCACGGAAGGCGCTCACGCTCTGTCCAGGCTGATGGCTGAAGCCTGGGTCGCCTGGTCAAAGTATTGACCGGATTTTCTAATATTCATCGTGCCGCCGCCACCAGACGTAGGGCTCGGACTGCGGCCATCCGGGCGGCGAATCCTCCCACGTTTCCTGCCGCCCGAGCACCGTCCAGTCCAGCAGGGTGAAATTCGTGTCCACCGTCTCCAGGGCGCGGTCCGTGGTGAAATAGGTGTGATACACCGCGTTCTCATCATCGCGCAGGAACACGCTCAGGCCAAAAGTCTCGCCCTCGTCCGTGCTCAGACCGAAGTCCGCATTGAAGTCCGTCCCGGCGGAGGAAACCCACGGCGCCTTCCAGCCCATGCGCTTTTTGTAGGCCAGCAGATTGGCCAAAGGACCGAGTGACACCAGAGCCAGGGAGGTATTCCGCGCGTGAAGATGCTCCAGCGGCCCGAGGTGATCCACCACCATGGAGCAGCCCGGACAGCCCGCCTCCGGCCAGCCGCCCACGCCGGGCGCGAACATGAAGTGATATATAATCAGCTGCCGCCGCCCTTCAAACAGATCCGGCAGCCGCACCGGGCCGTCCGGTCCCTCAAAGACATAATCCTTTTCGATCCGCACCATCGGCAGCCACCGGCGTTCGGCGTTCAGGGCATCGCGGGCCTTCGTGGCCGCCTTCTCTTTGATCATCAGCTGATCGCGGGCCCGCTGCCATTCCTCCCGCGAAACGATTTTCGGAAGGCTGGTCAGCGGCGGTTCGTTGTGGGTTCCGGTGGATTTCATGCGTTCGTGTCTCCTTTCAGAGTTTGATAAATGTGGCTTTCAAAGAAACGACGAACCACGGCTCCCGAAAACGACAACATTCCCCAAAGATTCCGCCTGCGGCTTTTCCTGTGACGGGCCGCGGGCCGGATATTGTCCCATTCCCTGAATGAATTTCCTTCCCATGCCGCGCCTTTCAATTCCCCGGGCTTCCCTTTTCCTCCTCGCCGCCTGCCTCTGCCCTCTCACCGCTTTTGCCGCGGAGCCCAAGAACACGGACTGGCCCGAGTATCTTGGCGGGAAGACGCGCAGTCTTTATTCGCCGCTGAAGCAGATCACGCGGGAAAATGTGGGGAAGCTGGAACTGGCCTGGACTTTTGATACCGGAGTCGTGGGGGAATATCAGGCGAACAATCTGATCGTGGACGGCGTGCTCTACACGCCGTCACCATCCCGGCAGGTGATCGCCCTCGACGCGGCAACCGGGCAGGAACGCTGGCGCTGGGATCCGGCCACGGAGCGTTCGGGCAAAGGCAGCGGGCGGCAGCGCGGGCTGGTGTTCTGGCAGAACGGGCAGGGCGGGGAGCGGCGGCTGTTCACCGGCGTCGGCGGGTTTCTGTTCGCGCTGGATGCGGCGAACGGGCAGGTCATCCGGAGCTTTGGGAAGGAGGGCTCCGTGGATCTGGCCTCGGGCCTGAACACGCCGGGCGTCATCTATCAGGATTCGCTGATCCTCGGCGGCGTGGGCGGCAAGGGCGCGGTGCGGGCGCTGGATGCGCGCACCGGAGAGCAGCGCTGGATTTTCAACCTCATCCCGCAGCCCGGCGAAGTTGGTTATGAAACTTGGCCCAAAGACGCCTGGAAAACGGCCACCGGCCTGATGCCATGGTGCGGCCAGTCCCTGGATGAGGCGCGGGGAATCGTCTATGTCGCCACCAAAACAGCCGAGCCGGATTTCTACGGCGGCGGGCGGCACGGCATGAATCTCTTCGCCAACTGCCTCGTGGCCCTGAACGCCCAAACCGGCCAGCGCCTGTGGCATTTTCAAATGGTGCATCACGACCTCCTCGACAAGGACCTGCCCTGCCCGCCGGTGCTGCTGACGGTGACGCACGGCGGCAAAAAGATCGACGCCGTGGCCCAGGGCACCAAGCACGGACGGCTGTTCGTCTTCGACCGCGTGACCGGCGAGCCGCTGTGGCCCGTTGAGGAAAAACCCGTGCCCGCCTCCACCCTGCGCGGCGAGCAGGCCTGGCCCACGCAGCCCATGCCCGTGAAACCCGTGCCGCTGATGCGCCAGCAATACACGGAGGCCGACGCCTCCGACCTTTCCCCGGAGACGCACCAGATGACCTTGGACCGCATCAAAACCTCACCCAATTTCGGACCATTCCCCGCGCCCTCCCTGAGCGAGACCATCATGTTCCCCGGCTTCGACGGCGGCATGGAATGGGGCGGCGGAGCGGCGGATCCGGACGGTGTTTATTATGTGAATGTGAATGAGATCCCGTGGATCATGCAGATGGTGGAGACCCGCCGCGCCGATGGCACGCCGCTGGTGCCGGGCGAAAAGGATTTTATGATTTACTGCGCCGCCTGTCACGGCTTTGACCGGGCGGGCAATGCGGCGGCCGGATTCCCGACCCTCATCGATGTGGCCAAGCGGAAGACGCGGGAGGAGATCGAGCGGATTACCCGTCAGGGCGGCGGCCGCATGCCGAACTTTGCGGCCATGCCCGAGGCCGAACGGACGGCCATTTTAAATTACGTGCTGAACGAACCCGTTTCCGCCTCCCGCAAAGAGGCCGGCATTCCCTCCGCCTCCAGCGTGGGCGGAAACGCCATCGCCAATGCCGCCGCTCCCGCGCCGGACTACGCCTTCGCCGGCTTCCGCCGCTGGCTCGACAAGGACGGCTATCCCGCCATCAAGCCGCCCTGGGGCACGCTCAACGCCGTGGATCTCAACACCGGCGAGATCAAATGGAAGGTCCCGCTCGGCGAATACCCCGAACTCACCGCCCGCGGTATCCCGCCCACCGGCACCGAAAACTACGGCGGCCCCCTCGTCACCGCCGGCGGCCTCCTCTTTATCGGCGCCAGTGCCGACGAAACCTTCCGCGCCTTCGACAAGGACACCGGCCAGGTTCTCTGGAAAACCAAACTCCCCTTCAGCGGCAACGCCACCCCCAGCACCTACAGCGTCGACGGCCGTCAATACATCGTCATCTCCGCCGGCGGCGGCAAATCCGGCCGCCCCGCCGGCGGCAAGCTCGTGGCCTTCGCCCTGCCGAAGTAAAGCGGCCGGGAAAAGAGAGTGCGCGGCGGAAGGACGGATGCCGCTTCCTCACCTTCGTTTGGCCGCTTTCCTTCCCTGACTCCCTACGGACAGATGAGTGTGACTCCAGGAAAATAGCTGCGGTAGCGTCCCTTGTCCCGGGTAAGCAGGGAGTAGCCTTTGTCCTGCGCATGGGCTCCAATAAAGAAATCCGGAAGCGGCGAGGTCCGGACACCGCCCTGTCGGCGATAGCTCAGAAACGCCTGCGCGGCGAGAAACAAGGCCTCCTGGGTGAATTCCTCCCGGATAAGGCCGAAGGTGTGGATGATCCTGTCCACTTCGCGGCGGAGGCTGCCCGGCAGCAAAGCTCGCTGAAAATCATGGGATTCACCACCAGATTCCCGGCGTGCCGGATGAGCTGCTCACTGGACCAGGGGAACCACACGGGATCCTGATGGATCACGTCCGAGATGACATTGGTATCGACAATGACCCTCATGAAGTTAATCCCCGCCCCGGGTGAGGTTCATGAGATCATCCGTGGTGCCGCGCTCCTTCCAGATGCCGCCAAGACTGCCCAGGGCGGCACGCATGCGTTCGCTGTCAGGGCTTTCGTCCACAGGAACAGGAGGATCAATAGCCGCATCATCCGCCAAACGGGCCAACTCCGCAGCCGCCCATTCGGGCAGAGCCTTGTGGCTGCGGGCGGCCGCTCTTGTGAGACGGTTGACGAGGTGGTCGTCGAGTTGAAGAACGAGCGTGCTCATGGCAGATCAAAGTGGAGGCTTGGTCCGGAAAATTCCAGCGGGTAAACCTCATCCCTTCCATACCGCCACCCCGGGCCGGATCGCGACTTCGGGAATATGGCCTCAAGACCGCAGACCATCATTTTATTCCGCATCTGACGCTGCCGGCTTCCGGTCATCAAGCCCGGCAAGCACAAATGCGGAGGCGCAGGCGGTCCAGACGGAGTAGGAGAACGCGGGCTCCAGTCCGAGGGCCAGAGTCATGCTGACGCCAAACGAAAACAGCAGCAAAGCGCTGCCCAGCGCGAACCAGCGGAGCCGCCAGCTGACCAGCAGCCCAATCGCCAGAGCGATTTCCAGCCCGGTGGCGATCCAGCCGAAGGCGGGGATCAGTCCCGCTGGCAGGAAGGCCAGCAGAAGGGCGGTGTATTGCAGAAACGCGCCGAAGGATCCCCACGCGACATTCGCCGCGCCAGGAGGTCCCCAAAGTCCGAAGCGGTCGGCGACGGCCGACAGGAACGACAGGGCGAGGGAAATCCGCAGGGCCAGAGTGGCCAGGCGGAGAAACGGCGGGACGTCTTTCGTCATTGGTATGGTTTTCATGTGACAGCGGGAGCATTCCGGAGACGGCGCGCGAGAGTGGCCACCCGGCGGCCCAGCATTTCTCCCGTCAGTTTGTCCTCGGCGGACGGGGTTTCATCCGTGGGCTCCAGAAGCGCATAGCCCCCCGCGCCGAAAAAGAAGCCGAAGCGGTTGTATCCCTCACCGGTGACCGCCGACTCCGCCACGCCGACCCAGAGCATCCCGTGCTGCATGGCGAAGGTCGCGCAGTTGACCAGCATGTTGAATTTATCCCCGCTGGGCGCGCCGGAAACGGTGAAGGCCGCCGCCAGCTTGTCCACCCACTTGCGCTGAAGATAGCGGGGACTGGTGGAGTCCATGAAGGCTTTCAACTGGGCGGAGACACTGCCCATGTAGGTGGGGGATCCGAAGATGATGGCGTCGGACGCGTCCAGCTGGGCCAGCACGTTCTCGTTCAGCCAGCGGCCGCCGGTAAAATCCCCGTCGCTGATCCGGTGCTCCACCACGGAGACCCCGCCGGCGGACAGCGCGCCTTTGGCCACCGCATGGGACATCTCCGCCGTGTGGCCGCTGCCCGAGTGGTAGATGATGGAGATCAGAGGTTTACTGGCGGGGGATTCAGAGTCGGTCATGGGAGAGTTCTGTTGGTTGAAAACGGGGCCGGGTTTGCCGGTCAGGTTTTCTTCCCGGCTTGAAGGATCGTCCGCAGGGACGGCGGCATCCTTTTCAGGGGAGAGCATTGGATCTTGATTGGCCCACGGGGTAGAGCCATTGTCGCATTTCCGGTTGGTCCAATTTTCACTGATCCAATCCTCCTTCCGCCCCATGCCCAAAACCCCGTCCTGGCCCACGCTGCCCCTGCCGGAACGTCCGGCGGATTGCCGGATTTCCGACTGGCTGCACCGGGAATTGCGTTCGGCGATTCTGGAAAACCGCTTAACTGCCGGATCGCGCCTGCCTTCCAGCCGGAGTCTGGCCCTGCAGCTCGGCATCGCGCGGGGCACGGTTTCGGCCGTGTATGAGGAGCTGCTGGCGGAAGGGTATGTGACCGCCAGGATCGGGGACGGCACCCGCGTTCTCCCTTCCGGCAGGGCCCCGCGCGGCGATTCCACGGCCGTGTGGAGTCAGCCGCTTCCTCCCGCTGGCCCGGTAAGACTGGCCGCCCGCGCCGGGTCATGGCAGCGCACGCCGTTTCCTTTGGAGGACACTCCGCCCCGGGCTTTTCGGGCGAATATTCCATCCGTCACCGATTTTCCCCTGACAGTCTGGAGCCGCCTGATGTCCCGTCGGCTCCGTCTCGCGACCCGGGAGTTGCTGCTATCCTGCGATCCTCTGGGCTACCTGCCGCTGAGGGAGGCCATCGCCCTGCATCTGCGCGAAACCCGGGGACTGCAATGTTCCGGCGGGCAGATCATGATCGTGTCCGGCACGCAGATGGCGCTGGATCTGACCTCGCGGATGCTGCTCGATCCCGGCGATGCCGTCTGGGTGGAGGATCCCGGCTATCCCGGCGCGGCGCAATTGCTCGAGGCGGCCGGAGCCCGCGTCATTCCCATCTCCGTGGACAGCCAGGGGATGAAAGTGGCGGAGGCGCAGCGGAAAGCCCCGGAAGCGCGCCTGGCGGTGGTCACCGCCGCGCATCACTTTCCCCTGGGCATGCCGCTGTCCCTGACACGCCGCACGGAACTGCTCCTCTGGGCGCGGCGGAATCAGTCGTGGATTTTCGAGGATGATTACGACAGCGAATTCCGCTTCTCCGGCCGGCCGCTGATGGGCATGCAGGGCCTGCCGGGCGGGGAGCAGGTCCTGTTCTGCGGCAGTTTCAGCAAGATGCTCTGCCCCGCCATCCGCCTGGGATTTCTGGTGCTCCCGGTCCGGCTGGTGGAGGCCTTCCGCCAGGCGCGTTCCCTCATCGACCGCTTTCCCGCCTGTCTGGAGCAGGCGGTGCTCTGCGATTTCATCACCGATGGCCATTTCGAGCGCCACCTGCGCCGCATGAGAATGAAATATCTGGAGCGCTACACCACCCTCGTGGAGGTCTCACGCCAGGCCTGGGCCGGACGTCTCACCGTCGATGCCAACGACACCGGCCTTCAGGCCATGGCCTGGCTGGAATCTCCCCGCACCGCCGACTCCTTCCGCCGTGCCGCCGCGAAAATCGGTTACGAATTCATCCCCCTCTCCGACTATTCCCGCGCCGTCACCCGCTGCCTCGGCCACCCCGTCAGCACCGGCCTCCAGGTGGGCTTCGGGGCCCTGTCTCCCGCCGAACTCCGCACCGCCATCCACGCCGTCAGCCGGATTCTTTAGGAACGGTCCATGCCCGGGAAGCGATGGTGCCCGGATTGGTTTATGTGAGGAAAGGGGCGTAAATTCGCGTGGAATGTTGGCCAAAACAGAGCGCTACGGCCGAATGTTGCCCAAATCGGACCGCTTTGTCCGGTTTGTTGTTGGAATCAGGTCTCCACAGGCTGATTGTGGCATTATCGAAGGGAATGAGACACGAAATCCGGGTTTTCATGGGCAAAATCCGGCCTCACCGCAGACGGAAAAGCTGGAGGCCTTCACTTGGAGGTGACGAGGAAAGCTTGCGGCTCAAAGGAATGCCGGAGAAATCCAAACTTGGCACAAATCGCAACATCTTCTTTATTCGGGATTGATCCCGGTGGTTTAAAAGCCACACCCTTGCCGCTCGTGCTTTTCGGATTAGGAGTAAGTTCATTCCATGCGAATCGATCAGCTCCAGCTCAGAAATTTCCGCCGGTTGACCGGAAGGAGATGAAGTTCAGCCCTGGCTTCAACCTCATCGTGGGTCAGAATGGCAGCGGCAAAACAACCATGCTGGATGCGCTGAGCGTGGCGATTGGGTCCTGGCTTCTCGGGATGAGCCGCTTCAGCGTTGACTGCAAGGCTCGTTCAATTGACCGTGAATGGGCACGCCTGAGGTGCATCAAAAATGCGAACACAAAAACGGTCCGCTATGAGTATCAGCACCCGGTGGAGGTGACTGCGGAAGGAGAAGTGCAGGGACAGAAGCTCCGCTGGACCCGCACTCTGGAAAGTCAGCAGGGACGAACCACGACAGCAGGGGCCACTGAATTGAAAAATTTGGCGGAACGCGCCGGTCTTGCGGTGATGCAGGGCAAAGAAGCGGTTATACTTCCTTTGATTTCCTACTACGGCACCGGCCGGATTTGGCAGCAACCCCGAGACTTGAAGGCGAAGCGGGCCAGCGCAAACACTAAAGCCTCCAGAAGCAGTTTCCGTGGCTACCTGAACAGTCACGATCCGCGTTCCGACGCGGCGGCAATGTTCAGATGGTTTCAGACTCAGCAGTATATTTCGCTGGAGGAGGGCAAGGTCCCCATAGAGTTATCGGCGGTCAGGAAGGCCGTGCTTGGCTGCATTGAAGGAGGTAAGCGTCTCTCTTTTTCCGTGAAATTGGCGGATCTTATTCTGGAAATTGAAGGGCAGGAACGTCAGCCATTTAACAACCTGAGTGACGGCTACCGGAATATGATCGCCACTGTAGGGGACATCGCTTGGAAAGCGGTGCAGTTAAACCCTCATCTTGGAGCCGCAGCCCCGGCGGAAACACCCGGTGTGGTGATGATTGATGAACTTGATCTGCACCTGCATCCGACATGGCAGAGGCGGGTCATGGATGACCTGCGGCGCACTTTTCCAAAGATTCAGTTCATCTGCACGACACATTCGGCTTTTCTGATTCAGTCGGCCCGTCCCGGAGAAGTGATCAGCCTCGACGGCAATATCGTAAGTGAGGATTACGTGGGAGCGAGTTTGGAGGACATTGTTGAGGAGGTTCAGGGGGTGGAGGTCCCGCAGCAAAGTGCGGCGGCGAAACGTCTTGGGGAGGCCACCGAAAAATACCTGAAACTGATCCGGGAAAATGGCCGGACAGAGAAGGCTGAGCTGGCCAGCGCCAAGAGGGAATTCCGTGAGGCTCAGACCGGCTACACTTCTGAGCCGGGGTTGAATGCTTTGCTGAAGCTGGAAGCCTTGGCGGCGGAGGAGGCCGCGAAAAGAAAATGAGGCCCGTCAGCCGTGGAGACGCGCCCCGCGCTTACAGAAAATACGAGGATGCCATCGGCGATCTGGAGGAGCGTCTTGGCACTTATTGCAGCTATTGTGAACGCCGCCTTCCTGTCAGTCTTGCGGTTGAGCATGTGGCACCAAAAAGCCTTGATTCATCAAGGAAAACTGACTGGGCGAATTTTCTGCTGGCCTGCACAAACTGCAATTCGGCGAAAGGGGATCAGCCGACGAGCGAGGGTGACTTTCTCTGGCCTGATCGCGACAATACTTTAAGGGCCTTCACCTGTGAATCCGGAGGCTTTGTCACCGTTGCGGCTTCGCTGCCGGGATCTATCGGATTAAAAGCCAGGGCGTTGATTGATCTGGTTGGACTTAATCGTCACAAAAAGCACGGCTGGCCCCGGCCCGCCCGTCGCGACAAGCGCTGGACACAAAGGGCTGATACCTGGGAACTGGCTGAAAAGTGGGAAAAAGCGATCGCCGCATTCAGTCCGGAAGGTCGTCAACAGGCTGTTGAGTTAGTTCGGGATCTTGCTCTCGGCTACGGGTTCTTCAGTGTTTGGATGACGGTCTTCGCCGACGAAGCGGATATTCGTCTTGCTCTGATCAAGGCGTTCTCCGGCACTGCCACTGATTGCTTTGACAAGAGCGGCAATATGGTGCCCCGTCCTGATGGACATCTTTGATGAAACCAATGGAGCCGCGGAGTAATCACTCCCGGCGCTGGTAGCTGTAATGGTTTTTGCGGACGGTGGTCACCAATTCCTCAGATTGCGGTCGCGGTCCTCGTGGTAGCGTTGGGGGCGGGTGTGGCGGGCGTTCATTTCGCGGTATTGGTCGTCCTCCTTCACGCGGTTGAGCATGGACTGGAAGCTGCGCTGGTTGAGGAAGCCGTTGTTGCCGCGCTGGGCCATCTGTTCGGCGCGCCGGGCCATTTCCGCGCGCAGTCTCGCCAAGCCGGCCTGGGCTCCCTGGAGTCCCTGCTGGGCGGGCATGTTGCCGGGGTTCATGCCGGTGGCTTTGCCGAATCCGCTTTCGGCCAGTTCAAACCCTTCGATGGCCTGACCGAGTTCACCTTTGGCCTCCTCGCCCTCGGCCATTTCCATCGCCTGCTGGGCAAGCTTGGTGAGGAGAGGATCGAGCAGCGCCTTCATTTGGTCGATGCGCGGCGGGATGGTGGGGTTTTCGGCATTGGCCTGCTGGGCTTCCTGGAAATTCGCCAGAGCGCCCTCCAGATTCGGGAGGGCCTCCATCGGTTGCTGCTCCTTCAGCTGCTCAATGCCTTTTTCGGCCAGCTTGTCACCTTCCTTGAGGTGGAGTTTCTCCAGGGCCTCGCGCACTTCCTTCTCGCCTTTTTTCGCCAGCTCATGCTCCGGCTTCACGGCCTGTGTCTCCTCGAAATGATCCAGGGCCTTGTTATAATCCGCCACCGCCGGTTCGATGTCTTCCCGCGCCGCTTCGGACTCAGCCTGACGCTGTTCGGCCTGGGCGGCTTTGGTCAGGAAATCGGCCAGTTTTTCCTGCACCCGTTTCCCGCCATCCTTGGCCACCTGGTCCGCGGCGTTCAGGGTTTGGGCCTGCTGGAAATCGCCGAGGGCTTTGTTGTAGCGTTCGCGGGCGTCAGCGATCTCCGGGTTTTCGGTCGGATCGTTCTGGGCGTTTTGCAGATAGGGTTGGTTCTCGACCTGTGGCGGAACATTCTCCTCCTGGGCTTCCAGCGTCCGCATGGCCTCCAGACGCCGCTGAAGTTCCTCCGACGAGGGGGTGACGCTGAGGGATTGACGGGGGGACTGGTTTTGGGTGAAGGAGGAACGCCTCCGGCTTTGGCCCTCGGGATTCCGGGTGTCGGCGATGCGCTCCTCGCGGGCGGCGCGCTCATCCAGGCGCTGACCCAGCGATTTCTCAATCTCCTGCCGTTCCTGCTTCCGTTCGGCGCTGGCGGGATTCATCGATTCGGCCTGGCGGGCGTAGGAGATGGCGGCTTCCAGTTTCTCAATCGCCGGATCGGTCTCGTCGGTTTTGGATTCGTCCGCCAGACGCTTGGCGAGCTTGGCGTAAATTTTCTCCAGCACGCCCTCCACCATTTTCAGGTTTTTGGCGGCGGCTTTGCTTTTCTTGTTATGATTCAGGGCCACGCGGAAGGCCTCGCGGCTCTGCTCCAGACGGGAAACGGCGGCATCAGGTTCGGATTCGATCTGTTTCTGCACCAGACGGTAGGAGACATTGCCAATCTGAAACCAGGCTTTGTCCTTCAGTTTCTCCGGCATTTTGAGGCCCGCGAGTTTCTGCCACAACTCGTCGGCTTTGGCGAAATCCCCCGCCGCATACGAGGCCACTCCGGCGTTGTAAAGAATCCAGGGATCGTCCGGCGCGTCCTCCGCTTTTCTCCCGAATTCCGCCGCCGCTTTGGCGGGATCGTTTTGCAGAAGCGCGCGCTCGTGCTCCAGGGCGGCGGAGGCGGGAAGAGCGGCAGCCAGCAGCAGCAGAGGAAGGAGGGTGGCGGTGAAATTATTCATACACGCGTCGGTTGGACGGTTTTGCGGCGGTCGCTGAGGAGCATTTCCAGGAGGAAAAAGAGCAGCGCCGCCGCCAGAGGCCATTGGAAAAATTCCCGCAAGTCGGTGGAGGCTTTGGTCTCCTGAGCCTTTTTCGCGAGGGAGGAAAGACCATTGTCCAGCACCGCCTTCAAGCCTTCGCCTTCCTCCCCCAAAGCTTCGTAAAATCCCTCCCCCGCCGCGCTCAGCTGCTGGAGCATGCGGGGGTTCAGCCGGGTGACCACCTCGCGGTTGAATTCGTTGCGCGCAAAACCCCGCCCTCCTGTCTCCGGCTCCGGGGGAATGCGGGCTCCGCTGATGCTGCCGGCCCCCACGGTGTAAATCCTCAAGCCCTTCCGGGCGGCGTCCCGCGCGGCGATGAGGGCGTCGCCCTGAAGCTGCTCGCCGTCCGTGATCAGCACCAGGGCTTTGGTTTCGTATTTGCCGGTTTCAAACGTCTTCAGCGCCAACTGGATGGCCTTGGCCAGATCGCTGCCCTGACGGGCGACGGAGTTGGTGGTGAGCGCCGCCAAGTTGCGTTTCACGGCCTCGTGATCCTGCGTGATGGGCGCGGCAATGAAGGACTCGCCCGCAAAAGCCAGCAGACCCGCGCGGTCCGCGCCCAGGCGGTCAAGGAACGTGGCGATGCTTTCCTTGGCGGCATCCAGCCGGGATTTCCCGTTCATGTCCTCGGCGAGCATGGAGCGCGAAAGATCCAGGCCTATGAGAAAATCCACCGCCGAGCGGTCCACGGTCACGGTTTGAAATCCCGCCTGAGGCCGGGCGATGGCTCCCATGAGCAGAGCCGTGGCGAGGGCCAGAGTCACCGCTTTGATCCAGCGCCGGCCGAAACTGACGGAGCGCAGCAGCTGATCCCGCAGGCGCGCCGCGACCACGCCCTGGAGCTTGCGCAGACCGCGCTTGGCGGTCCAGGCGTGCAGAAGCAGCAGCACGACCACCGCCACGGCGGCGGCGGGCAGCCACTGGGGACAGGCAAATGTCAGGGAAGTCTTCTCCATACCGTTCGGGCGAGGATAAATTCAGCCAGCAGCAGCGCCAGGGCCGGAATGGCCAGCCAGGGCATCATTTCCCGCCAGGCCTGCTGTTTCTTTTCCGTGAAGGACGCTTTTTCCAGCGTGTCGATCTGGCCGTAAACTTTGCGCAGTCCGGCGTAGTCCGACACTTTAAAAAATTGCCCTCCGGTGACGCGCGCCACCTCCTGGAGAAGATCGCCGCTGGCGGCATACAGGGAGGACTGGGACTGATCCACCATCTGAATGATATGGTTTTTGATACCCATGGGCGCGATCACATGGGCGACCTCATCCGGCGGCGCACCCTCGTTCACAGTGTCGGCGTCGGTGACGGTGATGATCACTTTGGTCTGATCCTTGGCCAGGAGCAGGGCCTCGGCGGCGATGAGCATGCCGGAACCGGGCGCGGTGCCGCGGCTGGTGGTCTCCGCCGCCAGTTGGTTCCGCAGCCACTCGTGGTCCAGGGTCAGCGGGCTGATGAGATGCGCGCCCCGGTCGAAATACACCGCGCCGATGCGGTCGTCCGCGCGGTTTTTGATGAACTCCGCGACCACGCTTTTCATGGCCTCGGCGCGGCTGACGCGTTTTTTATCCAGGAAGAAATCGCGGGTGGTCATGGTGCTGGAGAAGTCCAGGACGAACATGATATTGACCCCGCGCTTCTCGCGTTCCGCAAGGCCCTTGTCCACCTGCGGGCGGGCAAGGGCCACGATGAGCAGGGCCAGCGCCGCGTAACGCAGCGCGGCCAGAAACCGTCCGGGCACCGCCCGCTTGCGCCGCGCGCCTTCGGACAGCAGGGCGGAGGAGGAAAACTGCACGGCGGCGGCCCGGCCGAAGCGGCCCCGGAGAAACATCCACAGCGGCAGCACGGCCAGCAGCCACAGCAGCTCCGGATTGGCGAAGCGCAGGGTGTCCAGCGGTGGCAGGAAGTCGCGGATCATCGGACGGGCAGGGGCGTGTGACGCGTTTCTTTGACAAAGCTGACGGCGGCGGTGTGCAGATTCTCCAGCTCGGAGCGGTCCGCCAGAGTGCGGGCGAATTTCAGGAGGTCGCAGATTTTCAGGAATTCCGCGAGCAGTGCCTGGTGTTTCTTCTCCAGTTTGGGCGAATGGCTGGCCTCCTCCAGAAATTCCTCCGTCGAGCGCCGGGGCGCGCTGAGGTCGAAGCGGAATTCGATATAACGCCGGATGACCGAAGAGCTTTCCGTGCCGTAAGGCCGCGACTCGCCGCGTTCCACCAGCGCGAAGATGTGCTCCAGCTCCGCCAGCGCGTCCATCCACGCTTTTTCCATGGATCTGTTATAGCGGCGGACGGCGGCGGTGCGGCGCCGCCAGTGGATGAAACGCCAGAGCAGATACGCCGCCGCGATGGCCCCGATGACATGCAGCCAGTTGATGTGGAGCTGCGGCGGCGGCTCCGCCAACTGGAGGTCATCAATGAGCTGGCCTTCAGGATTCACAGGTGCCGCCTCCGGATGCGCTTTTCAAAAAACTGCATCAGCCCGCGCAGGTAGGGCTGATCCGTTTGCAGCTCAATGCTGTCCAGGCCCGAGCGGCGGAAGAGCCGGCGGAGGTCCATCAGTCTTTTGAGCCCGGCTTTGGCAAAGCGCATCCGCGCCTCGGGATCGCCGGTGTTGAATTCCATGACCTCGCCGGTTTCCGCATCTTCGAAAGTCACCCAGCCCAGATCCGGCAGCAGCCGCTCGGAGGGGTCGATGATGGGGACGGCGATGAGGTCGTGTTTGCGGGCGGTGATTTTCAGGGCGCGGTCGAAATCCGGGGCCATGAAATCCGACAGCGCAAAAATCACCGAGCGGCGGGCCAGTGCCCGGTTGATGTGGTAAAGCGCGCCGGTCAGGTCCGTGCCGCGCCCGGCGGGTTTCAGGGTCAGAATTTCGCTGATCAGCCGCAGAACATGGCGGCGGCCCTTGCCGGGGCGGATGTAGCGTTCCGTGCGGTCGGTGAAGAGCAGCGCGCCCACGCGGTCGTTGTTCTGAATGGCGCTGAAAGCCAGCACCGCCGCGATTTCGGCGGCGAACTCCCGCTTGCTGTGATCGACGGAACCGGTGCTGCCGCTGGCGCTGATGTCCACCAGCAGCATCACGGTCATCTCCCGCTCCTCGACGTATTTTTTGATGTGGGTGACGCCGGTGCGCGCGGTCACGTTCCAGTCAATGCGCCGCACCTCGTCCCCGGCCTGGTATTCGCGCACTTCATCAAAATCCATCCCCCGGCCCTTGAAGACCGAGTGATAGGGTCCGGCCATGAGATCCTCCACGAGCCGCAGGGTGCGCAGCTCGATGTGCCGGATCTTCTTCAGCCACTCGCGCGGGATCATGGCACGGCGACGGTCGCGAGGATGCGTTCCACGATCCAGCCGCTGGTGACATCATCGGCGTCCGCCTCAAAGGTGGTGATGATGCGGTGGCGGAGGACGTCCATGGCGATGCTTTTCACATCCTGCGGCGTCACATAACCCCGGCCCTCCAGAAAGGCGCGGGCTTTGGCCGCCAGAGCCAGATTGATGGTCGCGCGCGGACTGGCCCCGTAGCGGATCAGGCCCTCCAGCTTCGGCGCGAAACGCTTGGGCTCGCGGGTGGCGAAGACCAGACGGATAATATAATCCTCAATCTGCTCATCGACGTGGACGAGGTCCACCATGTCCCGCATTTCCAGAATTTTCTCGGGATGCACCACCGCCCGCAGCGGCTCGCGCATCGCCGTTTTGGCCATCAGCCGCATGATGTGTTTTTCCTCGGTTTCGCTGGGATAACCGATCACCACTTTCAGCATGAAGCGGTCCACCTGCGCCTCCGGCAGGGAGTAGGTGCCCTCCTGATCGATGGGGTTCTGCGTGGCCAGCACCAGAAAAGGCCGGGGCAGAGGAAAGGTCTCGTCGCCAATGGTCACCTGCCGCTCCTGCATGGCCTCCAGCAGCGCGCTCTGCACCTTGGCGGGAGCGCGGTTGATTTCGTCCGCCAGAATCAGGTTGGCGAAAACGGGACCTTTCTTCGTGGAGTAGGTCCCTTCGCGGGGATTGTAGATCAAATTCCCCACCAGGTCGCTGGGCAGCAGATCCGGCGTGAACTGGATGCGGGAGAACTTCGTGTGAATGGTCTGCGCCAAAGCACTGATGGTCGCCGTTTTCGCCAATCCGGGCACCCCCTCCAGCAGCACATGCCCGTTGGCCAGCAGGCCGATCAGCAGGCGCTCCACGAGATAAGTCTGCCCCACAATGGCTTTTCCGACCTCCGCTTTGATGGCGTCAATGGTGGGATGCATCGCCGCGATCTGCCGATTGATGTCTTCGAGTTGCGAGGTCATAAAAAATACAGGGCATCAGACAGTTACGGAACCCCGCCGTTCACCTCCCGGCGGCATTTTCCGTGCCTGCGCGGGATCATTAAGGAGCCGCCGCTGACAAAGCAAGTTTTTGTTCCCGGCCCGGGCGGGGGATTTTCGCCGGACGCATCGCAGGGCCAAAGGCCCATTCCATCCCAGCCTGGGGCAACGCCCCAGGAAACGTGAACAAAAGAATCCCAAGGGCTGAAAGCCCGTCCTATCGGTCAGTCCCAGACATAGGCCTCGTCATACTCCACACCGTATTTTTTCAGGAACATACGAAACTCGTCCTGAAACGTGCGTGCGCGGTGGTGATCCTCCTGGTCGTCAATGTATGCCCGGAGCGCATCCACATCCCCGGGGCCGACGGAAAAACAACCGTAACCGCGTTGCCACGCGAAAGCCGCAAGGCCGGATGATTGAGTTTTCACCCATTTGGAGGACGATGATTTCAACTCCTGGACCAGATCCGCGATGGTGACAGTGCGCGATAACCGGATGGCGAGGTGAACATGGTCCGTGACGCCGCCAACGCGATACGCCTCACAGCCGATGTTGCGGGCGACGGTCGCGAGATAGGCGTGGAGTTTGGGGCGCGTTTCGGGGTCGAGGAACGGGTGGCGGTCCTTCGTGCTGAAGATGACGTGGATGATGACGAGTGAGAGCGATTGCGGCATGGCGATGAGGCGGGCTTTCAGCCCTCAGGGGTTCCCGGGCCATAGTTCCTGGGGCGTTTCCTCAGGCTGGGATAGGGGCGCGCCCTTGGCGCTGGCGGAGTCCTCGCCCCAGATGCGGGCGAGGGTGGCCTGGATTTTTTGCTCGAAGCGGGTGATTAGTTCGCGGTTGGCGGCGACGAGGGCCTGCTCGGCTTCGATTTCGGCCACGATGGCTTGCTGCGTGGCGAGGGGTGGGAGGGGGATTAAATACTCCTTCAAGACTTGAGCGCTCAAGTTGCTCTGATTCCCTCCTCGGGCATCGCTGACTTTTCTCAGGTCTTCGTAGTGGGATTGAAGCACTCGGAAAAGATACCCGTTGTCGATTGAGTCGCCCTTGAGTTGAAAAACGGCACACGCCTGATTAACCGCCGCATCTATACCGAGAATCGCGACCCTGCCGCGTGTGACACCTTGGCCATACATTGCCATCAATACGGTGCCTTTGGGCACGATCCATGTGGCCGAGTTCTTCAGGCCTTCTGCGGTGATGAACTCGTTTACTCGGTCAATTATTCCGTAGTCGATGAGCGTTGTTGTGACCCATGGAATGTCGCCTTCCCAATATGATTCATTCGACCGGTCCGGTGTTCCGCCTGACTTGATCGTGCAGATTTCGCCCAACTCCACCATCGGCCAGTCGGGGTGGATGGGGATGTGGGGGCGATAGTGGTCGAGGACGGCGTGGGCGCCGTTGATGACTTTCTGGTAGCCCTCGATCTCCGCCACGATCTCCTTCTGCACCTCCAGCGGTGGCAGGGGGATTTGGAAGTTTTCCACGTAATCGCGAGGCACGCGCTGCAAACCTCCCGTGCCGGTCATCTGAGCGACAGCCGTATCCCGGAAGAGCGGGTGCATCACGCAGAAATAAACCCACTCCGGCAACACCTGACCATTGCTCCGGAGCACGTAAAACTCACTGGAGCCAAAGCCTATCCCATTGCGGAGGCCACGGGCAATACCCGCTTTGCCATTCTCAAAACACGGCGTGACTTTGGCGAGGAGAACGTCGTTATCCGCGAAATAAGTGTAGCTCGCTCCGACTTCTGAAAGGGCCTTCTCCTCTTGAGCCTCAAATGAAATGTTGTGCTCGTTGAGGTCGGCCATGGGCACGAACGAGACGGGTGTTTGGGGATTGCCTGTGACCTGGCTTTTCCTTGGATTCACCGTGCAAACCTCACCAAGCTTGACCAAGGGAAGGAGGTTCGTGCTGGCTGCCCCCTCCCGATACCGCTCGCCGCTGAGGTTGTAGTCGCCATTCGCGGCGATCTTTTCTTTTGAGATGATGAGGCCGCATTGGAAGATGGGGCGGGCTTTCAGCCCGTCATCATCCGGACTGGCGATGTTCCCAGGGCGTTGCCCTGGGCTGGCATGGGGCGGACCTTTGGCCCTGAGCGCGGCGGCGTCATCGGTATCCATCGCATCGGCACCGGCCGTTGGCGCGCCAACGGCGCAATTCATCCCAGCCTGGGGCGCCGCCCCAGGTTTACGGACCACCAGAGAATCCGAGGGCTGAAGGCCCGATCCATCATTGGCGCGGGAGCGGGAGATGGGACGGGCCTTCAGCCCTTCCCCGTTTGGCGGGACGGGTTCCTGGGGCGTTGCCCCAGGCTGGGATGGGGTCGCGCCTTTGGCTCTGAAATCCACCGGGCCTTTGGCTCTGAATTCACCGGTCCTCGACTCACCCAACCTCGATTCACCGGTGCGGAGGGCGTGGAGGTAGGCGGTGAGTTCCGCCTGGACTTGCGGAAGGTCGTTTCGCTCGATGGCTCTGCGCTGGGCACCGAGGCCGAAACCGTCGGCCTCCACTTTGAAGAAGGCGATGGTGTCGCTCATCCGTGCGAGTGATTTGTCGAGGATGAGAATACTGGTCTTCACTCCGGAGTAGGGATTGAAACAGCCCGCCGGGAGGGAGACGACGGCGACGAGGGAATTTTCCACGAGCATCTTCCGCAGTTCCTTGTAGGCCGTCTGGCTCTGGAAGATGATGCCCTCCGGGACGATGATGCCGGCGCGCCCGGTTGGCGTGAGGTGCTCCGCCATGTAGTCCACAAAGAGGACCTCGCTGCGCTTGGCCTGGATGGAGAAACGCTTGTGGGGCTTGATGCCGCCTTTAGGAGACATGAAGGGGGGATTGGCGAGGATGACGTCGGCGAACTCGTTCCAGCGCTCCTCGGAGGTGAGGGTGTCGTATTCGTAGATGTGGGGATCGGTGAAGCCGTGGAGGTAGAGGTTCACCAGGGAGAGGCGCACCATGTCGGGCGAGATGTCGTAGCCTTTGAAGTTTTTGGCGAGGCGACCGCGGTCGTCGGGGGTGAGCCGGCTGTGGCCTTTGGCGTCGGTGTTGGCGCGGAGGATGTGCTTGAAAGAGGAGATGAGGAACCCGGCGGTGCCGCAGGCGGGGTCGAGGATGGTCTCGGTTTTCTTTGGATCAACGACCGCGACCATGAAATCGATGATGTGGCGCGGGGTGCGGAACTGCCCGGCATCGCCCTGCGAGCCGAGGACGCTGAGCAGGTACTCGAAGGCGTCGCCGAGGCGCTCGCTGTGATCGTAGCTGAACTCGTCGATGATCTTGAGGAAGGCCTTGAGCGTCTCCGGGTCGCGGTAGGGGAGGTAGGCGTTCTTGAAGATGTCGCGGAAGAGCGCCGGGATGCCGGGGTTTTCGGGCATTTTGGAGATGCCTTCGCCGTAGAGGCCGAGCATCTCGTGGCCACCGATGCCCGCCTGCATGAGCCTGGCCCAGCCGTAGCGGGCGAAGTCGCCGGTGAAGAACTTGCGCCTGCCGCCGAGTTCCTCGGACTCGGCGTCCATGTCATCCATGAACTTGTAGATCAGGGCGATGGTGATCTGCTCGACCTGGGACTTCGGGTCGGGGACCTTACCGACGAGGATGTCCCGGGCGGTGTCGATTCGGCGTTTGGTATTGGTGTCGAGCATGGGGGGGGCTAAGCCGCAAATTGATTCAGGGAAACGTAATCCTTGATGTATTCGGGGATGAGGGTGCGGTATTTCGCGGGGACGGCTTTGAAGTCCTTCGTTGAGAAAACAGGGTTTGTGGCGAGGTCGGTGAGGTGGCCGGACTCGATGATGTGGCGGATGGCATCGCTGGTGGCGTAGGCCTTGAAGTAGGTCCTGATAGCTGGGAGGGCCTCAGCTTCCTCCGGCTTCCGGTCGGCGACGAACTTGGAGAATTCCTCTTCGAGCAATTCGTCCCTGGACTTGAAGCGCGGGATGAGGCCGAAAATCTTTTCGAGGATCTCGCGCAGGGTGAGACGACGGTCCACGCCGGCGGCTTTCCGCAGCTTTTCGAGGGAGTAGAATTCGGACGGCTTGTCGAAGACTTCCCGGTTCACATAATCGATGACGCGGTCCCACTGACCGGACTCGACGCTGGCGGCGATGAAGTCGTTTTCGCGCACCACGTCCTCGAACTTCGCGTAGAACTCGCGGTCGATGCGCATTCCCCCGCAGCCGATGGTTTCCTCCCGGATGGTGGAGAGGATGTCCTCGCCAAGGTGCTCGTAAATGCCGCCGGTGAAGGTGGGGCCTTCACCGGCGTTCTCGCCGCTCTGCGCCCTGGGTTTCGGCAGCTTGAGGACTTGGTCGTAGTTGTATTCCTCCTCGAAATATTCGCAGTTTGCGAAGAAGTCGAAGAGCTTGAAGGCGGTCTTCCTGGGCTCCTTAACGCTTTCCCTGATGGTGTCGTCGAAGAGCTGTTCGCGGAAGTCGTGCTTCCGGGTGCCGCGGCCTTTGATCTGGATGAAATCGGTGGGTGAAAAGATGGGGCGGAAGAGGCCGAGATTCAGGATGTCCGGGCAATCGTAGCCGGTGGTCATCATGCCCACGGTGACACAGACGCGGGCCTTGCTGGTCCTGTAGGTGGGGATAAAATTGGCGGAGCCGAGAAGGTTGTTGTTGGTGAAATTAATGGTGTGCTGCTGCGCGCCGTCCACCTGCGAGGTGACCTGCACGGCAAAGTCGGAACTGTATTTGCCGGGAAACATGCGGTCGGCCATCTCGTTGAGAACCTGCGCGAGTTTGGTCGCGTGGTTCTGGCTGACGGCGAAGACGACAGATTTTCCGATCTCACCGCTGATGGGATCGCGAAGAGCGTTTTCGAGGAAGATTTTGCAGAAGAGCTGATTGGTGGCGGGGGAGAAGAAGCGTTTCTCAAACTCGCGCTGCCGGTAAGCCTCCTCCTGGTCGTCGCCGTTCTCGTCCTTGAACTGAGCGACGAAACCGGATTCGGACAGCAACTGCGTGGTGACCTCGCTGCGGGCGTCGACGATGGTGGGATTGATGAGGAAGCCGTCCTTCACGCCATCGAGCAGCGAGTAGCGGTAAGTGGGCTGGCCATCGTCGCAGCCGAAGGTGCGGTAAGTGTCCAGCAGCAGGCGGCGCTCGAATTCGCGCGGGTCTTTGGTGGTGGGGGTGTCTCTGCTGAACTTCTTGAGGTAGTCGCGCGGCGTGGCGGTGAGGCCGAGCTTGTAGCCGATGAAGTAATTGAAGACGGCGCGGGCATTGCCGCCGATGGAGCGGTGCGCTTCGTCGGAAATGACGAGATCGAAGTCGGTGGGCGAAAAGAGCTGCTGGTATTTGTTGTTGAAGAGCAGCGACTGGACAGTGGTGACGACGATTTCAGCACGCCGCCAGTCGTCGCGGTTCTCTTTGTAGACAACGCTTTTGTAATCATTCGCGAGCACCTTTTTGAATGCCTTGACCGCCTGGTCCTCAAGTTCCAAACGGTCCACGAGAAAGAGGACGCGGAGAGCGTTTCCGGTGCGGAGGAAGAGTTTGATGATGGCGGCGGCGGTGAGGGTCTTGCCGGTGCCGGTGGCCATTTCGAGAAGGAAGCGGTCGCTGCCTTTCCTCACCGCCTGCTGGATGGTGACGATGGCTTTCTTTTGGTAAGGCCGCAGGAAGCGGAGGCTGTTGACCTCCATGAAGCGCGGACGCTCGGCTTCGTTTTTCCATGCGGCTTCCGAGGCGTAGCCCGGGCGCTGGGTGAGCACCACGTAATCATCGGCGATGATTTCCTCGATGAGGCGCTTCGGGTCCGGCACGCCTTTCTGGTAGCCGGGACGGAGGTCGGGGTCGGGAACGCCGTGATGATGTGGGGATTGCCGCGATCGAGATCCCAGAAGTAGTGCAGGTTGCCGTTGGAAAGAATGACGAAGCGGCAGTTCTGGGACTTGGCGTATTTGCGCGCCTGCTCTTTGCCGACGAGGGGATTTTTGTCCTCGGCTTTGGCTTCGAGGACGATAAAGGGAAAACCTTTCTCGTTGAGCAGCAGAAAGTCGATGAAGCCCTTGCCCGCCTTCTCGAAGTTTTCGCCGAGCGCGTCGAGATCCTGCGTCTTCACCGTGACGTGGGGTTCAAGCTGGATATTCGCCGGGCCTTCCGCGTCCGCGAAGAACCGCCACCCTGCGTTTTCCAGCAGTTTGTTGATTTTGATGCGGGCGGTGGCTTCTTTCATGCGGCTGGAGCGAATTCGAGTTCGGACACGATGTGGTTTTTGCCGGCGGCTTTGTTTTTCGCGGGTAACCAGAGGCAGACGGGGATCCGAGTGCTGTGGAAGAGTTGGCCGGGGAGGGCGACTATGCAGTCCACGAGGTGGGCCTTGATGAGGGCTTTGCGGAGTTTTCCCTCGCCGGACTGGTTTGAGGACTTGGAACGGGCGGGCATGAGTTAAGTCGCGGATTCTAAAGGGGATCGGAGAGGGAACAAGCTTTTCCTGTCAGGCTTTTTAATAATCTGCATTTTGGGGAGTGTGGAATCTGCTGGCAATGCCGGATGGCCCTCCGGAGGCGCGGGTTCCGTGGGAGCAATTTGCTGGGCCGGGAAGGCCGATTGCACTTTTGACTCCGACAAAATAGACGCCCCGCTTTCCTGGAGATCTGGTCAGGAAGATCGTCGGAAGGGGCAAATGCCTTCAGAACTGAGATAAGTCATTGAAAATTAGATCTTGGTTTTGGTGAATTGCGACAGGCGGGACTGTGGAATCGATACGCGCTGCCTTGGAATCGATGCGCCGCGCTCTGTAATCTATACAACGCGCTCTGTAATCTATGCGTGATGCTCCATAATCGACACGTGGCATTCTGGAATCAACACGCGGTGACCTGTAATCGACGCGCTATGCTCTGGAATCAACACGCTGTGCTCTGTAATCGACGCGCGACGCTTTGGAATCGATGGGCGGTGGCGAAGAATCGATGCGCTGGGCGAAGGAATTGACGGGGTGAGCCAAGGAATCGCGGCGGCGGTTCTGTAGCGGAGGTGACGGCTTACCAAAGGTGTTCCGGTGGGGAGTGATACGGCGCAGAGCGCTTTGCGGGCTGATCGTTAGAAGTCCGGGCGGGGACAGGGATGGCGGAGTTGGAGGGAAAGGGGGCTTGAAGTCAGGCGGCAAGGGCCCCGTGGCGGGTGGAGCGGGGCTTTCAGGGGACTGAAACGGATGGGGTATGAGGCCGACGGCTTTGGAAAAACCGCCTAAGTGACTTAACATCAAGTATATGAGTGGTTTTTTAAAATGATTGTCATAAAATATTTGCCAGAACGGGGTGAATTTATTAGTCTTCTGGCAAACCGACCCATCTTCCTTATGAAAACCGAATTCGATATCCGCCTGAAATCCTTCAACCGTTCCCTGACGCTGCTGGACGTGCCGAAAAATGTGGCGGTGTGGAAAGACCAGGCTCCGGAGATCTTCACCACCAAGCAGGGGGAGGCGGTGATCATGGTGGCGGCTTTGGAGGAGGCGGCCATGAATCAGGAGGCCGGACTGGGCGGGGTGGCGGAGGAGAAGGACCGGGAGGAGACGGAGCTGGAGGATGCGGCTTTCGTGCTGTCCCAGGCCCTGGGGACCTGGTTCACGGATCAGAAACACGAAAGCGACGCCGGCGAGGTGGATCTGACGATCAGCGACTGGCGGCAGATGCGGGATCAGCGGCTCCTGGCCAAATCCCAGCGGGTGATTGATCTGGCCAAGGCGGTGGTGGCGGGACCGGACGGGGTGGCGGCGGCCAAATACGGGGTCACCACGGAGGCGGTGACCACCCTCACCAAGGAGCGGGCGGATTACGATCACATCGTCAACGCCCCGGGCGTGGCCCAGTCCCTGCGGCGGGCCCTGACCAAGGGCTTCCGCCCGGCCTTCAATCTGGTGGAGAGCAAATTCAAGGAACTGGACAGCCTCATCATTCAGTTCGGCCGCACGGAGGAGGGCCGGTCGATGATTGCCGCCTGGAAGGACGCCCGTCTGAAGAAAGGCGCGGGCCACACCGGCAGCGGCCCGGAGACGGCAAAGCCCGGCGTTCCACCGGAGAGCGCGGTCACTCCGGCCCCGGCGGGGTGACGCGGCCGTGAGCGGCAAGGATCATCCGGGGCTTCAGAACGCCTGAGAGACAGCCCGTCTTTACGCCAAAGGCGTTGCGTCCTTCAGCCTGGGGTTGCTGACGAAGTCGGCTACCCCAGGAATTGGGACCGACATCTTTCGAACCACAACGTGGTTCCGGCCTTCGGCCCGTTCACATGCGGCAACCTCAATCCCAAAGATACCGCTCATCCCACGCCTCCCCGTGCTTTTCCAGCATTCTCCGGAGCTCATCCTGAAACGACCTCTTCCGGTGATGCTCCTCCTGTCGCCGAATATAATCCTCCACGGTCTCAAGGTTGGAAACGCTCACGGAAAAACACGCGTAACCACCCTGCCACGCAAACTCCTTCAGCGATGACCCCGGCCCTTCAATCGAAGGTGAGTTGGCTTGCTGCTCTTTGATCCAGAGACTGGAGGCCCGTTTCAATTCCTTAACCCATTCCGCTTGAGAGATTGTCCGGGCCAGTCTCGCGAGAATATGGACATGATCCTCCACACCACCAACCCGCGCGGGACCGCATTCCAATCTTTGGGAAATGGCTCCAAGATAGCCATGCACCGCGTGCCGGAAACCCGGATCTCGGAAAAACGGACGGCGTTCCTTCGTGGAAAAAACACCATGAACATAGACGGCGGAAAGAGATTGCGGCATGACCCTCCGAAGATAGGAGAGCGGGCGCGGCCTGCAATGCGGGGAACGCCGGAACCACGTTGTGGTTCGAAAGATGTTGATCCCGATTCCTGGGGTAGCCGACTTCGTCGGCTACCCCAGGCTGAAGGACGCAACGCCTTTGGCGTAAAGACATGGGCTTTATTCCTCCCCTGAAGGCAGGTTGCCGCCTTTGTCCGGGTTTTAACCCCTGCCTGCGCGCTCTCCGGAGCAGGAGGGCCGGAACCACGTTGTGGTTCGAAAGATGTTGGTCCCGATTCCTGGGGCAGCCGACTTCGTCAGCAACCCCAGGCTGAAGGACGCAACGCCTTTGGCGTAAAGACATGGGCTTTATTCCTGCCCTGAAGGCAGTTTGGCGCCTTTGTCCGGGTTTTAACCCCTGCCTGCGCGCTCTCCAGAGCAGGAAGGGCGGAACCACGTTGTGGTTCGAGAGGTGTTGATCCCGATTCCTGGGATAGCCGATTTCGTCGGCAACCCCAGGCTGAAGGACGCAACGCCTTTGGCGTAAAAGCGGGCTCCGGAGGGAAGGAGAGGGAAGGGGTTATTCTTTCGACGGCGTCGCGGTGATGGCTTCGTATTCCGCGAGTTTGGGTTCGAGGGAGAGGATGCCGGAGGCCCAGAAGGCGGGGTCGGTGAGGTCGGCGTTGAGGGTTTGGCGGGCGGTGGTTTCGCAGTCGGCGGAGCCGCTGAGGCGGAGGAAGGCTTCGTAGCCGGGGAGGAAGGCGGGGCCTTCGGCCTGGAAGCGGGCGAAGAGGGCGCGGCTGAGGAGGTAGCCGAAGACGTAGGGGAAGTTGTAGAAGGAGACGCTGGAGATGAAGAAGTGCATCTTGGAGCACCAGAACAGGGGGTCGAGGCCGTCGGACTCCAGAGTGTCGCCATAACATTTCCGCTGGGCCTGCTCCATGAGGGTGCGGAGGCGGGAGACGGGGACTTCACCGGTGTGGCGTTCGGTGTAGAAGGAGCGCTCGAACTCGAAGCGCATGGGGATATTCACCAGATAGGAATGGGCGCGGTTCATCTCCTGATCGAGCAGCCAGGCCTGGAGGGCGGGGTTGTCCGCGCCCTCGGAGAGGAGGCCTTCGAGGAGGATCATCTCGCCGAAATTGGACGCCGTTTCCGCGAGAGTCATGGGATAGGAGGAGCGGAACAGCCGCTCACCGAGAAGCGCGCGGGAATGCCAGGCGTGGCCGACTTCGTGGGCGAGGGTGATCACGTCCTGCACGGTGCCGTGATAATTCATATACACCCGCTCCTCGCCCCGCAGCGGCGAGCCCGTGCAGAACGCGCCCGGCCGCTTGCCCGCGCGGGGCTGGGCCTCGATCCAGCGGCGGTCGAGCATTTCGCGGAAATACGCGCCGAGTGCGGGGTAGGCGGTGGTGAAGGCGCGGTCCACCATGGCGCAGGCCTGGTCCCAGGAAATGTGGGCTTCGCCGGGGGCGGCGATCTGCGGGGCTTCCAGATCAAAGAAGTGCAGAGCGGGGGTTCCCTGGAGTCTGGCGGCGGCGCGGAGGGCGCGGCGCGGGATTTCGATGTGGGCGTGGATGGCTTCCATCATGGCGTCGAGGGAAGCCGCGCTCATGGCGGAGTCGAAGAGCGGGGCCTCCAGAAACCCCGGCTGCCCGCGCCGCCGGTAAAGCGAGAGACGCGCACCCGCGATGCCGTTGAGCCCGGCGGCGAAGGTGTCGGCGTGATCCAGCCAGGGCTGCTGACCAGCGTGAAACGCGGCGGAGCGGACCGCGCGTTCAGGCGAGGCCATCAAGGCGCGCCGCCGGGACATGGGCACGGTTTCCGTATGCCCGTCCGGGAAAGTCATGGGGAAGGACAGCTTGCCGGTCAGGGTTTCATAAAGCCGCCCCCAGGCGTGGAGTCCGTCCACGTTCAGGTCGGCGGCGAGGCCTTCCAGCTCCAGCGGCATCTGACGCGCGCCCGCTTCCCGCAGGCGGCTGAGCCGGTAAGCGGCGTCCGCCAGCGCGGATGAGGGTGAGGAATCGGCGGTGAGCGCGGCGAATTGGGCATCGGTGAGCGCGGCGAGCCGCGAGCGTAGAGCGGCTTCGATTTTCGACAGATCCGCCTCGCGTCCGGAAAGCCAGGCTTCATCGGCCTTCACGGCCTCGTTGTTGGAATCGTCGGCGGACAGACAGCCGAGGAAGGCGGAGAGATGGGCCATTTTCACGGACAATTCCTCAAAAGCCGCCAGATCCGCAGTCACATCGCCGTCGGTGGAAATTTCGCTCCGGGTGGTGAGGTTTCTGGTCAGGTCGTCTTTGAATGCGAGGTAATCCGGCGCACCGAAAGCGCTGAACCAGGACTCAAGTGACCAACGGTCGGAGGGGGCGGCGGCGGATTCCATGCCGCTGCCTACGTGTCTCCGGGTGCCCGGGCAATAGCGGATCGGGGCGGTGGCTTTGAGTCGCCAGTCTTCGTGCGTTCCGGAGGGTGATCCTTATTACCCCGTTAAATGATGAGTCCGTTTTCCTTTCTCCAGCTGTCTGGAGCCGCTTCAGGTCAACCTCGCTTCCGATACCGGTCAAAGCGTTGAATTCGAGGAGGTTTTCCGTTTTGCGAAGCAAAATAGCCTTGACTGTTTTCATCTAATTTTATGAAAACTTAAAGCTGCGGCCCGCTCATTGACACGAATCGGGCCTGAATGCCCGTTTTGCCCGCAACCCTCCGCTTCCTTTTCCCATGAAACGCTCTTTCCGTCTTCTCCTGGCCGCGCTGATTTTTCCCGCCGTCCCGGCCCAGCTGCGCGCCAATCTGATCTGGCGTTCGGCGCTGGATGGCAACGCCAATACGGAAATCGGGGTCGCCGGCACGGCGGGCGGAGCCATGGGGGCGGTGGGCACGGAGGATAAAAACGGCAAGCCGGACGGCGCGCTGCTGTTTGACGGAGCCAGCTACTATGACATCGGCCGCCTGGGGCCGCTGAGCTCGGGCAGTATTTCCATCTGGCTGCGGTCGGACAACAATGCCGGCGAGCGCGGTCCGGCCAATGCGGGCGCGTCCGGAGGCGGCACGGATGCTTATTTCAGCTTCATGAACGCTGCCGGAACTCTCCGCGCGGATCTGGACGACGGGGCTTTGCGCCGCACCTACAACGGGCCGGTGCTGACGGTCGGTCAATGGTATCACGTGGTGGTCACCTTTGATTCCAATGCCACGGGCTCCCAGCAGCTGCGCATTTACGTGGACGGAACGCTGTTCGGCACCCCGGCCAGTATCGCCAACGACATCGCGCCCTACGTCATGACCCACAATGCGCTGCTGGGCAGCGAGCGCCCCACCGAGCGCTTCTGGAACGGGGCGCTGGATGACCTCCGGATTTACGACAAC
Organism: Verrucomicrobiota bacterium; assembly: GCA_040386695.1. GTDB lineage: Bacteria > Verrucomicrobiota > Verrucomicrobiia > Verrucomicrobiales > V1-33 > CAIZWU01. The sequence goes on from JAZKFB010000038.1 coordinate 38,192, forward strand.
GAGCTGACGGCGGCGGATGTGGCCGCGCTTTTCAACGGGGGGCCGCAGTTCGGCACCAGCGGGGACGTGGACGGCGACGGTCTGCCGGATATCTGGGAGCTGGCCAATGGGCTCAGCCCTTCGGACAATGGCTCCGTGAACATCAACAACGGCCCCAACGGCGATCTGGATGGCGACACGATCTCCAATCTGGTGGAGTTTCAGAAAAGCACCCGGGCCGACAAAAAGGATACCGATGACGACGGGATCAACGACAACTTTGAAACCAAAACCAACGAATGGGTCAGCGCCACGAGCACGGGCACGGACCCGCTGAATTTTGACACGGACGGTGACGGTCTGCCGGACGGCGTGGAGAACAACACCGGCACCTGGGTCAGCGCCACCCAGACCGGCAGCAGTCCCCTCAAAGTGGACTCCGACGGCGACACCATGCCGGATGGTTATGAAGTCACCAATCAGCTCAATCCCAGTTCCGACGCCGATGCCACCCTGGATCCGGACATCGATCTTTCCCCGAACCTGGAGGAATTCCAGCGCAGCACCAAACCGCAGACCGCCGACACCGACGGCGATGGCCTGAAGGACGGCTGGGAGACACTCACCACCGTGTGGGAAAGCGCCACGGACACCGGCACCGACCCCACCAAAAAGGACAGTGACGGCGACCGCCTCTCCGACGGTGTGGAAACCAGAACCGGCACCTACCTCGACGCCACGCACACCGGCACGGATCCGAATCTCACGGACACGGACAATGACGGCTTCACGGACCAGACGGAAGTCGTGAACAATTCCAACCCCAACCTGAACACCTCCCTTCCCACCACTCTTGTGAAGACCCTGTTCGTCGGCGGCAACGCCACCGCCAACCTCGGCGCGGACGGCGCGCTGATGGGCTTTCTTCAGGACCACTTCGGCGTGGACGCCATCACTTACGCTCAGAGCACCACCGTCGCCGCCGGCAGCGAGGACGGCTATCATCTCGTCCTCCTCTCCTCCACGCCGGGCTCCGGTGATATCCGCGGCAAATTCCGGGATTCCCTGCTGCCGGTCATCAACTGCGAGGAGGCCATCGCGGACAACGGGGATGGGGAATTCGGCTTCTCCAATGTCATTCTGAGCAAATCCACCAACGTCACCCAGGTCTCCCTGGCCACCCATCCGATCACGGCGGGACTGCCTGCGGCCATGGCTCTTTTCACCGGAAATCCGGTGGAGGTGACCGGCACCAGTTCCCTTTTTGAGGGCCTCACCGCCATCGCCAGCGCGGCGGACGGCAGCATCGCCGGCCAGCCCATGATCTACGTGGCCGAAAAAGGCCAGGCCGTGAATCCCGGCACCAGCGTCACCGACGGCGTGGTTCCCGCGCGGCGCGTGCAGCTGCCCTTCACCGACGGCACCTTCACCACTCTTTCCGCCGACGCCCTGAAGCTGATCGGCAATTCCCTCGACTGGGCGGTTGGCCGCATCGGCACCGTGCCCCCGCCGGCTTCCCCGCTTCTGATCACTGGTCTTTCCATGAATGCGGCGAACACCGCGCTCACCCTGACCTGGAGCTCCGAAACCACCGCCGGCGTGACCTACGACATTCTCTCCTCGCCCAATCCCGCGCTGCCCCTGACCGCCTGGAGCAGCGCCGCCGCAGGCGTCACCGCCACCGGCACGAGCACCAGCCGGACCGTCACCGTGAATCCCGGCACGGTCACCCGCCTGTTCTTTGTGGTGCGGAAAAACTGAAGTCCGGTTCTGAAAAATAGGACTTATAGAGCCTATAAGTCCTGTGGGGCCTATTTTTCCTCTTCTCTCCTCCCGGCATTTGCGCCCGCCGCGCCTCTGCGCTATCGGGCGCGCAGCCATGAAGTTTCTTTCCCCCCTGCTGCTCGCCGCGCTCACTGTCACTTCATCCGGTGCCGGCCATGCGGAGGAGGATTGCCTCGGCAACTGCGGCAAGGTTCACCTTCTGCCTCTCGGCGGCGAGATCAAACCGGGGCGCAAATATGCCCGCGACCGCCTCGCTGACATCGAGCATGTGGCTCTGGACGTCACTCCGGATTTCAAAAACCGCACCGTCAGCGGCACGGTCGCCATTTCCTTCTCGCCCATCGGTCTGCCGCTTTCCACCCTGGCTCTGGATTCCGTGGACCTGAGCATCGACAAGGTCAGTGTCACCGGCGCGGTGCTCGCCGATCACCAGGTCACCGCTGAGCAGCTGCTTATTCAGTTCGCCAAGCCCATCGAGCCCGGCGCCAAAGCCGTGGCCACCATCACCTGGCACGCCGAGCCGAAAAAGGGCCTGCACTTCCGCACGCCGGAACTGGGTTATCCCGCCGGCGACACCCAGGTCTGGACGCAGGGTGAAGCTGAAGAGCACCGTTTCTGGTTTCCCTGCTACGATTATCCCAACGAGCGCTTCACCAGTGAAATCACCTGCCACGTGCCCGCCGGCATGGAGGTCGTCTCCAACGGCGTTCTGGCGGAGAAAATCCCGGGTGCCGCCGGTCTCACCGCCTGGCACTGGAGGCAGAATCAGCCGCACGTGAATTACCTCATGGCCCTCGCGGCGGGGAATTTCCACAAGCTGGAAAACACCGTCGGCAAACTCCCCATCGCCCTGCTGGTCCCGCCTTCCGAAAAGGACCAGGCCGCCGGCGCTTTCCGTGACACCAAAGCCATCATGGAATTCCTCCAGGAGGAGATCGGCGTGCCTTTTCCCTGGGACAAATATTACCAGGTTTACTGCCACGACTTCCTCGCGGGAGGCATGGAGAACACCAGCTGCTCCTTCATGGCCGCCGGGCTGTTGTTCCCGAAGGAAACCGGCGAACTCGACACTCTCCACCGCCTCGACGCCCATGAGATGGCGCACCAGTGGTTCGGCGATCTCATGACCTGCCGCGACTGGTCGCATCTGTGGCTGAACGAGGGTTTCGCCAGCTACTACACCGTTCTTTACGAGGAGAGGAAAAACGGCCGCGACGGCATGTTCGTCAGTCTTTCCAGGGAGGCCGACCGCGTGATCAAATCCAAGGACCGCCGCCCCATCGTCTGGCGTGATTACGGCGATCCCATGCAGCAGTTCGACAGCCGTGCTTATCCCAAAGGCGCCTGGGTCCTGCACATGCTCCGCAGCCAGCTCGGCAAGGCGCTCTATCAGAAAGCCATCCGCGTTTACATCGAGCGCCACCGCAACGGCATCGTGACCACCGACGACCTCCAGGAGATTTTAGAGGAGGTCAGCGGCAAGTCCCTCGACCAGTTCTTCGACCAGTGGGTCCACCACGGCGGCGTGCCGGAACTGAAAGCTGATTACAGCTGGGACGCCGACCGCAAACAGGCCCGCGTGACCATCCGCCAGGCCCAGAAAGTGGACGCCGAAGTCCTCCTCTTCCGCCTGCCGCTGCCCGTCCGCTTCACCTTCCAGGAGGACGGGAAAACCGTCACCCGGGACGTCACGGTCACTGTCAGCAAAGCCGAGGAAACGTTCTATTTCCCGCTGCCCGCGCAGCCGGATCTCGTCCGTCTCGACCCTGACCTGACCATTCTCGCGGACTGGGAATTCACCCCGCCGCCGGACATGCTGAAGCGTCAGCTCGACGCCGATTTCGGCAGCCGTTATCTGGCCCTGGGCATTCTCGCGGAGCGCAAGGACGCCGCCACCGTCGCGCAGCTGACCACAGTCATCGCCGCTAAAGACCAGCACCACGCCCTCCGCACCGAGGCTGTGCGGGCCCTGGGCAAAATCGGAACCCCCGCCGCCCGGACCGCGCTCATTCCCATTCTCGCCGAATCCGATGAACGCGTGCGCCAGGCCGCCGTGAGCGCCCTGGCCGCCATTTACCATCCGGAGCCGCACGAGGCTCTCGTGAAGCTCGCGGCCACCGAGAAAAATCCGGACATCCTCGCCAGCCTCGTGCGCAGCTTCGCCGCCTGGCCGGAGCAGGATCTTCTGAAGTGGCTCGATGTCCCGTCCTATCACCAGCAGGTCGCCGCCGCCGCGCTGGACGCTCTGGGCGATCAGAACAAAACCGCCGCCGCGCCCGTCATCCGCGACTGGCTGAAAGCCAAAGGCGGCACTCTCACCCAGCGGGACCTCGCCTCCGCCCTGGGGACTCTCGGAGCCCTCAGCCGGAACACCGCCGACCCCACCATCCAGCCCTTCCTCGCCACCTACCTGACGGATTACCGCGAAAGCGTCCGCACCGGTGCCGCCCGCGCCCTGGGCGAGCTGCGCGATGTCCGCTCCCTGCCCATGCTGGCCGGCTTGTCCCTGCGCAAAACCGACGCTGCCTCCAGCGCCGCGACCGCCGCCATCACGGCCATCAATGCCTCGCGCACCTCCACCGACCAGACGCAGGAGGCCTGGAAAAAGGTTGAGGATCTCGTTCGCAAAACGGAGGAAATGGAGAAGAAACTGGAGAAACTCGAAAATCGCGACAAAGCGAAGCCGACTCCATAATCCACCGAAATGTCCCTCCGGGAAAAGATCCACGAACTGGGCCGCCAGGGCCTTGCCGCCAGCCGGGGCCTCGCGCTCCTTGATGCCGGCCACAAAAACCGCATCCTCCGCGCCATGGCGGACGAGCTGCTGGCGCGCGAACCGGAAATCCTCGCCGCCAACGCCCTCGACCTCGCCGCCGCCGAAGCCAAAGGCCTCAGCGCGGCCATGCTCGACCGCCTGAAGCTCGACCCCAAACGCCTCGCCGCCATGGCCGCGGGCGTCCGGGAAGTCGCCGATCTGCCGGATCCGGTCGGTGAGGAGCTGTCCGCCTGGGAGCGGCCCAACGGTTTGAAGATCCGCAAGGTCCGCGTGCCCATCGGCGTCATCGGCATCATTTACGAAAGCCGTCCCAACGTCACCAGCGACGCCGCCGTGCTCTGTTTCAAAAGCGGCAACGCCACCATCCTGCGCGGCGGCAGCGAGGCGTTTCACAGCAACACCGCCATCGCCGCCGCCCTCCAGGCCGGAGGCGAACCCGCTGGCCTGCCGCCCCACAGCATCCAGCTCGTGCCCTTCACGGACCGCGAAAGCGTGCAGCACATGGCGGAGATGAACGAATATCTCGACCTTATTATTCCGCGGGGCGGCAAGGGTCTCATCGAAACCGTGGTCAAACTGGCCCGGATGCCGGTGATCAAGCACTACGACGGCATCTGCCACGTTTACGTCGATGCCGAAGCCGATTTCAGCATGGCCGAAGCCATCCTGCTCAACGCCAAAATCACCAAGCCCAGCGCCTGCAACGCCGCCGAGACTCTCCTCGTCCACGAAGCGGTGGCCGCTGATTTTTACGCCCGCATCATTCCCGTGCTGGCCGCCGCCGGCGTCAAACTTCACGGCGATCCCGGCCTTGTGGAAAAATATCCGGACGCCGTTTCCCCGGCCACGGAGGAGAACTACCGCACCGAATACCTCGACCTCGCGCTTTCCATCAAAACCGTCAGCGGCAGCGCCGAGGCCATCGGCCACATTCAGAATTACGGCTCCCGGCACAGCGAGGTCATCGTCACCGAAAATCCGGAAACCGCCGCCGCCTTCCTCAACGCCGTGGACAGCGCCGTGGTCCTCTGGAACGCCAGCACCCGCTTCAACGACGGCGGGGAATTCGGCTTCGGCTGCGAGATCGGCATCAGCACCGACAAACTCCACGCCCGCGGCCCCATGGGCCTCCCCGAACTCACCAGCTACAAATACCAGGTCACCGGCACCGGCCAGATCCGCGCCTGATCCCGGCGTGCCCGGGAATTACGGCTGAAGCTGAATTCGGCTCTGACGGGCCACGGATGGCACGGATATAACGGATGAGCACGGATTTTTCAGAAGCTGCCGGGTTTCCTCCCGTGTCGTGTCGTGTGTGAGCCTTCTCTCTTTCATTCATCCGTGAATATCTGTCTCATCCGTGCCATCCGTGGCCGGTCTCTCCGGATTCCAGGCTAAATCTCATCCGGAAACTCCTCCGGACCGTCATCCTCCCGCGCCTCCACAAAGGCGGGCAGCGGGCGCACGGCGTTGCCGGGCAGCGGGCGGCGACGCTCGAAGATGTTGGGGGCCAGGAGGGCGGAGGTGGCGTAGGAATCCGCGAGCATCTCCAGCTTGGCGTCGATGTTGTCCACGTGGTGCAGGAGGATGGCCTCCGGGGTGCGCGGCAGGACGGGCGAGCCGAATTGAAACTCCCCGTGATGCGCGCCCACAAGGTGCAGCAGGTGCAGGCGCACGGTCTCATTGGCGGGGTGCGGGGAGTGGGTTTTCCAGTCGTCCGCCGCCGGGGATTCCATGAGCTGGCGCCAGAGTCTGTTCACCAGCTCGATGCCCAGGGGAATATGCCCCAGCAGCTCCGCCGGTTCGCTGTGGGGCATGGCGAAGCCCTCCTTTTCATAACAATTTTCCCACAGCTTCCCGCAGTCGTGAAACAGCACTCCGGCCAGCAGGAGGTCGCGGTTGGTGCCGGGATAAACCTCCGCCAGGACCGAGGCCGAGCGCATCATCTGCGCCACATGCTCCACCAGCCCGCCGCGCCGGGCGTGGTGATAGTCACGGGCGCCGGCCGTCCGGCGGAACCGCTCACCGTATTCATCCAGAAAAAGCCGGCACAGCGCCCGCAGCCGGGGGTCCGTCAGGCCATCCGCCATCACGCCGATGGCGGCGTAATCGGTCTCCTGTTTCTCCCGGAGATCCGGCGGCCCGCCGAGCAGTTGCGCCCGCTCCTCCGCATCCAGCGGGCGCAGGGTCCACTGTTTGGGTTCAAGGCCGTACTGACCGCTGGCCCATTCGCCCTCCACGGCCAGAAAACTGCCCGGCGGCAACGGGCGGGCGAGGGCGAAGGCGGGGGAGTCGCCCCAGATTCTCAGGACAAAATGATCGCCGGCATCCGACAGCTTCATCTCCAGGTATTCGGAGCCGCTGCGGGTCGGTTTGACCTGCGCGCGGTCCATCTGGGCGTGGATGGCCGCTGTCACCGGCGCTGCGGCCGCCGCCTGTTTCACTTCCCGGATGCTCATGTTCTGCATGGGCGGCATTCACGCGGGGCGGGGGCGGGTTCAAGGAGTTCCTGGAGAAATGGCGGGCTTCAGCGGTAGGATGGAGGAGGGAATGGACGACAGGGACCGGAATGGACGGCTGTTTATTCGCGGAGGATGCTGAAGCCGCGGATGTCCAACGGCGCGGGAGTCACGGGGTGGGCGTGGACCTCTTTGATATGGTGGGCCACGGCGGAGGTTTCCTGAAGATCGGTCAGAAAAGCGTCCAGCTCGGATTTGTCGCGGGCCACGGCCAGCAGTTCCACGCGGCCATCAGGCAGATTTTTCACCCAGCCGGAAACCTCATAACCGGACGCCACCTGCTTGGCGGTGTAGCGGAAACCCACGCCCTGCACCCGTCCTGTGTAAAAAACCTGTCTCGCTGTCATGGGCGCATCCTGGCACAGCCCGTCCGCCCGGCAACCTGTGCCTGCGGCCCGCGCCGCGCCCCGTGCGGGAGCGGATGCGGGCGGGATTCCAGGGCCGGCGGGCAGCGGCCGGGATAAAATATTCCAAAGTTGCGGGAAGACCGGGACATCAGCGGCTGTAATTCCAGCGGCCCTGTCCCCAGGCCCATTCCGTGTATGCCCCTGCTCCGTTTATCCGCTCTTCCGTCCGGAGTCCGTGCTCTCCGGCTGTTGCTGTGCGCGCTGGCCATGACCGCTCCGGCGGGCGCGGAGGAAATCACGGACGACGGGCGGGTGGTGATTTCGACGGCGCTTTCCCCGCAGGTGGCCTGGCGTGTGGCGCGGGTGGGTCAGGCGCTGCATATTGATGTGTCGGCGGCGGCGTTTTCCCCGTCGCCGGATTCCGGAAAAAAGGCGGTTCCGGGAATCCGTGTGGACCTGGGGCTGGCGTCGGGAGCGCGGGAAATCCGGCTGTCCCCGGACGACGCCCGTCTGACTTCCCTGCCGGGCGGCGTGGTCCTGTTCTCGTTTGTGGTGCCGGCGGAGAAGCTCATGCCGGAAACCGGGAAGCCGGACGATCTCCGCATGGGACTGGCGGTGGAGTGGGGCAGCGGGGTTTCGGGTCCGGTCAGGCAGCGGGAAACGTTTCTCATCGGCGGCGGACAGGCACCGCACGCGGGTCTTGGCCCGGCCGAACACTGGCAGCGGGTGTCGATTGATGAATTCGCGGCCCGTCTGGCCGATCACCGGAGCGAGGCGGCGTTCACTTTCACGCAGCCGATGGACGGCAAGGCCACGGTGGTCATCGACGACGCCCGGGGCCGGCGGGTGCGCAATCTCCTTGCCGCCCGGACCTTCACCGCCGGCAGTCACCGGCTGGTCTGGGATGTGTGCGATGACGGAGGAAATCTCCTGCCGCCCGGGGACTATCACTGGCGCTCCATTTCCCATGAGCCCGTGAAGCCGGTTTACGAATTCTCCTTCTGCAACGGCCCGGGCTCGAATCACGGCACCTTCCACGCGGCGGCCACCAACGGGCGCGATCTGTTTTTCGGCACTCCGGTTTCGGAAGGCGGTTATCAGCTGGTGCATCTCGATCCCCAGGGAAACCAGCTCCATGGATTCAACGCCCCCAACGGCATCGGCCTGGGCCGCGTGGCCATCGCGGCCGACGAGCGTTATCTCTACGCGGCCTACGACGGCAGCGGCTGGGGCGAGCACGTGAACCGCAGCCGGCCGGACTGGAGGGCGGATTACAAAATCAGCCTGCTGCGGTTCGATCTCAAATCCGGAGGGCTGGCGGATTTCGGCGGCTCCAAATTTGTGGAGATCCACCGTTACACCGTCGGCCCCGGCTCGCCGGAAAAGCGGCCGGACGAATTCGCCCTGAGCGGACTGGCGCTGGTGGACGGCGGGCTTTACCTGGCGGATGCGGCTCTGAACCGTGTCAGCCGGATCAACCCGGCGACGGGAGCCGTGACCCGCACGTTTTCCCTGGACCGCCCGGCCGCCCTTGCCGCCGGTCCCATTTCCGGTTCCGGCGCGCTGTTCGCTCTGGCTTCCGGCAAACTGGTGGAGGTGGACACGGTGAACGGCGGGGTGAAACGGGTGATCGCCGCGCTGGAGGGACAGCGGCCGTCCGGCCTGGCCACCGGGCCTGACGGATCTTTTTTTGTCAGCGATGAAAGCTCCCGGACCGTGCGGGTGCTGACGGCGGATGGAAAACCGCAGGGCGGGATAGGAACTCCCGGCGGGGTGAAGCCCGGTGCTTATGATCCGCAGTGCCTGACCCATCCCGCCGGCCTCGTGGTGTCGCCGGCCGGGCAGGTCTGGATCACGGAATCCGAGCGCTGGAAGCCCAAACGTCTGGCCGCCTTCACGTGGCCTGGCGGGCAGGTGTGGAAAGAGTTTTTCGGCCCCACGGCTTATGGCGCATCGGGTTCGGGATTCGACCCGCTGGACATCACGAAATGGGTCGGCCAGGGGACGATGTTCCAGCTGGATTTCGCCGCCGGAACCGCCCTCCCGGTGAGCACCCTGGGCGGCATGGAGGGCCGGTCGTCCCGTTACTGGCGGCAGGATGGCCGAACGTTTCTCATCACCACGGACAAGGCCACGGGCATTCAGGAACTGCTTCCTGACAATACTCTGAAGCTGCTGGCCATCCAGTCCACGGCCCACACTTTCTCATTTCACCACGGGTGGCGGCCGCCGGCGGCTTTCGCGGAAGCCTTCAACCGGACCTTCCCCGGCAGCAACTATCGGATCGGGACCGAAGGCCGGCCGGGCAAGGGGCACGGCATGCTGTGGGTGGACCGGAATGGAAACGGGGTCATGGACGCGGAGGAGATAGAGTTCGCCACCGCCGCCGAAAATCTGGGCGGAGCGTATTGGGGAAATGATTTCGCGGATCTCACCCTGCGGATTCCTGGAATACGTCAGGGAAAACCGGTGCTGGTCAGTCTGAAACCCGATGGCTGGTGGCCGGGCGGCGCTCCGAAATATCCCGCGCTGAATGACGCGGTGCGGTCCGCCGTGCCGGCCGGTGCCGACGGAACGGACCGGGAGACCACCGTGGACCGTTTTGGAAACATGATCATCAACGGCGATCCCGTGATGAGTTCCCTCGCGCCCGATGGCCGGGTGCTCTGGACTTATCCCAACCGGTGGAGCGGGGTCCACGGCTCCCACGATGCCCCGCTGCCCACGGCGGGCGAGCTGCAGGGCACGCTCTTTTTCACGGGCGTGGCCCCGTTGGATGAGCAATCGGATGTGATCGCCATGAACGGCAATCACGGCCGGCTTTTCCTCATGACCAGCGACGGTCTGTTCCTTGATGAAATGTTCACCGACTGCCGCCTGATGACCAATCCCCAGGCCAACGGCGTGGGCATTCTGGGCGGCGAGTGCTTTGGCGGAACTTTTGGAAAAGACCTGAAGTCCGGCAACTTTTACTTCCAGGGCGGCGGCATCGAATACCGCATTTACCGCGTCGAGGGCCTGAAATCCATGGTCCGCGCCGGGGGCGGACTGACCGTGAGCGCCGATCAGGTGATGGCGGCGGAAAGGCGCCAGGCCCGGCGCACGGCGGAGGTCCAGCCGGAGCGGCGGGCGGTCATCGCCTGGAGCCCGCCGGCCTCCTCTCTGCCGCTGGAGAACCGCGAACCGATGGCTCAATGGAGCCGGGGCCGGGATTTCCCGGTGGCCGTGAGGGCCGTCCATGACGGCAGTGAGCTGCACATCTCCTGGACCGTGAAGGACGGTTCGCCCTGGGTGAACGGCGGCAGGGACTGGCAGATGCTTTTCAAAACCGGCGACAGCGTCGATCTTCAGCTGGGCACGGACCCCGCCGCTCCCCCTGGCCGCGGCGGTCCTGTCCCGGGCGATGCGCGGCTGCTGATCGCGCCTTTCGGGAACGAAAACATCGCCGTGCTTTACCGGCATCGGATGCGCTCCGCGAAAACACCGGAGCCGGAGAGGGGGGATGACAGCGTGGTTTTCCAGAGCCCGTGGCGGAACGAGAGGGTGGATTCCCTGAAACGCCTGACCGCCGCCCGCATCACCGTCAAACGCCAGGGAGATTCCTATCAGGTCGAGGCGGCGGTGCCGCTGGCCGATCTCGGTCTGAGCGGAGAGGCGCCGGGCCGGCCGCTGCGCGGGGACTTCGGCGTGATCTATGGCGACGCCTCGGGAACCACCAACATTTTCCGCAACTACTGGTCGAACCAGGCCACCGGCCTCGTGAATGACGTGCCGGGCGAGATCATGCTGACGCCGCGGCTGTGGGGTGAAATCAACTTTGAGAAACGTCCATGAAATCCACTCTCCGGCTGGCCCTGACATTCCTCCTTCCCGCGCTTTCCCCCGTCCCGCCGCTGGGTGCCGCCGAACTGCGCTGCACGGGCATTCTTGGGAATTCCGGTGAGCAGGGCCCCACCCTCGTGCGCTTCGGCGGAAACAGCGGCGAGGGCAGCATGGTGGCCCGCGGCGTGCGCGGACTGGGCGTGGCGGTGGACCGTCACGGATCGCTCTGGGACCGGGGCGGGGAAGGGGTGCTGAACCGTTACAGCGTGGACGGACGGCTGCTGGCGTCCTATCCGATTCCCGCCGGGGGCCGCGACGGGGATGCCGCCGTCATGGCCGGGGATTCGCTGCTTCTGCTGATCGACCACCGGCTGCACGCATTATCCATTGAGGCTCCCTCGGGCACGCCGGCCGCGGATTTGAAAATCCAGGCGGAATTTCTGTCTCTGGAAACCTTTGAGGGCCGGGCCGCCGCCGCCACGAAGGACGGGGAGATTTTTCTGGTGAATGCGGCGGGAGAGAAAAAGCCGCTGGTCACTTTGCCGAAGCCGCGCCTCAGCGGACTGGCCCTCGCCCCTGATGGAGCGGTCTGGCTGCGGCAGGGGGACAAAACCCTGCGCCTTCCGCCCGGGGCTCCGGACCGGCCGGAGGAGCCCGGAGGTTCGCCTGGCGAGCGCTTTCAGTTTCTGGATGAATTTTGTTATGGACACTCGCACCACAGCACCGTGCGGCGGTTTTCAGCGGAGCTGCGGCCCGCGCCGGGGGTGGTGATGGGGGGGAATTCCGGCTCCTTCATCGGGCACGTGGACGAGCAGGCGGAGGTGGGTCTGGGGCGGGGGTTGGCCAGAGCCGGTCCCGGACTGTTCGCCATCTCCGGCCAGGGCTGCATCCTGCATCTGCTGGCCTGGCGGGAGGAGGAGGCGCGCTTCCAGCCTCTGCGCCGGATCGGGGCCGTGGCCCGGTGCTCCGCCCTGGCGCTGGACCGCGCGGGACGCGTCTGGTTCCGCTCGGGCTCATGGAACTGGGACGACGGCCCGGCCACGCCGATGCGTTCCGGAGTGCCGGAACCGGAGGCGGTTTTCGGCCTGACCATGCTGGAATCGGACACCGTTCTCGGCTATGGCCGGCTCTGGAACAAACCGGCGGTCATCAGCGGCGGACTGGAGAAAGAGGTGAAGCTGCACCGCTTCGAGGAGCCGAGCCAACTGCCCGCCGACGCCGTGGCCGGCACGGTGCTGAAGCTGAAAAACCAGCCCGCGCTGGTGGTTCTGGGCAGCGACGGCACGCTGAGCAGCGCTTTGATCAAAGGGGAGGGAGGATTCGCGGGCGACGGTCCGGCCATGACCCTGAAACCCGCCAAACCGGTGACCGCGTGGACTTCCCTCGTCAGTCCGGACGGTGAAACCCTGCTGGCGGCGGGTGACGGATTTGTGATCGAATTCCGCGCGGACAATCCCGGTGCCGCCATCGCAACGGCCGCCCCCGACGCGGCCACCGCCGGCGGCTGGCGGGAAACCGCCCGGTGGAATATGACGGGCGCGGGGAATGCGGACAGGTTCGGCTCCGGTATCCGCCTGGCCGCCGATGCCGGGCGGCTGTGGATTTCGGACACGGCCCGCCAGCGTGTGCTTTGTCTGGACGCGGCGACACACGCGGTCATCGCCAGCTTCGGCACGGAGGATCAGGCCGGGGATGATCTTCATCATCTGAACGCGCCCACCACTCTGGCCTGCCGGGGAAACCGCGCGGTGGTTTTTGATTCCGGCAATCAGCGCCTGGTCAAACTGGAGCTGCTGCCATAAGCTGTTTTCTCTTCCGTTTTTCATCTCCTGCGGCCGCCGGCCGCGGTTTTACTCCGCCCTGCTCTGTTCCGTTATGAAATTCCCGTCCTTCATTCTTCACGCCGGTCTCATGCTGCCGCTGATGACCGCCGCCGCGCCCGGAATCCGCGCGCAGGAACCGGCGGCAAAGGAAGCGGCGAAAGCGCTGGAGCCGGAGCCGCCGCCACCGCAGGCGCAGGCGCAGGCGCAGGCGCAGGCCCCGGATTTCAGTAAAAAGGGAGCCGCGCATCTCGCTGGTATTCTGAACAAGCCGTGGGCCGGAGGCTGGACCGGCGCGGTTCTGGAGAATGTGCGGCGGGTTCCGCCAAAACCCGGCATGGCTTTTGCCACCAAACTGCCCGCCGCATGGCACGCGCGGATTGCCGGGCCGGGCGGGAAATCCGGTTATCTGCTGTGGGAGGACGGGAAACAGGGCGGGCTTCTGGAATTCGCGCTGGATGACCGGCTGGACATTGACGCTCCCAACGCCAGAGCCCTGCCCGGCGTGACCGCGCTCCAGCAGTTTCCCCTGCCCGGCAGGGACGGCGGCAAACCGGTCGCCTCCGGCTGTGTGCCCACGGCGGGAGCCAGTGTGTTTGATTTTTGGCTGAGGCGCGGGCAGGCTCCGGCCGCAGTCCCGGCGGATGGGAAGGATGCCGGCAATGAAGCCGGATTGCGGGATCTCACGCTGAAATTGAGGGCCAGGATCAATATGATGGCTATTCCGGACCGGGACGGGTTCACGGAGGACGGCATGGATCTCGCGGGAGCGAATCCGGCGGAACTGGCCAAGGCCATTCAGTCGGAGGCGGACGCGCGCGGGCTGGCGGTCCGGGCGAAGTTCGGAGCGTTTTCCTTCGATCTTCTCAAAGCGGAAATCAATGCCGGGCGTCCGGCCCTGCTCTCCTGCGTCGTCCGGGTGCCGCATAAACCGGAGCTGTCCTGGGGACACGAGGTCGCCGCCACAGGCTGGGCGGAACTGGGTGGCGCGCGGTTCGCGGGCATTCTGGATAATTTTTACCCGATCGGAAATCCGGCGGCGGTGCGCTGGATCCGGGAGGAGGCTTTTCAGTCGCTGATCACGGTGAAGCCGGCGGAGAAGGAATAGGCTGCGGCTTGGAATGGACGGAGATGGCCGGAAGCGGACGGCATGGACAGGAAGGCATGAATCGGAAGGAGACGCCGCCGGGCCTGGCAATTGGCAATTGTCATTTGGCGGTTTGTCCTCAATAACCGGACATGCGCATCATCATCACTGGCACCGGCGGACGTCTGGGAGCCGCCACCGCCCGTTTTCTCCGGGACCGCCACCGCGTCATCGCGTGGGACCGCAAAGCCATGGATCTGAAGGAGCCGGAGCGCATTCTGGATCATTTCGGGGCGGTTCAGTTCGATGCCGTGATCCACTGCGCGGCGCTCACGGCGGTGGATTACTGCGAGCAGCATCCGGACGAGGCCCGGGCCGTGAACACCGAGGCTCCGGCGCTCATGGCCAAAATCTGCCGGGAACGCGGGGCGCGCCTCATCCACGTGAGCACGGATTACGTTTACGACGGCCGGACGCCGGGGCTGCGGGTGGAGACGGATCCCACCGCTCCCCTGGGCGTGTATGCCGCCAGCAAGCGGGCGGCGGAGGAGGCGGTGCTGGCGGCCAGCGCGGATTTTCTCGTGGCCCGCACCTCGTGGGTTTTCGGGCCCGACCGGGCGAGTTTTGCGGATACTGTGCTGGACCGCGCCCGCCGCGAGGCCGACGGCGGCGCCATCGCGGACAAGTGGGGTACTCCCAGTTACAGCCACGATGCCGCCGCCCTGCTGGAGGCTCTGCTGCTGAACCCGGACGCCACCGGCATCGTGAATCTCTGCAATGCCGGGGCCTGTTCCTGGCTGGAATACGGTCAGGCCTGCCTCGACCTCGCGGCGGAGGCCGGCATTCCCCTGAAGTGCCGCACGCTCAAACCCCTCCGGCTTGCGGAAATGTCCGCCTTCACCGCCCCCCGTCCCGTGCACACCGCCATGGACACCACCCGGCTCGCCACTCTGACCGGCCTGCGGGTGCGCCCCTGGCGGGAGGCTCTGGCGGAATACATTCAGACTTATCATGCGCCGGCCCGCAGCTGATGTTTTGTGAAACAGAAGCGGTGAAAGCGGTTTTTCCCTCCGGCTGCCGGGCTTCCGCAGTCTCCTCCTCTTCGTTTCCTCCGTGCCCTTCTGTTCAAAGTTTCAATCTCAAAATGGACTGTGTTTCCGGCTTTTCCCATCATTCTCCGCCCTTGAGCCCTGCCGGACAGGGTATAGCAGTTCATCCGCACACGCTCCGCGCTTATGGCTGAAAACTCCTCCCGCTCCGTTCTTCCCGGCATCGGTATTCTGGAATCCATGCCCGAGGAGGCCCGCATCGTCCTCACCGCCTCCGGGCAGTTCTCCAGTCTGCCGGAGGGATTTTTCCTGATGCGGCAGGGCGATCCGCAGGACCATCTGCACATTCTCATTTCGGGAAAACTGGCCGTTTCCGCCCATTCCGATAACAACGTCATCGAACTGGGCATGATCATGCCCGGTGAAAGTGCCGGGGAAATGAACGTCATTGATCCCAAAACCGCCAGTGCCAATGTGAAAGCGGTCATCCATTCGCGCCTCTGGAGTATTTCCAAGGACGGACTCGACCGCTACATCGACCAGCACCCGGCCCACGGGGTGCTGCTTCTGCGCTCCATCTCACGCCAGTTCTGCCGCCGCATCCGGCTCAACAGCGACAAAATGCTGCGCCAGGCGGAGATGGCGTCGGCGATTTACGAATGGATGGACTGAATTGGACTGAGAATTGACACGTGACGGAGGGCCGGCAGCGTCCGCAGCCCGTTTTGCCTTTCGGATTCAGCCGCCCGCCGGTTTTCCGGGTGCCCGGAGAAGCGGCAAAAGAGCCGCCGGTTCCGCAATGAGGAATTGAGCGCCATGCGCGCGGAGTTCGGCCTCCGGACGGAATCCCCACAGCGCCCCGACGGGAATCATGCCGGCGGCGGTGGCGGTGTCCATGTCGGTGCTGGTGTCGCCGACAAAGAGAATTTCCGCAGGCGGAAGGTTCAACTGCTCCGCGATTTCGATGGCACCCGCCGGATCAGGCTTGCGCGGCACGGTGTCGCGCTGGCCGAAAATCACCTCAAAACGGTGCTCCCCGAGAAAATGCGCCACCACAATCTCCGTGTAGGCCTGCGGTTTGTTCGACAGCACCGCCATGGGAATTCCCCGGGAAGCCAGCTCCCTCAGCATGGCCACAATGCCGGGATAAGGCTGCGTTTTCAGCCTCCAGCGGGCGTCGTAAGCGGTGCGGTAACGGCTCAGCAGCAGCCCGATCTGCTCCGGGGTGCGCGCGGCTTCGGGCAGAATGCGCTCCATCAGAACCGCCATGCCATCGCCCACAAACGTCCGGAAACTGTTCACCGGGTGGACCGGATGCCCGTGCGCGCTGAGGGCCTCGTTCGCGGAATCCGCGAGGTCGTCCAGGGTATCCAGCAGGGTTCCGTCCAAATCAAAAATCGCAGCGGCAGGCATCCCGGAGAGTGGCACGCCCGCTTCCCCGCACAAGTGCGCGCGGGATTTTTCCGGCAGCGCTTCAGCCCGTTCCAGGTTTTTATGACGGGCGGAGCGCTGACGGGTTCGCTGGTGGATTGCCAACGGGCCGCTGACGGGCCACGGATGACACGGATGGGCAGGAATGCATGAGATGGACGGCACGGTCTCTTTTTTCTTATCCGTGAAATCCGTTGTATCCGTGAAATCCGAGGCCCGTCAGCGGCCTCAGCAGCGCGTTGATAACCCGCCCGTTGCCGGAAAAGTTGCGTCTCCGCGCCTGCGGGGCATGGTGGTGGATGAGACTGCGGGTAAAAATGATCCAGCTGGGCATGGCGCTGGGATTCACCACTGTCACCTCGTGCCGGACCCCCATGCCGCCGCCGCTGCGGCTGGAGGCGGTGGACCGGGAGGCGGTTGTCAAAAAAGCGGCGGCTCACGGGCTGGTTCCGGTTTCCAGCGGGGATCCGGGGATCGCGGTGGATCAGCGGTATGCCACAGCGGACAACGCCTTCCGGCGCGTGCTGTATCCGGCGGGATTCCCAGTGCTGATCAGCGCTCCGACGGCGGGGAAACTGGCGGTGGCCAATGCCGCGCTGCGTCCGCGGGGCCTGCATCTGCTGGTCTGGGACGCTTACCGGCCGCCGGAGGTGCAGTGGCGGATTTTCCAGCTGTTCCAGTCGGAGAATTACGTCGCCGATCCCCGGAAAAAGTGGTCCAAGCACTGCTATGGCCGGGCCGTGGATCTGACTTTGGCGGACGGGAAAGGCCAAGCGGTGCCGATGCCAGGCGCGTTTGATGATTTCACCGCCAAAGCCTCCGCCACCTACACCGGCAATGATCCGGCGGTGCG
The DNA here is from genome assembly GCA_040386695.1 of Verrucomicrobiota bacterium. Lineage (GTDB taxonomy): Bacteria > Verrucomicrobiota > Verrucomicrobiia > Verrucomicrobiales > V1-33 > CAIZWU01. Next base: position 55,660 of record JAZKFB010000038.1, read on the forward strand.
GCGGAATCTGGAGCTTCTGCAGAAAGTCATGCGGGACGCCGGCTTCACGGTTTACGTGGATGAGTGGTGGCACTTCACCGATCTCAGCTGTAAAACGCTGAAAATCGTGAGACGCGTGAACAGAAATCGTGAAAAGGGTCAGGCGTCCAGCAGAAGCTCCATGGCGCGGGCGGCGGCGGCGCGCTTTTCGGGCTCGGTGCCGGGGATGAGGGAGCGGTTGCCGAAGGTGACGACGCTGATGGCGCGGTAGAGTCCCTGGAGGGGGGCGTCGGCATCATCGGGATACTGGTAACCGGCGAAGAACGCGCGCTTGGGCCAGGTGGGGAGGCGGAGGATTTCGAGCGGCTGGAGGGTGGCGTCCAAAAGGGTCGAAACGCAGTGGTCCTCCGGCAGGCCGGGCAGGAACGCCAGAGGCTGCGGCGGGGCCGCGAGGGTGTGGCGGAGGCGTCGCGGCACATCCGCGCGCAGGGCGTAGCAGGGGCCGCAGAGGGGCTGCGGGGGATGGGTGGCGGAGAAGCCGATGGCGGAGAAGGGGTTTTCCGGGATCAGCGCGGGCGCGAGCCAGTCCAGGGACTGCACCACGGTGTCGCTGTCGATCTTGACCACCATGCCCGTGTTGTCCGGAGGGGCGGCGGCCGCCAGCGCGTCCAGTTGGCGCTCCAGATGCTCCTGTCCGTTGAGATTGCGGCCGTGCGGCCCGGCGCTGGGGCGGATGTGGACTCCCTCCTGGCTCAGCTCCCAGATCAGATCCGGCGGCAGGGGCTGGTCGGGATCGAAAAAGACATGCCGGGCGGCACCCGGCGCGATGGCCCGGACACTGCACAGGCTCCAGCGCAGGCAGGCGGCGTCACCGCCGAAGGTGAACCAGACGAAGGAAAGGAGAGGGCTGGACATGCTAAATGGGGATGCTTGACTCGATTTTCATGGCTTGACCTCCATCACGATTCTGGAGGTAAGGGAATTGGCGCTCAGGATTCGCGCACGCAAACAATCCAGAAAATCCTGAGTCAGTCCTCCTTCCGGTATCCGGGACGCGCCCACGGCCTGGGTTTTCCCCTCGTCGTCCTCCGCAGTGTAGCTGATCCAGTTGGAGTTGTCTGGCGATTCATTGTTTCCCATATTTTTATTCGGCTTGATGCGAATCGTGATTGGAGGGAAAAGGGTCAGAACCGGCGGAGGTAGAACTCGATGCCCTGCTGGTTGAAGTCGTAGTCCAGGCCGCTGCCGCTGTCGTCGGGGGAGCTGGCACCGTGGATCTTGCGCCCCTTGCTGGTGGGGCCGCCGTATTCGCCGGAGCCGCCGTCCGGCCGGGGCGGCAGCGGGGGCGCATCGGGCACTTCCGGGGGATCATGGGGATTGACCGGGACGCCGGGCGAGCCGTCGCCGCCCCGGCTGGTCAGCCCGGCGCGGGTGTTGTTGTTGCGGGCGTCGGCGGGGGTGATGGAGATCTCGATCTGCCCGGTGGTCAGCTGGCGGATGGACAGGCCGCCGCCGGAGACGATGAGCTGCCCGCGCAGCAGCATGGCGAGCATCCGTTTGAGGTTGGGGGGCTGGCGCATGGCGGTTATCCTCCGTAGGTGATTTTCCAGCGGAACGCATACTCATAGACGGCGATCCACGGGCCGCTGTCCGTGTAGCCGCCGTCCTTCAGGGGCTCGCTGTCGATGCGCATGAGCACCCAGCCGTAGGGGAAGTGCAGCAGGGGCTTGTCCACCGAAGTCCACGGATTGTCCGGGGCCTGCGGGAAGTTGCCCACGGCCGGCGCGCCCACGGCGGTGCCCACCATGCTCTGGGGCAGCAGCGTGTCCGCGCCCACGATGACCTGGCGGAATCCCGTCTGGGTGAGCACCAGATCCACGGCGGGCCACGCTTTTTGAAATGGCTGGAAGGGCAGGCCGCCGATCTCCAGATCATTGACCAGCTCACTGCCGCTGAAGCACTGGCGGGAGCTGTAGACGCGGCGGCCGCCGCCCCGGATGCCCTTGCCGGTCAGGCGCACGAGATAGCCGTTGTTGGCCACGCTCTCCGTCTCGATCTCGGTGATGATGAGGCCGGGGCAGTCGGGGAATTCGGAGTTTTTCGTGAACCCGCCGCGCGCGGCCACGTCCCCCTGGCAGAGGTAGGTGGCCTCGGCGCGGTCCCACTGCGGGCCGTCGGTGTCGCTGACGCGCGGCCCCTGCACGGCGGTGGGCACGGCGATGGAATAGAACTGGGATGCGCCCATGGGGAAGTCAGAGTTTGCCGTCCTCCTTGACGGCCTTGGCGATGATTTCGACGTTTTTGGCCAGCTCCTGGAGCAGGCGGTCCTTGGCGGCCTCCTTCTGCTGGCCCGCGTTCTTGGCGCTTTCGGCGGCGGCGGCCTCGCCGCGTTTGGCGCGGCGGGACTGGCCCCGGCCCGTCATGCCCCCCAGCGAGTCCGCGTCCGGACCGCCGCGCAGCAGGCTGGTGCGCTGGGCGCGGGTGAGTCCGATCTGGCGGCCCACGTAGGCGTTCCAGTTGACGGCACCCCTGCCCGTGCCCGCCTGCCGCGCGAAGCCGGAGCGGATGCTGTCCAGTGTGCCCTTGGTCTTTTTGCCCCGACGGGTGTCTTCGCTGTCGGCATTGTCCCCGGTGCCGGTGCTGATGCCCCCGCCCTTATGGGAGGAAGGGGAATCAGTGGAGGTATTGGCGGCGGGAGGCGGGGCTTTGACGCCGGGGGGATTCATGCCGAGGTCCTTGCGAAGACCTTCGAGCTGCTCGCCCTCCATGCCGTCCCTGGCGGCGGCGGCCACAAAGTCGGACTTCATTTTCTCGACCGTGGCGGCGGGCCGCCCGTCCCGCTTGGCGTTGGCGATGGTTTCCAGCCCGCTCTTGCGCCGGTCCTGGCCTCCGCGTCCTCCATCACCGGCTTCATGCCGAAGTCCGCGCGCATCTGTTTGATCTCGGATCCGGGCACATTGTTTTCCCGCGCGGACTGGAGAAAGTCCGCCTTCATCTGGTCGATCCGCTCCTGTGGCGCGCCGGTGGCTTTGGCCTCGGCGAGGGAGTCCATCTGCACGTCCCGGTTTTGCTGCCGCCACACCTTGTCCCGGTATTGCTTGCTGGCCGCCTCCACCCGCACGTCCTCGGCGGCCTGCTTGCGGTCCGCCTGCGCCTTTTCGTCCGCATCCACGCGGCCCTGTTTGCGGGCGGCGGTCTTTGCCTGGAATGATGAGAACTGCTCCGCCAGTTCCTTCTGGGCTTTGCGTTTGTCGTTTTCCAGGTCAATGCTGCCCACACCGACGGACCGCATGTTGCGGTTGTCCGCGTCCGCCATGTTGGCTTCAGCCTCCTGCCGGTCCGCGTCGGAGGCGCGGGGATCCAGATAGGCGGCGGCCACCAGCAGCTTGGCCTTGAGCCGCTCGCCCACCAGATCGGCAGCATCCATCATGGTGTCGGCGAAAGTGAAAGCCGCGGCTTTGAGCCCCGCTCCCAGCAGCCCGACGAGGCTGCCATCCTGAAACGTCACCACCGCCATGTCGATGCCCTGCCCGATGGCGTCGCCCACCTTTTTGCCGGTCTCCGCCAGGCCGCTGACTTTTTCCGTCAGCCCCGCCACCAAAGGTTTGAGCGCGTCATTCATCCCCGCGCCCACCCCTTGCAGCAAACTGTCCCTCGCATCCGCAAGGCTGGAGAGCAGACCCTCCATGGTGCCGGACAGAGTCTCCATCATGCCGCTGAACTGGCCGCCGGGGCTGGTCATATTCGAGAAGGCCTGCTCCAGTTCCGCGAATCCTATCTTGCCCTCGCTGGCCAGATTTTTCACGGCCGACTGGCTGACTCCCAGAATGTTGGCGAACTCCCGGATGATGGGGATGCCGCGCCCGGTCATCTCGTTGATGTCCTCCGTGAACAGAGTGCCCGCCACGCGGGCCTTGCCATACAGCTCCGCCAGCTCGCCGATGGCCACGCCGGTGCCGGAGGCCACATCGCCCAGACGCCGCAGCGTCTCCGGCACGGAGTCCGCCGCCTCGCCGAAGGCCACCAGCATCCGCGCGGCCTGTGTCAGCTCGTCGCCGCCGAAAGGGCTTTTGTTGGCGAGGTCGCTGATGCGCGACAGTGTTTTCTCCGCCAGCTCCGCATCCCCGATCAGCGTGCGGAAGGCCACGCTGGTGGTTTCCGCGCTGGCCGCCAGGGAGGACGGCAGGGCCAGCATACCCAGCAGCCCGGCCACCGCCATCACCTGCTGCGGCAGCTTGAAGAGCGTTTCGGAGAGGCCCGAGAGGAACCCGCCGCCCGCCGCCGCCCCGCCCCCGGCGCTGCCCAGCTTGTCGATCCTCGCGTGCAGCTGGTTGATGTAGTCGATGGACTGCGCCGCCCCCGCGCGGAAGGCGGAGGCGTCGAGGTCGAGATTGTAGCTGATGCCGGGCATGACGGGGGGAAAGGGAGGGACGGGAACTTTACGGGGTGCCGGTGGCGGCCCGCGCTTTGGCCGCGTTGGCCGCCCGGATGAAGGCGCTCTGCTCCGCGCTGGGGCCGGAGGGGGTGCCGCCCCGGCGCTCGATGCTGGGCGGCAGCAGGGCCAGCGCGGCGGCCAGGGGGAAGGTGCCCCAGGCGTCCTCCCGGCTGACACCGTATTCCGCCATGAGGAACTCCACGACGGTGGGGATCAGCCCGGCGTGCGGTCCGGCCTGGGCACCGGACGGGGGGGGAGGGGAGCCGGGGCCGCCACCGGGGATGTCCCCGGCTGTGTGTTCGTGGGCGGCCCCGGCGTCCGGGGGTTTAGCTGGTCGAGCACGCGGAGCACTCCGGCGCACCACCCGGCCACGCGGCCCAGGCGGTAGGACGAGTCCCCGGCGGGAAAGGCGCGGCCCAGCCACTCCATCACCTCCATCAGAAAGTCCTCCTCCCCGCGCCGGGCGAAGAGGTAGGCGCGGACGGGCTCGGCGAAACAGTAGGCCATGCCCGCCAGCCGGTCGATCTCCAGGCTGCCGCCGCCGTCGTCCCCGTCCGCGTCCTCCGGCGGCTGCGGGTAGAATGGGGCGATGAGGCGCAGGGCGCAGTAGGTGGCGGCGGGGTTGGCGTAGAGGGTGATGCCCTCCACCACCTCGGAACGCAGCATGGCCAGGGCGTCGAGCACGGCGGGGTCACCGCCCAGGGAGCGGATTTTTTCGCCCGCCTGGTGCCCGGCCACGGCGGCCTGCATGGTGGCGAAGATGTCGGGAGGAAGGTCTGGCGGCATAGTGGTGTTGGGAAAATAATGACCGGGAAAATCAGCCCGCGCGGGAGAGCGGGCTGTCCCACTCCGTGCCCTCCAGCTGCAGGGCGTAGAAGCTGGCGTTGTCCCAGTGGTGGGTGATCTTGAGGCAGATCATCCGCGCGGTCTGGCCATTGGCCCGGAGGTAGGAAAACCACACGCCGCGCACCGGCGGCGGCGTCCCCGCGAGAAAGACGGCGGTGAGGCTGACGGACACGCGGGGATTGAGCAGGGCCACCCCGGCGGCCTTGCCCGCGAAGGGTCCGGCGGTCGCGGTCCACACCTGCACGTCGCTGTCGTCCACCTCCGTCACCTCCTGGAGGATGCCCCACGGCACGCGGCGGCCGCCGCATCCGAAGATGAGGCGGGTGGCCAGCGGCGTGCCCGCGCCGTCGCGGGTGAAAAGCTCCGCCTTGCCGTGGAGGATCCACTCGCCGGGCGCGGCGATGTCCGCGCGCCGGGCGCTGACCTCCGCCTCCACCGTGCCTCCGCCGGTCCGTGCCGGGATGACAGGACCATTGACCACGGCACCGCCGGTGCTGCGGACATTGCCCCCGCCCCGGACCGGGCCATGGGCAAAGCCCACGGCGTAATGATAGGCGAAGGCGGTGGCTTCCATGGGCGGGGGGCGCGGTCAGTAAGGGAGGGCGTCGGCGGCTGACCGCTCCGGCATCAGTTGAGGAACTGAAAGGTGACCCCGCCCGTGTTGACCTTGAACGGATCGCCCGCCCCCACGGGGCTGGCGTTGTCAATCTGGAAGGCCCATACCTTGTCGCTGCCGCCCGCCTCAAAGAGGCAGATCCAGTTCGGCTGCCCCCAGCCCGCCCCGGCGGCGGCGGTGAACACCCAGTCCGTCAGGTTGCGGAAGGTTTTGGAGAACGAGCCCGCGACCACGCCCCAGTGAGTGCCATCATTGGCGAGAGGGATGCGGGCGTAGCCGGTGCCCGTGCATTCCACCCCGCCGTTGTTGGGATCGCCGGTGAAAAGCCCGAGATCGTAGGAGGCGGGCGGCGTCCAGACGTCGCCGCCCATGAGGGCTTTGCCGATGGCGAGGCGGGTGGCTTCGGAGTAGGAGATGGCCATGGAGAAAGAAAGGGATGCTGGTCAGCGTCGGCCGGGCGGATCAGGCGGGAGGGGTGTAAAGGACGACGGCCACGCTGCTGTCCTCCTCAAGGCCCACGCCATGGGTGTTGCCGAGGTTGAGACTGTCGCGGGCCTCGGCGGTGACCTCGATCATGCGCCAGCCCTCGCGCTCCCATTTGGCGGTGACGCCGGTGACCACGGCCACATAGCCATCGTCCCCGGCGCGCTCCGCCACCGGGAGGTAAATGCTGATGCCGCTGCCGCGCGCCGGGCCGCTGCTGTCGTAGCTGAACAGGATGCTCATGGTGATTTGCCACCCGGGGTCGATGATGGCGATGGCCATGGTGGAGCCGCCGCCCTCCTTGAGATTGGACTGCTCGCCGACAGGAGAGGCGGTGAAGGAGGTGATGATCCCGCGGTTTTCCAGACCGGTGGTCGGAACGGACCACGTGCCGTAGGCGAACTTGAATCTGGTCGGGACTCCGCTGGCCATGGTGAAGGCGGCGGCGGAGGCGTGGACGACATGGCGGCTGGTGCCGGTGGGAAGGATGTTCATGGGGTGGGCGGGAAAAGGATGGCGGTGGTTAAAGAACGGGGATCAGAGCGGCAGCGGGACGTGGGTGGCCTTGACCGGGCTTTCGAGGGCGATCAGATTACTGAACCGGATCTCGCGGGCGGGATGCTCCAGGGCGATGTCGGCATACGGTCCCTGGTAGGCGCCGCTGCCCTGGTGCTCGAACTGGCCGACGTGCGGGTGCAGGCCCTGGCCTTTGGCGAGCATGTCCCTGTCGGGCGGGTCCGTCCCCTCCTGGTGGAACATCAGGCTGAGCACCCAGCGGCGCGCGGTCTCCTCCGCCTCCAGCAGCTTCAGCTGGGCGGCGGCGGTGGCGTTGATGGACAGGCCGCGCGCCACCTGCACCACCACGCGGGTGGACAGGCGGCAGACCATGCCCATGCCGTCGCCCTCCACGGCGGTCAGCTCCCCGCAGATGATGACCACGCGGACCCGCTGGGGCGCGGCCCCGGTGAGCACCTCCATCGCCGTGAACTCATCATCCGCCGCCGACACATTGCAGTCCGACCCCAGGGAGTCGGATAAAACGGAGCGGACGGCGGTGATGAAGATGGCGGGAGTCATGCGGGGAAGCGGTCGGGAGTTGGGGAAAAGGGGGGGATCAGTGGCCGTCGGCGCTGGCGTCCGGCGGTTGGGAAAGGATGTGGCGCAGGCGGCGCTGCACGGTGACGGGGTTGATCCCCCGGCGGGCCAGCAGGGCCGTGCCCTCATCGCTCCCGGCCATGGCCAGCAGCGCGGTCAGCGCGTGGGCGGCATTGCGCAGGCCGGTGTTCACGGCGGCGATGCTGCACACGAACTGGGTGTGGTGCCCGCGCAGATCGTCCGGCACGGAGATGATCTCATCCACCGTCGCGGTCGGCAGCACGGGCACGGCGTCCGGCACGGGCGCGTTGTCCGCAGGTTCAGCGGCGGGCGGAGTGGCGGGCGGGACAGGGGGCGGAGTGGCGGAGGCTTTGGCGGGCATGGGATGGATGGAGATGGGATGGATGGAGATGGGCGGACGATTGGTTCAGGCAGGGGTGGAGCCGCAGGCCTCCGGGGCCGTGGCGTCGATCACCGAATCCTTTGGATCGTGGGAGCGGGGATAGGGATTGGGCTCATTCAGCTCCTGTAAATCTTTGCCAAGCCACATACTGGCTTCCTCCAGTTTTGTAATGGCAAGGCTACGGCTACGGCTTTGGCGAGGGGATGCCGTCAGAGATTCGTGCAGTTCCTTGATGCTTTGACGCGCTTGTTTTGTTTCGGCTACAGGTTCCATTTTGTTATGTGGTGGATGGTGGTGGGACGGGATCAGAAAAGGAGGCGGCGGCAGGATGGCTTGGTATTCATCGGCTCGGTGGCGGCGGCGGGGGCAATGCTGGCGGCGGGCGCGGCGGGCAGCGGGGAGACGGCATCCAGCAGGACCTTGCCGCTGCCGATGTCGCGCAGGCTTTTGCGCGCGGTGTCCGCCTTGGCGGTGGCGGGGTTGGCCTCGGCGTAAATGCCGCGCCGGATGTAGAGGGCTTCGAGCGTGATCCACCGGGCGGCGGTTTTCAGCGCCGGGTGGACGGGGTCGGGAAAGGGGTGCGCATAGCGCGGGGCCATCAGCCCGTCGATCTCCTCGCTGACCGTGGCGCAGATGCTGTCCCACACCTCCTCCGGGGACTGCTGACTGGTCTGGTCGGAGCAGGCGTCGTGGATTTTTTCGAGGGGCATCACGCCCGTCAGCTCCTGCTGGGTGATGTATCCGGGCATCGGTCGGGGAGAGGGGGGAAGGAGGGGATGGGGCGGACGGGGGAAAACCAAAACTCCCGCCCGCCCCGGATTCGCCGGGCGCGGCTGTGAGTCCGCGCCCGGCAAAAGGGAATCAGGATCAGGCCGCGTCCGCGCCGGTCGAACCATAGGCCGCCGTTGGATCGCTGAGCGAGAGGTTGCCCCGGTGGTAGAGCTGATAGAGATACTGGTCACTGAGCATCACGCTCGCGTCCTCCGGGTTGGTCTGCATGTAGCTCGCCAGCGGCACCTCCGTCTGGTAGATGGCGGGCTTGACGAACTGGGTGTCGAACAGGAACCAGGCGTCCGGCATCAGCACGTCCAGATACGGCCACACCCTCAGCTCCGCCTTGTTGAAGTTCGGATTGTCCGCACCGCTGGTCAGCTTCGCCATCTGCACGATGGACTGGCCGAGGGATTCGTTGTTGGCGCTGACGACCAGCACCATTTTGGAGCCGAGTCCGAGGATGTTTCCCTCCGCGTCCGTGCGGGTGCGGATGCTCTTCACGCCCGTTTCGAAGTTGGCGGCGCTGAGCTTCTTTGTTCCGAGATTGGCGATGGTCCCCGGCTTGCCCGCCGCGATCTTCCGCGCGGCTGAAAAGAACGGACTGCCCGTATAGTCCACGAAGGTGAACCCGCCAGTGAGGGCGGAGGCCAGGCGCTGCTCCTTGAAGATGGGCCAGACCATGGCGTGATTGGTGATGTCCCGCTCGTAGATCCTCCCCTGCTGGCGCTCCAGGACCGCGCGATTGAGGCCGATGAGGCGGCTCCAGGTTTTATTCTCGATAGTGAACTGCACCGTGCTCAGGTTCTGTTGCTCCTGAAGATTGCCGGTCAGCTCCTTCAGCATGGGGATGCCGGCCGCGCTGTCATATTCCATGCTGGCGAACCCGGCGGCGTTGGTCTCCTCCAGCAGGAGGTCACTGAGACGCGGCGGGCCACTGCCGGCCAGCGCGTCGAGCGCTTTTTTGAGCGTGATATTGTAACCGGTGTTGAGGCCCCGGAGATAGCCATGGGTGAGGACGATGGACATGGGTGGTGGAAAGTGTCAGGGTATGGAGGTTGGGGAGAGGACGGCGCGGTCAGTGGTTGGGCGCGATGTTAATGCGCAGGGTGCCGTCGGGATTGATGCCCATGAGGATGCCCGCCTTGACGCTGTTGGTGCCGGTCGCGGACTGGATGGTCTGGTTATCCTTGATGTAAACGGTGCGTCCCACGTGGGCGATGGTGCAGGGGTTGGTGCCGTCGTTGGCGTAGCCGCTGTGCGGGCCGGACGGGGCGAGGATGGTTTTGGCACCGGCGCTGCCGGTGTTGTCCACCGTCTCGCTGGCCACGCCCACCACCTTGCAGCTGGCGGCGTCGGCGGCGTTGATGGCGTGGCCGCTGGCGTTGACTCCCACGAGCGCGCCCGCCGGGATCTTGGTGGCGGCCGCCACGGGGAGCGGGGAGAGGGTGTCACCCGTCAGACGGCGGATGTCGATTTCGGTGGTGGTGGCGGACATGGCGGGAGGCGGTCAGGTGTGGCGGTGAAGTTTTGGAAAGCGCGGCCGGTCGCGGGGGGATCAGACCCCGCGTTGTTGCAGCCCCCGGCCGGGGCATGGTTGTGTATGGGTGTGAGGGAATGGTCAGGCCTTGCCTGCGGTGGCCGGGTCATGGCCCAGATCGCGCAGGGCCATGGCTGTGTCGGCATTCATGGCCGGGGCCACCGGCTGCCCGGCGGAGAGGGCGACAGGTGTGCGCTGGGAGAGGGGCACCACATCGGGCGGCAGCTTGTCCAGGAGGGCCTTTGTGCGGTCCGCGCCCAGCAGCACCAGGTCATCGGCGCTCAGCGGCACCAGCTTGCCCGCCAGGGTGGCGGCGTCCATCTGCCGCTGGATGTCCAGCATCAGGGTGGACTTGACCTGATCAGCCCTGAGTTCAGTGACCTGCGCCTGAAGCAGATTCAGGGTGGCGGAAAAGGTGTCGGGCGCGGCAGGGGCGGCGGCGGGATCGGCGAGCGCGGCGGTCAGGGCGGTTTCGATTTGTTCGGGCGTGGCGTCCTCGGCGAGGGTCTGGCCGTGACGGGCGAGCAGGGTGATGAGCAGTTTGAGGTAGGACATGGAGGTGGCGGGTGGATCGGTGGGGGGGAAAGCGGGGTCGGCGAAAAGCAGGGCGAGGTCCGCGCCGAGGCTGACGGGGGCGATGGTCACGCCGTTCACCTCGCCGTGATCGCAGAGCGCGAAGCTGTGGAGGGCGATGACGACGCCGTCCTTGTCGCGGTAGGGCGCGGCGCTGATGTCGCCGTAGTCGGTGGGCACATGCTCCAGACCGGCGGCGGTCCACTTCGCTCCTTCAATAACGATCCCCTCTCCGGGGATCACTCGGGGCCTGCCGGACTCAACGGCGAAAGTGATTGGATGTTTGACATCCGGGCGGCAGCTCTCGTGCTGGAAGTCGCCTTTGACGGTGGGCCTTTTGATCCGCGCCTGGTTGGCGTCGAACACGGCCAGCGTCCGCTCGTCCACGATCACCGTGCCCTTGTTGGTCTCATGCCTGCCCCAGGGCAGGATGACAAAGCGGCCCGGCAGCGCCCTCGCGGCACCGTCGCCGGTGGGCTGCGGGGCCTGCGCGGCGCGGAGCAGGATGAGGTCTGGCTTTCTGGGTTGCGGCACAGGCGGACCATGCCCGAGCCAAACCGATCCGCACGAAAAGGGGCGACGGTGTCAACGCGGATCCGCGATGGCCCGTCTGATCAGCGACTCCACATTGCGCGCGGCCCTCTCCGTGATGCTGCCATCCCGGTAAAAGGGCATGTAAGGGCGCGACGGGATGCGGCTGCCGGGGTGGTTCACCTTTTTCGCGAACGTGCCCCCGAACTTCAGGGCCTTTTTATTTTTAGGGCGGATGATGTGGGGCGGCGTCTTCCCGCCCAGCTGGTGGATGGCGGCGTAGAGCCGGTCGCTGCCGATGGTCACGCCGCCCGCCCCCACCACGCGCACGCTCTGCCGCAGGGCCGTGGACTTTTGCAGATCCGTGGCCATGCCGTTTGTCTTCAGATGCCACGGCAGGGGGCGCAGCCCCCGGTCCGTGGCGAAGCTGCGCTTGGAGATGGACACCAGCGACAGGCCGATCTTTTGCAGCAGCGCCGTGCGCCCCGCGCCGGTGATGGCCAGCACCTTTTTTTGCAGGTCAGGGCTGAAGGTGTTGCCCAGCTGGCGGATGGAGGCGCGGATCTGCATGGTCGGTCAATCAAAGGGCGGGATGGCGAATGCTTTGCCCGCCACGGTGATAAGCCAGTTTCCCGCACTGTCCACCTGCGGCACAAGATCACCTATCCCGGCGGCGGCGGCTCCGGCCTCGTCCTCCGACGTGCCGGTGTGCGTGGCGATCCATTCCGTGAGGCGCTGGAATTCCTGGGGATTCATGGGGTGGGGGAGGGGAGAGGATTGCGGGTGGCCGGTGTCATCCAGCCGAGATCGGTGAAAAGCACGCGGATCGCTTTGCGCACCGGGGCGAAGTCGGCGGTGTCCCATTGCGAGGATTTGAAATAGTCCTGCCCGGTCCGGCGGCTGGCAAGGTCGGAGAGCAGCCGGGGATCGCCGCTCTCCTCCGCGATGAACTGGCTGTAGGCCCGCGCCCACAGCTCCACGGTGCTCTGAAGATAGGTGATGTAATGCTGCGGGCTGCCCAGGGCGGCACCCTCGGCGGCAATATCCTGATAGGCCCGGCTCGCTTTGATGGCCTCAATCACCGGTGCCATCTTCGGCTGGTGCAGGCTGGAGTATCCTTTGCCGGGCAGCGCCTCCATATCCAGCTTGTGTCCCAGCTCATGCACCAGCTGGAGCGGGCGGGTTTTGGATTCCTTTCCAAATTTGATGTCCCCTGTCCATGGCGCGTAGCTCCCGCTGGTGCCCGCCTTGGCTTTGATCGTGGCTTTGACCAGCGCGCCGTCGCCGTGGACGGCATCGACGGCCGCGCCCGCCTGCTTCAGCTCCTTCGGCAGGCCTGGCGGAAAGATGGCGGTGACCGGCGCGCCGCCTGAAGGGATGATGGCGGTGACTGTGGCCGCCGCAGGGAGCGGGGCGGGAGCCGCGGGCGGCTCCGCTTTGGCAGTCTTTTTCGGCGCGCGGCCGGACTTGGACTTGGTATTGAGCGCGGCCCACAGCGTGCGGCCGTCCGGCAGCCTGGCCTTTTCCGCCCAGCCCTGCCATGCGGTCCAGGTGGTGTCGTCATACCGGGCGCGGATCTTGTCCAGCGGCATCCCGATGTCGCCGGGCCGCCACTCCAGGGCACCGGGTTCGCCGGTCTTTTCGCGGTCCGTCTGCACGCTGATGACCTGTCCGTTGCCCACGTGGATTTCCCCCAGGGTTTCCGCGCGCTCCAGAAGAAACTCCGGCAGCACGCGCTGCTCCTCCGGCGGCTTGCCCGCGTCCTCCCCGCGCATCTCATCGGCCTCATCCGCGAGGATGGGCACCGCCTCGCAGCGGCAGCCCCACGCCCACGGCGGCGTGTGGTTGTCCCAGAAGGGACTGGTGGCGGGGAAGATCTTGCCGTGCAGCTTCGCGTGGGATTCCCGCACGCGGCCGTCCCCCGTGCTGATGTATTGGCGGTAGGGGAAGTCATCGCGGTGCGCCTCCATCAGCCGGAAGTTGGTGGCGGCGTAGGCGCGGAACCCGTGCAGGCGCAGCAGCAGCTCCGCCCGCCGCTCGCGCGCCGCGTCGTTGTCCAGGTGCGCCTCCAGCTCCTCCTCTATCTTCGCCTTGATGTCCTCCCACTGCCCGCCCTCCGGCAGGGTGGCGATGGTTTCCTGAATCCGTTGCAGGGTGTCGAAGCACTCCACGCCGCTGACCACGAACGCCGTCTCCTGGAGTTCGGGCAGCAGGCCGTCGAAGACCTTGCGGGTCATCGGAGTCTTGCCCCGGATGGCGGCGGCGGCTTCAGTGTGGGGGGCGGGGGCGGTGAGAAACATGAACGGCGGCGGGGATGGAGTGGCGGTGAAAATGATTCAGCCCCGCACGGCGGGCGGGCTGAGGGCTTTGATGGTTTCGACGGCCCGTGTCATCCTGCCGACGGCCCGCGCCATTGCCGAGTCGTCGAGCCTGATATTGAATTGGATGCTGGTGGTGCGGGCGTAGTAGTGCCAGACATAGTTGCCGCCGTCTGTCAGGATGGTGCCCACATGGGTGGAGCCGGGGGGCACCTCGCCGCCCGTGCCCACCATGTGGACCTCCACCTGCTGGCGCGGGGCGTCGGGGTCCACCTCCAGCCAGATCTGCGGCTCGTTGTGCTGGATGGCCAGGCACAGAGCGCGCCAGCCGAAGGGCACGCTGAGGAGATTGAGACGGCCGGGCAGCGGATATTTGAATACTTTCATGGCGGTTAATAAAGGATAGGACGCGGCGCGTCGGGCGTGCCTTTGGCGGTGAGGGCGTCCCGGATGCCGTCGTAGATGAGCACGCGCAGGGTGTGCCGGGCGTCGAGGTGGCGGGCCAGTCCGACGATGTGCGGGGGACCGTCGTTGGTCACCTTCCCCGCTTCGGACAGGAGGGAGGGGAAGTCCAGGCCGTGCTCCGCGCAGACCTGCGCCCATCTGGTTATGCGCTGCTCCCCGAGAATGGCGTGGAAGGACTTGAGGTGGATGCGCTCAGGCCATTCGATGCGGCGGGGCGGCGGTGGGACGGCGTCCTTGGCGGCGGCGGGCGCGGTGTCCGGCCGGTTCCAGGAATCGGGGCCGAACATGGGCGGCACCCCCTTGGGTTCCGGGGAGGGCTTCATGATGGCGCGCCGTCCCCGGCGGGAAAGAGGTCGAGCTGATCGGGGTGGGGTGGCTTCGCGGCGGGCACGCGGACCGGGCGCGGAGCCGGGGCGGCGGGCCGGACTTTGATGCGGCGCTGGCGGTTGGTCATGCCCTCGTTGTGGTAGGAGGACCATGCCTCGGAGTAGGCATCGCGCCGCTCCGGCGTCCAGTAGTCGCGGGCCCGCCTCGCCGGTGGCCCGGCGGATGTGTGTCATCAGACTGTCCAGATCAATAAGCGTGGTGAACGGAGAGAACTTGGAGCCGCGCACGATGCCGCTGCGGACAAGGATGTGCAGGGTGCCGAAGTCCACATCCAGCCCCAGGCGCCGGGGCAGATCGCGGGTGATGCGCATGGTGGCGTTCCAGCTTTTCCAGATGGCCTTCAGCGTGCCGTCCGGCAACAGCACCAGCTTCACCAGACCATACTGCCCCACCGCCTCGCGTGGCAGCTCCATGGTGGAGTATGTCCCGGGGGACAACTCCACGCGGAGAGTGACAGTCGGCGGTGGTGGCGGTGGCGGTGCTGGGCTATGATCTGCTGCCATAATCTCGGTGTGTGGTGGTTGACTGCTAGAAGGGGGCAGTGGGTTTGACGGTGCGGGCCTGCTTTTTGTTGCGAGTTTCCGCGCTGCCCCCGCCGTCGCGCGCCGTGGCCCTGTTGCGCAGGGTGAACACCAGCTGCCAGAGCTGCGGGCGGGTGAGCTGTTCAAGACTCGCTGCCCCGTATTTTCCGGAGATTACTTTAGCCACATAGGCGGGGCCGAATCCGGAGTCGCGCATGGTGCGCTCCACCACGGCGCGCGCCTGGCGGATGTCCTCCTGGCTGTCGCCGTCCGCCCCGGCGCGGTGGGCCGCCTTGCCATCGCGCATGGTGGCGGCGAAGCTGGCCAGATCCTCCCCGGCCAGCGCGCAGAAGTGGGCGGCCAGCGTGTTCCAGTGCGCCCGCCGGGCGCTGCTGATGCCGGTGACCGTGCCCGCCGCGTGCGTGGCCGTGGCCGCCCGGCACTGGCCGTGCCGCCAGTCCTTTTCCAGCTGCCCTTTTTTATGCCCGGCGGCCAGCATGTCCGGCAGCCACGTTGGATCCGACTGGAGATAAGCCCGCCACGCTTTGGCGGCGATGATGCCCAGCACGGTGATCTCCTTTTTCGACAACGTCTGATGCGCGGTGCCCGGAGGAAGCTGAACAGAAGGGCGCGGAGGACAGGAAGGTGAGGGCGGGACAGCGGCTGCCAGGCTGGACGGCAGGCCGGGGGCGAAGCTGCGCACCGCCACCCCACCGGCGGGCACCGGCGCGGTGGGGACGGGTGGCTTGGCGGCAGTGATGGGGAACGGCACCACGTTGGCGGGCGGCGGGCCGTCGTTGAGAGGCACGAGACCGCCCGGCTGGCCGGGGGATTTGAGGCGGTAATCTCTCATGACTGGGCGGAGCGGTTTTGAATTGTCAGGCTTTGCCGAAAAGGGCTTTGAAAATCCCCGTGCGCGCCGGGGTGACGAGCGGCTGGCCCGCGAACTTGGCCAGCTCGTGCAGCTGGGTGTGCTCCGTGGTGGCGGCGATGGCCCGCCTGGTTTCCCGTTCCTCCGCCTGGAGGGCGGCCAGATCCCCCATCTGCCGCACCGTGTTGGGGGAATAGGTGTATTGCGTGTTGCGCCCCACGGTGATCCGCGCGCCGTCGAAGAGGAGACCGGGGTGCGTCCGCGCCAGTTTGAGAATGCGGAGAGCGAGCTTATCAATGATGGCCTCCGCCTGCCGCTGGGCGCGTTTGGCGCTGAGCCAGCAGGCCAGGACATCGCGGTCGGTGGCGTCGGGGATCTCGGTTTCCGTGAGGGTGATTTTTTTAGCCATGATGTTGGAAGGTTTGGATGGAAGGGCGGGAGAATCAGGAAGGCTTGACAGCTTTGGTTTTGGCGGCGGGCGGCGGCGCGTCCTCACAATTGATGACGCCCTCCCCGGCCATGCCGCCGAGGGACCAGTGGAGGGAGACGAAGGGCAGCGGCAGACCATTCCGCTCCGGGCGGATGCGGGACAGGCCCAGCCAGCAGGTGTCCATGGCGGCGAGGGCGGCGACCAGACGGCGCGGGAGATAGGCGATATTGCCCGCGATGACCATGCGCACCGGTTTCGTCCTGTGCGGCGGCAGCGGCGGCAGCGGAAAGGATGCGCCGCCCTGGTGGAATTTGAGCCAGGCGTCCACTTCGAACCCCAGTGGGCCGGTGTGCCGCACCCAGTCGCGGTAGCCGGGCAGGCGGCGGGCTGTCCACAGCATGATGGTTCCGCCGTCGCTGACAAAGGTGCCGGTCTTTGTGCCCAGCTGATGATAAAACGGAAATGCCAGGTGGGGATAAATGTCGGACTGGCGGGTGGTGAACTGGTTGAGGACACTGCCGGGAGTGGGATGGAGGAGAGCGGACATGGAGCGTGGGTGGAGGAGGGAGGCCGGGGCCTTTGGTTAGCTTTCGTTTTAAGGCGGGGGTGAGGGCCGCCCGCCGTGGTCATACCCGGCGGGCGGCAGGATTGATTTCAGGGGCCGGGCGAAGCGGGCGGATTGATGTGGCGCATCCGGTCACCGGTCGAATCCCTTGGTGTTGGCGATAATGTAGCTGGCGGCGCTCAGCAGGTGCTCGGCGGCGGGGCCGCCGGTCTTGCTTTTCATGGCCAGCAGACGGGCGGCTCCGGCCACCTTGCGGCAAAAGGCGTAGCCGCCATGGTGGCGGGCTCCCTGGCTGAC
The DNA here is from genome assembly GCA_040386695.1 of Verrucomicrobiota bacterium. Classification (GTDB taxonomy): domain Bacteria; phylum Verrucomicrobiota; class Verrucomicrobiia; order Verrucomicrobiales; family V1-33; genus CAIZWU01. The sequence goes on from JAZKFB010000038.1 coordinate 72,786, forward strand.
CGCGTCGAAGGCCCGCTGCCAGGCGACGGCGGCCTCCCCCTTCTCCTCCGGCAGGGTCAGGGCGAGGCGGGCGGCCAGATACTCCTCAACGTCGCCGCTGTCCGGCGCGGGCAGGGTGACGCGCAGGAGCATCCGGTTATGGATCAGCTGCTTCACCTCGCTCCAGTGGCGGCTCTGGATGTTGTTCCAGAGACTGGCCATGGTGGCGATGACGACCCAGCAGCCCGTGCGGTTGATCACATCCTTCAGCACATTGAGCAGGCGGATCTCCATGTGCTGCCCCTCGTCCACAAGGATGAGGCGGGGTTTGTCCGCCAGCTTCTGGATCAGGGCCGCGTGCCGGTCCGCGAATCCATTGGGCATCACTCCCCGGAATCCGCTGGCCAGGAGCAGTTCCGTGATGGCTTTCAGCGGGCGGTGCCAGCCCTCATGCGCGGTGACAAGGATGGCATCCGCATCCGAGGCGGCGGCATTTTTCACGGCGCTGGTTTTCCCCGCGCCGCTCTCCCCCTCCACCAGCATAAAGCGGTCAATATCCCGCTGCCGTTTGAGCATGGAGATGCTTTCCGCCACGATCCGCGCCGGACGCAGGCCCGGCAGGATGGGATCCGCCTGCTGCCGCAGCTCCCACTCCTCCAGCTCGACCACGGCGGCGCGGTATTTGGCCAGATGGTTTTCCGGCGTCAGCTCCGTGAGGTCGCCGTCCGCGAGGCGGCTGTGGGTTTTGTGATTGATGCCTGTGACCTGGCTGCACAGCTGGCGGAGACTGAGACCCCAGGCCACGCGCCAGGCCTCCACCTGGCGGGCGAGGGAGAGCAGCTCGGCGGCGGCGGACTCGGTGGCCTGGCCGTCCGGCTCGCGGGGGGCGGAGTGTTCGATGAAGGTGGAGATCATGGTCATGGTATGGTGATGAATGCGGGGAAATCAGGGGCGGGTGCGGCTGTCGATGGCATGGCCGAGGAACCGGTGATGGACGGTGCTGGGCTCGTAGATCTCGGCGTGGCGGGTGTTGGCGCGGCTGACCCGCACATAGACCAGGGCACCGGGTGCCAGGCGGGAGGCGCGTCCGCCGTGGCTGTGGAGCAGGTAAGTGTGGGTGACCCCGTCCAGGGTGATCAGCACCTCATCCCCATTGAGCCGGGAACTGAGGAGCATGGGCGAATGGTCCGGCGTCCCTTTGTCCTGCGGCTGCGGATCAGAGGCGGGAGTGTCCGCCCGGAGGGTGGTGATGGAATTGGGCCGGGCGTCCATGGCGTCGGCGGTGGCGGCAGGACCGGGTGCTGGGCAGGATTTGAAGAACATGACGGATCAGCGGGTTGGTGGTTTGGTTTTTTTTTATTATGGCAGGGGAGAAAGGTCAGCCCGCGCTGGCGGCGGAGCCGTAGAGGTCCACCAGCGCCGAAGCGCGGACGGCGCGGGGCCGGGAAGCCGGGGTGGTCTCCGGCGGCGGGGCTTCCGCCCCTCCGTCCCCGGAGCCCTGACTGAGATGCAGCGCCCGTCCCAGTCCGTCCCGCGCGGTGCTCTTCATTGTGCCGGGACCGGTGCCGGGCGGCACGGCCTGTCGGTATTCGCGGCGCACAGCGGCATTGGCGCGGGTCTGCGCCCCGTAATCCCCGGTGCCGGTGAAGTCCTCCTGCGGGGCGGCGGGCACCCATGGGGCACAGCCCATGTATTCCCCGAAGGCGCGGCCTTCGATATTGCGGACGCTGCGCCCGCTCTCTCCGTTGAAGATGGCGGCCCCCTCATCCGGCCGGCCGGGGTGGAAGGCCACCAGCAGGCGGTAGCCATTCTCCATCAGGCGCACCCCCGGCATATCGTTGACCTGGAACTGGAACCCCATCGGCCAATGCTTCACCGAGGCCCGCACGGCATGGTTCCTGAGAGTGAGCGCCCGCTTGACGGGCAGGAAGCGCCAGCGTTCGCCGGCGGGGAGCGGCACGGTGCGGCGCTCCGCCCACATTTCCTCCGGCACCAGCATGCGCCCGCCGAGGGAGGCGCGGTATTTGGCCCGGCCATTGTCGTGGCACGCCACATCCCGCAGGCCGTCGGCGGCGGCGGACATGCCCCAGAAATAATCCTGCGCTTTGGGACATCCCCTCAGCGCCTTGCCATACAGGCGGCTGGCGGTCTGGAACTCCCCGCGGGTGCGGCCCACATCCGTGGACAGGTGGCGCATGAATTCCTGGATGCGGCGGAAGCCGCCCTCTATTTCCCCTTTGCCGCGCGGGCTGAATTTGTGGACGATCCGGATCAGGTCCTTCAGTCCTCCCCAGCGCTCCCCTTCCGGCCTGCCATACTCAGGGGGCAGCCTGATTCCATTCAGGAAGTCATTGCACCACGGACCCATCTCCATCCGCCAGAAATAAGGCAGGCCCCAGTCATCCACCACACTGAGGAAATGGTCCGCGATGTCCTCCACCTGGTAGCTCTGGCGGGGCCGGCCGATGAGGTCGGACCCGAGCCATTGCAGGGAGTTGATGTCCCGCGTCATCAGGCTCTGGCGGCCCACAGTGGGCACGCCGTCCGCCCCCACGTAGCTGAAGGGGGTGTTGATGCTCATGTCATCGCTGACAAAACCGCAGCCGGGCCAGAGATTGGCGCGGATGATGCCGCCCGCCTTGTCGAAGATCAGCATGGTCTGATCGCGGGGCCGGGTGAGACTGGTGGCCAGGGTGGCGCGCCCGCCCCGGATTTCATTGCGCTCGGCTTTGGTGATGCCGGCGGCCCGCCGCATGGTGACCGTGGGCTCCCATGGCTTTCCGGCCCGCCGGGCTTTCTCCATATGATCCCGGACCGCCTGCCTCGCCGCGCCGCTGCCCGGCTGGTGGGGCACGTTCGCGCGCGGGGTGTCGAAGCGGCTGAAGGATTCCAGCGCGGCGGACGCGCTTTCCGTATGGGCGGCGAACCAGTGCAGCACCCTCCGGTCCTGTTCCGTGAGGGTGAATTGGGCGGGACGGCCTTTGCGTGCGATGGGCTGAGCCTTTGGCTCCTCCTTCATCCGGTAATACTTGGACCGGGAAACACCGGCCAGCAGCAGCGCTGTGGCCAGGGGGCGGCCCTCCTCCATCATCCGGTGGATGTGGATCAGCTGCTGGGCGTTCTGAACGTGCTGGGCGGCGGTGGACATGGATGCAAAAAATGTCAGGCTCTGGATTTGGCTGGTTTGATCTCTCCGGTCTGGGCCGCCTGCATCGTCCGGAACTTCACTTCCGGATCAGCCTGGCGGATGGCCTCCTCCAAAGCGGCCAGCAGGGTTTCCCGTTCCTCCTGCTTGAATGCCTTCCAATGCTCCGGAGTCAGCCACTGGAACCGCTTGAGGCCGGTGGCGGCCAGCTTGAAGGAATTTGCAGGGGGCCGCCGGGCTTCGCCGGTGACAGGATTAAAGCCTGTCAGGCGGCCCTCGATCCTCTGCTTGCACTGCTGCCAGGTCATTTCCCCGGCCTCCGCCCCGTCCCTCCAGCTCTCCTCATCCTCAGACCCGTTGGGGTGGCTTTCAAAATGGTTAAGACAGAAGTCTTCAGCTTCCGGTTCCAGACTTGGATTGGCCGCCTCCCGGTCATTCTGGATACCCAGGACCAGCTGCCGCCCGCTCACCCCCTCAATCAGGGAATCAATCTCCGCCCGCAGGTCCGGTTCCGCCTCACCGGTCAGTGCCAGCTCCATGCGGTTGAAGTGATCGATCCGGTTCGGCGCGTGAACATTGAAGTCCAGCGACTCCATCAACCGGCGGCTGGCCTGCATGGCACGCTGCACGGAGCGGGGTGTGATTTCAGGGCAGTGCTCCTTCAGGGCAGGGATGAATTCCCCGTGCCGCAGGGAGGCTTTGAGCCGCATGGCGTAGACACCCATCAGGAGCATGAGCCTGCCTGCCTCCGCCGCCGCCGCATAAAGCGTGGAGAGCTTCTCAAAATGACTCTGTACAAGGCCCTCCTCCGGCTCCAATCCAAAAACGACATGTTGGCGCTTTTGCCTCTCCGGGTGTGGCGGGTTCTGTTTTTGCTTTGGCATAAAATCAGATTTCATTAATTCAGTTGAGGCGCTGAAGTTGGGCAGCACGGCGTGGTTCCCGGAACACAAAGAGGACGGGACCGCCCGGATGCCATGCCCAGTCAATGAAATCCTCCCACCGGCTCTCGATGTCCGGGATTTGATTTAAAGGTTCATGGCATTCAGCAAGGGGGACAGGCACTCCGAGGCTGCCCCGTCCCTCCCCGATGTGCGTACCCGTCCTGAAATAAAATGTCACCGCCCAAGCCGGGGCGGGCGGCATGGCAGCTCCCGGCAAACCCGCCGCAAAGCTGCGGCCGGGACGGAACGGCGGCACCGGCAGCAGCACGGGTTCGCCGGCAAGAGCCAAAGGCTGGACCAGGGCCTCAAGGTGGGTTGGCGGGATGAAGTCCCGGACGAGGTGCATGGTGAAGGGATTCATGGGCTCAGGGTCGAGGGTGAAAGATGGGTGTTTAGTTCAATTTGCATTTTAATGCATGATAGCGCTGGACCAGTCCCGGCAGATTCCATCTTCCGGTGAGCGCCCTGTAGAGGGTGGTGCGGTTACAGCCCAAGGTTTGGGCATCGACGGTGATGCCGGGATATCTGGTGATACCTCGCCTTGGGGATGCCGAATTTGCTTTAGTGGGTTTTGCATTCATACTGGGCGCTGCCGCTTCTGTGGCGTGCATCCAATTAATTCAAATTGCTTTAAATGTCCACAAATAATACCGAAATTAATTCATTTTCCGGTCGTCTGCGCTCATGCCTCAAAAAATTGAACCTAAGTCAGCAAGCATTCGCGGACAAACTAGGCACCGCGCAGGGTACTGTCAGCGGCTGGCTGAATCGTGGCTCCATCCCGCGAGGCGGCCTTCTAACTCAGATCGCTGATATACTGGAAGTGCATTCTGCCTGGTTGGTTTACGGGACGGGGCCAATGGAAATTGACAATTCACCGCACTCCACGGAAGCCCAGCCTGGCCCAGCCGCCGAGTTCTCAATCAGCGAGGGCGGTCCTCCACTTCCATTCACGGCAACCATCCGCCGACTGTCTGGTTCGTTTGTGGACATGCCGCGCGGGTCCGTGCTGCTGTTCCTGGGCAATGTGCTGAGGAACCCGGAGCACGATCTTTCCCACGGCAGTTACATGCGGGGACTGCTCGCTGAGGGCGTGGACTACCTGACTGAGCTGGAGGGAAAAGATTGACAGGCAAAAGGGTCAGGAGTCTTATTTAAGTTGCGATTAAGCAACCACACTCATGAAGCTGTCCTCTATTCTTGCCTGTCTTATTCTGCCCATGACTGCCCTGCACGCCGGGGAAAAGCTGGCGGTGCTAAAATTGAAGGATGGCACGGAATATAAAACGGTGGAGATCACCGGGGTGAATGCCAAGGGCCTGCGTATCCTGCACAATGACGGGGCGGCAAACGTGGCGATGGATCAACTGCCCGACGCCCTGCGGATCAAGTATGAAGCCGCTCAGAAAAAGGCCGGTGCGGATGCGGCCACTGCTGAAGCGGAAGCCAAAGGGAAAGCTGAGGCGGAAGCGAAGGCCAAGCCTGTCACTGCGCCAGCACCTGCCGCTGCCGCACCTCAGGCTCCCGCTGGAAATGCGCCTCCCATGCCCGCCGCCGCCAAGGGCGCGCCAGCCGCCGCGCCCTTGCCTCAAATCGTCACGGGGAAAGTCTATGGCTTGGCCGAGGTGATGGCCGACCTTCATAAGCTCGACGGTAAAATCGTGAAGGTGGAGGTAATCCCCAACACGGCCAGCAAGATCGAATCCATTGGTGCCGGGATGTATCAGATCTTCGTCGGTGATCCCTTCGCCAAGGACGACAGCGACTATGTCTTCATGAGTTTCCCCGAGGAAGGCCGCAGAAAAATTGAAACCCTGCTTCGGGGAAAAAGGGGCAAGATGACCTTCTACATGGAAGTCCACCCCGATGGGAACCCGAAGATTCATGCCGTGGGACGCAGCACATCCAGTGGCGCGCCGGGCAAGCCAATCACCATCACTTGGTGATTGCAGACTGCACACGTCTGTCATTTAAAAGCCCGCCCGGGCCTTGTGCCGGGCGGGCTTTTGCGTGGCTGGCAAAAGGGCACTGACACCGCTGACCCTTTTCGTGCGGGGGAATGATGGCGGGGCATGGTGGCGGACTGCCAGAACATGTCCGCCATCGCCTCCACCTTATCCGCCGCCCTCTCCGGGACCTCCTACATCACCGTGCCCGCCGCCGGGCTGGCGGTGGTCAGCACCATGCCCGCTGATGCCCTGCCGGATCCGGTGCGCGCGGCGGTGTGGATTCTGGGCGGCCTCGCGTTCCTGGCCACCGTCGCCAAGAACCTGACCCAGCTGGCGGCGGTGGCCAAGGGGCTGATGGGACTGCCGATGGAGCAGCGCCCCGGCGACCGGCCGGAACTGTTTGTGACGCGCAAGGAGCTGGAGGCCTGCATCACCCGGATCGAAAAGAAGGTGGACCGCAACCACGAGACGCACCGCAGGGAGATGCGGGATCTGACGGCCACCATGCACACCTGTCTGCGGGACATGTCCCAGGGACTCGCCCGCCTGGAGGGCGCGATCAGCCACAGCGGCTAGCCAGTTTCCCCACCATCCGCCATGGCCGACACCTCCAACCTTATCCGCCGCGAGGCTCTGCGCTTCCTCTGCGAGCGGCACGCGCTGCCGCACGCTCTCACCGCCATCACCGCCGGGCTGCGCCGCGCCGGGGTGGACACCACGCAGGACCTGACCACGGAGGCGCTGGACTACCTGACGGAAAAGGCGTGGGCCAGACGCAATCCCCCGGCCTTCGGCGGCGGCATCGCCGCCAGCACCTGGAAGGCCACCGCCAGCGGCAAGGATCAGAACGACGAAAGCCCATGACCACCCGCGCCGCCCGACTCCGCCCGCCCACCTACGCCGGAAGCAGCCGCCACTGGCGGGACTGTGAGCGCGTGCGCCGCCAGCGCCGCGCGGACCTGCTGCGGCTGGCGTTTCTCGTGGCGGTGGTGATCGCCGCCGCCCTCTCCCTGACCGGCTGCCCCCATGGCTGACACCGCCACCGTCACCGCCGACCGGCACTGCCGGGAGGGGCGGCCCGCGCAGGCCGCCGAGTGTCTGGAGCGAGGGAAGCAATGCGCCGCGCTGGCTGATTTTATTTCAAACCTGAAACCCCTCCCTGACAAAAACCGCGAACCCGAATCCTGACCCATGACCAAGTTTCTCACCATCATTCTCCCCTGGCTGTCCCGCCGTCTGCTGGCCGGAGTGGCCGCCGTGGGCGTGATCATCGGCGCGCCGCCGGAGGGCAACCAGAACGTGACCGCGTTCCTCACCGCCGCCCTCATCTTCACCGCCGAGTGCCTGCAAAAATGGATCATCCTCCAGTGGCAAAAGCGGCGCGGGGAAACCACGCCGCCCCCGGCCAGCCCCGGCGATGCCGCGGGCCTGACGCCCTGACATTTCTTTTCCCCTCACGCCACCGCCCCATGTTCCTCGCCGCCCAGACTTTTTCCAACACACAGCCCCCCATCGCCCCGCCCGTCGCCGGGCCGCAGGCGGGCGACACCCCGGACATGCTGCTGGCCAAGATCGGCCATGTGCTGGCCGGAGGCAGCGGGTGCAGACGGTTCAGCGACACCGCGCCCCATGCCTATCCCATGCTGGGATTTTACTGTCTGACGGAGACGGTGATCGCCTCCGCCACCGGCCTGCCCGGCTATGACTACGATGCCAGCGTCAACGCAACGGCGCTGCCCGCTGGCAGTCTGTGGCCGTTCCGGCTGGCCACGGTCACCCTCACCAGCGGTTCCATCCTCGCCATCAAAGCCTGACCGGCACCCGCTGCAATGCCCTACGGATTCGGTTTCTCCTGGACGATGGCGGCGTTGCGCCGTCACGGAGCCACCAGCACGCCCGCCACCATTTACGGGCCGGCCTATCCCGGCGCGGTGATCACCAGCAGCGGGGACTTCGGCTGGAGGATTGCCGCCCTGACCGGGATTTACCGTGGCGCGCTGCTCAACCGCGTGCCGGACAACCACTGGTATATCAACGACGTGGACACGGGGGAGAGCGGCCCCACGTTCACGGTGCCGCTGGACGCCGTGGGGGGCGACGTCATCCGGCGCGGCATCCACTCCAATGAGCTGACCGTCATCGCCATTGACGCCCCCACCATCCACGGTCCGGCCTTTGCGGGATCCACTCTCACCCGCTCGGGGGAATTTGCCTGGATCATTTCCGGAACGCCTGTCCCCGGGGCGGTGATCAGCCGCATCCGCAACAACGAGTGGACCATCAACGGCGTGCCCACCGGCAGCACGGACGATGAGTTTGTCTGCCCGGGCACTCTCGCCGCCGGGGATCTGGTGCGCTGCGGGAACTCCGTCAACACTCTGATCGCGGAGGGCGAGGGCGGGATCTACGCCGCCTGGGGTCTCCGCGCGCTTGTCCCCGACCACACCGGTCCGCTGGTCCGCCTGCGCCGCAGCACGGACAGCAGCGAGCGCGACTTCGGCGGCACCGGCGCGGACGGCTGGGTGGACAACGCCGCCGTCGCCGCCTGGCAGGGGGCGGGCACGAACACGGTTGTCAAACTCCACGACCTGACCGGCCGGGGGCGGGACTGGACGCAGTCCGACAATAACGCCCGCCCTGTTTTTGTGCCCGACGGCGCGCGCTCGCATGTGGCTTTCAGCGCCGGGCGGCACCTTGTGCCATCCGACGCGGGAATGCTGGACATGATGCGCTATGTGCCGGGGCTGACAGTGGGCGTGGTGATGCGCCAGCCCGCCAATCCGGCCGCCGGGTATGCGCCGGTCAGCGTCACGACCGGGGACTCCACCACCGCGCCCCGGATCGGGCTCAGCATCACCACCGCCCGCGATGCGCGCTGGACCATGGTGGCCGACTGGGATGAGGCGGCGGCCTCCTCCACCGCCCTGGTCAGACTGGACGACGACTGGCACACGCACCTGGTGCAGGCCGATGCCATCCAGGCCGGCATCCGCGCCACCATCGACGGATCGGCCAGCGCCTCCGGCTTCAGCCAGGCGGCCCGCACCCGCAACAGGCCCAGCCTTGCCGCCCGCCTGAATGGCACCACCTCCGACACGGGGGGCGTCTGGGATTTCCGCGCCATGGTCATCCACCAGCGCGCGCTTCCCGATGCGGATGCCGCCGCCCTGACCGCCGGTCTGGACAGCCTGGACACGCTTTCCCTCCCCGCGCGGGGGATCATCCAGACTTACGCGGACATCCCCTCCACCGTGCACCCTTATGGGGATTCGATGACCCATAATCTGGGAGTCGCCGCGGTTGAGAAGTGGACCTCCCTCTGCGGATTTTACTGGGACAAATACCGCATGTTCGTCAACCGGGGGCTGGCGGGACAGACCGCCGACCAGATCAGCGCCCGCCTCCTGGCCGACATCACCGCAGGCAAAATCCTGTCCGGCGACCTCGTGATCTATTACGCCGGGCGGAATGACCCTGACTTCGACAACATCATGCAGCGGACTGCGGATGTCGTCGCGGCGATCCCCGCAGGCGTGAATCTGGTTATTATCGGCTTCTGCAATGCGGTCTCCGAGAGCAGCGGGAATCCGAACTACGCCACCTGCCTCGCCGTCAACGCCGCGCTGGCCAGCACCTATCCTGACAACTATCTGGACCTGCGCACCGCGTGGGTCAATTCCTACAATCCCGCCATCCCGCAGGATGTGATTGACCACGGACGCGACACCCCGCCCGCCTCCCAGACGCTCGACGGGCTCCACTTCAACCCCCTCGGGAACTCGATCGCCGCCGGGATCATCGCCCCGGGAATCATCGGGCTCGGTTACTGACAGCCCCACCACAAAAAATTATGCCCAACGAATGGACCATCGACGGAGTCGGCACCGGAGTCACCACCGACACCTTCACCGTGCCTGACACGGTGGAGGAGGGGGACATCATCGAATGCCCTGTCAGCAATCAGCTCACCGTGCCCGCCCTCCCCGCCGCCGTCATCATCACCGGGACGCCCTACCCCGGGGAAACACTCACCAGCACGGCGGCCCAGCAGTGGTACTGCGACGACGTCGCCATCTCCGGACAAACCGCCGCCACCTATGTCGTCCGCCTCTCGGACATCGGCAAAGTCATCGGCCAGCGCGTCGTGCCCCAGAACAAAACCATCTGGCATCCCCGGGACCTGCCGGGCGTGAATGGGGTCTACCTCGCCAACCTCGGGCTCCTGGACGCCAGCGGCAATCCCTGCGCCGACGGCGTGGCCGTGGCCACCTGGCAGGACCAGTCCGGCCTTGGTTATCACGCGGCCCAGGCCACCGCCGGACTCAGACCCCTGGCCCAGCTCGCCGAGGTCAGCGGCAACAATGTCGTCCAGTTCGACGGCACGGATGATTACCTGGCCCTCCCCTCCGGAGCCCTCGGGAATTTTCAGAGCAGGACGCACGGCTACCTGCTCGTTGCCGCCTCCGACACCAACCGCAGCGCGGGCGGCAGCACCCACCCGGTCGTCAATCACAACACCAGCGCCTCCACGGGGGCATACCGCATCTGCCTGGAAACGCGGGGCGGCGGGGATCTTGTCCGCGCCCGCGCAAAAACCCTTGATGCCGATGGCGCGACCAGCAGCTCCACCGCGTCCACCGACGGAGATTTTGTGCTTGGCGTGGAGGCCGACTGGGCGGCGGGAAAGGTCCGCCTGCGCAAGGACGGCACGTCCCCGGCTTTGGACGGCACTTTAACAAACTCGGGAACCACCTCCAACACCGCCGTGGCCGTCGCCTGGATCGGCCGTGGCGGCGCGACTTATTTCCCCGGCCGCATCGCGGGCATCATCACCGCCGCACCGGGCTCCGCCTGGACCGCCACCCAGCGCAGCCAGGCGGAGCGCTACCTCGGCCTGCTCATCGGCAAAAACATCCCTCTCGTATGACTCCAGCCCCCAACACTTATCAGATCACGCTCTCCCGCAGTGACAGCGCCGTCAGACTGCGTCATTTCCGGGCCGCCCCCCTGCGCCTCCAGATCACCAGTCCGTGGGCGCTCAACGGCGTGCAGGAGCTGCGGGCCGAGATCCACACGCAGCGCAAACTGGCCGGGCAGCAGCCGCTGGCCACGGCCAGCGCGTTCAGTCCCACCGGATACGATGCCGTGATCGATTTCGACTGGGAGCGGATGTGCCTGCCGCTGCGGGGGCAGAACACGCTGTCGTTTTCCCTGCTGATCCGCGCCATCCTGGCGGACGGCACGCCGGATGTTTACGAGCTGGGCACGCTGGAAATCATCGGCAATCCCGCCAGTGACCTGGACCCGCCGGATGTGTCCCCTCAACTTTTCGCGAGCACGGCCGCGCTGTCCTCGGCAACGGCCTCCACGACCGCCGCCCTGGCGCTGAAGGCACCGGCGGCCAGCCCCACATTCACCGGCCCCGCCCGATTTTACGGGCAGATCCTCTTCGGCGACGTGTCCCCGAGCGACGCCCGGGTGACCATGCTGAGCCGGTCCTCGGCGGTCAACGGATTCAACGCCTGGATCCTAAAATCCCAGGGGGGCGTGGCCGATGTCAACATTGATGGAGGGGCGATGGTGCACCACGATCACGGCTACGCGCTGACGCCCGGCTATGCCGGCGTATTCCAGGTCTATGCCCTGGCGGGAGGCCGGGGGACAGCGCTGGGGTGCAACAGCTTCACCGGGCTGGACGTGTCCCAGCCCTACACTATCCCGGAGAATCCGGAGGCCAACGGCAATGTGCGCTTCGAGTGCGGCCCGAGCTGGCCGAAGTCGGAGGCGGCCCGGTATAATAATGGAGGGGACTACCTCCATGGGTTCCGCGAGATTATCCAATTCGACGCTACGCAGGCGGGCAACATCGTCACCGCCACCAGCGGCAATGTGTTCACCCCGGTGATGGTTGGCAACTGGCTGGCCTGGAGCACGGGCAGCGCGGGCAAGGAGTCCTGCGTGGACCGCATCGTGGACTACCTGACCCCCACCACGGTGCGGGTGGAGCGGGCGCGGACCATCGCCAACCAGCGGGCGCGCTACGGCACCTACGGGGTGGATCTGACTCCGGCGGGCATCCTGCGCCAGACCGGTCCGGCCAATCAGCGCGTGCTCGACGCGCACAATGGGGCCGACCACGGCGCGCACCGTGTGCGGGAGTTTGCGCGCGGCATTGTCACCCCGGACGCCACACCCGCCATCCTCTACGGGCCGGAGGTGCTGGGGGATTACGTCCAGTTCTGGGAGATCACGGTCACCGCCTTGTGTGATAATCTCAACGACTACGCGATCCTGCGCCGCACCGTGCAGACCCTGCGCCTCAACGGCTCCAGCCAGATGGGACCGCCCGTGGTCACCGGCACGGACATCAATACCGCCGGGCTCACCCTCTCCATCGCGTTCGTCGCCTCGCAGCTCCGCCTGACCGTCACCGGCCCCGGCGATGTCAGCACCACCTGGACGGCGCTCTGCGTCTGCACCGAGGCCACCGTGATCCAACCCCCTGACACCTGACCGGTCCGCCATGTCCAATCCTGGTAAGATAGGCCGAATGCCGTGGAACGTGAAGCGCGAGCTGCACGGGATGCTGCGTGACAGTGTGCCCGGCACGGAGATCCTGCGCTGGCTGAACACGCAGCCGGAGGCGGTGGCCGTGATCGACAAGCTCTGGAACGGCGCGGCGGTGACGCCACAGAATCTGAGCGACTACCGCAGCTCCGCCGAATACACAAAGTGGATCGACTCCCACACCCGGCTGGCGGCTAGCCAGGAGAAAAGCAAGTTCGTCCTGGGGCTGGCGGCGGAGGCGGGGCTGGATCTCATGGACGCGGCGGACGCCCTGGTGGTGAGCAAGCTGCTGGAGGATCTGGAGGACGCGGAAGGGGAGGACGCCATCAACCTGATGCGCACGCTGGCGTCCTTCCGCAAAGGCGGCAATGCCCGCGCCCTGCTGGATGTGCGGCGCGAGGAGCTGAAGCTGAACATCAAACGCACCGAGCTGGACCGGGAGAAAATGGAGAAGCAGACGGTGGCCGCCTTCATGAAGTTCGCCCGCACGCCGGAGGCGCAGTCCATCCTGGACAGTGGCAAACCCAAAGCGGTGCAGATGGATCTGCTCCATGCCCTGATGTTCGGGAAGAAACCATCCACCCCCGCCTCCCAGCCATGACCTGCGGAAAAACGATTTACCCGGACAAGCGCGCCGCCGCCACGGCGCGCAATGCGTGGATGCACAGCCACCATAACCGGCCCGACCATCTGCGCATCTATGCCTGCCGGTCCTGCAACGGCTGGCACCTGACCAGCAATCACGGCGGCACGGAGTGGGCGAAACATTCCCACCCGCACCACCGCCCGCACTACTGCCGCGCCCGGCTCAACCGCCGCCGCCACCACAACCACGATGACTCCTGACAAACCGATCATGTCCCTGCTGCCTCCGCAGGAGGAGGTGTTCTGGAGTGACTTCCGGACGTTGTATTTATTGTGGCGCAGGCAGATGGGGAAGAGCCATCTCTTTGCCAGCAAGGCGCTGAGCCGCATGATGCTGAGGGCGGGACACAGTGTGTTCGTGGTCAATGCGAGTCTTTTGATGGGGCAGGAGAATATCCTGAAGGAGGTCAACATCTGGGCCGCCGTGCTCGACGCCTTCCGCGCGGTGGCCGCCGCCGCGGACATGGAGCTGAAGCTGTATGAAACCGACTACTCCGAAAAGGGGGAGCTGAAGCGCGCGGTGGAGGTGGACCGGGCGTGGGACGTGGAGACGCTGGCCGGACTCTTTGAGAGCAGCAAACTGGAGACGCGCCTGTGGCATGACCGGCAGCGCTACAGCCGCACCCGTGTGGTGGCTCCGAATCCGCTGACGGCGCGCGGATTCACGGGCGATGTCTTCGGGGATGAGATCGCGTTCTGGCCGGAGTTTGAGGCGGTGATGGACGCGGTGGAGCCGATCATCGCGCGCAATCCGCAGTACATCATGTGGATGGCGACGACGCCCGCCGCCGATGAGACGCACGCCACCTTCGGCCTGCTGATGCCGCAGCACGACAGGTTTGATCCGAACCCGCGCGGCAACTGGTATAAGACGGAGGACGGCACGCCGGTCCACCGCGTGGACGCCTGGGATGGCGAGGCCGCCGGGGTGCCGCTCTATGATTCCAAAACGGGCGCGGCCATGACGGTGGCGGAGGCCAGAGTGGCCGCCCGGAACAAAAAGAGTTTTGATAGGAACTTCCTGCTGAAGTTCATCAGCGGCGGCGCGGCCGCGATCCCGCGCCACCTGTTGCTCAACGCGCAGGCGGTGGACGACGGGGAGTGCGGACTGGCGTTGGACCTGGGCGAACTGAGCCGACTGGAGGAGGCGGCATAACGTATGGCTTTTCTGGATCTGAGCTTTTACAAAAAGCGGCTGCGCCCCCTGCTGCCGCCGGACTGGACGCGCCGCATCGGCGCGGGCACCATCGGCATCGGCCACGACGTGGCCACGACCGAGGGGGAGCTGAGCAACCCCAGCGCGCTGGCGGTGGTGGAGCGGCTGGGCAGCCGCTTCAGCACACGGCTGACCATCCGCTGGAAGGCGGAGGAGTACAAGATGCGGCTGGCCCTGATAGAGCTGGTGGCGGAGGACATCATCGCCGCCAACCGGCGCGCCCGGCGGCTGGTGATCGACGCCACCAACGAGCGCAGCTTCTCCGGCATGGTGCGCGACCAGCTGGCGGGCCGGGTGCCCGTGGAGTATTACATCGCCAGCGCGGGCATTGAGAGCCGGGGCAAAAAGTTCAGCTCCAAACAGCTGCTGGGCGACGGGTATTGCCAGACCTTTGAGGACAACGTGATGGGCCTGCCCGCCGGGGACTGGGTGTATGCCGATCACCAGCTGGTCAAGGCCAGCCGGGGCACATATGTCTATGAGGAGGACAGCGTGGGCAACCACGCCGATGCCTTCGTGGCCGGGATGCTGGCCGTGTGGGCGCTGATGTCGGGCGGCGAGCGCAGTGAGATTTCCGCCGCAGGCCCCGGCGACACGACACCCAAAGACCGGCGCGGCGTCATCGTGCCGCCGGATGGCCCCGGCCTGCTTTTCTGACTCCGACCCTTTTCCAAAATCATGATCCGTGAACTCTTGACCAGACTCTTCAAACCCATCGCCGCCGCCGAGGTGCCGCAGAAGCAGACAACCATCCTGCGGCTGGAGGGCGTGCCGCAGGCGCTGGCGCAGGACATGAGCGCGGACCGCATCCAGCAGATCCTGCGGGCGACGGAGAGCGGACAGGCGGATGATTACCTGGCGCTGATCCGGGACATCGTGACGGGGGACACCAATGTGCTGGCGGACTTCACCCAGCGCAAGACGCGGCTGCTCTCCAAGCCATGGCGCATGGAGAGCGAGGATGCCAAAGACCCGCGCGCGGACCGCAACGACGTCTTCTGTCAGGCGCAGCTCAAGGGTGTGCCGGGCCTGATCCCGGCGCTGTCCCATCTGCTGGATGGATCGCTGTGGCCGGTGGCGGTGGTGGAGAAAGTCTATGCGCCGGGCACGGAGCCGGGCGTGCGCTACCGGCTGGTCAAGCTGGTGCCGGTGCCGCACCACCTGCTGGACTTCCGGCAGGGGAAGCTGTGGATAAAAGTGACCACGGAGGAGGGGATGCCCACGGGCACGGTGGTGGAGGCGGACCCGGTGCGCTACATCGTCCACCGGGGCCACCTGCTCCAGAGTCTGCCGGACTGCTGGGGCGGACCGGCGCGGGCGCTGCTCTTCTGGTGGTTCATCGGAGCGAGCGCGCGGGGCTGGTGGGCGCAGGGCGTGGAGCGCAACGGCGTCCCTTTTCTGGTGGGCAAATATGACACCGCCAATCCCGGCGACAAGTCCACCATGCTCTCCGCCTTCCGGGCGGCGGCGCGGACATTCGGCCTGGCCATCAGCCGGGAGACGCAGGTGGAGGTTTTCAAGGACATGGCCAGCGGGGACGCGGGCGTGCATCAGCGCCTGCTGGAGTTCGCTCAATCCCAGATGAGCCGTCTGGTGGTGGGGCAGACGATGACCACCAAGGCGCAGGCCGGTGGCCTCGGCGGCACGCAGGCCGACGTGCAGAACGATGTGCTGACGGACATCGTGCAGTTTGACGCCATGCTGCTGGGCGGCACGCTGGATGACCAGCTGCTCAAGCCGCTGCTGGATCTCAACGGACTCGACGGGCCGGTGCCCGCGCTGGGCTGGCAGATCACGACGGAGGACGCTAAGGGCGTGGCCGAAGTGCTCGGTATGTTGAAGACGGCGGGCATCTCGCTCAAGCCGGAGGGCGAGGCGACACTGAGCGGAGCCGTGGGCCTGCCGGTCCGGATCGACGGCGCGGCACCCGCGGTAACCGGCGCGCCCGAACCCGGCGGCCCACCACCTTCCGGACCCAAGCCGCCGCCCGATGTGCAGCCGTCGCAGCTGGCGCTAAACGGCGCGCAGATCACAGCGCTTTCGGATCTGGTCAACAAGGTGGCCATGGGCCAGCTGCCCTATGACTCGGCGCTCAATACGGCACGGGCCGCTTTTCCGGATCTTTCCGAGCCTGTCCTTCAGGGGATCTTCAGTCCTGTGAGGACGTTCCGGATTGCGGCCGCTCCGGCGACCCTGAAAGCCGATGGGCGGCCGGTGCCGGAGACCGGCACCCCGGCGCAGGACGCCTGCGACGCGATCGCCGCCGCCGGAGCCGCGACCCTTTCGCAGGCCTTTCGCGGCAGCCTCGCGCCGGTGCGGCAGATCATCCGCGAGAGCACCAGCGCGGAGGATCTTCAGAGACGGCTGGCCCTGTTCTATGCGGATCTGCCGGTGGGCAGACTGGCCGCCCTGACGGAGGAGGCCCTGGCCGCCTGCGCCGGGAATGCCGCCGCCGGTTTCCGTGTGTGATTGAATATTGGCGGGGCGTTGTGTGTCAGTCGCGGAACATGCAATCCCCCCGAACCAAACCCGTCCTCCGCTGGCCCGGCGGCAAGTCCCGCCTGCTGCCGGAGATCCTCCCCATTCTCCCGCCGCATGGCCTTTACTGCGAACCCTTTGCCGGTGGCCTCGCCGTGCTGCTGGCCAAAGCGCCAAGCCGGGCGGAGGTGATCAATGATCTCAACGGGGATCTCGTCGCCCTATACCGGTGCGCGCAGTTCCACCCCGACGCGCTGGTGGCGGAGATGGAGTTCCACCTGGGCAGCCGCGAAAACCTTACGGACTTCAAAGCCCAGCCGGGCCTGACCGATCTCCAGCGGGCGGCGCGCTTCCTGGCCATCAACAAGGCAAGCTTCGCCGGGAACCACAGCACCTTCGCCGTGTCCCGCACCAGTCCCGGCATCGGCAGCCGCGCCAATGTGCTGGACTCCATCCGCCAGCTCAACAGGCGGCTGGACCGTGTGGCCATAGAGCACCTGACATGGCAGCGGTGCCTCGGTCTCTACGACGGACCGGACACTCTTTTCTTCCTCGACCCTCCCTACCTCGCGGCGGAGACACACATCTACCACGGCTGGAGGGAGGCCGACATGGAGGAGCTGGCCGCGACCCTTTCCGCTCTCAAGGGCAGGTGGGTGCTGACCGTGGATGACAGCGCCTTCAACCGCCGCCTGTTCGCCGCCCACCACCTGCGCCCCGTCACCACCCGCAACGGCCTCGCCAAAGCCTCGGCCCGCCTCACCTTCGGGGAGCTGATCATCCACCCCCACGGCCAGTCTCCCGCCGCCTCCCCGCCTGTCCCCCGCTCCCCGGCAGGCTGACCCTTTCCCCCGTGTCTCACGACTTCTGTTCAGCCCCTTACGGCAATCTGTCGCACTTCCTTCAAATCCAACGACTTAGCCCCTTATCGCCGTGTCTCGTGCTTTATCGCGCTTTGCACAGCGATCCGGAATCCCTGAAAGGAAAGCCGGTTTTTGGCCGGGAACTGGGGCTTCCGGTGGCTTCAAAGCCGTTGATCGAGGAAAAGCTGCGCTGAGTGAAAAAGTGAAGGCTGCACCGGTTTGGAGCCGGAGCAGCCTTTCTGAACAAATTGCCTGCGGAGGATTTCCCTTATCGGCGGGGCACATTGCGGCCACCGCCGCCCCCGTTTCCGGGATAAATGGTCACGGACCGCGAAGGCACATAGGAGGGAGCCGGACGGTAAACCGGCGCGGGCCGGACAGCCGGGACGTTAATCGGGCGCACCGGCGGCGGAGAGACCCGGGGCTGGGGAACAGAAATCGGCGGCACCTGCGGCTGCCGGACACCAGGCTGACGGACGTCGGGCTGGCGCGGGCCAATGGTCGGTGGCAGCGTCCGGGGCACCGGCGGTAATCCGTTGGGCGGGTAATTGGCCGGAGGACAGGTTCCGGGCCCTGTCCATGGTGGGCGGCTGACAGGTGGGCAGTGAGGGGGAGGATTGACCGGAACAGGGATGTAAACCGGGTCCTGATTGTAATAGATCGTGGTCGAAGGCACCCAGACGGGATCCGGCCGGGTGTAAATGACGGTGGGCGGCTGATTCCGGGCGTTGGCGAGGTCGTTTTCGAGCTGGCTCACCCGGTTGGCGAGTTCCTGTTTTCTGGCCTCCAGATCAGCGGAGGGCCGGTGAATCTCCTGCTGTTTGAGAACCGTGCGGTCCTCCTCCAGCTGCGCGGCCAGATCCTCGCGGCCGGCTTCGTTGTAGAGCGCGATGGATTTTCTCAGGGCGGCGTCAGCGTCCACGTAGCTGAAATTCCCGGCGCGCATCTGCTGGTAAAGTGCCAGCCGCTGCTGGCGGACTTTGTCCTCCTGGTCGGCGCGGGAGGCGGCGATGATCTTTTTCACGGCCTCCCGGCGCTCGACGGCGGCGGCCTCATCCTTGCGCTTTTTATCGGTTTCGCGCCATTCGGCGGCGGAAACCTCGCTGAGATTGAAGCGTTTGGCGATTTCCGTGGGAAGAACCTCCAGGGTCAGCTTGCCGATGCCGTCCTTGTGCTCCACGCGCAGGCCGTCGGGCTCGACTTTCAGGACCTGCACCTTGGTCAGTTTCTGGCCGTTGCGCAGAGTGAGGTCATTCAGAAAGGGCAGTTCATTTTCCGCCGCCGTGGCGGGCAGCATCCAGAAACACGGAAGGAGAGTGAGCCAGAGACGCTTCATGGGAGTGGATGGATTAAGAACCGGCGGTCAGACGGACGGAATGTAATTTAATTCAGAAAAAGTTTTTGAACAGGAAAAAAGTTTGGGTTTTGGGCCGGAGGCATCGGGGAAAGCGTTGGCCTTGGACTGCGGTGACAAGTCACCGCAGTCCAAGGCCACTGGCCATCCACAGCCAAGCGGAAGCCGCCTGACGGAAGCCGCCGACCGATCTGAAGCCGCCGGACCGGGGCCGTTAGCGTTATCTTCAGGCCCGGGCTGTCAGGCCGGGGCCAGCTTCCGGGCTTCGGCGAGGGCGGCTTCCAGGCCGCTGACATCCTTGCCGCCGCCGCGGGCGAAGTCGGGTTTGCCGCCGCCTTTGCCACCGACGAGCGGGGCGATGGCGGAGATGATTTTCCCGGCCTGCACGCGCGCCTGGTGCTCTTTGGAAACGGTGGCGATGAGCGCGACATTCCCGCCGCCGGACGCGCCGAGGACGACCACGCCGTTGAAGAGGCTCTTCAGGGCATCACTCACGGCCATGGCGTAGTCACCGTCTTGGTCGCCGAGATTGGCAATGAGAACGTTGCCTTCGGCTTTGGAAAGCAGCTCCTTGGCGCGGGTGGCGGCTTCGCGCTGCTGGGCAGCTTTCAACGCTTTTTCGAGGGTTTTGGTCTGCTCCAGGAGGGAATCGAGTTTCTTTTCGAGGTCGGGCAACGGCGCGCCGATTTTGGCGGCGAGGGCTTTGAGGCGGCTGGCGTCCTGCGCCGCCTGTTCGTAGGCGCTGAGGCCCGCGACGGCTTCAATGCGCCGGATGCCCGCGCCGGTGGCGGCTTCGCTGACGATGCGGAAGAGGCCGATCTCGCCGGTGCCGCGCACGTGGGTGCCGCCGCAGAGTTCCATACTGTAGCCGTTCAGCGCGCCGGCCTCGCCGCCGATCTGCACCACGCGGACGGACTCGCCGTATTTCTCGCCGAAGGCCTGCATGATCTCCGGGCGGGATTTCACGTCGGCATATTTGAACTCCTGCCAGGAAATCGGCGCGTTCTCCACGATGCGCTCGTTGACCAGCTTTTCCACCTCCGCGACCTGCTGCGGGGTGAGCGCGGCGCTGTTGAAGTCGAAGGTCAGCTTGTCCGGCCCGACAAACGAGCCCTTCTGCGTGGCGTCCGGGCTGACAACCTCATGCAGCGCCCAGTGCAGCAGGTGGGTCACGCTGTGATGCCGGGAAATCGCCGCGCGGCGCCCGCCATCGATGCGCACCGTCACCGGCGTGCCGGGCGTCAGCAGCACGCCGTCCTCGCCGTCGGCCGGCTGGTCGAGGTAGTGCAGGAAGGTGTTGCCGGATTTCTGGGTGTTGGAAATTGGTAAAACCTCCGCGCCATGAAGAATCGCGCCCGTATCCCCCAGCTGCCCGCCCATTTCCGCATAACACGGCGTCGCGTCCACGATGACCGCCGTTTTGTCGCCGACGTTCACGACTTCGAGAACTTTCGTTTCCGTCTCGGCAGCGTCGTAGCCGAGGAAGTTGGTGGCTTCCTTGGTTTCGATTTCGGAGAGCTTGATGACGGATTTTTTCTGGGCGGCGCGGGCTCGGGCACGCTGCTCCTCCATGAGTTTCTCAAAGCCCTCCTTATCCACGGTGAGGCCCCGCTCGCGGGCCATGAGTTCCGTGAGGTCGAACGGGAACCCCTGTTCGTCATAAAGACGGAAGGCGAAAGCCCCGGTGATCTGTCCGCAGGACAGGGGAGCACACGCGCCCCCGCGTGTTGTTTCCGGGGCCTCGCCGGAAACATTTCCAACAACCGGCGGAGCCGCACTTCTCTCCCCGCCGTGCTCCCGAATCTCCAACGCCCCATGCCCGTCAAAGCAAGTCACCACCCAGGCGTATTTTTCACCCTCTTTCACCAATCCATCCGCCTCCGGATTCCTCACAATATACAGATACTTCTCCTCCAGATCAGAGTCTGACCGGATCATGCGGTCGAAGGATTCCTTGTCCCAAACCGGGCCGCTGGTTTCGTTGAGTTTATTGATCCGATGGGCAGTGGACGATTTCAAAGGCTGCAGAATTTCCGCCAGCGAGTAGAAAGCGGGCTCCTCAGATTCTGAACTTCTCTTTACGGAAGGTTCGATCAGGAGATGCACGTGATCGGTCATTACGCAGGCCGCGTAGAGATGATATTGATGGAGCTTTTCGCCAGTCAGAATGCTTTCGAGAACGATGTCTTTTTCGGACGATGTGAGCGGACGCCGGTTCACCGCTGAGAAGGTGATCATGTATTTCGCCCAAGGGCGCTCGAAGTGTGGGAGGTTGCGGCGGGAGTAGGTGGCGCCCAGGCCGTTGAGGGAGGGGAAGGTGCCGGCGTTGCCGGAAATTTTTAAGGATTCCGGCGGGGCGCCGGAATCGACACGCGGGGCGCGTGTGCTCCCCCGGAGCCTGTCGGCCTCCTCTTCGAAGAGGGTAATCCCCTTATCGAGAGTCCGGTTGAATGCCTCCTCCTCTGTTTTCAGTGTCTGTTTCACAAACTCCTTCCGCGCGCGGAGTTCGGGGAAGATGTCGCCCATGTGGGCGGCGAGGGTGTCGGTGAGTTTGTAGAAGAAGGGCTCGGTGAAGCCGAGGGTGCGGCCGTATTTCACGGCGCGGCGGAGGATGCGGCGGAGGACGTAGTTGCGGTCGTTGTTGCCGGGGGTGATGCCGTCGGCGATGGAGAAGCTGAGAGTCCGGATGTGGTCGGCGATGACGCGGAAGGCGATGTCGATTTTCTCCTGCTCCGTCTCTCCGGTGGTGCCGTGGGCGGGCATGGTGCCGAGGTATTTTTTGCCGCTCAGTTTTTCGATTTCATCAAAGAGCGGGCGGAAAACGTCGGTGGCGTAGTTGGAGATTTTCGCGGTTTCGAAGTCCGTGAAATTTTTGGTGCCGTGGATGATGGAGACCACGCGCTCGAAGCCCATGCCGGTATCGACGTGCTGCGCGGGCAGCGGGACGAAGCTGCCGTCGGGGTTGGCGTTGTACTGGATAAAAACGTTGTTCCAGATCTCGATGCAGCGGGAATCCGGGCCGTTGACCAGCAGCGCGCCCTCCTTCTGGCGTTCGAGGCCGGTGCGCACGGGGCCGGGCGTGAGATCGACGTGGATCTCCGTGCAGGGGCCGCAGGGGCCGGTGTCGCCCATCATCCAGAAGTTGTCCTTCTTGTTCCCATCGACGATGTGAATCTCCGGATCCAGCCCGGCGGAGCGGAATTTCTCCGCCCACAGCTCCCAGGCCTCCTGGTCGCGCTCGGCGGGATCGCCCTTCGACTTGTCGGGCTGGTAAATGGTGGCGTAAACGCGCTCGGCGGGAAATTTCCAGACGTCGATGATCAGTTCCCAGGCCCAGGCGATGGATTCCTTTTTAAAGTAGTCGCCGAAGGACCAGTTCCCCAGCATCTCGAAAAACGTGTGGTGGTAGGTGTCGAGTCCGACATCATCAAGGTCGTTGTGCTTGCCGCCGGCGCGGATGCATTTCTGGGTGTCCGCCGCGCGGCCGGGTTTGTAGGGGCACTCCACCTGACCGAGGAAGATGGGCACAAACTGGTTCATCCCCGCGTTGGTGAAGAGCAGGTTCGGGCTGTCCGGCATGAGGCTGGCGGAGGGCACGATGGTGTGCTGCTTCGACTTGAAGAAATCGAGGAAACTCTGGCGGATCTGAGCTGCGGTCATCATGGGCGTGAGGCGGGAAGCGGAGTCGGGGGACGGAAAAAAGGAGCGCGAGACTAAATCAGGCTTCCGGAAAAGAAAGAGCGGTGTGCGGGGGTTAAGGATTTGAACAGATGAGCGGGACGGGGCGGGGCGGAAGGGAGCGGGAGTTTGAACAGAAGGGAGCGAAGACAGCGAAGGAGGAGGATGGGTAAAGAGTGGATGGAGGATGGGTTTGAACAGAAGGGCGCGGAGGAAACGAAGCCGGGGGGAATTTGGGATTTCAGATTTGAAATTAGAAATTATGGCCGGGGAGGCTGGTCGAGCCAGAACCAGTGGGCATCCCCCGAAGCGAGGCGGCAGAGGGCGGCGGGACGGCCGTCGGCGAGGGCGAAGAGTTCGGCATCGGAGGCCGTGCCGGGGGATTGCGGGTTGTCGCCGGTGGCGATGGACTGGGGGGCCACGGTCCGGGCGGTGGTGATGATCAGGGGGGACGGGACGGAATCGGTGGAGACGACGAGGAGTTCCGGCGATCCGGGAGGGAGGGTGGAGGCGGCCGCCGGTTCCGGGCGGGTGTAAACGATTTCCATGGACCGGGTGCGGACCAGCACGAAGGAGGATGCGGGTTTGTCAGGCGGCGCAGGGTGGGAGAATGCCGGAACTGGGGCCGGAGATTCAGGCGGGGATGGGGCTGCGGAAAGATAGGTCCTATAGGACTTATCGGGCCTATGGGACCTCTCCGGGGACACCGGTGCCCCCGGGGAATGCGCGCCGTTTTTCTGAGCGAAAGCGCCCCCCGCGCCCGCCCCCGCGCCGGAGGGGGTGCCGCCCATGGACTGAAGGCCCAGCGCGGCGGCGCAGCCGAGGATCACGGCGGCGCTGACCTGGCGCGCCTGGCGGTGGACGCGGCGGCGGCGGGCGGCGTTCAGGGTGGCGGCGAGGGAGGCGGCGGCCACGGGGGGCGGCAGGTTCCGGGGAAGGGAAGGCGGGGGGGCATTCATGATTTCAGGTGATGCAGCATGATTTCCCGCAGACGGCGACGGGCGCGGGTGAGACGGCTTTCGATGGTTTTTTCACTGGTTCCGGCGGTTTCGGCAAGGTGGCGCACGGATTCGCCGTCGAGGTATTTCTGTTCCAGAAGCCGGCGGTCCTCCTCGCTCAGATCCGGCCAGGCGGTTTCGAGGATGGAGGGCAGCGGGTCACAGGGCTCATCGGCGGGCGGGCTGAGATGCGAGGCGAACCATTCCAGAAACGTCCGCCGCCGGCCCGCCGCGCGCCTTCCGTCGGAAAGCACCTGCCGGGCCATGAGCGTCAGCCAGCTCCAGAGCGCCTCCTCATGATCAAACCGCCGGACATGCCGCACCGCGCGGATGAAGGTCTGCTGGAGGCATTCGCCCGCCGTCTCCTCATCCCCGCGCGCGGCCACCAGCAGGTAACGCCAGAGCCGGGGGGCATAGTGCCGGTGCATTTCCGTCCACGCGTCCTCCTCGCCGGCGGTCATGCGCCGGGTCAGCAATGGAATATCCATGGCATCCGCGGAGGCGGATGCCATGGAGCCCGGGCCCGGCGGAGGTTTCATGGGCGGAGACGGTGAACCGGAATTATCGGCGGTTCGTCGTTTCGCCCTCCGGCGAGGGTTTGGCGGCTCCGGCGTTCACGCCGGCTTTTTTCAATTCCACTTCCAGTTCCGCGATCCGGGCCTGGAGGGCGTCCCGGAGTTCCCGGCTTTTCTCCTCCTCAAACCGCCGGTCGCGCTCCACTCGGTCCCGTGTCTCCTGGATGGCCAGGATCTGCTGCTGCAGGGCCACCAGCTCGCGGTCCTTGTCGTCGCGGCTGGGTTTGGCGCGGTTCTGGAGCAGGGTGATGATGGCGCTGGCGCTCTCCATGTATTCCTCGGTGCCGGTCACGATGAGAAGTTTGGTCTCCTGATGGAACTTCAGCGCTCCCTCCGCCGGCATTTTGTCCCCCTCCACGGAACTCCAGGCGGTGCGGATGGCGGTGGTGATGTCATCCACTTTCAGCGCCTTGCTTTCCAGAATGGAGGAAAGGTCAAAGAAGGAGGTGTGGCTCCGGTTTGGAACCAACGTCCGGTTCAGATTCCGGTTGAGGTTCTGATTCAGATTGCGGTTCAGGTTCTGGTTGAGATTGCGGTTGAGGTTCTGATTCAGGTTTCGGTTCAAATCCTGGTTGAGACTCTGGTCCGAAGCTCCGCCGAAGCTCCCGCCACCCGCTCCCGGGTTCAGGGGGATCCGGGCCGGGTCGGCCGCACTGCCAAGGCTGTCATTTCCCCCAGCCAGTCCGATGGGCTGCAGCTGCTGGAAAATCAGAATACTGGGGGCTCCGGAAACGGGGGACAGGCTGTAGCCGGGATTGCCGTTGGCCATGTCCGCCGTGCTGGCGGCGGTGAGGGCGGCCATGAATTCCCGCAGATTCACATTCTTCAGCTGCATGGTGGGAATGCGGATGCTCTCCGCGTTCATGGGCAGCATGATATTGAGCCCCGGCACTTTACGGCTGAGATAAGCCGCCACCTCGCTGGCAAAGGTGTCGATGAAGAACGCGTCAAAGCGGTGCTCGGTCAGCAGCGGGGAATCCGCGTCATCCTTCAAAGGCACGCTGGGAAACGGCACGAATGATGGATCATTGACCGGCGGAGTCCGATTTTCCGCCACCGTCGCACCGGAGCCGAAGCCGGAATGCGGCGTCAGGGAAATGGACGGGATCCGCATCGCGGGGAGGGACAATTCGGGCGTCGGCAACGCCCGAGACGGCTGGGGGGGAGCAGGCTCCACAGGAGGAATGGGCGGCGTGGGCGGTGCCGGTGGTGCTGGAACGGCTTCCGGCACCAGGGGCTCGGGAAGTGGCGGGGGATTCCCGGGTTCGGCAATGGTGCCGATGACACGCGGCGTGGCTGTCGCCTCCCGCTGTGCGGAGAAATTCTCCGGAGTCGGCAACGGGACGGGAGTGGCGGCAGGAGGAGGAGCGGAGACGCTCGGCGATGGGGAATCACTCAGCAGCGCGGCGGCTGGCTGCGCGGCCAGAGGAGACAGGGTGACCGCCAGCGCGAGAGCGGCGGCGGGGAAGGCGGATATGGAGCGGGTCATGGCGTGGATGGGTTCGATTTGGGGCGGTTTGATGGGTGAAGCGTTCCCAGGCGGCGGATTGGAAACGGCACACGGGCTTGAGGGATCAGGTTGGAGGGAACCGTCGGCTTTTTTGGGAGAATCGCCGCCGGTTCATTCCGTCACACGCCGGAGCGGGCGGAATCCTTCTCCATTTTTTAAGTTTCCATGCCGGAACCGGCGGCTGCTCTCGCGGAACTTGTCTCCGGCGGTGCCGAACCATGGGAATGGGGAGCGGACTGGAAGCCAAGAGTGTTCGGCATGGATGATGCCGCGCTCAGGAAACGGCTTTTGACCAAGTCCGTGGGCTTTCCGGTGACTGAAGCCGGAGGCTTCACAGATATTAGCCGGGGATTGAGCGGAGCGACATCCCCGGTAAACACCCCGGAACGACTCCCATCCCGGAGGGATGGCAGACCGGGGAAGGGCAGGAAGTTCAGTCTCCGGGCGCTCTGGCATCCCTCCGGGATGCGGAGGCTTTTGGGAATCCATTCCGGTGGTGTCGCTGCGCTCAACCACCGGCTAATATCTGTTTTCCCTCCGGGAAAAGGGAGCGCTGAAAGAATGCAGGGCCCATGGCTCGCAGCTGATTCCGTGCCGAACACGCTTGACTGGAAGCCCGGCTCAGCCAAACCGGACATCTTATCCCGCCTCTGGCGACACCGCATCCTGTAAACTTGAAAGCACTCCCCAAAGGAACGAACCGAGGCGCTGAACTCACGGGATAAGCCGCCAAACCGGGGGATTGAGACCTTTTTATCCTGAATCGGGTCTCTTTATTCGGGAGTTTGGCCTCACGATTCACCATTTCGATCACACGATTCGCCAGTTTGGCCACTGTGTAAGGCAGTTTGGTCGCACGATTCGCCATTTTGGCCACCCTGTAAGGCAGTTTGGCCACACGATTCACCATTTTTTGCTCACGACACGACGCTTTAGTATCAAGACGACCTGTTTTTCATGCGCTTCTCCGGGTTTTGCGTCAAAACTCGCCGCTTTCTTGCATGGCACGAAAAGGCACCATACCCCACGGGGCCAACCGGAAGACCGGAAGCACCGGGATTGGGCCGCGTGGGCGTCCTGTGGGTCCCGCCCCTTCAGGGCGGCGGGCAGGGAAAACCGGTTCCCGGGGCGTTGCCCCGGGCTGTCACCTTTGGCCCCGTTGGGGCCATCCGGACAAGGCCCGCGCTGCGCCGTCTCCGGCATTTCCTGGTCCACTCCCGGCACTTTCCGCGCAACTCCGGCAAGCCGGCCAGCCGGCAAGCCGGGGAAGCGGGGAAGCGGGGAAGCGGGGAAGCGGGGAAGCGGGGAAGCGGGGAAGCGGGAAGCGGGAAGCGGGAAGCGGGAAGCGGGAAGCGGGAAGCGGGGAGCGGGGAGCGGGGAGCCCGGCCGGGGGTTCCCCTGGAGTCAGGATATGAAGAGTGGAATGAGGCCCCAACGGGGCCAAAGGTGACAGCCCGGGGTGAAACCCCGGGTCCCGCACTGCGGAACGGAGAGCCCTGAAGGGGCGTAATGAAGCTCCACCTCCCTTTGAATTCCGCCCAGCAAAAAGGCGCTTCCCGGGGACGGGAAGCGCCTGATTGAATTGAATGGGAACGGGAAATCCGCAGGCGGGACGCCCGGGCTCCGGTGCCCGGGCCATGCCGGGCGGGAGAAGGGGAAAAACCCGTCAGTTTCAGACGAGCTTGATGCCCCAGCCTTCGCGGTATTCCTTGTTGGTGTACTTGTTGGCCTCCTCGCTGTTGGTGAACTTCATGTTCGCCGCATCCCAGTCCAGTTTCTTGCCTTTGCCGACGCGGAGGGCGACATTGCCGAGGAGGACGGTTTCCGTGAACGGAGCCGCGTAGGTGAAGTTGGAGCCCGGATGATCCCAGGGTTTTTCACCGACACAGGCCACGCGCCAGTCGTTGTAGTGGTCCTGCTCATTGCCTTTGCCGAGACGCTCCAAGAGCTTCGGAGGAGGACCCTGGCCCTCGCCCTTGGAGGCGGGGATGATGCGGGAGCTGTCGCCGTAGTCGCCGGTGACGAGGAGGCTGTTCTTGCTGCCGACGTAAACGTTGCCGGACTGGGGCAGGCGGATCAGATTGCCATCGGCGCCGGTGATGAGCTCCTTCCTGATCTTGGTCAGGGCGACATCGGCGGCGGGGACGTCCTCGCCCTTGTCGTTCTTGAGCTTGCCGTCATACCAGTAAACATCGAAGGCCGGGCGGTCCTGGCCGTTGGGCAGCTTGCCGGGGCCGTAGCTCCACTTGATGATGGATCCTTTGGGGAACATCTCGCTGGTGTGGCCATTGATTTCCAGGACCTCGACGCTGGTGGGGTAGCCGGGGTGCATGGACATGAAGATGGAGTCCATGGTGTGGCAGGCCATGTCGGCGAGCGCGCCGCCGCCGAAGTCATACCAGCCGCGCCAGGAGAAGTCGTGGTAGAGGCGGTTGCCTTTGAAGGGGCGCTTTGGCGCCGGGCCAAGCCAGATGTCCCAGTCGAGATCCGCAGGCACCGGGTCCTCGCCGGGGGGACGCTCCAGACCCTGGGGCCAGATCGGGCGGTTGGAGAAGCAGTGGATTTCCGTGACATCGCCGAGGATGCCGCCGTTCACGAACTCATAAATACGGCGGTTGCCGTTGTTGCTGTGGCCCTGGTTGCCCATCTGGGTGGCCAGTTTCAGCTTCTGCACGCCCTGATGGAGCTGGCGGGCCTCCCACACGGTGTGGGTGAGGGGTTTCTGGGTGTAGCAATGCTTGCCGCCCTGCATGGCGAGGACGGTGGGCATGAAGTGGTGATGGTCCGGCGTGGCGATCATCACCGCGTCGAAGTTCTTCATCTCCTTGTCAAAGAGCACGCGGTAGTCCTGATAGCCCTTGGCGTCGGCCCACTCCTTGGTGGCGTGGCCCCAGGCGCTTTTGTCCACATCGCAGAAAGCGGTGACGATGTCGCCCGCGCCTTTGATCTGGTTGATGTGGGCCTGACCTTTGCCGCCGCTGGCGATCAGGCCGATTTTCAGTTTCTCGCCCTTGTTCTGGGCGTGAAGGATGTTGGGGAACCCGAGGGCGCCCGCGGCCAGGCCGGCACCGGTCTTCTTGAGGAAGGATCGACGATTGGTCATCATAAGTGGAATCTGTTGAGGCTGAGGTCCGGAAGTGGTGCCGCCGGACGGCGGGTAACCAGCGCCCCCGGACCGGGCTGCGGTCTGGGTAAGTGCGCGGAAGCCCCTCTTTTTCAGCATTTTTCCTTATCCCGTCCACCGGAATCTCTTCCGTCTGCCCGGAAAAATCCTATTTTCACGTGCATGATTTTTCATGAAAAGCATCCGGCTTTTGATCAAAATCCAACCCAGGCCGTTTTGAGGAGTCTATCCGCCCCCGCCGGGCTCCAGGCGGTAGCCCTCCTTGTTGATCGTGAGGAGCAAACGCGGCGCGGCAGGGTCGTCCTCCAGCGGGCTGACGGCGGGAACCGCAGGTGCGGGGACGGCTTTTGGAACCGGCACCGCCGGAGCCGGAGCTGGAGCTGGAGCTGGAGCTGGAGCTGGAGCTGGAGCTGGAATGGCGGGCGGCCCGGAGGGCGCGGCGGTTTCCTGCCCGCGCGAGGGAAAAGGCAGTGCCAGCAGAAGACCTGCGGCGAGCCCGAGAAGGGAAGCGGATTGTTTCATGACACCGTATCCGGCCACAAAGCCGTCCTGAAGATGTCACCAAACGGTAACAATTACCGGAAATTTCCACGCTGCCCCCGGAACAGCTTTTCAGGTTCAGTCCCGGTCAGCCCGGTCAGCCTCCGCCGGCGGGCCATCCGTCCGGATGGGTGATTATTCCTCCCCGGAGGAGAGCGCCCTGTCCCGCAGCACCGGATCTTTGATGGTCCCGGCCCAGGCTTCGGCGGCGGCGGGATCCACTTCATAAAGGGTCCGGCAATAGGCGCTGGTGATGCTGTCATAATGCGGGGCCGTGCCGTGATCCTTCAGCCACAGGCCGATGTCGTCGGGATTGAGCCGCGCGGATTCGCCCACGGCCAGCTCAATGCTCTCCCCGGCCAGGGAGTTCGGGAGTTTGGTGATAAAGTCCATGGCGGTGGCGGCATTCTGATTGGTCAACTGCGCGGCGACCGTGGCCAGAGCGGATCCTGTGCACCACGGCTGACTCACCTGGGCCAGGGCGAACTCCTGGGCCCGTGCCGCCCCGCCCCGCCAGGCGGCGGTCAGCAGGCTTGAAAAGGCGGCCTGCAGGGAGGCTTCGTCCGCCCCGGCCGCAGCCAGGCTCCGCATCAGTTGAGGCGCCTGCTCCAGTCCGTCCCGGTCGATGCCGGTCTCCACAATCGCCTGGGCGGCTCCCGCCCTCAATTCCCCGGGCACGGATTCCATCATGAAACGCAGGCTCTGCTCCGGGGCCTGGCGGGCGACGGCTTTGAGCAGCTCCCTCGTCATGGAGGGGGAGTCCCGCACATCCCCGCGCGTCATCAGCATTTTCGCCTCCTCCAGTCCCCGGGCTTTGATGCCCGCGGCCACGATCCGGCCGGGGGAGTCGGGATCGGTGGGATTGCCGGTGGCTTTCCATTCATCCAGAGCCGCCGCCGCGTCGAGTTCCCCGTATTTTTTCCAGAACGAAACCCATTCCGGAATAAACCAGCGGCCGCGCTTGTCATTCTCGAGAAAAATCCCGCGCACCGCCAAGGCGTCCCGAGGCCGCATTCCCGCCAGCAGGGCGTTCCATTGCGCCGTACGGGTGTCCGCGTCCGGCTCGTCATCCAGCACGGCATTCATTTTTTTAAGAAGAGCCGCGGTGGCCGCATCGGGAGCTCCCCCGCCGGCCGCCGGGGCTGGTGGCTTTTCAGCCGTCCCGGCTTCCCGCTTGCCGGAGGACAGGGGTGCGCCGGGTTTGGCGGTGGAGTTCTGCTCCGGGGCAGGACCGGATGAGGGCGGAGCCGGTTTCCCCGCCGTCCGGTCCGGACCGGAACGGGCCGTCCACCAGAGCCCGATCCCCGCCGCCATTATCACAATTCCCGACAACAGACGATACCGGTTTGAGGCGGATAATTCCATAACATCATTAAACCGGAATTTTCCCTGACGGTGCAAGCTCCGATTCGGGGAAATAAACAAGGGGCCTCCATGGCGTGGAGGCCCCCGGGTAATGAACGGAGGGAAGGGAAGGCGCGGGAGTCTCTCCGGAGCACGGAGACCGCGCGCGGTCCGCAGGCGGGAAATCAGCCTTCGAGGAAGGATTTGGCGGCGGGGGCGTTGAGGGCCTTGAACTCGCGGGTGAGGCTGGTCAGGGAGGCCTCGACGCCCATGCGCTCCAGGGAGCTGGCGCCGACGAAACCGACGGCGTCGGTGCCGGCCATGACGCGTTTGGCGTCCTCGGGGGTGTTGATGGGGCCGCCGTGGCAGAGGAAGAAGATGTCCTTCCTCACGCTGCGGGCGGCGTCGATGATGTCCTGGGTGCGCTTCATGGTGTGCTCCCAGCTGACCACCGCGCCGGTGACGCCGATGGAGCCGCCGACGGTGGTGCCAAGGTGGGCGATGATGGCGTCGGCGCCGGCTTTGGCCATCTCGATGGCCTCCTCGGGGGAGCCGACGTAAACCACGCTGAAGAGGTCCATGCGGCGGGCGAGGGCCACCATTTCATATTCCTTTTTCACGCTCATACCGGTCTCCTCCAGCACGCCGCGGAAGTGGCCGTCCACGATGGTGTGAGTGGGGAAATTGTTGACGCCGGAAAAGCCCATTTCCTTCACGCGGCCCAGCCAGTGCCACATGCGGCGGCGGGGGTCGGTGGCGTGGACGCCGCAGATCACGGGGCATTCCTCGACGACGGGAAGGACTTCATACTCACCGATTTCCATGGCGATGGCGTTGGCGTCTCCATAAGCCATCATGCCGGCGGTGGAGCCATGGCCCATCATGCGGAAGCGGCCGCTGTTATAAATGATGATGAGGTCGGCGCCGCCCTTTTCGATGAATTTGGCGCTGATGCCGGTGCCGGCACCGGCGGCGATGATGGCCTCGCCGCGTTTCAGAGTGTCGCGCAGGCGGTCGCAGACTTCCTCACGGGTGTAAGGGTTTCCTTTTCCAGTCCAGGGATTCGGCATGATGATGTGTTGGTGTTGTGGTGGTGGTTAATTGGGAAATTTAAACAGAGGGAAGCTCGGGGCCTTCGGAATTTTGAAACAGAAGAAAGCGAAGAGAGCGAAGGATTTTGAAGAGAGAAGCAAGGGAAGGTGGATCGGAGAGGCTTGGGTGGTTGGTCCCTATGTCCTTTCCGATTTGAGTCTTCGCTCCCTTGGCTTCCTTCTGTTCAAAAACTTCGCTCACTTATCCTCAGACCGGCGGATATTCGATCGGCGTGAAATGGCTGACCCAGGGTTCCTCGCGGAAGCAGTCCACGACCATGGGCTCCTCCCCGCGGGCGTTGTTGAGGATGGCGAGGAATTTCAGCGTCGCCGGGCCGGGATTCAGAGTCATGTGCGGCATGCCGGCGGGGATGAGCGCCATTTCGCCGGGGCCGAGAAGCTTTTTCTCCTCTCCGACCCACTGCTCCGCCTGGCCTTCCAGCACGTAAATGATCTCCTCGCGGCCGGGATGGTAATGAAAGAGGTGCGCCTCGTTCGGCGGAAAGGTCGCGCGGCAGAGGATCAGGTCCTCGGTGCCGGCATTCTCCACGGAGACAAATTCCTCCACCTGGCACCAGGGCAGGGAGATGTGTTTGGCATCGGCGGCGGTGAGGTATTTTTTGGCGGCGGGTTCGGACATGGCGGAAAAAGAGGAGAGAAGAGCCGGTAAACAATCACGTCCCCGCCATCCGTCCAGTCATTCCTTGTGACCGATTCCCTTACGCAACCCACTATTCTCCTCCTTGGGGATTTGCCCGCAGTCTTTCGGCAGGCACCTGTAAATCCGCTTTCACCGCCACGATCTTCAGATGGATGTGCACCAGATCGTTCACCAGGTGCTGGCCGAGACGGTCGAAGAATTTGCCGGAGCCGTAAATGGCTCCCCAGCGGGTGCGGTCGAAGTCCAGCTCCGCCTGAGCGCCGAGGGTTTCGCCGTCGTGGGAGCCGATGATGGCGGGGAAAGTCAGTTCGTCCGTCTTTCCCCGCAGGGTGAGGAGGCCGGTGAGTTTGTGGTTCGGGGTGCCGGGAGTGGCTCCGGAAATGGCGCTGACGGATTCCGCCGTGAAGGTGGCGTCCGGCCATTTGGCGGTTTCGAAAAAATCGGCGTCCATCAGGTGCTGGATCAGCTTGGCGTTGAACGTGGCATCGGTCAGATCCGAGCAGACGAGGGAGCGCATGTTGATCGTCAAGCCGGAGCGGACCAGCCGTCCCTGTTCCACGACGATTTCGCCGGCGCTGAAATGCACGGTGCCTTCGTGGTGATTGAGGAGATTTTTGCCGGTCCAGCGGATCACGCTTTTCTCCAAATCCAGCCTGAAAACACCGTCCAAAGATGCGGGTTCCGACGGTATGGAATCATCAGAACTGGAAGCGCAGTTCACCGCATATCCCTCCGCCTGCCATTCCTTCAAACCGCCGCGCAGATCGTAAACGTGCGTGTATCCCGCCGCCCGGAGCTTTTCCGCCGCGACCTGCGAGGCCAGGGAATGAGCGCCGGTTCCGTAAGTGACCACGGAGGCTCCCGTGTCGGCGTTCAGGGTGTGAACCTGGTCAATAAAGGCGGTTTCGTAAACACAGGCCCGCGCCGCGCCGGGAATGTGGGTCTCCGCGAAGCAGGATTCGTCCATCACATCCAGCAGCAGGAGCGGTTTCCCGCTGTCGAGCCAGTGATGCAGTTCCACCGCGCTGATGACACCGGAAAGATGGGTCGGGCTATTCATGCCTCAACCTTGACCCGGGAGAAATATCCTTTCCAGGATTGATTTGGATCGTTCGCAGTGCGGAGACCTGCCGCCGCTTTGGGAAAGATGGCCAGCCGCCGCCGCGTGATTCGCCGCAAAATCTGCGAATGACGTCTTTGAAGGTTCGGCGCGTGGCAAGCCCCACTGAATAAAGCGGAGACGAGTCTCCGCACTCCAAAGCAGCCCTGCGCGCCTATAAAGACTTTGGAGCCCCCAAGCCGCCTACATGCGGTAAGTGATGCGCGCCTTGGTGGTGTCGTAGGGCGACATCTCCATCTTCACGCGGTCACCCACGACGAGACGGATAAAGCGTTTGCGCATTTTGCCCGAAATGTGGGCGAGGACAATCTGCTGGTTGATCGCCAGCTCCACCTTGAACATGGTGCCCGCCAGAACCTGCACGATGGTGCCATCGACCTCGATTTCGCCTTCGGGATCGACTTCCTTGGGCGGCGGGCGGCGGAAACCGCCGGAATTGGCGTAAGGACGGGGAGGACCGCTGGGACGGCGTTGGCCGGGACGGGAATTGTTGTTGCGGCGGGCGGGCATTTGAAAACTTCGAAACCCAACCCTACCGGAACGGACTATCCGCCTCAAAAGAAGGCGGAGGACTGGGGAAAAGAAGTTTCCGCTCTTTCCGCCAAATGACAAGAGGCAAAACTGGCACGCCAAAATCAAAAACCGGTCCGCAGCGGATGCTCCGGGCTGTTTCTTTTGAAAGAAGCCCGGTTTCGCCGCCCCGGGCGCTGGGTTCTGAGGCGGGAATGCCACTGTTTCATGGCGCGGCGATCCCCGCCGATGCCGACGCATGGGCTCCAGCCCAGTCCTCGGTTTGAATTCGGCGTCAATTCTCAGGCCCGACTGCTTTTGCAGGATCATGGGTGTTCCTGTCCAGCAGAGCCAGCAGTTCCGCCGCTTTCTCCGGACGTCTTCCCTCCTCCAAAGCCCGTGCCGCCTCCGCCCACAGGGAATCCCCCGCCGCCACAGCGCCGGAAATCCGTCCTTCCCGTCCCCGGAACAGGATCATCAGATCCCCTTGCCGGGCCGCTTCGGGAAACGCCTCATCGTAGTAAAATCTCCATTCCGAGCGCCCGGTCTGTGCCGCACTCCGCGCCCGGGCATCATACCACGTGAAAGCGCCTTCTGATTCTATTCCGGAAGGCTGGTCCCCCTCCAGATACACCCAGCGGATGCGCGCCTCCAAACGGTCGGATCCCAGCACTCTGCGGAACGCGGAGGTTCCATTGATCTCGTGCTGGTGGGACCCGGCCCTGGGAAGATCCACCGGTTTCAATAATTTGACAGCCAGCGGCGGAACTCCGCGGATCTCCGCCGCCGGGTCTTCACGAAGCTTAAAACTTTCCTCCTCCTCCGAATCACGGAAGAGCAGATCCGCAAAGCGTTGATTCAGAAACAACTTCTCACGTCCCGCCGGGATTTCGCGAAGGACGCCCAACGCTGTCAGCCGCCGCAGATACCCCGCCACCGCCTGCCGCTTTCCCAGGTTCGCCTCCATGAGGTTTCCGATCCGGCAATAGACCTGGCTGAAAATGGCTTCCACCAATTCCCTGGAGTAGATGGCATGCGCTTCGCGGCGCACAAAAGTGGCGGTCTCGTCGAGTAACCGTCGGATGGCGGCAATCTTCGCGGTGGTCCAGCGGGCGGTCTCCTCCACCCCCCGAAGCATAAAGATCAGCCACGGAGTCCACGCCTGGCGCTGCGTCACTCCCATCAAATGACGGTAATATTCCGCCCGGTTCCGGAGGATGTAACGGCTCAGGTAGAGCACGGGTTCCCGGATGAGGCCCTCGCTGATGAGAAACAACAGGTTGAGCACCCGCCCGGTGCGGCCGTTGCCATCCGTGAAAGGGTGGATGGCTTCGAACTGATAGTGAGCCGCGGCCATCCGGACCAGGGGATCCAGCTCCTCGTGCGTGTGCATGAACATTTCCCAGTTGGAGAGCTTGTCCCGAAGCACCTCCTCCCCCTCCGGCGGGGTGTAGATCACTTCGCCTGTCAAATCGTTTGCCAGGCGCGTGCCGGGCACACGACGGATTTGCATTTGCTGATTTTTGATGGCTCCGCAGACCTCCACCGCCGTGGCCGTGCACAGGGGGCGTTGCCGCAGGCTGCTGTAGCCGGCCATCAAGGCGGAGCGGTAATTCAGAGCTTCCTTGGTGGCCGCGTCGGGCCGTCCTTCGCCCATGGCGGCTTGGCGGAAAAGCTCGTCATTGGTGGTTACGATGTTTTCCACCTCGGTGCTGGCACGGGCTTCCAGCAGGGGAAGGACATTGATGAGCACGGTCTGATTCGGAATCAGATCCGCGGCCGTTTTCAGCTCCATCAAGGCGGTGCGCGCCCGGATGCAGGCCTTCAGGACTTCATGCGTTTCCAAAATCACTCCTTTGGGCGGCAATGGAGGCAAATCGTTGAAGGGCAGAGCGGGGTTCATGGCGATTATCTGGCGGTTTTACGCCACGTTCCAATCGATATGGTTGCAGGGCCACCATATCAAGGATGAAATGACTTAAATCTGGCCAAAATCGAACACGTTTCCCGGATATGATTGCTCGGCCACCATGTCCGCCAGATCACCGCGTCTCCGGAGAGCTCCACGCGGGATCGTTAACAATAGCCCACCGGCCAGCCTTGGAATCCAAGGATGTCGATCCGCCGCAACCCGCAGAACCGAAGGGGCTTTGAGGCGAGAGTCAGCGATTACCGCTTCATGGCGCGGATCAGAGCGTCGGCCATGTCGCTGGGGGTGGCGGCGATTTCGATGCCGGCGTCCTCCATGGCGGCCTGTTTGGCGGCGGCGGTTCCTTTGCCGCCCGAGACGATGGCTCCGGCGTGGCCCATGCGGCGGCCGGGAGGCGCGGTGGCTCCGGCGATGAAACCCGCCATGGGTTTTTTGCAGTTGGCTTTCACCCACTCGGCGGCCTGCTCCTCGTTGGTGCCGCCGATTTCACCGATCATGATGATGCCCTCGGTTTCCGGATCCTCGTTGAACATTTTGATGACATCAAGGTGCGTGGTGCCGTTGATGGGATCGCCGCCGATGCCGACGCAGGTGCTTTGGCCCAGTCCGCGGGACGTGAGCTGCCACACGGCCTCATAAGTCAAAGTCCCGGAGCGGGAAACAACACCGATGCTGCCGCGTTTGTGAATATACCCCGGAGCAATGCCGATGCGGCAACCGCCGTGGGAATCCTTGCCGGTGCCCGGAGTGACCAGGCCGGGACAGTTCGGCCCGATGAGGCGGGTTTTGCTGCCCTCCATGGCGGCGCGGACGCGCATCATGTCCATGACGGGGATGCCTTCCGTGATGCAGACCGCGAGGTCGAGTCCCGCGCCCACCCCTTCCAGAATGGCGTCGCCCGCGAACGCCGGAGGCACGAAGATGCACGAAACGGTCGCGCCGGTCTCCCGGGCGGCTTCGTCCACGGTGTCGAAAATTGGCACTTTGTGGCCATGATGCTCAAAAACCTGTCCGCCTTTGCCTGGAGTCACGCCGGCCACCAGTTTGGTGCCGTAGTCGAGGCTCAGCTGTGCATGTTTCGCGCCGAATGCGCCAGTGATACCTTGGACTAGAATGCGGGTGTTTTCGTTTACTAAAATTGCCATGAGAAAAAAGAATGTGGGGATTAAAGCAAGGAATCGGGATTGGCGGGTGCTGGGGGAGTTTGGCTTCCGTTATTAGGATGATTCTGTTGCAGATGAAGTTCCAGAAAGTGGTGCAAAGGCAAAGCCGCCAGTCTGGTTGCAATGAAAATACCCAGAAACATGAGAGGCAAATCGCGTGGAGCCAGGCGATAAAAAAAGAGCAGCGTCATTCCAAGAAAGCTCGCACTCCAAGGCAGCCAAACCTGCCAGTGCCTCCAAACCTGAGGCATGACAGCACGTTTTGCGGCTTCCCGGTCTTTTCCTGAAAAACCCTTAAGCGCCGGTATATCCTTCTCCCACCAGTAGATTTTCATAAGAACAATCAGTTGTGGTCGGGCTTTCTTTTGTGAATAATCAGCGGGCTTCCGTCCGGATCGGAAATCATGAGCATGTGGCAGACCGGCGTTTCCATCGGCCCCATGGTGATGGGAACATTGGCGGCTTTGATGTCGGCCACAGCTCCCTCAAAATCCTCAACTTCCAAGCCGACCGTGGCCCCCATGGGGCTGGGATCCCAGCCCTCCATTTTCCCGAGCCCGAGAGTGCCGCTGCCGATGTCAAACTCCACCCAGTGACCGCCGTCCGTGGCGTGATCCATCGTTTTGGTCAGACCGAGCACGCCTTCGTAAAAGGCGATCGAACGGGCGATATCCTTGGAGGGATAGCAGGAGAAGGCGATTTCGGTGACTTTCATACGGGAAAAAAGGTGAAAGGGTTCAGGTTTCAGAAGGGAGGCGGCGTTCGATGGCGCGGATGAGGCCTTGAAGCATGGCCGAGATCTCTTTGGATTCCAAAACCAGGGATTTGATGATTTCCTGTGAGATGAGTTCGAGTTCGCGGGCGATGTAAAGTTGAGTCCGGAGTTCGGCGTTGGATCCTTTGGCGATTCTCAGAAATCGACGAAAATCTCCGTCGGAGTCGCGTTCATAACCTTCCGCGATATTGGACGGAACCGAAACCGCGCAGCGTGTCATTTGGTCCCGCAGAGCAAAATTGGTCCACTTTTGCACCAGACGGCAGATCGCCACCGCCTGCTGGCAGGCGCGCTTCCACACATCCAAGTCTTCAAAAGTCTGAGTGGCCATCACATTGCTTTTCTGAACCCTGAACCCTTTTACCTTCAGGCGGCAGCCTTCACTTCGGCGACGATTTTCTTCGCGCCTTCCGCCATGGTCGTGGCGGAGGTGATGGCCAGGCCGGAGGCGTTCAGAGTGGCCAGGCCGGCGGCGACGTTGTTGCCTTCGAGGCGGACGACGAGGGGCAGGGTAAGACCGACTTCCTTGGCGGCGGCGACGATGCCCTGGGCGATGATGTCGCAGTCCATGATGCCGCCGAAGATGTTGACGAGGATCCCTTTCACGTTGGCGTCCCCGAGGATGATTTTGAAAGCCGCGATGACCTGATCCTTGGAGGCGCCACCCCCGACGTCGAGGAAGTTGGCGGGCGTGCCGCCGAAGTGCTGGATGATGTCCATGGTGGCCATCGCCAGGCCCGCGCCGTTGACCAGGCAGGCGATATTGCCGTCGAGCCCGATGTAATTCAGATTGAACTCGGAGGCGGCGACTTCGCGGGGGTCCTCCTCGGAGGTGTCGCGCATGGCCACGATGTCCGGGTGGCGGTAGAGCGCGTTGTCGTCAAAGTTGAACTTCGCGTCCAGCGCGAGGATGCGGCCTTCCGGCGTCTCCACCAGCGGATTGATCTCCACCTGCGAGCAGTCGGCCCCGAGGAAAAGTTTGTAAACATTGGAAAGCAGAGCGCCGAACTGCTTCGCCTGGTCGCCTTTAAACCCGAGCTGGGAAGCCAGAGTGCGGACCTGATAAGCCTGAAGCCCGGCCAGAGGATGCACGCCCATGCGCAGGATTTTTTCCGGGTGGTGATCGGCCACGTGCTCGATGTCCACCCCGCCCTCGGTGCTGGCGATGATCACCGGAGCCTTGGTCTCGCGGTCCATGAGAACGGCGAGGTAATATTCCTTCTTAATATCCACGCCCTCGGCGATGAGGACTTTGTTCACCTGCTTGCCGGCCTCACCGGTCTGGTGGGTGACGAGGACTTCGCCCAGCATGGACTTGGCGAAATCCGCCGCTTTCTCCGCGGAATCCGCGAGATGCACGCCGCCCTTAAAGCCATTTTTGAAAACGCCCTTGCCGCGCCCGCCGGCATGGATCTGGGCTTTCACCACGATGGTTTTCCCGGAAAGCGCCTCGGCGGCGGCCTTCGCCTCCTCCGGCGTGCCGGCCACGGAGCCGCCCGGGGTGGGCACATTGTACTTCTGGAAAAGTTCCTTGGCTTGATACTCGTGGATGTTCATGTCGGACGGGAAGAGGGCAGGTTTTGCGCAATAGAAAAGGGAAAGTGCGCGCGGCAACGCGGTTTTCCGGGAATATCCCGCCGCCTTCCCCCACGGTTATGGTTTCCGCTCCGCGGCGGCTTTCTCCAATGGAACTTTCCGCATCAGCACAATGCCGCGCCCGCTTCCATAGGCATCGGAAATCAAACCGGTAAACTGGTCCCCGCCTATGAATTCGATCCCATTGAGGAATTTCAACGGACTCCGCCAGTAAGTGCGGGGATTGATCGACGAATCCTCAAGAAGGTTTGCCTCCCCATGCAGCAAAGGGATCCCCTGGCGATGCTGCGGAAGGATGGGCTCTCTTTCCGGGGCCATGAAAAACCGCAGCGTCCCGTCTGTCCAGTCCAGCACCGGATATTCCCCCTCTTTTTCCGTAAAACAGCCGACCCTGGTGGGAGAGATGGCGTATCGGGGGCTGCCCGGCGCCGGGCGGTCAGCGCCTTCCGGGGATGAGGACGGATTCAAAGTCAGGACATGACCGTCCGCAGTGAGAATTCCGCAAAGCCTGCCGTCCGTTTGAATGCCGAACACCCCGGGGATGCCGTAAGGCTCCAGGCTTTGGAATTCCACCACTTTCCCGAAATCATAAGGTTTTGCGGGCGGTGCTTCCGTATCCGGATCAAAACTGTAAAGAATCGAGAGGCCATTGGCGGCACCATCAGCGGGCCGCGTTTGGAAAAGGAGATGCATTCTGGAACCTGTCCAATGAATGCCTGCGGGAACGGCTCCAGGCGGGATTTTTAGTTTCAAGGTGCGGGAAACCGCCTTCTCTTTCTCCAAATCGATCAGGAAAAGCTCCCCGCCATCATACCAGACGGCCCGCAGAGGGGAGCGCATGATGGAAGGATTGGTTTGGAGCGGATAGGACTCCGGACGCGGGGTGAAGGGCAGGTGCCAGGTGCGGATGATTTCCATGTGTCCGGTGACCGGAACAGTGTCCGCCGCCTGGGGATATTTCTGCACGGTGAAACGGGGCAAGGGCAGGGGACTGCCGGTGCTGCTGAGGAGGCCATCGGATCCGCGGGCGGGTGGGCGGATGCTGATGCCGAGGGCAAGGCGGCAGGGAACGCCGGACAGGCGGAGGCTGGTCCTGCTGCCGGAGCGGACCGGCTCGCCCCCGAACTGGGAGCGGGCGATTCTGACCGCCGAAATGTCCGCGTTTCCGGAATCCCGCCGTTGCAGATCGGCAGTGGCGCAGAGCTGATTGGTGTCGTCCAGCAGCAGGAGGGCGATTCCGTCAGGCCAGTCACTGGCTTGTCTGGAACTGACGATTTGCCATTCGTCAGCGTTGCTCAAACCGCAGGGTTCGCAGAGCAGCCGCCAGTCGGCCGGATGCGCGGTTTGCGGGCCTGGGGGGCTGGCTGTGTCCAGGATGACGGCCATGGTATTGCAGGTCAAAGGTTCGGTTTCCGCAGTGATCCAGGGCGCTTTCCGACGGATCAGCATCAGGCGGATCTGCCCGGTTTCCGGCAGTCCCGTAAGAGAGATTTCCCCGCTGGCGGGGAGTTGTTCGATCCGCGCGGCAAGGCGTTCCCCTCCTTTCGGATCGTCGTCCACCGTCAGAACCAGGGCGTCGAATTGCCCTGCCAGCGCCGCCGCCAGCGTGCGCCAGGGCAGGCGGATTTTGTCCTGTCCGCCAGGGCGCCACTTTTCCGGAACCGGTGGCGGCATCAGTCCCTCAAAGGTCCACGTCAGCTTGCCCTTGCCCGGCCTCTCCGGTGAAAATCCGAGCTTTATCTCCGGGATGGCGTGTCCGGAATCCATCACTCCAAGCAGGATGGAAAGAGTGTGCCAGGATGGGGCCCGGTCCCCGGAATACTCCGTCCGCGTGCGGCTGGCGAGCAGTTGGCGCAGCAGGCCGTGCCACCGGGGATCCCCGGCGGTGGCGTAAGCCAGGCTCAGCAGGTCCTGCTCCTGCAATCGGACTGGCCTTTGATTCCGGTCCTGATCCTGTTCCTCATTTTTATCGCCTGCGGGCGATTTCCGGGTTCCCGCCTCCAGGGCTTCCGTCACTCGGCGGACCAGTTCCTCCGGCAGTTCCGCGGGAGCGGATTTTTCAAACTGGGCGTCCACGGCGGCGGCCAGAAGCTCATTGGGCTGCAGACCGTAACGCTGTGGCGGCTTTTTCAGGAGATCCATCAGAATGGTCTGGAGCCTGGCCGCCAGTTCCGGAGGCGCGTCCAGCCCGTGCAGACGGCGGAAAAGGAGACCCGGATAACCTTCTGGAAACCCTCCGGCCGTTTTCACGGATTCCACCAGCGCGGGCAGCACCCGGCGCGCGGCATCCGCAGCTCCGGCATTTTCCAGCCGGTCGAGGTAAGCGTTGCCCTGAAGGAAATTGCGGATGCCGTTCCCCGCATCGCTGAACTCCACCCGCGCCTCCGCCTCCCAGGAATCTAGGACCCGCGCCTCCGGCAGCCGGTCGGGCGGCAGGAGCCAGCTGGCGTAGGCCAGGGCACGGTGACGGCCGGGCGGCGGCAGAGTTTCCAGGATCCTCAAATCCTCCGCTGTCAAAGGCCGCGTCCTGCCCCGGGCCAGGAGAGCCGCGAAAGCCGTCTGCTCATCCCCCGGATGCGTGGAGGCCACCGCCCGCAGCCGGTCCGCCAGACCCGCCGGATCATCGCGCTCCGCCAGCAGCAGCCATTTCCAGCCCTCAGCACCGGGGCCGGTGGCCTCCTCCCCGGATCCATCGCCCCAGGGCGGAGCCGGTTCGGCCGGCGCGCCGGGATAACCGAGACTTCCCCTGGACCCGGACAGCAGCAGCTCCGCCGCTTCGGCCGCGAGCTCCGGCCGGTCCGCCTGTTTGAGCGCATCCAGCAGGGACATCCAGCCCTGGGGACTCCCGTCGCCTGGACGCCAGCGGGTTTTGTGGCGCACCACCGCCATGACCATGGCCCGCGCCTCCGGCTCCGTCAGCTGCCGCAGCTGGGCGCTGTCGCTCAGCGTGCCTTCCATCACCTGCGTCCAGTTTTGAGGAATCGATTCCGGTTGCGCCCGTTCCACAAAAGCCGCCAGAGCACGGGCGGTTTCCAGGCCGCCCCGCGGCATCCCGGCATCAACGCCGCACCAGACCGCATAGGTGTCGCGGTCAAAAGGCATCAGCGCTCCCAGATTGGCCAGGCCTTTGAGAAAAACCGCGCGAATGGCCTCCGTTGGCTCACCGCTCCCCCGCTGTGCCTCCAGAGCAACGGATGCCAGCAGCAGTTCCGGATCGTCCGGAAACGCCTTCAGCGCCTTCCCCACCCATTCCGCCGACACCTCCGGCTGCCCCTGCCGCGTCATCAGAATCACCGCCATCCGCGCCGCCAGAGGATCCCGCTCTTTGATCAAAAGCTCCGCTGTCCCCGCGGGGGCTGACAGATTCCGCTGCACGCTGAGCACAAAAGCGTCGCGGGAGGGACCCTGCCGCATCATCACCGACAGCATCCCGGCCGGCTCCAGCCGCTGACGCACCGCCGGGTCCGCGAGCATTTTCAAAAACAGGGCCGCCAGCTCCTCCGGCCTGGGATTCCGGAAACGCGGCTGGCCCGCGCCGCTTTCGCCGCCGGCTGCCC
This sequence comes from Verrucomicrobiota bacterium, assembly GCA_040386695.1. Taxonomy (GTDB): domain Bacteria; phylum Verrucomicrobiota; class Verrucomicrobiia; order Verrucomicrobiales; family V1-33; genus CAIZWU01. The sequence continues at coordinate 116,098 of JAZKFB010000038.1, forward strand.
CCGCTTCCGCCTCCGGGGCGGGAAAAGCATGAGCGTCCCCGGCGGAGGCGGAAGCCCCCGCCTGAGTCTCCACGCCCGCCGGAAGCGGGCCCCGCGTCCTCAATAAATCCAGCAGCACCGCCCGTTTTACCGGATTCTCCTCCAGGACCGCGCGCACCAGATACCAGGATAAATCAGCCTGCTGCTCCTCCGCCAGCTCCCGCAGCGCCTTCGCCAGATTCACATCCTGCCGGCCCTCATCCCGCTCCGCGAACCGCCTTGCCCGGCTCTCCTGATCCCCGGCCGCGATCCTGTGGATCCCGCTCAATACTTCCCAGCGCAGGAGTTCGCGCTTCACAGGATTCGTGGTCGCAAAGCTTTCCAGAGCCCGCAGCAAAGGACTGGCGCGGCCGGAGCTTTCAAAAAACATGTCCCCGCCCATCAGCACCTGCACCACCCGCTGCAGCGGAGTGGCGGGTGCAAGCCGGCTCTCACCACCCGTCGGCTGCCCCAGCAGCACTGACAAAACCCGGAAGCGCTCGACCGAAGGGCACACCGGCACTCCGTAAAGCGGATGCGGGATGGTGCGCGGCTGCCGCTGGACCCACAGCTCACGCAGCACCGGGTCCTCCCAATCCAGAAACAGCCCCATGGCCTCCACCAGCAGGGCATCCGCCGGACGGTTTTCAAAATCCCGCTTCATCTCCGCCGGCGCATGCTGCCGGAAGTCGCCCAGGCTGCGGATCAGATCAAATTCGTTCAAACCCAGCCGCCGGGCCATTTCCCGGCCAATGGCCAGCACCGCCGCCGCTTCCTCCTCCGGCGGCACCCGTGAATCCTCATGGCGCAGGGCGATCACCGCCTGCATCAGCCCTGCCGAGGAAACCCGCTCCAGCAGCCCGCTGTCCCGGCACCACTCCACCAGCAATTCCCGACGCAGGCAGCGCGCCGCGAATAAAAACCGGTCGCTCACCTCCGGGATCCGCCGGGCCACCGCCGCCGCCCGCTCCGGCGTGGCCTCCCCCAGCAGCGTCAGTTGCCTCCAGGCCCAGACCGTCAGGGCGACCTCACGCCCGTCCGGCCACTCCGGACGCCACCAGGACCAGCCGGACACCCCTTCCTTCTCCGCATAAAACCGCGCGTTTTGCTGATTCCTCAGCGGTGCCAGCCGGCAGGCGTTCCGGTAAAATACCGCCCAGCTTTTCCCGGACAAATTCCAGATGATCTGCTCTGTCGGGAACGCCGGCAGCTGCGGCCAGCCTCCCTGGCGGGTGGAATCCTCCGGAGGCGGCCTCACCGCCCGCTCCCGTCGGAATTGTGGTGCCTCCGTGATGACAGAGGCCAGAATCTCCGCATCCGCGGGCACCGCCTTCCCCGCCCAGGCCCGCTCCATCAAATCCATCACCTGGCGTTCCGCTCCCGCCGGCAGGGAATCCGCCAGTTTCCGGGCCAGGGCCGGCAGGGGATGGAGCGGATCCGGATTCGCAAACAGCTGTCCTCCCAGATACAGCGGCCGCTCCTGAAAAACCCGCTTCAGCAGCGGCTGCCCGTCCAGGCTCTCCGGCCATTCCCCCGCAGCCGCGAACCGCGAAGCCAGCATCCCCGCTGTCACCGCCGGACTCTCCGCCTCCTCCCCCAGCCGGCTCAACTCCCTTTCCTGAGGCCAAAACGTCCCGCATTCCAAAGTGGGCCGGGGCCGGATCCACTGCACTCCATGCGCCCGCTCCGCCGCCCCGTCCGGAACTCCCGTGGTGTAATCCGCCAGCAGCTTCTCCCGCACCGCCCGCAGCCGGGGATCCGCCGTGAACCAGTCAGCCATCACCGCCAGCACCTTCCGCGCGGTCAAAGCCGCCCCATTCTCTTTTTGCGCCAAAGCCACCGCCGCTGACTCCCCGGGAGCCGCCGTCACGCTTTCCGCCGGTGCCTTCGGTGTGTTCCCCGAAGCTGGTTTATCCCCGGAAGCCGCCGGTTTGTCCTCCCCGCCGCCGGGCGCAGCTGCCGCCTGATCCGCCAAGGCCACCTGAGCTTCCACAAATTCCCGCTCCTTCCCCGCCTCCACCAGCAGACTCAGATGGCGCTCCAGAATCCGCATCCGGAACGCCTCCTCCGGCCGCGCCTCCCATGCCGCCTCCGTCCGTTTAAGCGCTCCGGCAAAATCCCCGCGCAGGCAATCCCGCTCCGTCACCGCAATCAGCGCCGCCGCCCCGGTCTCCGGCCGTTCCACCGATGTCACCAACGGGGCCAGCACCGCCACCGCCTCCTCCTCCCGGCCCAGCAGCGCCAGAAGACGGCTCTCGTTCCACCGGGCATCCCCGCCCGTCAGGGAATGCAGTTTTTCCAGCGCCTCCTCCGGCTTTCCCTCCGCCTCACACACCAGCGCCGCCAGCACCGCAAAATCCGGTCTTTCCTTTTCGTTGCCCCGGGCCGCAAACCCCTCCCACCGCCGCCGCAGCGCTTCCAGCCCCGGCACCCCGTGCCAATACCCCGTCAACTCCCGGAAATACGCATCCGGCTCCGGCTTCTCCGCCAAAGCCCGCTCCGCCGCCGTCGCCTCCACCCCCAAGCCCGAAGGCCACACCTCTCCCGCTGATTCCCGTCCAATCACCAACCCTGTCAGGAACATCAAAACCAGAGCAAATACAATTCTGACAGGGAAGCAAAAGCAGCGCATACCCTCATGGATGGATCAAAACCTTCGACTGTTCAATCTGTGATATGTGACAGCCGCAATGGTCCACTTCCTCCACCACCTGCATCATGGGAGGATCCTGCGGTTCCCGAAGCTGCAGGCTGGCACCATCGCCCGAAATCCTGATGCCGCCGGAGTGCCACGCGTTGGAGAACAACTTTGAGCTCAGCTATCATTACCCCATCCGGAAGGAGGGAGCACCCTGCTGCTTTTGTTTTGAACCGTCAGCGCGCCCCGTGCTCCAACACCGCATGCCCCTGCGGAATCCCCGGCAATACATGTTTTGGCCCGCCCTGGCCGTCACCCTTGGCCTGATCCTTGCCACGTTTGCCTCTATTTCGTTTGAACTGGGCAATGGAGATTTCCTGGCGGGAGCTTCGCAGGCAGGCGATTTCTTTCTGCTCCTCAGCGTCCTGATCCTGATGCTCGGCACCTTCGCCATCGGCTTGGCCCTGCTTTTAGGGCGGGTGATTGGAACTTCCGCCATGATGGCGGGAATGTTTCCTCTGCTTCTCGCCTGGGTGATCTATTCCGCACTTGATTCCGGGCCGACAGCCCGCTTCAGGCGGCTCATCTGGCAGGACGCCCCGAAGTCCCTGCGGATCGAGTCCAGTCGGATTTGGCCCACTTTCAAGGACGGCACGACTTACACGTTTGTCATCATCTCCGAGGGACCGGAAACCATACCCAAACTGTGTCAGGCCGCCGGTTTAACCAAGCTTCCGCCCGGCACTGGCGCTTTGCCCAGGAGCATACTGTTTCCCGGCGTCACCTTCTCAGCCGACGTGGAATTTTACCAAAGCGGCCCGATCGAACTAACCTACGCTCCCTCTTTGCGGAAAGCATTCATCGTCCACGCACTTCAACTGCCCCGTAATGGGCCTGCAACCGTTGAATGATGATGATGCCGCCGTCGGTCAGCCCCTTATTAGCCGTCCCCCTGCCTCGCCCCCCTTGGAAGCGAAAAGACAAACGGCGCGTGGCACGCGGTTTCCGGCACTTCTAAAAAATCTGTTGCTTCCCGTGAGGTTTTTTAAAGCTAAAAACTACTAAATTTTCGAAAATTAGTAATGAATCGGCACGGGATTGAAAACGGGCGGCTCCTCCAAGTGGAAAGCGGATTTTATCCGGGTATCCGGCTCACGCGCCCAGATAGGCGGCTTGGACCTGGGGGTTGGCTTTGAGGTCGGCGGAGGGGCCTTCGAGGAGGACTTTGCCGGTTTCGAGGACGTAGCCGTAGCTGGAGGTGTCGAGGGCGAGGTTGGCGTTCTGCTCGACGAGGAGAATGGTCAGGCCCTGATCGCGGTTGATCTCGACGATTTTTTCAAAAATGGCCTTGGTGAGCAGCGGGGCGATGCCGAGGGATGGCTCGTCGAGCATGAGGAACTTGGGGCGTCCCAAAAGCGCGCGGCCGATGGCCAGCATCTGCTGCTCGCCGCCGGAGAGAGTCCCGGCGGCCTGCTTCTCACGTTCCTTCAGGCGGGGGAACATGCTGTAAACGTAGTCGGTCTGACTGCTGATCCAGGCTTTGTCCCGCTGGAGGTAAGCGCCCATTTTCAGGTTTTCCTGCACCGTCAAATTTGAGAAAACCATGCGGCCCTCGGGCACATGACAGAGCCCCTGGCTGACGATGGCGTGCGGCGCGCGGCTGGTGATGTCCTCGCCGTCATAGCGGATGGAGCCGCCGCGGCTTTTCACCAGACCCGAGATGGCGCGCAGGGTGGTGGATTTCCCCGCGCCGTTGGCGCCGATCAGGGTGACAATTTTTCCTTCAGGCACTTTCAGCGAGACACCGTGGAGCGCGGAAATTGAGCCATAAGCCACATTTAAACCGGTAATCTCAAGCATTGAGGGAGTTGATGGTTGAGAGTTGATGGTTGATGGACCAGCAGGCCGGGGAGATTCCTGAAGCCGTTGGTGGAAAACTGAATCGTGGTGTGGATACTGGGAAAAACATGGGAAATTCAGGCTTCATGGAGAAGATGGCGGCGGAGACCGCTGAGCATTTTGCCCAGTTCCTGAGCGGCCGAATACAGACGGCTGAAGTCGGTTTGCGAAAGGAAATCCCGGCGGCGGGAGAGGAAGCATTGGGAGATGACTTCAAAAACTGAGCCGGTGGCGATCTCAACAAAGCGCGCAAAATCCTTCCGCGAGTTCCGCGATGATCTCTCAGCGATATTCGAGGAAATGGAGACGGCGGCCCGCCGCATCTGGTTGGTCAAACCAAACCGCTCCTCGGACGGAAATTCCCTCGTCACCCCGTACACATCGTCGGCAAATTCGATCGCTTTCCGCCACACCTCCAGTTTTTCAAAATTAAACATGACGTCACTGGAACAGATTTTCAGCTGTCTGGCAATTCTATCAACTATCAACCCTCAACCATCAACTTCTCTCCTCCCCCCTCGCCCGGCGCGCACACGCCCAGATACGCCTCGATCACCTTCGGATGGCACTGGATCTCCTTCGGCGTGCCCTCGGCGATTTTGATGCCGTATTCCAGCACGGCGATGCGCTGGCAGATGCCCATGACGACTTTCATGTCGTGCTCGACGAGCATGATGGAGATGTCGAATTTGCCGCGGATGAAGCGGATGAGGTTCATGAGAACCTCCTTCTCCGTGGGGTTCATGCCGGCGGCGGGCTCATCGAGAAGCAGCAGTTTGGGCTTGGTGGCGAGAGCGCGGACGATTTCCAGACGGCGCTGGTCGCCGTAGGGCAGGGAAGTGGCTTTCTCGTCGCGCAGGCGGCCGAGATCGAAGATTTCCAGGAGGTCCATGATCTCCGTTTCCACTTTGGCCTCCTCGTCGCGCCAGGCGGGGCCGCGCAGCAGGACGCTGCCCATACCGCCCTGGAGGTGCATGCGCATGGCGCAGCGGACATTGTCAAAAACGGAGAGCGAGGGGAACAGGCGGATGTTCTGAAAGGTCCGCGCGATGCCCAGGGCGGTGATCCGGTGCGGCGGATGCCCGGGCAGGGGGATGCCGTTGAAGGTGATTTTGCCGGCCGTGGGTTTGTAAACGCCGGTGATGAGATTGAAGACCGTGGTTTTGCCCGCACCGTTGGGGCCGATGAGCCCGAAAATGCCGCCGGGCGGCACGTGGAAGCTGAGGCCGCTCACGGCCTTCAGCCCGCCGAATTGAATCGTCACGTCATCCAGATGCAGTCCCTCGCTCATGCGGCGCGTCCTTTCTTTTCAAACAGGGTGGCGGGCAGCAGTCCCTGCGGGCGCAGGAGCATCATGGCGATGAGCAGCAGGGAGAAAATGATCATGCGGTATTGCTCGAAGTCGCGGAGGTATTCGTTCAGCACCGTGAGCACGATGGCGGCGGCGATGACGCCCACCGTGCTGCCCATGCCGCCGAGGATGACGATGACCACGACGTCGAACGACTTGAGGAAATTGAAACCCTCGGGATTGATGGCCCCCTTCTGGTGCGCGTAAAGCCCGCCGCCGATGCCCGCGAAAAACGCGCCCACCACAAAGGCCGTCACTTTATAACGCGTGGTGCTGATGCCCGCGGCGGAGGCGGCCACCTCGTCATCGCGCACGGCGAGGAACCCGCGGCCCCAGGTGGAATTAACCATCGATGTCACCACATACACACAGACCGCCGCCGCGCCGAAGGTCCAGAAAATGGTGGTTTGAGAGGGGATGCCGCTCAGCCCCAGCGCGCCGCCGAAGACGCTGTCGGGCTTGGTGTTCTGAAGCAGCACGCGGATAATCTCGTTGAAGCCGAGCGTCACAATGGCGAGGTAATCCCCGCGCAGCCGCAGGGAGGGCACGCCGATGATCCAGCCGAACAGCGCCGCCGCCACCCCGCCGGTCAGCAGGGCGATGAGAAACGCCAGCCCAGCGCCGAATTCCCCGGCTCCGAAAATATTCGCAAGGCGCGGCCCCAGCTCCAGGCTGATCACGGAGGCCCCGTAAGCGCCCACGGCCATCAGGCCCGCGTGCCCCAGGGAAAACTGGCCGGTGTGGCCGTTCACCAGATTCAGGCTCACGGCGAGGACGATGCTGATGCCGGCGGTCAGGGCGATGTCCAGGTAGTAGGAGTCGAACTCCTGGGAAAACCGGGAGACCGCGAAGCTGACCAGCAGCGCGGCCAGCAGGAGGATCTGTGCTTGATAGCGCTTCATCGGTGGCGTCAGACTTTTTCCCGTTCGGATTTCCCGAGAAGGCCGGAGGGTTTGAAAAGGAGCATCAGAATGAGAATCACAAAAGCCACGCCCTCCTTGTAACCCGAGGGCAGGCCAACGACTTGGCTGTAACCGCCGACGAGCGTCTCGGTGACGCCGATGATCAGGCCGCCCAGCGCCGCGCCGGGGATGTTCCCGATGCCGCCGAGCACGGCGGCGATGAAGGCCTTGAGCCCCGGCAGGATGCCCATGAAGGGCTCCACCGAGGGATACAGCGAGGCGTAAAGAATGCCGCCCGCCGCCGCCAGGGCTGAACCCAGGCCGAAGGTGAAGGAGATGACCACGCTGTTGTTCACGCCCATCAGCGCCGAAGCCGTGGGATTCAGCGACAGCGCGCGCATGGCCAGACCCAGACGGCTGCGCATGACCACAAACCGCAGCCCGATCAGCAGGCCCACCACCGTGACCAGCACGATGGCCTGCGTTTTGGTCACCGCGAGACCGCCGGTGAGGGGGATGTTCTCCGCCGGGATAATCTGAGGAAAGGGCTGCTGCGTGGCTCCGAAAATCAGCTGGCCCGCATATTCAATCAGCAGCGAGACCCCGATGGCCGTGATGAGCACATTCAGCCGCGGGCGGCTGCGCAGCGGCCGGTAGGCCAGGAACTCAATGGCGATCCCCAGGGCCGCGCAGAGAGCCATCGCCAGGCCCAGGATGATCAGCAGCGTGAGGCCCCAGGGCAGTCCCGCCAGCGCCGGCCCCAGCCATTTGTGCAGATACACCCCGCTGAAGGCTCCGAGCATGAAGACATCCCCATGCGCGAAATTGATGAACCGGAGCACGCCGTAAACCATGGTGTAACCCAGGGCGATGAGCGCGTAGATCGAACCGAGAAACAGTCCGTTCAGAAGTTGTTGGGCAAACTGTTCCAAAGGAAAGGCGCGGCCAGCGGGTCGGGAGGGTTATCCGGAAAACGGGAAACGGATGAGGCGGCCGGAAACTCAGGGAAGAACGCTTTCCACGTATTTCACCTCGCCTTTGTCGATGGCCAGGATGACGGCGGCTTTGGTGGCGTTGCGATTTTCATCAAGGGTGATTTTGCCGGTGATGGCGGAGAAGTCCCTGGTCTTGGCCAGCACATCGCGCACGGCCTTGCCGTCGGTGGTGCCGGCGGTTTTGATGCCGTGGAAGAGAAGCATCGCGGCGTCGTAACCGAGGGCGACAAAGGTACTGGGTTTGGTGCCGCGCGCGGCCTCGTATTTTTTCACAAAGCCCTGGATGGCCTCGGATTTGTCCTCGGTGGAGAAGTGGTTGGAGAAGAAGCAGCCGTCCACCGCCGGGCCCGCCACCTGCACCAGGGAGGCGTCATCCCAGCCATCGCCGCCGCACATCGGCACCGTGATGCCCAGTTCGCGGGCCTGTTTGGCGATGAGACCGATTTCGGTGTAATAACCGGGCAGGAAAATGGCGTCCACATTGGCGGCCTTGATGGCGGTCAGCTGGGCTTTGAAGTCCTTGTCGCCTTTGCTGAAGCTCTGCTCGATGGCCACTGTGCCGCCGTTTTTGGAATAGTACTCTTTAAAGAACTGGCTGAGGCCCACGCTGTAGTCCTCCTTCACATCCGTCAGGACAGCCATGTTTTTCCAACCCTTGGACAGGGCGAACTTGGCCATCACCGTGCCCTGGAAGGGATCGATGAAACACACGCGGAACACGAAGTCCTTGCCTTCCGTGACCTTCGGGTTCGTGGAGCCCGGGGAAATCATGGGCACGCCCGCCTCCTGGCAGATGGGGGCCATCTCCAGGGACTTGCTGGAGGAAATCTCGCCGATCATGCCGACAACCTTCTCACGGGACACCAGCTTTTTGGTCACCGTCCCGGCCTCGCCGTTTTTGGACTGATCGTCCCCCGTGATCAGCCTCACCTTTTTCCCCAGCAACCCGCCGGACGCGTTGATCTCCTCCACCGCCATCTTCACGCCGTCATTCTGCGCCACCCCCCAGGCGGCGGTGCCCCCGGTCAGCGAGGCCACCTCGCCGATCACGATCTCCGCCGTGTTCTCCTTCTTGGAGCAGCCAGCGGTCAGAAAAGCCAGAGTCAGTCCAAGAGGCAGCGCGGCGCGGGTAAGAAATCTGGGAAGCATGGTTTTGGGAAAAGTGGAAGGTGAAGCAGAAAGCCTGCCGCGCGATCATAGGGCTTTCGCCGGGACCTGCAACATGAAAGCCCCGGAGCGGGAAACCGCCTTCCACGCAGTGCGCCGGACGAAAACCGGTGAATCCCCTGTCCGGACAGCTGCTGAGTCTCCTGGCACGCGCACGTTCAGAAGAGAAAACCTGCTTTGCTGTGGACACCAGGAACGGATCTGGAGCCCTGGGGCTGTCTCCCCTGCAATCCGCCATGGCTGATTGCCGGCAGCCTGTCCGGAGTATTTCCTTTGGAGTGAATTTTCTCCGGAGTGCTCCGGTGGCAGTTTCAGGAGCGGTGAATTATGCCCCGGAGATCAATCCCGGGCTTTTTGGAGTGGCGGGCCTTTGGTTTATTGACCGGATTTCTGCCGGATTTCCTCCATCAGCCGGTTAATCTGGGACTGCGCGGCGATGATCTGCTCCCTCAGGGACTTGGCGGAACTGAGCGCCTGGTCCCGCTTCACTTTGTGATTGCTCATGTTTCCTTTGCTGAGGGCATTCATGTACTTCTGCTCATATTCACTGGCCACATCCTCAAACCGCCGGATGGCGGCAGTGGCGTTGGCGATCTGCCGGGTGAGCGCCCGGATTTTGCTTTCCATCTCGGTCACATCGGCGCGTTTCACGCTTTCCACATGCGCCTGCCGCACCTCCGCAACAGTGGGAACCGGAGCGGCCGCCTCGGCGACAGGTTCCGGAGCATCGGGCTGACCGGAAAGCTCAGCGCTGAGCCTGGGATTCCATCCCAGGGCCAGTCTTCCCATCCAGTCCGGGCTCATATTGGCCAGCGGCACCCTGGCGATTCCGTCGGAATGCTCCAGAATCACCAGGCTGTCCTTGATCTCCTTGAAGTGGACAGATTTCAGTGTTTTTCCATCCACCAGTTTGAGTTCCGGCATCACATCGTCCTTGGCATGGGCGCGGACAGAGTCGATGTCGCGGGCGAAGGCTTTTCTCTCACTGGCCCACGCGGCACGCAGTTCCTCAACGCGTTTGGTGGTTTCCCCGTTTTTGCTCTCCTGAGCCTCCATCCGCTTTCCGATGGCGGTGATGGCGGCCACCCTGCCCTGAAGGGCCTCATAATCCGCCTTGCGGCTGGCCAGGGTTTTTATCTGGGTGGCGAGAACAGATTCCTGTCCGTCGAATTCCTTCTGTGTTTGGGACAGTTCCCCTTTAATTCCTTCACGTTCAATTGAATAAATAACAACAGCTCCAAAGGCGGCGATAACAAGAGCGACGGTGCTCCATGCGGCGGTTTTGACTTCCATGACAGGGGATTCAGCGGGTGGGATATTTTTTATGGCGCTACGGGAACTGCTGGGGGGGTAAAATCTAAGCGGGGGTGAGATCGAGCT
>JAZKFB010000039.1:0-10648 GCA_040386695.1 Verrucomicrobiota bacterium
GCCGGTGTGGCGGAATGGTAGACGCGGCGGACTCAAAATCCGTTGCCCTTTAAAGGCGTGTAGGTTCGAGTCCTATCGCCGGTACTTCCCCTCCAATAAAACTGGAGGAGTGACTGACGGGGAAGGGAAGGCTGGACTTCAGTGTCCGTTCGGATGCGCCTGAACCCTGGCCACCGCCAGAGCGCCGGAGACGGCCACGGTTCCTTCAGGCAGGGAAAAGATAGGCGCACGGACAGAGGAGTGACGGGCCTGCGCCGCCGGCGGGGCCGGGGCGGGATCTTTCTGAGTGATGATGGTGGCGCACGTTTCAACGAAAGCGCAGCCGATGAGGATGCCGGGCGTGAGAGCGATGAGAAGCTTCATGTCGGAGAGCGGGTAGAGGTGCGGATGCCCTCTGCGTGAACCGTGCCGCATCCGCGGTGCCGCTTCTCCTCCCGATAAAACCATCCCGGATCCTTTGCCCGGCCGCCGCCGGTGTTGCGGAATGCGGAATTCAGCCCTCCGGATTTGCGCTTTGCAAGAGTCCTGTCCGGGGCATCCGGCATTGCTATCGGGAGCAGAGGCTGTCAGGGTGCGCCGCCCGCGCCGTGGAGAACCTCTTTTACAACGCCTTCGATCAGGAGCCGCTCGAACCCGCCGCCGCACGGGAGTCGGAGTACCGCACGCCGTTCGAGATCAACCGCGACCGCATCATCCACACCTCCGCTTTCCGGCGGCTGCAGAGCAAGACGCAGGTGTTTCTGTCAGGCGAATACGACTTTTACCGCACCCGGCTGACGCACAGCATCGAGGTCTCACAGATCGGCCGCAGTCTGTGTTCGGCGCTGCGGCGGCGCAGTCCGCATCTGGGGGACAGTTTTTTCATTGATCCGGATCTGGTGGAGGCGGCGTGCCTGGCGCACGACCTCGGACATCCCCCGTTCGGCCATGCGGGCGAACGCACCCTGCACCGGTTCATGCGGCCGTGGGGCGGGTTCGAGGGCAATGCGCAGACGCTGCGGATGCTCACGCGCACCATTTTCTCCAGTCAGGGCAAAGGGATGAATCCCTGCCGCGCGTTTCTCGACGCCACGCTGAAATACAAGACCCTGCACGGCGAGCTGGCGGCGCCGGAGAATCACTTTCTCTACGATGATCAGTCCTGTTATGTGGACTGGGCGCTGGGCCCGCAGGATTTCCCGCCGGAGTTGCCGCCGGGCCCGGACCGCGACGCCTGCAAGTCCATCGAATGCCAGATCATGGACTGGGCCGACGACACCGCCTATTCCCTGAATGACATCGCCGACGGCTACAACGCCGGCTTTCTGACGCTGGAGGCCATTGAGCGCTGGGCGGGCGCGCAGGCGCTGACGGCGGATGAGGGCACGCTCATTGAAAAACTGCTGGCCGGCATCCGCGGACGGCGGCTGGAGACCCGGCTGCGCGCCCGGATCGGCGTTTTCATCGACGCCTGCACGCTGGAGCCGGACGCGAATTTCATGACCGGCTGGACGCGGCGTTACGCGTTCCGCCTGGCCATCGCGCCGGAGGCCCGGGCGGAGGCCGCGCTTTATAAGCGCATGGCGCTGCACCTCGTTTTCCGCAGCCGCCAGCTCCAGCAGCTGGAGCATAAAAGCGATTTCCTGCTGACGAAGCTGCTCACCGCCCTGATGGAGCGCTACGTCACCGGCGGGGCTCCGGCCTCCCTCCGCCTGCTCAGTGAGCCCGAGGAGGCCGCTCTGGAGAGGGAGGAAACGGAAAAAGGCAAAGCCCGCCTGGTCTGCGACGCCGTGGCCCGCATGACCGACGGCGCCACCACACGGATGTTCCGCCGGCTTTTCGACGCCGATTTCCGCTCCATCACGGACCTGGGCTGATCCCTTCCTTCCTTCCGGAAAGCGGGAGCGCCAGGCTGCGGACCGCGGGCGGAAATCCGCCGGGTCAGAATTCCGCGGAGGCGGAGGCCGGGGCAATGAGCGGCTGCTTTTTGCTGACGGTGATGAAGGGCGCGCGAAGGTAAAGCGGCTCCACAGGCTCGGCCGTCAGCCGGGTCAGGGATTCCACGGACAGGGCATTCGCGCGGGCGACAAGAACTTCGGCGCGGGGCAGGACCGGCAGCGCCCGGCAAAACGGCGGACTGACGGCGTCGGTGGTGAAAATCTGTCCGGGCCAGCGGGCGGTGAGGCGCGAAATTTCCTCCAGTGAATCCACCACCGGAGCCGTCGTCAGAAGGCCGCCGGTCACTTCCGCATACCACCAGGAGCCGCGCCGGGCATCGCCGGCGATGGCGTAACGCTCCTGGGAATAAGCCTCGCCGATCCCGCAGAGCGACGGCAGGCCGAGCATGGGAATATTCCGGGCCAGGCTGATGCCCATGCCCGCCGCGATGCCGACCCGGATCCCGGAATAACTGCCGGGACCGGTGCCGGTGACAATGAGATCCAGCGGCGGCGCTTTGCGGAGGATTTCCCCCAGCGGGCCGAAAAGCACGGAATTATGGGAGCGGTCGCTGGTGAATTCCCGCACATCCAGCAGCCGCCCGTCCGAATAAAGCGCCGCGCTGCCCCGGGACGAGGAGGTCTCGATGGCCAGAATGGTTTCCATATTCTCAAACATAGGCATCAGATCGCGGCGGGGCGGGGTGGGGTGGGCAGGGCAGGGAGGCGCAGGGCGGAACGGGGACGATGCGGAAAGAAAAGGAAAAAGTCAGGGCGGAGGAAAGGCCGGAGAAAACGAAGCGCGGGCTCCGGCTCCGGCGGAGGCGGAGGCGGAGGCGGAGTTTCAGGCCGGCGGAGGCGGGGAATCCAGAAGCTGCGCGGTGCGGGCGCCGGTTTCATCCAGCCGGAGCCGCCACCACGCGGTTCCGGCGGGCAGCAGGGCCGGGAAAAGGTCCGCCCATTCCACGAGACAGACGCCGCCGGCTTCCAGATATTCGTCCCAGCCGAGCGCGAGCACCTCCTCCGGCGAGGTCATGCGGTAAAAATCGAAGTGAAAAACCGGCAGTCGCCCGCCCCGGTATTCGTGAACGAGGGTGAACGTGGGGCTGGTGACGTCAGCGGGCGAGTCCAGTCCGGCCACGATGCCTTTGGAAAGGTGGGTCTTGCCACTGCCCAGCCCGCCGCACAAAGCGATCACCTCCCCGGCCCGCGCCGCCGCCCCCAGCCGCGCGCCGAGAGCGAGGGTGTCGCTGATGGTGTTGAGAAAAAAAGAAGAAGTGGCGGACATGGGGCGTGGAAAGCGCAGAGTGCGCGGCCATTGGAGGCTGTGCAACGGAAGGTGCCAGGGAATGGACCGGGAATGGACCGGGAATGGACAGGAATGGACAGGAATGGACAGTGTCTGGAGAAAAGCTGCCTGAAAATCCATCCAGTCCATCGGGTCCATCGGGTCCATCGGGTCCATCCAGTCCATCCAGTCCGGTCTTGTGAAGAAGAGGATTCCGGTGGACGGCCTTTCCGATGACCGGTTCGTCCAAGGATTTAAAGCGCATGCTGCGCGCGGCTCTGCGGAAGGCGTTGATGACCATGCCGACGGAACAGCGGGCGGCGGAGTCCGCCGGATTGTGCGCCGCCATCCGCCAATTGCCCGAATACCGCCGGGCGCGGACCGTCTCGCTGTTCTGCCCGATGCCGTTCGAGGTGAATCTCCTGGACCTGCTCCGCGATTCCCGGAAACCGCCGGAAGTGTCCGCCGCTGCGGAACCCCGCGCGGAAAGTCAGTCCAGAAGGTTCGTTTTTCCCCTGACTCACGACGACCGCAGCCTGACGTGGCATGCGGTGCATTCCATTTGGGAGCTGGCCCCGGGCCGCATGGGAATTCCGGAGCCGGATCCCGCCCGCAGCCCGGCGGTCGATCCGGCGGAAATCGGCCTCGTGATTGTGCCGGGGCTCGGATTCACGCTGGAGGGCGGACGACTGGGATTTGGCGGGGGATATTACGACCGGTTTTTGGCCGGAACCGGGCCGGGAACCCCGACGCTGGGCGCCTGTCTTTCCTGCCAGATCGTGCCGGTGGAACATTTGCCGGTGGAGCCGCATGACATTCCCGTTCAGCGGGTGCTGCATGGCTGAAAGAACGCAGGGACGAGGTTTTATAAGTCCCTCAGGGACGGGTTGGCCTTTGCCGACCGCGAGAGCCGAACTAATTGGGGTCCTGAACGGGCTCCTGGTCATCAGGTCCAGAAGGAGCACCCTCCCCGGCGGGATCCGGCTCTGTCTCCGGGGCGGAAACATTTTCCTGCGCGGCCGGTGGTTCCTGCGGAGGGGATGCCGGAGGCACCGGGGAAAAAATAGCCGGATCCTCCCCGACGGAGGAGGCGGCGGCCGGAGGCACGGCGGCGGGTTCATTCCCGGAAGCGGACCCTGCGGGCGGTGTGGCCGGGGCCGGGGTGGACACCGGCGCGGCGGGCTCGATCATTTTCAGAAGGTTATCGTGAAAACCGGGATCGCGGTCGTAGAGCATCTCGTAAACGCCTTTGCGCATCGTGGCGTCGTCCATCAAAGCCAGAGCATCGGAAATCCCGGCGTGGAATCCTTCCGGCGCGCCGTCATACCAGCTTTCGGCGGCGTCGGCCACCACCTGGTTGCGCTGCACGGGATCCGTGAGATTCATCGCCCAGGTGAGCGCCTCCGCCGGAGCGGTGGGGGCGGCGGCCACGGCGAACTGGCTGGTGGCGGCGTCGCGGGCGGGGCCTTCGGGCAGGGAATTCAGGAATTTGGAGGCGGCTCCGGGACTTTGCTCCGCCCAGAGGGTCGTCAGCACGGCCAGCGCGCCGGCCTGGCTTTCCTGTCCCGCGTCCTTCTGCCGGGCCAGCCAGGCGGCGGCGGCGGCGGGAGCGGCCTGCGCCCAGGCGGCGGCCAGAGTGGTGGCGGCGGCGGCTTTGTCAGCGGCGGGCAGTCCAGTCACCCAGGCGGCGGCGGCTTCCGGTGAGTGTTCCGCCCAGGCTCCGGCGACTCCGGCGATGGCGTTGTGGCGCATCACGGGATCCGGCAGCCCCTCGGACCAGATGGCGGCGGAGGCGGCATCCGTGACCGCCCACCGGCCGGCGAGGGCGGAGGCGGCTTCCGGGTCATCCACGCCTGTGCGGGCCATCCAGGCGGCGGCGCCCGCCGGAGCGGCAAGGCCCCAGTGGAACATCAGCGCGGACATGGCGTCGTCGCGGAAATTTCCCGCCGGCAGGCTTCCCGCCCAGTCGGCGGCATCCACCGGGGAAGTGGCGACCCAGGTTTCGATGAGGGCCTCCATGGCTTCCGAACGCGTCAGACCATCGGCCATGCCCGCGACATCCAGCGCGGCTTTGTAATGAGGCGACGCGAGGAAAGCCTTGGAAATGCCCGACGGGGTTCCATCGGAATTTTTGCCGGAACGGCCGGAGCCTGGGGCTCCAGCGCCCGGAAACTCCTGATCCGCTCCGTTTTGCGCGGACGTTCCGGAGGACGCGGCGGCGTTCCGGGAATTATTTCCGGAAGGGCTGAAATGAACAATCAGCCCGGCGGACAGCAGAATGCCGCCCAGCACGAGCAGCGGCCCCCGGCTTCCAGTCCCGGTTTTGAGTTCTGAAGGGGAAGCGTCCGCAGGCGGCGGCGGGGTGTCAGGGAAGGGGCTCATGATCCGCGGCGGAAGCGGCGGCCCTTCACATCACTTTCATTGCCGCTTCTATCCACGGCGCGGAAATAATACCGTTTGCCGGCGGCCCCGCTGATTTTGGCCTGCACCACCCAGGTGGTTTCGGCTGCCCCCTTGGAGGTGAGCAGGGCTTTTTTCCATTTCGAGGATCCCTCCTCCTGGTAATAAACCGCGAGAACCCCGACGGTGGAGGCGCTCGTCCCGGTGCCGCTGCCCGTATCCGCGGCGGTGCCGGCGAGAACGATGTTGCTGCCGCTGTTGATTGAGGGAGTGGTGATCTCAATCGTCGGAGGGGAGGTGTCCTTGACGGGGGCCGTCTGCGCCATCAGCGACGGAGCGGCAGCGAGAAGCAGGGCGGAGATTGCTGAATATTTCATGGGCGGGAAAATGGGGATCCAAGGGTGCAGCGTATGCGGGTAGACAGCGGGCCGCGAGAAAAAGTTCAAACGAATTCCCGTAAAGCTTCCGCCGGAACGTCCCCGATCTCCACCTCCGTGCCCAGCTCGACCTCATTGAAAAGTTCAACGACCTCCTCATTGGCCATGCGGATGCAGCCGTGACTGGCGGGAGTCCCCAGCAGTCCCTCCTGGTTGGTTCCGTGTATATATATGTACCGCGAAAAGGAGTTGGCGTTTCCCTCCTCCTGGCCGTCCAGCCATAAAATTCTTGTAAGCACATAATCCTCAGGCGCCTCCCCGCCGTCCCAGACGCCGCTGATCCGCCGGCTGCGGAAGATGGTCCGCAGCGGGGCGCCGTGACCGATTTTCTGCACAATGCGGAATTTTCCAAGCGGGGTGAAATTGCTGCCCGGCTCTGATCCCAGGCCGAACCGGGAGGTGGAGATGACATATGTCCGGCGGCAGATGCCGTCATTGCCGAGCACCCGCATCCGCTGTTCCGCGACTGAGACTTCAAGTTTCATGCCGGAAGAAGGGTCTGATTCCGCCGTCCGTCAAGAAGTGTCAGTGAATGGAATGTCATGACTTAAATTAATGGTTATTTAAATCTGATGAAAGAAAATCAAATGGACCACGTGGGGCTTTCGGGGATGCAACTTCAGGGTCATACGGATTTACGGTTGCTCCAGGACCTCTAAAGTTTAACGGGTTGACGGGGGAAATTTGCAAAATACCGTTTCACCCATCCTAATAACCAAGGGAGCCATAATACCCATGACACAAACTACCCATCGCATTCAGGCCGCCGCCATCCTCGGCACCCTGAGCCTCGCGGCATCCGCTTTCGCGGGTTCCGCCCCCATCGGCAAAGGACCCATGGTCCCGCCTCCCGCCCCTGCCGCCACCGGCGGAATCTGGGATTCCCTCGGAGCCACAGTGGATGTCGGATACGACTCCCACTACATCTTCCGCGGCGCGCTGATCAGCCGGGACAATGTCTGGGCCCAGGTTTCCGGCAGCATCCCGCTGACCGAGAAACTCGCTCTCGGGCTCGGTGCCTGGTACACCGCCTCCGCGGACGACGACCTCAGCTACAACGAGCTGGACCTGAACGCCGGACTGCTCTACGACGCCGGATTCGCCAAATTCGGCGTGGGTTACACCCATTATGAATTCCTTGATGGCAGCGCCGGCGACGGCTGGGGCCTCCACGGAGCCGAGGAAGCGGGCGCCACCGTTTCCAAAAGCTTCGGTTCCGCTGATTCCCGCGTGGGTGTGAACCTGGCCGCTGGTTATTACTACGACTTCACGGTCGATGGCCAGTACTTGGAATTCGGTGTGGACGCTCCGATCCGCGTTGCTGAAAACTTCAGCATCGTGCCCGCCGCCCTCGTCTCCTACGGACTGGACTACTACGCTCCCCGTGATGGCTTCCAGCACCTGCAGCTCAAGGTGTCCTTCCCGGTCAAACTGACCCCCACGGCCACCCTGACCCCCTACGTCGCCGGCAACATCCCGCTCGCGACCTATGACGACTACTATGATGACGAAATCTACGGGGGCGTGAAGCTCAGCGTTTCGTTCTAAAAACAGAAGCCGCCGCCGGGGACGTCTTCGAAAACCTCCTCCGCCGCGTCCTTCCTCAGGAGCCTCCCGGTCCACCGGGAGGCTCTTTCATTTTCAGGCCGGACCGGTGGGCTGGCGGGAGTCCGGGAGGCGTTTTGCGGAAATGAAACCACGCCTCCAGCCGGGAATTTGATGAAAACGGGACAGTATTCTTAAAATAAGGGTGAACCATCCCATAACTTAACGGTGATTTAACGGCGCCGGAGCGTAAAAAGATGATCCGCGCGGAAAACCGCGCCGGAAACTCATCCAGCTCCCCCATCCATGCAAAAAATCCCTCTCGCCGCTTTGGCGCTCACGCTGACTCTGGTCCCCGCTTTCGCCGGCGTCTTTGACAGCACCGGTTCCGGAAACTGGAACGCCGCCACCACCACCACCTGGAATCCGGCGGGCAATCCCCAGACCGGCTCCACGGACGATGTGAATATTCTGACGGGCCACACCGTGCTCTACACGGGCGACACCGTCGGACTTCCCGGTTCGGGCGACCTTGGCGTCGCCGGGGGCCATTCCATCAATATCAACGGTGGCACGCTCAGCCAGACACCCACCGGTAACTGGGTGCGCATCGGCCAGACCACCACCGGAACGGTGAACATCAACGATGGAGCGTTCAATTTCACAAACACCGTCGGCACCGGCCAGGGCCCGAACCTTCAGGTCGGCATGTTCGGCGGCACGGGGATCATCAATATCGGCGACGGCACCGGCGCGGCGGGTTCCGCGAAGCTGGATCTGCGCCACACCGCCGGCGGCACGGTCGATAACGGCATCGCGGTGAATATGAATCTCGGTTCCGGAGCCGACGCCGCCGGGGGAGTGGGCCGGATGGTCATCAAATCCGACGGCGTGCTCGAAGGGGACGTGCGCACCGACACGGGAGCCTCCAATCCCGTGATCCGCGTGGGCCAGCAGGCCACTCCGGGCAGCCCGCAGAGTTCCATCACCATCCAGGCCGGCGGCCGCTTCAATGCCCACGGCACGGTGGAAATCGGTTCCAACGCCGCTTCCGGCGCGGACCGCTCCAACGGACTCATCAGCATCAGCGGCGCGGGAGCCCGCATGGATCAGGACGGCGGCGAGCTGAATGTCGGCTGGAACGGCGACGGAGCGCTCGTCATCGACAACGGCGGCGTCTATTCCAAAACCAACAATGCGGGGAACCGGCTCGATGTCATCGTCGGCCGCGAGGCCGCCGGCGTGGGCAATGTGACCATTCAGAACGGCGGGCAGTTCCTGCTGGGCGCGGGCGGCGATGTCGCCGACACCCGCATCGGCCTCAGCGGCAAAGGCACTCTGACAATCAATGACGGCGGTCTTTATCAGCGCGATGCCGGGAACTGGGACTGGATCGGCCAGAACAGCGGCGGAAATGGCACCCTCACCGTGAACACGGGCGGCACCTTCCGCACCACCGCCGGATCCAATTTCATGGTCGGCGTCGGGGCCGGAGCCACCGGTCTGGTGGAGATCAAAGGCGGCACTCTGGACCTCCAGAGCACCACCGGCGGAGCCGGCGTCAATCTCGCGCAGAACGGCAACGGCACCTTCCGCCAGACCGCCGGTGTCACCAATGCGCAGTCATTTATCCTTTCCGAAAATGACGGGATCTCCACTTTCGACCTCCAGGGCGGCACCGTGACCACCCGCGCCCAGTTCTTCATGGGCGGGGCCGGCGTGGATTCCGCCGGAGCGGGCACCGCCACCGGCACCCAGAGCGGCGGCACACTGAATGTGAACGGCGCCTTTGTGGTCGGTATCGCGGCCAATCACAAGGCTTCCTACACCCTGACCGGCGGCGCCATCAACCACGCCGGTTCCGATATCAGCATCGGGGAAAGCGGCATCGGTGCCGTGACCATCGGGGCCGGGACCTCGCTGAACGACAATTCCCCCGACGGCACCCTCTACGTGGGCCGCAACGACGGCTCCCAGGGCACGCTTTTGGTGAATGGCACTCTGACCCGGGTCTCGACCGCCCTCCTCCGCGTGGGCAACGGCAACAGCGGCGGCGTGGACAACAGCACCGCCACCGGCGTGCTCGGCGGCACCGGCAGCATCGTCACCACCGCGGCGGGCGTGCGCATCGGCGCCAAGGGCACCCTGACGGGCGGGACGAAGGACAACGTCGGCGCGCTCAGCATCACCGGCGCGGTGGCCTTCTCCGCCGGCGGCACGCTGTATGCGAACATTGACGCCGCGGGCGGCGCGGACAAAATCAGCATCACCGGCACGGTGGACATCACCGGCGCGGTGCTCGACGGCCAGTGGGCCGCCGGCGCGCCCATCGGCACCGGCAGCCGTTACTGGCTGATCACCAACGACGGCACCGACGCCATCACCGGCACCTTCGCCAACGCCGTCAGCACCAGCGCCTTTTCCGGCCTGTATCCCGGCGCCGGCGGTTATGTGACCTTCGGCGGTCAGGAATTCGCCCTGTTCTACGGAGCGGACTCCGCCACCAACGCCCTCACCGGCGGCAATGACCTGCTCCTCAGCGCCGTGCCCGAACCCGGCTCGACCCTGCTGCTCGGCGCGGTTTCCCTGCTCGGCCTCGCCCGCCGCCGCCGCGTGGCCTGATCCGTCCGGAATAACGAAACCCGGGCTCCGGCCCGCGTTTCCCCAACCTCCAGAGCCCCCGGATGTCTGACCGCATCCGGGGGTTTTCGCGTCGGAAAGGCGTGATTCCCGGGCAGGACGGCAGTTTGAACGCGTCCGACCACACCGGAACCGCGTCTGACCACACCGGAACCGCGTCCGACCGCGCCGGAACCGCGTCTGACCGCGCCGGAACCGCGTCTGACCACACCGGAACCGCGTCCGACCGCGCCGGAACCGCGTCTGACCGCGCCGGAACCGCGTCTGACCACACCGGAACCGCGTCCGACCGCGCCGGAACCGCGCCGGAACCGCGTCTGACCGCGCCGGAACCGCGTCTGACCGCGCCGGAACCGCCCCTGACCATGCCGGAACCGCGTCCGACCATGCCGGAACCGCGTCCGACCACGCCGGAACCGCGT
>JAZKFB010000039.1:10748-100843 GCA_040386695.1 Verrucomicrobiota bacterium
CCGGAACCGCGTCCGACCACGCCGGAACCGCGTCCGACCACGCCGGAACCGCGTCCGACCATGCCGGAACCGCGTCCGACCACGCCGGAACCGCGTCCGACCACGCCGGAACCGCGTCTGACCACGCCGGAACCGCCCCTGACCACGCCGGAACCGCCCCTGACCACGCCGGAACCGCGTCTGACCGGCTGTGCAGGCCGTTCTCAAGTCGTCGTCCGCCCATAAAATTCCCCAAAGTGCCAAGTGACTTTGATTTATTCCGCTGCCGCTAAAACCATGGCACAGAAAACGGTGATTCCCGGGAGAAAATAATCACCCAATGCCAGGTTCATTATTTCAAAATATCGACTGATTTGTCCACGGGAGTTGCTTTATCCACCACCGTCCGGAATCTTAAGCAAATTCAGGAAACTTACGGATTTCGATTTCGCTGAGCATAAAATGCCGCAGGGCCCTCCGCTCGGATTTCCGCTCCTTTCAAATCGATGTGACGGTTCTCCGGAAAAATCTCACTATCATTCAAGGACCGGTGCCGGAGTGGATTTTCGTTGGAATACCGCACGCCCCATCCGGATTCACCGGGAAATAATCCGGTGGAACCGGCCGCAGCCTCCGCCCCGCTCCGCGCCCGGGCCCGCAGTGACAATATGCTGTTCTGATATAAATTAACGGGTGATTTGTCTGACGGAATGAATGCCGGCGTTGTTTATTTTAATAATATTCCTGTCCAAATTTGACAATGAGCCGCAAGCCGCTATGCATCCCGGTATGCAGCTCTGCCGCGGTCATCAGTTATCCCCGACAGGAGGAGGCGCGGGGATCATGCCAGGAAGGCGCGGGGCGGATCAGCGGTTAGCCGTAAAAATCTCCGGAATGAATCGGCGGCGGCCCGCCGCCATGGACGGCGGAGATCCGCGCCCCGCGCCATGCCGGATTCCTCCGGGGCGGCGCCGGCTCCTTCCGGCCTTTGCCCGCGTCGGTGCCCGCCGCGCCAATACGGACGGGTGAGCCGCCACCGCATGCTTTTTTCCATTCCTGACCCCGTCCCCGTCATCCGTTCATCCCTGTTATGAAAATCCTCTTTATTCACGGCATCGGCTTCCATGAAGGCAGTGAGCAGCTCCTCACCTGGGTCCCCCAGTGGGTCCACGCCATCACCGCCGCCGCCGCGGATCACGCCGGCCTCACTCTTTCCGTCACCGACCCCTTCGGCCCCGATGCCCTGCCCGCCGGCCCCGACGGCAAATCCGCGGATGATCCCGGGGTCCTCTATTATGAAAAACTGATCGGCGATCATGACAAACCGGACGGATTCGCATACCTGAGCGCCGTCGCCAGCCTCAGCGCCAGTCTGCTGGCCACCAAAATCACCGACGCCGTCGGCGCCGTGGCCGACAGGATCGGCAACGCCTTCGGCAATCTTTTCACGCGCGACCGGGGCCTTCTGGACTCCCTCGTCCCGCAGGAACTCCAGTGGAAAGCCCGCGAAGTCGCCGCCTGGGCGGTTGATGACGATCTCCGCAAAAAACTCCGGAACCGGATCGCCGGGGAAATCACCGCGAAAGATCCGGAGGTCGTCATCGCCCACTCCTTCGGCGGGCTGCTGCTCTACGACACCTGCCTCTTCCTCGACCCCGATCTTCTGCGGAACCGCCACCTCATCACTCTCGGCACCCAGGTGGGCAATCCCCTTCTGCGCCGGGAGTTCAACGGCTTCCAGCGCCCCCTGAAATGCCGCCATTGGTTCAACCTCTACAACCCGCACGATAAAGTCTTTGTCAGCTCCCTCGCCCACATCCGCGGGGAAAACTTCACCCAGATCGTCACCGCCCACCACGTCGGAAGCGGTCACGACGGAGCCGCCTACCTCGGCCATTCCGACTTCGCCGCTCTCGTCTGGCCGCGCATCCACAACGACCTTGCCGCCGCCACCCCGGGGACGGCCGTCCGCACCCTTTCGCTCGCGCCTCCTCCGCCCCGTCCCCTCGTGCCGCTGGCGGTGACCCGCAAACCGGTCAACCGCGCCCTGCTCATCGGCATCGACCGCTACACCCACCCCGCCATTCCCACCCTCCACGGCTGCGCCAACGACACCTTCCAGCTCTCCGCCACCCTCCAGGAGGCCGGCATCGACCACCGCGACATCCGCCTGATCCACAACGAGCACGCCATCCGCGCCTCCCTTCTGCACCACATCCGCTGGCTCCTGGAGGACAGCGAGGAGGGCGACCACCGCATCCTCGGCTTCTCCGGCCACGGCCACCGCCGCCCCGCCTACGACCCGCAGAGCGGAGCCCCGCTGGAAATGCACGAGATCCTCTGCACCCACGACTACGACCCCTCGGAACCCGACACCGGCCTGCGCGACGCCGACTTCCAGGACCTTTACGCCAATCTTCCCCGGGGTGTTCACTTCACCATCTTCCTCGACTGCTGCCACTCCGGCGGCATCACCCGTTCCGGCGGCCCCGCCATCCGCTCCTTCACCGGCCCCGCGGACATTCAGCACGAGTCCAGCAAATGGAACGCCGATCTGGAAATGTGGGAACAGGGCCCGCTCCTCAAAAAGAGCCTCAATGCGGAATTCATCGAACCCGGCCATGAAAGTAAAAAGCTCAATGAACTCTGGAGAAAACTCGATCTGATCCACAGCAATCCGCCGATGAGCCACGCGCAGCTGGAGGAGAAACTCAAAGCCACCCCCAATCCCCAAAGTGCGGAGGAACTCCACCGCCGCGAACACGCCCTTTATTACGGGAGCTACGGGGACACCCGCCGCCTCGGACGCGCCACTCCCCTGCGCGACCTCCGCTACAAGGACTACGACGAAAACGCCGCCACTTTGAAGGTCAACTACCCCAAAGAACCCACGGGTCCCTACCTCCCCCTCGTCTTCATGGCCTGCGGGGAAACCGAACAGGCCAGCGAATACGTGCACGGTGCGGTCAGCTACGGCGCCTTCACCTACGCCCTCACCCTCACCCTGCGCCAGATCAGGAAGACCACCCCCCGGCTCAGCTACGGCGAACTCCTCATCGAAACCGCGCGCAAACTCCGCACCCTCGGCTACACCCAGACCCCGGACGTCCTCGGCCCCCCCGACCAGCTCAGCGCCAAAACCCCCTTCGGCGCGCCGCCTGCTCCGGCCCCCGCCCCGCCGGCCTCGTCCGCCAAATCCGCTCCATCCGTCAAATCCGCCAAGTCCGCCGCCAAAAAAGCACCAGCGAAAAAGGCCGCCCGCAAAAAAAGCCGCAAGTAACCCCGCCCTTCCGTCAGGCTTCCGCATCGTCCGCGACCCTAACACACCCCGGCCCGAATCCTGAGCCCACGCCTCATTCCCATGCTCCCTCCCGCCCCGCCACTCACCCGACTGAACGTTGGCAGCCTTGCCGAAGACATCCTTAAGGGCAACCTCATCGTCTTCCTCGGGGCCGGAGCCAGCCTCTCCTCCCCTCTGCCTGGAAAGCCGAACTGCACCCTGCCCTCCGCGTCCAGGCTCTCCCGCATTCTCCTCGCCCAGCTTTACCGCGACCCTGGCTACAAACAGGAAATCAACCGCTGCATCCACCTGCAGCTCTCCTCCAACCTCAGTCTCGCGGCCCAATACTGCGCCTCCGTCGCCGATGAGGACTGGGTTTATAATAAGCTCACCAGTGTCTTCACCGGCGATTACCAGCCCACGGATCTGCACCGCGCCCTCGCCTCCGTCACCAAACGTCAGGAGCGGCATTCCCCCAAATACCCGCGCCACGCCCCCCTCGTCCTCACCACCAACTACGATATGATCGTCGAGAAGGCCCTGAGCGAAATCGGGCAATGCTTCGATCAAATTGTCTACCGCTCCACGCCCTTCACCCTCCCCGACGGGGAGCTCGACAGAAAAGGCTATTTCCTGCGCACCAAATCCGACTTTGACCCCGTGGCCGGCAAATGGTCCACCAGCCGCACAGTCATTGAGGATCCCGCCAAAGACACCGGGATCAGCGTCACCGGCGACGTCTATGAACATCTTCACACCCGTCCCGTCCTGCTTAAAATCCACGGCAGCCGCCACGACTCCAACGCCCTCGCCAGCTACATCATCACCCAGGACCATTACATCCGTTACCTCAGCCAGATGAATGCCAAGAGCTTCCTCCCCGCCCAGCTCATCAACATCCTGCGCAACCACCGCTACCTCTTTCTCGGCTACAGTCTGACGGACTCCAACGTCCATGCCCAGCTTTCCCAATTCTGGGACCTCCAGCCCGTCCAGACCAGACACTACGCCATCCGGCGCAACCCGACTGCCGTCGAGGTCCAGCTTTGGAAACAGCGCGGCGTCGACATCTACAACGGCGATCTCAACGACTTCGGCGCTGATCTGCTCCGCGAACTTCAATCCCGCGCTCCCCTGCCATGAGCCAGCCATCCTCCCCGCCCGCCGCCGGTTTCTCCCCGCCCGCCAGCCCCTTCGTCGGCCTCGTCCCCTTTGACGATAAGTCCGCCGCCTACTTTCACGGACGTGATCTTGAGATCCAGCTCAGCATCACCAACCTCCTGGCCAACCGCCTCACTGTGCTCCACGGAGTCAGTGCTGTGGGCAAAACCTCCCTCATTCTCGCCGGGGTTCTCCCGCGTCTCCGCCGCGCCGAGGAGCACAACGCCCAGCGCCCCGCCGCCCCGGTCCGCATTCTTTACCAACGCGAATGGAGCGGCTCCATGCCCGCGCTGCTCACACGTTTCCGCACTCTGCGGCAGCTTCCGGAGACCGCCCCGGACATCTTCGACTTCCCCGACGATCACCAGACTCTCCTCATCCTTGATCAGTTCGAGGAATTCTTCCGTTACCAGACCGCTCCCCTCGCCCCCCGCACCTTTCTGCCCCTTCTGGTCCAGGCTCTCCAAAGCCATCGCCGGCTCCACATCCTGATCTCCCTGCGCGATGATGCCCTCGCCCAGCTCGACGTTCTCAAAACCGCGCTTCCCGGCCTCTTCGACAATATGCTGCGGATCGAGCACCTTGATCCCGGAGGAGCGCGCCAGGCCATCCGGGACCCTCTCCGCCAATGGACAGAGAAGCACGGCGGCGGCCAGCATGTGTGGGAGGCCGAGGACGCCCTCATCGACAACCTTCTCGACCAAACCCGCGTCGGCAGCCAAAGCATCAGTTCCCTCCGCGGCGGCATCCAGACCGCCGGGCAAACCGTCGACCGTGTCGAAGTCGCCTATCTGCAGCTCTGCCTCGAAAAACTCTGGACTCTCCACCTTGCCGACTGGAGCCGTCAGCCCCCGGCGGAAGCCCCGCCCGCCATCCACCGCCTCACCAACGATCGCTTCAAAAAGGCCGGGGGCGCCACCGGCATCATCAAAGATCACATTCTCGACAGGATCGCCCTTCTCCAGGAGGTCGAACGCGACCTCTTCGCCGCCATGACGCGGCAGCTGATCACCCCGGAGCTGCAAAAATACGCCCACAGCGTGCAAAACCTCACCCTCAACGCCCGGGAGGGCGGCTTTGATTTCAAGGAATCCGACCTCACCCGCATTCCGGACCTTCTCAAAACCCTGAGCGCCCCCCACACCCGGCTGCTCCGGGAAATCACCGATGCCGGCGGCGGGCCTCTCAAATACGAAATTTTCCACGACCTCCTCGCCAAAGGCCTCGTCGGCTGGCGGGATAAAATCGTCGGCGAGCGCCAGGGCCGCCAGAAACAAAAGGACGCGTGGAAACGACTGGCCCTGATCGGCTCCTCCGTCGCCGCCATCGCCTGTACGGGGTTCGCCTACCTCGCGGAAGTGAACCGGAAGAAAGCCGTACGTGCCCATGAAAATGCGGAAACAAAACGGCGGGAAGCTGTGGTTGCCAATGAATCCGCAGAGGTAGCCCGCAGTGCCGAGCGCGACGCCGACAAAGCCCGCGAGGAAAGTCTAAAAGCCGAACGCATCCAAAAAGACCGCGATCAAGCCAGTGAGACCCTCCGGATCAAAGAGGAAAATTCGGCTCTCCGGACCGAACTCAACGCGCTCAAGGCCAAAACCAAGGACGCAGCCATCACTGAAGGGATCGAGAAAGTCATTCAAAAGTTCGACAACCCTCTCCTCCACCGCCTCGCCGGTTCCTCCCAAACCATCCGTGCCGCCGCCTATTCCCCGGACGGGCGCTACATCGCTCTCGGCTCGGCCGACGAAAGACTCCGGCTCTACCCCCGCCTGGGCGGCACAGTGCTGGCGGAAGGGACCGCCAGCAGCACCCCGGGCGGGGTCACTGCTCTCGCCTTCTCCCCGGACGGCGCTTTTCTGCTCACCGGTTCGGCGGGCGGTTCCCTGCGTCTCTTCGACCCGCGGCTCAAGGCCCTGGGCCAGGGGAAGAATCTTCCGGGCACTCTCAACACCGTGACCTCCCTCGGATTTTCAAGCGACGGAAGGCGCAGCGTCGCCACTGACATTGATGGCGAGGTGGCTCTGCTGGACTGGTCAAAGTACCCTAAACAGCTTCCTCAGGGGACCTCCGTATTCCAGCACGGCAGCCTCGTTTCCCACGCCGCCTTCAGCGCCGACGGCCAGCGGCTGGTCATTTCCGGCGATGAACCCGAGGGCAAACCCAACTGGATACGTGTTCTCCAGATCAACGCGGGCTCTCTGGCGGAACTCAGCGTGAAATTCGGCGGCAGCCCCATCGTGCCCGAAAAGATCAAGGATCCGACCCGCAGACTGCGCTTCTCCCCTATTGATTCCAACCTCATCATCGGCGGGGCGGGCAGGACTCTCCTCTCGGTCTCCCTGCTGGGCGACCGCATCACTTACATCCGCGACAGCGCCGCCGCCGGCCCTTATTTCCATGCCAGCGGCGGCGTGGTGGACACGGTCTTCAGCCCCGACGGGAAGCGTGCCGCCACCATCGGCACCGATGGTCAGTGCATTCTGTGGGACGCGGCCACGGCCAGGAGCCTCGCGCGCATTCCCACCCGGCTGCACGGACGGCTTCTGTCCGTTGGATGGCAAATTATTCAGGGCAAAAGCCTGCTCGCCCTCGGCGGCGAGGACGGCCGCCTCGAACTCTGGGATTTGAGCGGGCCTGGTCTCCCGGACGAATCCGCCAAGCCCGCCTTCAATGTTCAAGCCCACGCGGGTCCCGTTGTCGGGCTCCGCTTTGATCCTCTCAACGAACAGCTCCTCACCTGGGACGGCTCCGTCAACGCCAACACTCCCAGCCGCACCGATGGCAGCCCGGCGGGCCTGAGCTGGAAAGTCTGGCAAACCGACCCCAAACGCGCTGAAGCCGCCGCCATTCCTCCCAACCAGCCTGCCGTCTGGAGCCTGCCCAACGCCCTGCGCCAGGGCTCCGCGCCCTGAATCCTTTCCCTCCGCCAACCATGCACAGCACTGATCCGGCGCCATGCCCGGTCAGGCTGATCTCAAAGCCGAACAGGGTCGACTCCGCTCGGCCCTCACCAGCCAACCAACCGCACACACCACCATTATGAAAGGCCTCTCCACCAATAAACGCTGCACCTCCTCCTCCGTCTGTCTCAACACAAACGGCATCGAATTCGTGATCCGCTACTACTCCGAGACCACGCAGCAGGCCGAAAAACACCTCACTCCGGCGGAGGCCCGGGCCATCCTTCAGGCGGGCCTCAGCCTCGCCGTCGTCTATCAGGACCGCCAGGATCAGGCTGCGGACTTCAACCGGCCCGCCGGACACCGCGACGGAACGTTCGCATGGCAATATGCCCGGGAGAGTGCCCAGCCGCTGGGCACCACCATCTTCTTCGCCGTCGATTACGACGCCGATCCCGCCGATCTCAACCAGATCAAAGCCTACTTCCAGGGCGTGGCGGCGGGCCTCGCCCAGGCTTCCGGCCAGGCGGCTCCGTACCGGATCGGCGTCTACGGCTCCGGCTACATCTGCAAGCGTCTCCACGACGCCGGACTGGTCGTCCACACATGGCTCTCCGAATCCACCGGGCACCGTGAATCCGCCACCTACACGGGCTGGAACGTGAAACAAATCCGCACCGCGCAAATCCTGTGCGGCCTTCCTGCCCGAAGCTGGCAGCGCTGCGAATCCCAGGGTGCCGACACGTCCTGGTGCTTCAGCTCCGCCGGCGGCGGGGCCGCTCCGGACAACGATCCCGGGCCCCTGCCGCAGGACAACGCCGAGCCCGTGCTCCGCCGCGGCGGCAACGGCCCCTCCGTCCTCACCCTCCAGCGCCTCCTCAACCGCTGGCTCGCGGGCGAATCCGCCGGGCACATTCTTGAGGACGGCGATTTCGGGCCCCGCACGCAAACCGCCCTCAAAGCGTTCCAGTCCAGCCATATCGACGCTTTCGGCCGTCCTCTTGAGGCCGACGGCATCTGCGGCGGGCTCACGTGGGGAGCGCTGAAACGCCTCGCCTCGGGAGCGCCGGATCCCGCCGGCAACCCCATCATCCTGCCGGGCGCATCCGCCACCTGGTGGAAAACCATGCCCGCCGCCGCCCACGGCGGCACCGCCCGCGGTCTCGCCGCCCTGCGGAGCGCCGTCGGAGAGGCCGCCGCCGGCCGCGGCGAATCCGGGGGCAACAACCGGGGACCGGACGTCGAAAAATATCTCCACGGCCTTGTCGACATGCCTGCCAACTGGTGCGCGGGTTTCGTCTGCTGGTGTCTTGATGCCAGCGGAGGCATGCCTTTCAATTACACGGTCGGAGCCCGCAGCATTCTCAGCCGCGCGCGCTCCGCCGGTCTCACCACGTTCACCGATCCTCTCGCCACCGCTCCTCTTCCGGGCGATATCGTGGTGTGGTGGCGTGTCCGGTTGAGCAGCTGGGAGGGCCACACGGGTTATGTCCACCACGTGGAAGGCGGCCGCATCTACACCATTGAAGGCAACAAAACCTCCCGGGTGGAAGGCTTCGACTACTCCCTTGTCGGCATGCGGCAGCTCCTGGGCTTCGTCCGCCTCTGATCCTTTCCGCCTGTTTCCTTCCCGGGGCCCTCTTCCTCGACCGCCACCCCGGGCTGACGGGGGCGGATGCGAAACGTGGCTGCTCCACCGTGTTCGGCAAATCCGACGACGGTCCTGCGGAAAAGGCGCGCGCTCATCAATCTCACCTGGGCGGTGGACCAGTTCCTCGGCGCCGATGGCGGCGATCTCGACCACGACGTCCTCTTCCGGCCCGGCATCACCTGAAGCCTCCTTCGTTCCGCGAATCCGCCCGGAACAGGAAACCCCGCCAAAGCAGGAGGTGAACGCCCTCCTGGATCCGCATATCCTGCGGGGGAAGGAGCCGCCGCCGTCTGTACATGAGGATTTCCCGCAGGCGGGCGGCGGAGTGGGGGGAAGCTGGGCAATCATTTGATTTTCAACCCGGTGCCGCGCGCGGGAGGTTGCCCGGAAGGCGGGTGTATTTTCGATCACACGGCATTTTCCGGGAAATAATTCCCGCGTCCGCGACGTGATCGGAAGGCAGACATTGAATCACCACTCATTCATGAATTTATCCGCTTCCCCCTCCTCCCGCCGGCAGTTCCTCAGCACCACCACCAAGTTCACGGCCGCCTCCGCTTTTGCGGGTCTGGCGGTGCCCCACGTTTTCGCCGCCTCGAATAATACCGTCGGCGTGGCCCTCGTGGGCTGCGGCGGCCGCGGCACGGGAGCCGCCGACCAGGCGCTGAGCGTGATCAGCCTGCCGACCAAGATGATGGCCATGGCGGATGTGTTCGACTACAAGCTCAAGGAAAGCCACAAAGCCCTCAGCGACAAGTATGCGGACAAACCGGAGCGTTTTGACGTCCCCGAGGACCGCAGGTTCCTCGGCATGGATGCCTACAAAAAGGCCATGGATGTCCTGAAACCCGGCGACATCGTCATTCTGACCACCCCGCTGGCCTTCCGCGCGCCGCATTTCAAATACGCCATCGAGAAAGGCCTCCACGTCTTCATGGAGAAGCCCATCACCGCCGACGGCCCGACCTCCAAAAAAATGCTGGCCCTCGCAGAGGAAGCCGACAAAAAGAATCTGAAAGTCGGCGTGGGCCTCATGGTCCGCCACTGCCGCGCCCGCCAGGAACTCTGGAAACGCATCCAGGACGGCGAAATCGGCGACATCATCAACATGCGCTCCTACCGCATGCACGGCCCGGTGGCCTCCTGTTTCTCGGTGCCGAAACCCGAGGGGAAAACGGAGGTGAATTACCAGATCGAGCGTTTCCACAGCTTCCTCTGGGCTTCCGGCGGGCTCTTCAGCGACTTCTACATCCACTTCATCGACGAGTGCTGCTGGATGAAAAACAAGTGGCCCGTCAAAGCCCAGGCCGTCGGCGGCCGCCACTACCGCGGCGAATACATCGACCAGAACTTCGACAGCTACGCCGTGGAATACACCTTCGATGACGGCACCAAGTTCTTCTTCGACGGCCGCACCATGCTGAACTGCAAAAACGAGGAGGCCAGCTACGCCCACGGCAGCAAAGGCTCCGCGATCATCAGCACCTCCGGCCACACCCCCGGCAAGTGCCGCATTTTCAAGGACCAGATCATGAAGCGCGGCACCGAGACCTGGGGTTTCCCGCAGCCGGAGCAGAATCCCTACCAGCTGGAGTGGGACGATCTTGCCGCCGCCATCATCAACAACACGCCTTACAACGAGGTCAAACGCGGCGTGGAGGCCAGCCTCGTGACCAACATGGGCCGCATGGCCGCCCACACCGGCCGCGAGATCAAGTTCGACGAGATGCTCAACTGCCCGCACGAGTTCGCGCCGAATATCGAAACCCTCACCCAGGACGGCCCCGCCCCCGTCATGCCCGGCCCCGACGGCAAATACCCCGTCCCCGCCCCCGGCATCAAAACCGACCGCGAATACTGAGATCCGCCAGCCATCCGGCAAACCGCTGGTTCCCCCTCCCTCCCTCCGGAGTCCGGTCCCGGCCCCGGCCGCCGGAAGGAACTCCAACAGGGCTGGATGAAACAGGCAAAATCCCCGGCTGCGGCACTGTCCGCAGCCGGGGGCTGGCCGCGCGATGGCCGCCAGGTTTCTGTCCTGTTCAGCCTTTTCCGGATTCCGTCCCGCCGGATAACATCAGGGATGCTCTGAAGAGGGAGCTGAACTCATCGTGTGCGAACGGCCAGGCGGACGAAGAATTGGGAAACGGGGAGTTCCGGAAGCGCCCGGTAAGTCAGGACCTCCTGGCCGGGCGCGGGGGAGAGGCGCGAGACGAGGACGGCGGCGGCGGGGCTCCAGTGCTGGAGGCCGGAGGAGCTTTCGACGACGTGGCTGAGGTGGTCGGCGCCGGGGCGGCGGATGAAGGAGATGAGGATTCCACGGCTGGCGCTTGCGCTGCCTATCCCGGTGCTGCTTTGGTTTTCACCCTCGCGTCCGATGGAGATTCCGGGGGAACCGATCAGATAATCCGTGAGCAGGGTGCCGCCAGGAGGCAGGGAATCGCTGGTGCCGGGGTTGCCGCCGCTGGCGAGGGAGGCGCGCCAGGAAAGGGGATCGGCCAGGTCGGCGGCGGGGGAGGAGAGGACGAGGGAGGCTCCGTTGCCATCCGCCTCCGCAGGCCAGGGGAAGGCGTCGGAGTAAGTGACCGAGAAAACCTCGCCGCCGCCGGCGTCGGAGAGCGTGAGGGTTTCGCCGCTGTTGGCGAGGCCGGTGTCGTTCTGGAACACGCCCGCGATTTTCGCGTCCTGGCCGTGGCCCTGGGCGGCCTGGAAGGCCGCCGGATTCCGCACGATGAGCAGGCGCTCCCCGGCGGCCAGACTGTGAAGGCTGGAGTGGAGGTCAAAATCGAAGGTGATGCCCTGAGTGAAATGCAGCCCGGCCAGGGACAGGGGAACGGTGCCGGCGTTGGTGATTTCGAGAAACTCCGCGAGTTCGTCGCCCGCCGGGTGATACATGATTTCCGTCAGCCGCAGACCGGGACCCGCAGGCTGGAAAACGGCGGAGGTCAGGGCGGACCAGTCGCCGCTCGCCGCCCGGGCACGGGCTTTGACGGTGGTGGCTTTTTCCAGAGTCAGAGCCTCGCCGGAAGCCGGACTCAGGGCCTGCGGCGAGGGGTTGCCGCCGGCCAGGCGAGGATCGGAGCCGTCCGTGGTGATATAAAGCGTGGCTGCCGGCGGCCCGGTGATGGTGAGTTTGAAACCGGCGGAAACCGTGCCGCCCGGCTGGGAGAACTCCGGCGCTTCCGTGACCGGATAGAGTTTGCGCACCTTGAACTGATTCAGCACCACGCCGGAGCGCTGCGGCAGATAGCTGCTGTAAAGCCATTGAATCAGCGGGCGGTAATGGTCATCGCGGGTGTAGAGGTCGAACTGCGTTCTGGACCACTGGCCAGGACTGACATCGCGCCGGAAATCACCCCAGCGCGCGGATTCCGCGATGATCGCCGCATCCATGCCCGCGGCCCGCGCCCGCCAGGCGGCGGCGGTTTTCTCCGGTGTCAGGGCGCCGCCGTTAAAGAAATGTTTCCGCAGCCGGTCCGCGAAGCGCAGGCGGTATTCCGCATTCAGCGACAGGCGCTGATGCAGGCCGGTGGGCATGTGATCCGTGTTTTTGCCGGTGATGTTGATGCCCAGGCTCACGGTTTTGAAATCCGGAGGATTGGTGAACACGCCGCCCGCCATCTGGGAAATGCCGAACTCGCTGTCCCAGGGGAAAAAGCGGTAGCCGGCTCCGGCTTCACGCTTCCGGGCGGCCCGCCAGTTATGCGAATCCCAGTCCTGATTGCCGATGTAATTATTGAGAATGATGTAGTCGATGAAGCTGTCGAGATCGAGATATTTGCCGATGCTTTCGTAGGCGGCGGCGGTCTGGATGCCGCCGTAAGCGAGATTCATCATGGCGTTGAAAGCCGTCAGATTACCGTCGGTGACCTCGCCGGAATTCACGGTGTCGTAGTCGGCGGATTTGCCTCCGAAATAGTTCTCCATGAAGTCCTTGTCCGGCCGCTCATGCACGGCGTGCAGACCCCAGTAGAGCCCATTCAGAAACAGATGGACCCAACGGCCATGCGCGCCGGGATTGCCCATGGACTGGAAAAGATCGCTGGCCCACTGATCGCGGCCATACAGCGCGTAACGGGCCTGATACCAGTGCCGGTGCATCCAGCCGAAATTGTATTCCGGCCGCAGCTGGAGGTAATCGAACTGGGAGGCGGCGGTGTCGCCGTGCGGGGCGTTCCGGAAGAGGGGATACTCCAGCTTGCCGCCGCCATATTCCTTCCGGAAGCGCAGGGAGAGCGAGTGTTTGGGCGTGTCCGCGTTCCGGGAGCTGCCGCCCTGCACGCGGACTCCGGCGTCAATCTGGAAACCGGGCTCCGATCCGTCGGGAACGATCAGCTCCGCGGAGACCGGCCGCTCCCAGGCCTTGCCCTGGTTCTGCGGCTGCTGGTAGATGCCTTTGGTGGCGTGGAAAAAAGCGTCGGGATCGAACACCAGGGACAGCGTCGGCAAAGCGGCGAAGGCTTCCTGGAATTGCCCGCTGTAGGCCGCGCGGTCCACAATGTCAGGATCCATATCGTAATCCGCCGGCTGGCCCGCCCATTTCGTGGGATAGGCGGCGGGCCGGGTCTGGCGCACGATGTCATCCACCCGCAGAAAAGTCCGGGTGCTCACGGCGCTCGGGGCGAAGCCGTCCCTCACGGTCACCGCGCGCAGGGTGGTGGTTGTGGAGACGGTCAGCGGTCCGGCGTAGAGCGTGCCTTTGGCCGCCGAGGGCGGCGTGCCGTCGGTGGTGTAAAAAATCGCGCCGCCCCCAGTGGCGGTGCTGAGGGCGACGGAAAACGGGGAGGTGAAATAACCATGTTCCCGCGAGAAGACCGGGCTTTCCGACAAGCCCGCCACGGCGGCGGCGGTGTTGGGTTTTCCCGGCGTGGGAGTCAGGAAATAACCGGAAGCTGGGCCTTCCACTCCGGCGGGAGCCTCGCCCCAGGAGACATCGGCATACTGCGGCGGAAAGGCCGGGGTGATGGCCTGGACCAACGAAAAGTCCGGTGACACCAGCGCCAGATATTCGCCTTCCTTGGCCAGGGAGAAGGTCGCGTGGAGAAAGCCGTCCGCATCCACCAGCGGAGCCGTTTCCCCCGAGGCGGCGATGACCCGGTATTCCTGAGCTTTGAGAACCGTGCCGGCGGGGAAGGTGAATTTGACAGGGTTGCCCGCATCGTCGGTGAGATGCCAGCCGGACAGATCGAGGTCGGCGCTGTTGGGATTGTGAATCTCAATCCAGTCGGGGTTCGCCCCGCCTCCGTCGCTGAACGATCCGTTATTGGCGGCCAGGATTTCCGTGATCCGGGGCGGCAGTTCCTGGGCGGAAGCCGCGCCGGGGATCAGCAGTCCCAGCAGGGCCAGGCCTGCGGCGGCAGCCTGACGACTGCCGCCGCCGAGGGGCGGGAGGTTTCGGTTCATGGCGCGGGGACTGTCCGGATGCGGATGAAATATTTCGGGCCGGCGGGGAACTGGAAGGCCGTGGCGGCTCCGGCGGTGGCGGGCTGGAAGGGGTCGCCCAGTTCCTCCCATTCCGTCAGATCGCTGGAGATCTCCGCCTGATACCAGCCGGTGGTGGTGGAATTCCACTCCAGGGTGATGCGGTTGGTCGAGGCGTCATAACTCGCGGAGGTCACTTCCGGTTTGGTGCCCACCGGAGGCGTGGTGGGAGTGGTGGCCACGGTTTCATAAGCCCTGGTCACGGCCGCTTCCGTGAGGGCGCGGTCGTAAATATTCAGCAGCGCGATCTCCCCCGCAAAACCGGTGAGGCCCTCCGGCGTGACATCCGCCAGATCCGTGCGGCCGCCGAGGTTGTTGGCGCTGCCCGTGACATGGAAGAGTCCGCCCACATTGGCACCCTGGCTGACTTTGACGCTGGCGGTGGCGGTGACCACCTTGCCGGTGACATCGCGGACGTAAAAAGTTTCCTGATTCTGGGATCCTTTGACCGTGTAAACGATCTGGATGAAATCCCCGAGGTTCAGCCCGGCGGTGGGCAGCACCACATCCAGAGTGCGGACGTTGCCGCTGCTGCCCAGGAAGCGGACGCCGCTTTGGGTCAGGAGGACCGAGCTTCCATTCTGCCCGCCGCCGTTTTCGAAGAGGATCTGGTGTCCCTCATTCAAGGCCGTCAGATCCGGCCGCACCCAAAGCTCCACCGTGAAATCCGTATATTGAAAACTGGTGGCGGTCACCCCGGTGGCACTGACGCTGTCCGCCGTCTGGTAGGAACCCTTGATACCGCCAAAACCGCTGGCGATGGCGAGAGGAGTGTTGCGTGTGACGCCGTTCAGAGGCCAGTTGCGGCCGTTCACCTCATCGATCCAGGTGAACTCGTCATTCCCTTCCGAGGCCGCCGCGTAGTGATGCGCGGGAGTCGCTTCCGGCTTCACATTCACGGTGACTTCGGCCGTGCTGCTGCCGGCGATGTTGGTCGCGGTCAACGTGTAAGTGGTCGTCGCGGCCGGAGTCACGGTCTGGACATTGGGACTGCCGGCCTCCACGCCCGCCGGGGAAAGGACCACAGTGTCCGCGCCCGTGACATTCCAGGAAAGGGTGGTGCTTTCCCCGGCGATGAGAGCGGTGCCGGCGGCGGTGAAGGAGGTGATCGACGGAGTGCCGGCATACACGGAAACCGAGGCGCTGTGGACCGTGCCGGCTCTGGAGGCGCGCAGGGTGTAGGTCGTGGGAACCGTGGGTTTGGCGGCGAAAGTCCCGCTGCCCGCCGTGGTCGCCGGCAGCACATTCACGGGCGCGGTCCCGGCGGTGACATCCGTCAGGGTGAGGCTGTCCACGGTGCCCGCGACTTTCCAGCTCAGGGTGGCGGTCCCGCTGGCCGGAAGTTTGGTGAGGTTGGTTTCAAAGGAGCTGATCAGCGACGGAGTGACCGGGAGCACCGCTTTGAAAGTGCCGGCGTTCTCCTCGTCGGTGAGCACGCGGTTGTAGAGATTCAGGATGGCGATTTCCCCCGCGAATCCCGTGAGGCCCGCTGGGGAGGCGTCGGCCAGTTCGGTGCGTCCGCCGAGATCGACCTGCGCGCCGGCGAGGGCCAGGAGGCTGGCGGCGTTGGTGCCGATAACGACTTTGCCGGTGGCGGTGGCGGTCTGGACCTGACCGGTGACATCGCGGACCGTGATATTCACTTTCTGGCCGCTGCCGCTGATGGTGTAAATGACCTGGATAAAATCGTTCAGCTCCAGCCCGGCGGTGGGCACGGTCACATCCAGGGTGCGGACGTTGGCGGCGCTTCCCAGGAAACGCAGGCCGGTGTCGTTGATCAGCACGGCGGTCCCATTCTGCCCGCCGCCGCTTTCGAAGATCAGCTGATGGTCGGGAGTCAGAGCCGCGGTGTCGGGGCGGATCCAAAGCTCGATGGTGGCTTCGGCATATTGAAAGCTGGGAAGGGTGATGCCGCCGGGGCTGAAGCTGTCAGGTGACTGATAGGAGCCGTTGATGCCCGTGACGGCGCTGGCCCGGACGAGGGGAAGATTGCGGAGGAGGCCGGTCAAAGGCCAGTTTTTGGGCCCCGCATTGTCGCGCCAGAGGGATTCATCATTGCCGTCCTGCCCGGCGTAATAACTGTTGGAGGGCAGGGGGGCGGTGGTCGCTCTCACCAAAACCGTGGCCGTGCTGCTGCCTGCGGCGTTGGCGGCCGTCAGGGTGTAGGGGGTGTTGCTGGTGGGCGAAACGGCCAGCTGCGTCTGACCCGTCACGGTGATGTTTCCGGGATTGAGAGTCAGGCTGTCCGCTCCCTCGGCCTGCCAGTAAAGGACCGTGCTGCCGCCTGACTGGATGAGGGGCAGCGAGGGTTTGAGGAAGGCGATCACGGGCAGGCCGGTGACGACCTTGACCGCCGAAAGACTCACCGCTCCGCCACCCGCCGCGCGGAGGGTGTAAGTGGTGGTGGCGCTCTGCGGAAGGCTCAGGGTGCCCGACCCGCCCGTGGTCAGGGGCAGGAGATCCGTGAGGACCGCATCGTCGCCTTTCTGAAGCGTCAGGCTGTCCAGGGGAGGGTTCACATTCCAGGAAAGCGCCGCGTTGCCGCCCGCCGCCACATTGCTGGTGGCGGAGGTGAAGGCATTGATCAGTTTCGCGCCGCCGGGACCATAGTTGTAGCTGGCGGCAAGGCCGTCATCCGTCAGAACTCCCTTGCCGTCGGAGTTGTCGTAAAAAGCCAGATCATTCACCACGGCGTTCAGGTTGGCGGCATTGCCCGCCTCCGTTTCGAGACCGATCAGGGTGCTGCTCCGGGCGTGGGGATATTGAAGCGGTCCAGTGCCCAGAGCGGTGGCGGTCTGGGTGGCGGCGATGATGGCGGCGGCGGTGATTTCCTGTTCGCGGGCCTCGACCACCGAGACCTTCAGGGCCGTGCCGTCGCCCTTGGTGGAGTCATACCGCAGGGCCACAAAATACCAGGAGCCGTCCGTTTTGAGAACCTGGGAATGGGTGAGCTGGGTGTTCTTGCCTTTCCCATCCCGCAGCAGGGCGCGGATGTGATTTCCGGGAGCGGCTCCGAGGTCGATCCGCAGACCATTCTGGGTGTCGGCACCGCCCACCTGGGTTTCCACCAGGCGTCCATTGGCATTGAAGGCGGAAGGCTGGAACCAGAAGGAGATGGTGAACTGATCCGTGGGCTGCACCGCCTCCGTGCCGCCGATATCCAGTCCGCTGCCTTTCTGGAGCAGATAGGCCCCATCGTGACCATGAAAGGAGGTCCGTCCCTGAGTGATGAAGTCGGGGTTTATCGTGAAGCCGTTGGCTCCGGCGATCACTTCAGCGACTGCGGCGGAGGAGCCGGAGGTTTCATTGAGCGGAAACCA
This sequence comes from Verrucomicrobiota bacterium, assembly GCA_040386695.1. GTDB lineage: Bacteria > Verrucomicrobiota > Verrucomicrobiia > Verrucomicrobiales > V1-33 > CAIZWU01. Next base: position 28,521 of record JAZKFB010000039.1, read on the forward strand.
GGCGGCCAGTTTCGCCTGGGCGGAGGTGAGCATCAGCTGGGCGGTGGCCAGCAGGACTGCGGTGCGTTTTAAGGACATGACTGAGTGAGGTTAGGGAGTGGGGGAGGTGGTGAAAAAATCAGGAATCAGAGGCGGAGGCCAGGAACCGCCGGGCATGGGGAAGCCTTGGCGCGGCGCGCGTGGCCTTGGATTGAAGTGGAGCAGGGAGGCTCCGGAGCACGCGGAGTCCTGGAATCAGCCGCCTGCTTTTGTCAGGTTGGCCGGGGCACCGAGGAATCGGGTGATGTTATTTTGCCGCCTGATGGATTCAGGTGGGCTGCCTCCTGGGGATCAGGTCGGCGAATGTCCCGCACAGGGACACGAAATGAAAATCAAGGCGCGGCAACAACAGCGGCCAGGAGTGCGCCCGGCGCCCGCGCCGGACAGGGCGGAGCCACACACGCCGGCTTTCAGAAAAGCCGGGGCGTTTGCGGGATTCACGTTTTCTGCCGGATGCATGGGTCGGGTCTGGAGGGGGTGGTTCGGGCGCACCTTGACCAAGGCTCCGGTGCTTGTCAACTTTAAATCCCACTATTTGAGTGTGATTTGAATTGCGTGAATTTGGCAAGGCTCAGCACACTGCTCCACGGCGTCAGTGACCAACCATTCGGGCATCCGCCGACAGGCGGGCTGACGGCGTTTTCCGCGGATCCTGACAAAATGTTATTAAAAAACAGCACGCTGCGGAAACCGCCCGCAGCGGTGGCGGCGGGTCATCCGGCAGGGCCTCACTTTCTCTGGATGAGGATCACCCCGATGAGCAGAAAGGCCACTCCCAGCAACCGGGCGGGGCTGGGGGAAATCTGATTGACGCCGAAGGCGCCGGTCGAGTCCAGGAGGATCGCCGCCAGCATCTGCCCGGCGATCACGAGGGAGAAAACGGTCGCCGCCCCCAGCCGGGGAATCGCGGCCAGGGAGATCACAAGGTAAAAAGCCGCAAACACTCCGCCCAGCCAGGCCCATTTCGGAAGAGAGGCGAAGGCGGGAACCGAGCCCCGGTCCACGGTGCCGCTGGCCTGGACGAGCACGAGGCAAAACAGGGTGACACAAACCGAAATGATGGTCGTGAGCACCGGCGATCCCGTGGCCGCCCGCAGCCGTGAATTCCAGACCATCTGCATGGTGAGGCCCGCTCCTCCGAGCATCACCACCAGAAACAGGGCCATCCGCGGGAACATTGTCAGGTGAGGCAGGGTGAGTTGAGGGTGGTGCGCCGCCGCCGGGAGGAGTCATTGAAATCCCCGCCGGCACCCGGCTTGGCATCAGTACGGCGTGTCCTCGCCGATGATCTGGACTTCCGTTTCCATCTCGATGCCCCGGGTCTCCCGGGCTTTCTGACGGATGATGCCGATGAGATCCAGAACATCGCGGGCACTGGCTCCGCCTTCATTGATGATGAAATTGCCATGCACCTCCGAAACGCGGGCGCTGCCCACGGTCTCGTTTTTCAGGCCCAGTTCCTGCACCAGGCGGCCGGCGGGGCAGGTGACGGGATTTTTGAAAATACAGCCCGCGCTGGCGGCGACCGGCTGGCTGCTCCGGCGTTTGTCGCCGCCGGTTTTCATGTTGCTGTCGATGATTCCGATGTCCGCCGGCTGGCCCTGGAACACGGCGCGCACGGCCATGTGCTCGCTCAGCTCCGGCGCGCTGCGGTAGCGCACGTCCATTTCCTCCCGCGTGCGTTCGCGGAGATTGCCGGCGGCGTCGAGCACGGTCACGCTGAGGACCTGACCGAAAGTCTCGCGGCCCATGGCTCCGGCGTTCATGCGCAGGCCGCCGCCGACACTGCCGGGAATGCCCTCCATCCATTCGAATCCGCCCAGCCCGGCATTGCGGGCGGCGGCGGCGAGGCGTTTGAATTTCACGCCGACTCCGGCGGTGATGGTGCCGGCGCCGGCGTTGACGGTGATTTCATCAAATTCCCCGCCTTCCGGGTGAATGACCACACCTTTCAGCCCGCCGTCGCGGATCAGCAGATTCGACCCCCGGCCCACGACTTTGTAAGGAATGCCCTGTTCCCGGCAGTGGTGGATGATCCGCGAAAATCCGGCGACAGTGGACGGTTCCAGCCAGAACTGCGCCGGACCGCCGATGCGGATGGTGGTGTGGCGGCTCATCGGCTCATAAAGCCGGACCACCGAGCCTTCCTCGCCCTGGGCAAGGCGCAGGCCTTCCGCCGTCTGAAGATCCGCTGTCAGGCGGGTGCCGACCTCGTGCACATTCCCCGCGCCCAGCGTGACCAGCAGGTCGCCGGGTCGCAGGAAATTCCCCACGGCGAGGTGCGCGGTCTCACGTTTCGGAGTGGAGAAGATTCTGATGCGGCCGCCCTCGTGCTCCCGGATCTCCTCCACAATGGTCTCGCCGGTGATGCCTGGAATCGGCAGTTCGCTGGCCGGGTAAATATCCAGAATGAACACCGCGTCCGCCTGCGAAAAGGCGCGGCCGAATTCCTTCCGCAGCAGCTGCGTGCGGGTATAGCGGTGGGGCTGAAACACGCAGATCACCCGGCCCTGGCGCGCGAATTGCCGGGCGGTCTGGAGCGTGGCCGCGATTTCCGTGGGGTGATGCCCGTAGTCGTCCACCACGGTGCAGGCGGGCGAGCGCAGCTTCACCTCAAACCGCCGCCGCGCGCCCCGGAAGGTGCTCAGCGCCCAGGCGATGCGGTCAAAAGGCACCCCCAGATCCACCGCCAGCGCGGTCACCGCCAGGGCATTGAGCACATTATGACGGCCCGGAATATTCAGGATCACGCGGCCCAGGGGCTCTCCGCGCTTCATTACGGTGAAGGCGGTGCTTTGCCCGGTGAATTCCAGCTCCTGCGCTGAAAAATCATCCCCCGTGTCCCAGCCGTAACCGACCGCGCGCTCCCGGCCTTGGCACACAACACAGGCCCCGGCGTCCGCCGCGCAGTAATAAAACGCGCCACTGGTCTGATCGAGCAGCCGGGAATACACGGCGTTGATCTCGCCGATGTCCTTGTAATAATCGAGATGCTCCTCCTCAATGTTCAGGAGGACCGTGTGCCGGGGATGGTAAAGCACCAGCGTGCCGTCGCTCTCGTCACCCTCGGCCACAAAAAATTCCCCGTCCTGGTCCCAGCGGGCGTTCACGCCCAGCAGCGGGGTTTCCGCGCCGACGTAGTGGCCGGGATTCAGCCCGGCCTGCCGCAGCACGTGGGCGGTCATGGAGGAGGTGGTCGTTTTGCCGTGCATCCCGGCGATCACGATTCCCTGTTTCCGTCCCATGATGGAGGCCAGCGCCTCCGCCCGGCGGAACATCGGCAGACCCGCCGCCGCCGCCGCGTCGTAAGCCAGATTCCGCCCCGGTTTGATGGCCGAGGAATAGACGATCACTCCCGCGCCGGCCACGCTTTCCGCCGTGTGCGGGCAGTAAAATTCCATGCCCGCTCCCTGCAGCCGCTCGGTTTCGGCGGTCGTGCTGCGGTCCGACCCGCTGACCTCATAGCCCAGATCGAGGAGCAGGGACGCGATGCCGCTCATCCCGGATCCGGCAACGCCGATCAGGTGAATCCGCCGGGGCCGTGCGGCATCCGCCGCCGTGAGAAAGTCCGAAACCATGGGCGGCGATGCTACCCGGCGCCCGGCCATCGTCAATCGCGGGGGACGGCCGGAGAAAATCCCCTCCGGCGCCCGGATCGCTTTTCCGGCCCTGTCATGAAAAACGTCCCGCGTGCGGTCCGGCGGAACACGGCCAAAACAATATAGCGGAAACAGGGTCCGGCAACCCGCCCGCTCCGCATGTCCGGTGTTCGTAATTCCTTAAGATTCAGCTTCCTGATCAGGCGGGCGCCGGCATTCGGAACCCGGATTTCCGGTGACAAATCCTTCACGAAACCCTTGCGGGATGGCCGCCTGGAATGGTAATCCTGACATTTTCCCCGACCGCTGAATTTTCCTGAGTCCCCCCTCTCATGTCCCGCCACCGTTATTCCGATAAAGAGCGTAAATCACACGTGGCCGACTGGGAAAGAACTCAGCCGCCCCGCGTCTGGCGGATGCAGTTCCGGCTGCTGATCATCGTCCTGATGGCGCTGGTCACCTGGATTTCCCTGCCGGCCACGGTGTATTTCACGGTCATGCTGATCACCAATCCCTCGCCGGCCGCCAAAGTTCATGTGGTGGTCTCGATTTTGGCGCTGGTGGTCAGTTACCTGGCGGGCCTTCTTGTCAGCGCCTCCTCGAAGTGCTCGCTCTGCCACAGCACGCCCTTTCTGCAGCGCCGCCACCGCAAGCACCCGCTGGCGAATGACCTGCCGCTGCTGACCTACCGGGCCTCGGCCATTGTTCATCTTCTCTTGCGGGGGCGGTTCCGGTGCATGTATTGCTCCACGCCCTACCGCATCGGGTTTAAAAGCAGGGAGGATTAACCCCGCGCCGGCGCGGGCGGCTTTTCACCGGACTCTGTTACGTTCTGTTTCCTCCCGTTCAGCCCTCTTTCCGCCGGTGAGCCGTCCGCATTTCGCCTACGTTTTTGAGCGGTTTCCCTCGTTCACCCAGACATTCTGCGCGCGCGAGGTCATGGAACTGCGGCGGCAGGGAGCCAGGCTGATGCTTTTCTCCATCCGCGGCACCGGCGATGAGGCGGTGAGACATTTTCCGGCGGAACTGCGGAATGCCGTGATCCACGTGCCGCCGCCGGGAGCCCTGACAGCGGAGGTGGAGGCCATGAAAAAGCGGCGGGAACTTCCGGACTCCGTGGTGCTCACCCTGCGGCACTGGGGCGGGCGGCCGGACAAAACGCGCGTTTACGAGGCCGCGTGGATCGGTGAGCGGCTGAAAGCGGCCGGGGTGCGGCATGTTCATACGCATTTTGCCGGACTGGGCGCGCGCGCGGCGTGGTGGATCCGGCAGTTTTACGGATGCAGCTACAGCTTCACGGGCCACGCCAATGACCTCTTCTGTCCCGATGACGCCACGGACCTGAAGCTTCCCCGTCTCGTCGCCGACGCCTCCTGCGTGGTCGCCGTCAGCGACTACACCGCCGTCTGGCTGCGGGAGAAATTTCCGGCGGATGCCGGGCGGATCCACCGGGTTTACAACGGCCTGGACCTGGAGCCGATCACCCGCGCCACGGCGGCGGCGGTGAAATCCGATCCGCCCCTGATTCTCAGTGTGGGCCGGCTGATTGAGAAAAAAGGCTTCGATGACCTCATCCGCGCCTGCGCGGTCCTGCGGGATCAGGGCACCGCGTTCGAATGCCGCATTGTCGGCGGGGGACCACTGGAATCCGCCCTGGCCGGGCAAATCGCCGCCGCCGGGCTGACCGGCCGCGTTCACCTCGAAGGCCCGCGCTCGCAGGAGGAAATCACGGAACTGCTGGGAAAAGCGGCTATTTTCGCCCTCCCCTGTGTGACGGAAGCCGACGGTGGCCGCGATGTGCTGCCGACCGTGCTCATGGAGGCCATGGCGGCCGGCCTGCCCTGCGTCTCCACCCGGCTGGCGGGCGTTCCCGAGATGGTGATGGAAAACGAAACCGGCCTGCTCACCGCCGAGCGCGATCCCACCGCCACCGCCGCCGCGCTGGCGGCGCTGCTGGCGGACCCGGCGCTGTCCGCGCGGCTGGGGCAGGGCGGTCTGGCGCTGGCGCGGCGGCGGTTTGCGAAGGAGGTCACCACCGCGCAGCTCCGCCTGCTGCTCACCGCCAGCGGCAAAGTGAATGGCCCGCCCTCCACGCCAGCCTTGGCTCTGGCCCATGTCCGGCAGCTTTCCCGCCGCCTCTCCCGCACGCTGCGGATTCCCGCCCACGGGAAAAAACCCGTTTCCGCCCGCACCGGGGAATGACGGGCACGGAACAGAAACCGCTCCGGAAAATTTCAGCCCGCCTTATGAATTTCAAACTGATGCAGAGACCGGCCCGGAAGCTGGCGTTCCTCCTGTCCGCCGCCGTTTTCCTGCCGGGCTTCCCGGTTTCCCTGGCCTCAGCGGCCCCCGAACCGGATCTGACGCCGGTGAAGGCCTGGATCGCGAAGTCAGCGACTCTCAAAACGCTGATCGCGGATTTCAAACAGGAACGCTACCTGCGCACGGTGAAAAAGCCGCTGGAAAGCACCGGACGGGTCTGGATCAAAGCCGGTGGAGCCTTCCGCTGGCAGGTCGGCGATCCGCCGAAAATCGTGGCTGTCCTGGGGCCGCAGGGGGAATTCACCGTCATCAACGACGCCAAAAAGACCGCCGAAATTTTCTCGCCCCAGGCGCTGGAGAAAGATCAGGCCGGGCAGTCCCTCGCTTTTCTGCGGGCCGGATTCCCCGCCAGTCTGGAAGCATTCCGGGAAAAATTTGAAATCACGCAAATCGTGCGGGACGGCGACTGGGACCGGGTCGAGATGAAGCCGACGGGCGGGGAAGGTTCCTTCGCCGTCCGGAAAATGGGGATGTATCTCCACCGCGAACGGCACACGCTGGGCTCCATGCAGGTCTATCTGCGGGATGGATCATGGATCGATACCCGGTTTTTAAGCACTCAGGAAAATCCTGAAATTCCCGCTGCTCTGTTTGAGCCGGACCTTAGTGCTTACCGTGTGAAACAGAAGTGATTATGAGAAATTGTATGGTGGTTTTATGAATGTTTTGAAAGGCAGGAAACCGAAAAATTCCTCTTTTGAACAGTTTATTTTATTAGAATAGATTTAAAACGGGAAAATTATCCTGGAAACTTTGGCGGTTCTGTAATATTGACCGATGTCCGGATTTTAGGCCTGTCGCGCATTTGGATCCTCCGGTAACGGCCCCACTGGGTGGCTTCAGGGGAAAACGCGGAGACCATCAGGTCCGGTATCCGCCGCCATGAAAGTTTTGATCCCGTCCGCCCTTGCGGGCATCGTTCTCATTCATCTGCTGCTTCCTGCGGGAACACCCGACATCACCTTTTTTTACCTGTTGCCTCTGCTGGTCTGGGCGCGGGCGGAAAAACCGTGGCCGGTGCTGATTCCGCCGGTGCTGCTGACTGTGGGGCTGCGGGGCGCGGTGGGGCTCAGCCGCGGCGAGGCCAGCCTGGCGGATCCGCTGTTTTCAGGGGGGCTTTTAGGCAGCGCGCTGGGCTGTCTGGGCCTGCTGGCGCTCCTGCCGAGGGCGCACAAAACGTTCTCCGGGAAGCGCCCGGTAATCCCGAATACCATCCCGGAGGCCACCGTCCCGCAGGCCGTTCTCCCCCGCAGCATGGAGGACACGGAATGGACTCCCACGACCTCTCCGGACGCGCTTTTCAATTTTGAGCCGGGCCCCGGCGGTTATCCGGCTGACCCGGCAGGCCTGGAGTCCGGAACCAGCCCTTCCGGTTCCCTGTGCATGAAACGCACGGAGGCCGCCCTGCTGCGCAGCGAGGCCCGCCTGCAGTTTGCGCTCGAAGGCAGCAATACCGGTGTCTGGGAATGGGACATCGTGACCAACCGGAATTATTATTCCACCGTCTGGCGCACCATGCTGGGCTACGGACCCAATGAAATCGCCAATACCCAGGAGGCGTGGGTGGAAATCACCCATCCGGACGATGTCCCGGTCTGTGAAGCCTCCATTCAGCGCCATCTCCGGGGCGAATCGCCGGTGCATCGGGCCGAGCACCGGCTCCGTGCCAAGGACGGGTCGTGGCGGTGGATTCTCACCCAGGGCCGGATTCTCCAGCGCGACGCCGCCGGCCGGCCGCTGCGCATGTTCGGCACCCACACCGATATCACGGAATCCAAAAAACTGACCGCCGCGCTCTCCTCGGAGAAAAACCGGCTGGAACTGGCGACCCGGGCCGGGAATTTCGGCGTCTGGGAATGTCATTTCACGACCGGGACCCTCCTCTGGGACCAGCGGATGCACGATATTTTCGGAGTGGCGGAGGAAAAGTTCGGGGGCCGGGAGGCGGACTGGGTCAAGGCGCTGCATCCGGATGACCGGGGGGCCGTTCTGGAGCAGTGGAGAGTGCGGCTGAAAGATCCTGACGCCACCTCCTATGAATCTGAATTCCGTGTCATTCACGGAATCACCGGGGAAACACGCCACATGCGGGCCAGCGCCATTCTCGTGCGGGACAAACAGGGCGCTCCCTCCCACGCCAGCGGCCTGAACTGGGACGTCACCGGGGAGCGCCACGCCTCGGAAACGCTGATTCAGGCCAAAGAGGCGGCGGAAGCCGGTGAAAAGGCCCGCAGCGATTTTATGGCCTCCATCAGCCACGAGCTGCGCACCCCCATGAACGGGGTTCTGGGCATGGCCGAGCTTCTCCTGGATTCCTCTCTCAGCCCCGCTCAGAGAAACATGGTCACCGTCATGCACCGCAGCGGCCGGACTCTGCTGCAGATCATCAATGACATCCTGGATTTTTCCCGTATCGAGGCCGGTCAGATGCGGATGCATCCCGCGCCCTTCCTCCTGAACGGGATCGTGCAGGACACCGGCCGCCTTCTGGAGATTAAAGCCGCGCGCCGGGGAATCAGCCTCCATTGCCGGATGGATCCGGGTCTGGACCATCCTCTGATGGGGGATGCGGGCCGCATTCAGCAGATCGTCACCAATCTCGTCAGCAACGCCCTTAAATTCACGGAGCGGGGCAGTGTCGCCCTTTCCATCCGGCGGCTGGCGGAGTGTCCGGACGGGCTCCGTTTCCGGATCGAAGTCCGCGACACCGGCATGGGCATCCCCGCGCGGCAGTATGAAAAGCTCTTCGCCCCCTTCAAACAGGTGGATCAGAGCAGCCAGCGGAAATTCGGCGGCACCGGGCTCGGGCTGACCATCAGCAATCAGATCGCGGCGGCCATGGGCGGCCGCATTCAGTTCGAAAGCGTGGAAAACGAGGGGTCCACCTTCTGGCTGGATCTCACTCTTCCCCTGAGTCAGCTCCCCGTCACTCCCGTTTCCCCGGAAACGGGGGACGCGGCCCTTGAACCGCTGCCTCCCGGTCCCGCCTTCCGGCCGCTGAATCTGCTGCTGGTGGAGGATAACGGGGCCAATCAGCAGGTCGCCACTCTGACCATGGAGCAGTTCGGGCACCGGGTGAGTATTGCGGAAAACGGCCTGGTGGCGTTGGAGATGCTGCGGAATTCCCGGGGTTTTGATCTGGTGCTCATGGACTGCCGGATGCCCGTGCTGGATGGGCTGGAAACCACGCGCCGTATCCGGTCCGGGGAGGCGGGCCCGCAAAACCGGCAGATTCCCATCATTGCCCTGACCGCCTCCGGCATGCCCGGGGATCGCGAGCGTTGTCTGGACATGGGCATGAACGGCTACGCTCTGAAGCCCATCAACCGCCGTGATCTTACCCTGGCGCTCCGGAGCTGCGGACTGGAACTCAGCGGTCAGCCAGCCTCCATCCCACCGTCCGAAGCCACCGGAACCCTGCCCGGGCCAACCCCCGGGCCGGTTGCCGAAACGGCCGTTTCCGTCGCCGTCGTGCTGGATTCCGGGAGGGTGGAAAGTCTGCGCCAGCTGAAAGCTCCGGATGGCCGCACCATCCTGCTTCTCTGCGCGCAAATGCTGCTGGAGGAAACCCCTCCGCGCCTGCTGGCGCTCGCCGAATTCGTGAAACAGCGGGATTACGTCGGCATCATCGGGGTTTCCCACGATATTGCCGGCAACTGCGCGAACCTCGGCGCCACCGCGCTTTACCAGCGCATGCGGTCCCTGCAGATGGCGGGCCGGGCGGAGGCGGAGGAAAATCTGGACTGCGATCTTTCCGGCGCGCAGGCTGACTGGGAAACGCTGCGTTCCGCCCTGACGGCCTTTGCCCGGGAGCAGGAAACGCCGCCGGAAGCCGGCCCGGGAACCAATCTTGCGGCGGCGGCCTGAGCGGACTGAAAAATCCCCGGCGGCTGAGGAACCCCAGCTCCTCAGGCCTTCTGAAGACCGGCCCGGCCGGCGTCGACGGCGAAGGAGGCGGGAGTGTGCAGCGGGGCATCGGGACGGCTGATGTAGTCCACCGTGCGGTAATCGGAGCGCCAGGTTTTAGCGCTGATGGCGCAGCTGACGTAACCCCGGCGGTTGCTGAAATATTTCACAAAAGGATTCTCCGCCATCAGGGCATCGTAAAACCGGGCTTTGGCCTCGCCGTCGCCGTTGGAGCTGATGGAGGTGCAGACGAATTCACTGGCGACAATGCGGGAATCCAAATTGTCAAAATCCGTGAGCAGGTCATTGGCCCAGTGGCTGTGAATATCGCCGGTGAGCACCACGGGATTTTTCACCTTCAGATCGTGGAAGGCCTTGAGCACCGCGCGGCGCTCCACCTCGTAAGCCGGCCACTGGTCCATGGGGCAGACCATGTCCGGGCCGGGCGAGCGGTCGGCGCGGGCCATCATAACCTGCTGAGCCAGAACATTCCAGGTGGCCGGAGAGTGCTCCATCCGGTCAAACAGCCATTCCCTCTGGGTTTTGCCGAGCATGGTGCCCCCGGGATTCATCACGTCCGGCCCGGGAAAATGGCGCTCGCCGCCATAAGGCTGGTCGGTGCGGTACTGGCGGGTGTCGAGCATATGGAAATCCACCAGCTGGCCATGGCGCACCCCGCGGTAAAGCTTCATGTCCGGCCCCTTGGGCACGCAGGCCACACGGAGAGGCATGTGCTCATAGTAAGCCTGGTAGGCGGCGGCGCGGCGCCTGAGGAAAGCCTCAACGGTGGAGTTTGCTTTCTCCTCGGCAAAGGGACCGGCATAGTTGTTCTCCACCTCATGATCATCCCACGTCACGATCCAGGGCGCGGCGTGATGCATGGCCTGCAGCGCCGGATCGGTTTTATACTGGGCGTGGCGGTTACGGTAATCGGTCAGCGTCTTAATCTCATCCCCCACGTGACGCCGGAACTGGCCGTCCCGGCCTTTGCCCTCGTAAATATAGTCGCCGAGGTGGATCACAAGGTCCGGATTTTCCTTCAGCATGTGCTCATAAGCCGTGTAATGCCCCGACTCCCAGTGCTGGCAGGACGCGAAGGTCATCCTCAGCGCACTGGTCCGGTCCGCCGGGCGGTCCGGGCTTTCGAGAGTACGGGTGCGGGCTTTGGGGCTGACTTCGCCGCCGGCTTTAAATTGGTACCAGTACCAGCGGTCCGGCTTCAGGCCCGCCACCTCCACATGCACCGAGTGCGCCCAGTCCGCGTGCGCCGCCTCCCGGCCGCTGGCGACGACTTTGGTCAGGCCCTCGTCCTCGGCCACCCGCCACTCCACCCACACGGACTCCTCCTTCATGCCGCCCCCTTCGAGAGGTTTGGGAGCCAGCCGCGTCCACAGCACAAACCCGTCCGCCGACGGATCGCCCGAAGCCACGCCCAGCGTGAACGGATATCCCGAAAAAACCGCCGCCGAACCCGTCACCGGCTCCGCCGCCAGCATCCGCCCCGCCGCCAGCGCCAGCAGCATGGAGGTTGAGCCGCCGATGAACGACCGGCGGTGCAGACGCGGGGAATCGAGAGGATATAGAACCGGCGCGGGCCGGGGACTGAATTTCATGGCGTTATCCTGCAAATCCGGCCGCCGGGGTCAAATGACGAAACCGCCACGACCGCGTGCGGAGTCCACGCAATCGCGGTCGGCGGGAGTTTCCCCGGATCCGGTCCGTTTCCCTCCTCCAAACACATAAAAATCCATCATGCCAAATAAGGAGGCCAAGCCAGAAAGTTGAAAGAATGCTTAAATTAAGAGTAAAATTGCGCAAAATTTCATAGTCAGACTCGACTTGATTGATCTAAAAAGCAGGTTGAGCCCTGATTTTTTGATTAAAACCAATAGATTGCCGATTTTTGATCCCTCCGCCGTCCTCGGCGACCGGAAATCAGAATCCGGCGCACTGATATTTTAATGGCCGTTTCAAGGCTCCGTTCTTCAAGCTTAAACCGTTTTGCCCCCCAATCACATGATGCCGCAAACCTCATCCCGCCCCGGAATTCTGTCCATTTCCTCAAAACTCTGCCTGATTCCCGGCAGTCTCCTCGCCATGCTGTCGGCGGCGGGGGCGCAGACGAATGGCCAGTGGACGGGAGCCACGGTCGGCACCGCGCCGAACGCGAACTATTCGAACACCGCGAACTGGCTGGGCGGCATTGTGGCCGATGGCGCAGGGGCGACGGCGAATTTCATTTATAATCCGGTGTCCGATGGCGGAACTTCCGGCTCCGCGCTGGCGGGAGGGTTCATTTTCGACACCAGCCACACCCTGGGGAACATCCTGCTGGAGGATACGGCGGGGTTCGGCGGATCCACCATCGGGTTCAATAATCCGGCCACCGTGCAGACTCTCACTCTGGCGACCCTCGATCAGACGCCGCCGGTGGTGTTTGGCGGGCAGCTTCTGAATTCCCAGCTGAGTGGCAAGAAGATCGTGTTCAATTCCGGTCTGGCGGGCACTCAGGGATTTTTGAAAACCGGTCCCGGCTACGTCTCCTTCCGCGGGCCGACGGCGATGAACACCATCACCGGCACCCTGGCGGCGGATGGAGGCACGCTGAGTTTCCGGCAGCAATATAATACCACGACCACGGTCGAAGCGCGGAACAGCGCCACGCTGGAGCTGGACTTCAGCGGCGCGGGCGCCGGGACGACCAACCGTTTTCCGGCCGGCACGACTCTGGTTCTCGGCGGAGCAGGCGGCGGGGCCAGTGTGCTGAACACGGCGGCGGCGGCTCCCACGACTCATGCGCAGACTTTTGCCGGGGTGACTCTGGCGGGCGGGGCCAATGAGATCCGGGCCATCATCGGCGGCACCGCGCCGAATTTCCAGGACATGACTTACAACTTGGGAACGGTGACGCCCGGCGCGCACACGACCCTGAATTTTGCCCGCAGCGCCGCCACCGGCACCGGGAATTTTCTGCTGAGCAATTCCAATGACGCCACCGGCATCGTTGGCTCCTGGCTGACTTTCAATTCGGGTGACTGGGCGGCCGCCACCGGCGGATTGTCCGCCGCTTTCACCGGCTACACCGCCGACACCTGGGGCACGGGGCTGCACACGAATGTCACGGGCTGGCGCGTTCTCAACAGTGCCAGAACGGGAACGCTGCGTTTCAACACCGGCAACGCGGTCAAACTTCAGCTCAACGGCACCAACACCATCGAAACCGGCGGCATCATCTCCGCCCAGCAGGCGCCGGTCATCACCGGCGGCACCCTGACCACCGGGAACGCGGACGGCGCTCTTTTCCTGCATGCGGGCGGCGGCGGGGCCACCGGCCTGCTGATTGAAAGCACCATCGCGGACGGAACCACCGGCCCGCTGCGCCTGACGAAATCGCTTTTCGGCGTGGTCACTCTCGCGGCCGACAACACCTTCACCGGCGGCACCAGTATCGGAGCGGGCACGCTCATTCTTGGCGAAACCTTCGGCGGCGGCAGCACGGGGAGTGTCGCGGGCAACATCACCCTCAGCGCCCTGAACGCGGGCGGGGGAGCCTACAATCCCAACGGCGTCCTCGCCTTCAACCGCGCCGGGGCCCACACCATCACCAACGCCATCAACCCCGCAGTTTACGGCGGCGGTTATATTGAGCAGTGGGCCACCGGCGAACTCATCGCCAACCGCGCGATGAAAGTCGGGGGTCTGCGGCCCTTCGCGGGTTCCGTCACCTTGGATTTCAATGCGGCGGGCGCTCCGGCGGCGGATATCGTGGACGGGAATTTCACCGTCGCGGGCATCACCGTCCCCACCGCGCGCCTGACCATCCGGAACGGCAATGTGAATGTGAAGGGGAAAGCCGGCGGGGCCTCGTCCCAGAGCTTCGCCCTCACGGACGCTCTCGGGGTTTCCAAAATCAGCGTCCAGCCCGGAGCCGGCGGCACCGCCACTCTGAATCTGGGCGCGCTGAACCGCACCGTGAACGCCAATGACGGCGGCGGCATCCTCCTGCTCACCACGCCCGCAGGAGGCAAAATCACCACCACCGAAGGCACCGCCGGCAGGCTGCTGAATCCGCAGTGGAATATCCCGTATCTGGTGGTGAATGACGCCGACTGGGCCGCCCGCAGTCTGACCGCCGGCGACATCGTGGCCGGTTCGTCGGTGGCCGGTTTCCACACCCCGTTGAGCGCCCTCACCGCCGGATCCAACGCCGACTTTGACACCAACACCTCCCTCACGGCGGACACCAACTTCGCCAGCCTGCGCTTCAATGCGGCGGGCACCCTCACCGCTTCCTCCATTCTCCAGCCGGGCGGCATTCTGGTCACTCCCGCCGTGGGCAGCGGCACGGTCACCATTGACGGCAGTGCCGGTGTCCGGGCTCCGGCGGCGGGCGGGACGGCGACGGCGACGGTGGCACGGGATTTCACAGTCATTCAAAATGCGGCGGGCGGAAAGCTGGTCATCAGCGCTCCGGTCATCAACGCCGACGCCAACAACCGCACGGAACTCTCCAAAGCCGGCCCCGGCGAACTGGAACTGAGCGGCGCCAACACCTACACCGGCCGCACGTTTGTCGGCGGCGGCGTGCTGCGTTACAGCGGATCGGCCACCGTGGCCGACACCACCACCCGCGCAGGCAGCCTGTTTGTCCGGAATGGCGAGGTCGTCCTTCAGGAAAGCAGCGCCTTTTACACCGGCGCCTTCGCCAGCGTCGGCCAGCGCGTCGGGGAGGAGGGGATTCTCACGCTCAAGGACAACGCGGTTTTTGACATCGCCGCCGACTTCAACATCGGCGACGTGAACTCCAAAGGCACGCTGAACATCGGCGACGCGGCGGTGCTCAACACCCGCACCTTCTTCATCGCCAAAGGCGGCTTCTCGGTGGGGATTATCAATCAGACCGGCGGGGCCATCAACGCGGCCAACACTCCGGCCACGGAATGGAATCTCGGCGGCAACACCGCCGGCGATCCTCTGGCTCAGGCCACCTACAACCTCAGCGGCGGCAGCTTCAGTCCGGGAGCGCAGAACTTCCAGATCGGACGTTTCGGCACCGGCACCCTCAACATGTCCGGCGGCACGGCGGGCGGCGGCGGTTACCATGTGCTGGGACGCTACGCTACCGGCGTGGGCAATCTGAACCTCAGCGGCGGCACCTACGACAACAGCGCCGGGCAGGTCTGGTTCATCGTCGGCGAACTGGGCCGCGGCAATGTGAAGGTCAGTGGCGACGCCACGCTGAAAGTCCGCAATCTCTCCCTCGGCCACAACGGCGGCAGCGGCACCGTGGACCAGACGGGCGGTTTGGTGGAAACCACGGACACGGGCGCGCCCGCCGCCGGACTCCAGGCCGGAATCACCTTCGGCCAGGCGGCGGCTCCGGCTCTGGTGCTGCCGGATTATTCCGGATCCTACCACCTTGGCGGCGGCACTCTCCAGACCTTCGGCATTGGAGAGAACACGGGGGCCACGGTGCCCATCACCTCCACTTTCCAGTTTGACGGCGGCACGCTGAAGGCGGTCGGCGACAACCCACTCTTCCTGGAGGGTCTGGACAACGCGGTGGTCCAGGACGGCGGTGCGGTCATTGACACCAACGCCTTCGCCATCACCATCAATCAGGCGCTCACTCACGACCGCGCCCTCGGCACCACAGCCGACGGCGGCCTCACAAAAACCGGCACCGGCACCCTGACCCTCAGCGCCGCCAACACCTGGACTGGCGACACACGCGTCTCCGGCGGCACCCTGTCCCTGGGGCAGGCTTCCCTCGCCGACAGCAGCGCCCTGCGCCTCAGCACCGGTGGAACCGTGGACCTCGCCTTCAGCGGCACCGACACCATCGACCGCCTCTTCATTGACAACACCGGCATGGCCGCCGGCACCTGGGGTTCCCTGGCCTCCACCGCGACCAATAAATCCGAGCGTTTCACCGGCAGCGGTCTCCTTCTCGTGAAAACCGCCGGCGGAGTGACCCCGGCCGGTTACGACGCCTGGGCCGCCCTTCCCGCCAACGGCCTCACCGCCGGGGTGAACGACGGGAAATCGCAGGATCCGGACATGGACAGCATTCCGAACCTCACGGAATTTGTCCTCGACGGAAATCCCTCGGTCTCCTCCACCGCCATTCTTCCCACAGCTACTCTCATCGGTTCCAACACCGCATTCAGCTTTAAACGCCGCGACGACTCTGAAGCCGGCACCACAGTGGTCGTTGAATATTCGCCGGATCTTGAGAACTGGAATTTCATCCCCATCGGAGCTGTCAGTTCCGGCCCGGTCACCATCACCGAAAATGGCGGTTCACCCGACGACGTCCTCGTTCAGGTTCCTTTTCTCCCTCAGGTCGCTAATCAACTGGCCCGCCTCTACGCCCGCCTGAAAATCACCTCCATCCCTTGATCTGACAGGGATTCCCGGACCGCCCGGGAATCCCTGATTTCTTCCCCGCGGACCCGTCCTCGAGTCATTAACTTCATTCCTTTTTCTTCCATCTTACCGCCATGCAACGCACCCAACCATCCGCCGCCGGACGCTCCGGCCTTCTTCTCCTCAGCTTCGGGCTGATCTCCGCTCCTCTCCAGCAGGCCATGTCCGCGGACGGCACCTGGATTGGGAACGTCTCCAATGTCGCGCCCAATGGTATTTATTCCAACCCCGCCAACTGGGCGGGCGGCGTGGTGGGCAACGGGGTGGATTCCACGGCCTCGTTTGTTTACAATCCGGTCTCCGACGCCGGCGGCACCGTCCTGGCGGGCGGTCTGATCATGGACACCGCGCAGACCGTCGGAAATCTTGTTTTTGACGACACCGACGGCTACGGCAGCTCCACCATCGGCTTCAACAACGGCGGCACACCGCTGGATCTGACCTTCGACCGCACCACGGGCACACCGACCATCACCACCGGCCAGCTGCTGAACTCCATCAGCGGCGGGAAAAAAGTCGTTATCAACCAGAACATCCAGGGCAATGACGGCCTCACCATCAACGGCCCCGGCTACATCGGACTGCGCGGCAGTCTCGGCGCCGCTCCGGCCAGCACCAGCAACATCAGCGGCGGCCTCAGCGTGAACGGTGGTGTGCTCCAGCTCCAGTCGCAGTTCAGCAGCATCACCTCCACCACCGTCGCCAACGGCGGCAATCTTTTCCTCGACTTCACCACCGCCGGAGTGGCGGGCGTCAATCGCATCGGACCCGCCTCCACCCTCACCCTCGGCGGGCCCGGCGGCAGCGGCGTCGTCACCAACGCCAATACCGCCGCCGCCACCCATTCCCAGACCTTCGGAGCCGTGACCCTGAATGCCGGCGCGCACCAGATCATCGCCAACACCAGCGCCACCCAGAACTTCAGTTACACCCTGGGCAACATCACCGCCAATGCCCATTCCGCGCTGAACCTCGTCAAAACCACCGCCGCCAGCATCGGCGGCATCAATATCACCAACGCCAACAACGCCAACGGCATCCTCGGCGGCTGGGCGACGTATGGAGGCGGGGATTTTGCCATCAACAACGGCTCCGGAGTGGCCGCCGCCCTCGCCACTTACACCAACAACGCCTGGGCCGCCGGCAACAACACCAACATCACCAGCAATGCCGCCCTCAGCGCCGCCGCCACCGGCACCCTGCGGCTGAACAACGGCACCGCCTTCCGCCTGGATCTCACCGGCAACAACGTCATCTCCTCCGGTGGTCTCATCTCCTCCCAGCAGTCCCCGCTGATCACCGGCGGCACCCTGACCTCCGGCACCAACGACCTCATCGCCCACGTCAACGGCGGCGTCCTGCGCGTCGCCTCCAACATCGCCGACGGCAGCGCCGGAGCGGTCACTCTGGTGAAATCCCTCGGCGGCACGCTCCAGCTGGAGAACAACATGTCCTACACCGGCGGCACGGTTCTCGGAGCCGGCACCATCATCGTCGGCAGCGGCCCGCTCGGCGGCGGCACCGGCGCGCTGGGCAGCGGAGCGGTCACCCTCAGCGCCAACAACACGGGCACCGGGGCCTACTCGCCCTCCGGCACCCTCGCCTTCAACCGCAGCGGCACCCACACCGTCACCAACGCCATCAACCCCGCGGTCAATGGCGGCGGTTATCTCGCCCAGGTCGCGGGCGGCGGCACCCTGATTCTGAACCAGGCCATGAAGGTCGGCGGCTTCATCCAGCAGGCGGGCACCACCAAGCTGGACTTCAACGCCGCCGGAGCGCCCGCCTCGCAGATCATCGACGGCTCCTTCACCACCGGCCCGACCACCATCCAGACTGGCCGCCTGATCGCCCGCAACGGCACTTTGGAAATCGCCGGCAAAAATGGAGCCGCCACCGTGCAGGACTTCGCCCTCACGGAAGTCCTCGGCACCGTGAACCTGAACGTCACGGCGGGTGCCGGCGGAACCGCCGCCCTGAATCTGGGAGCCATCAGCCATCCCGTCAACAACGCGGACGGCGGCGGCACCCTGGCTTTGAAAACTTCGGCCGGGGCCAGCGTCACCACCAACTCCGGCACCGCCAGCAGTCTCATTTCCGACGCCGGCAGCCCCTATGTCACCGTGAACGGCAACGACTGGGGAGCCAAGGACGCGGCCAACAAGCAGATTGTCGGCGGCAGCACTTTGGCCGGATTCTACACCAGCACCACCGGAGCCGGCCTCGCCGCCTCCACCAACGTTAATGTGGTCGGCAACGACAGCGTCACCGGGGCTATCCAGACCAGCAGCATCCGCTTTGACACCGCCGGAGCCAATACCCTCACCGTCAACGCCGCCGGCACCCTGCGTCCGGGCGGCATTCTGGTCAGCTCCAATGTCGGAGCCAGCACCACCACCATCGCCGGCACCGGCGATCTGCGCTCCGCCACCGGCAACCGCGACCTGACCCTCATCCAGAACAACACCGCCGGAAAACTCACCATCGCCACGCCGGTGGTCAATTTCGACGCCACCAATCTGACGCACCTCGTCAAAGCGGGTGCCGGCGAGGTTGAACTCACCTCCAGCGGCAACGTCTACACCGGCCGCACCTTCATCAACGAGGGCACGCTGCGGGTCAGCGGCAGCGGCGTCATGGGCACCAGCGCCGCCCGCACCGGCAACATCTTCGCGCGGAACGGGGAACTTGTCATCCAGGACAGCGCGTCCGTTTACACCAGCCAGTACGCCTCCATCGGCCAGCGGCAGGGGGAAAACGGCACGCTTACCGTGAAGGGCAACGGGGTTTTCGACATCGCCGCCGACTTCAACATCAGCGACGTGAATTCCAGGGGCACGCTGAACATCGCCGACAACGCCACCGTCACCACCAGGACTCTCTTTGTCGGCAAAGGCGGCTACTCCGAAGGCATCGTCAACCAGACCGGTGGCACGCTCATCGCGGGCAACACTCCGGCGGGCGACTGGCTCATTGGAGGCAACGGCGCGGGCGACACCGCCGCCACCGGCACCTATAATATCAGCGGCGGCACGCTGAACGCCGGAGCCCAGAACCTGCAGATCGGCCGCTGGGGCACCGGGGCGCTGAACATCAGCGGCAGCGGCGCGGTTTCCAGCACCGGATTCAATGTCATCGGCCGCTTCAACACCGGCACCGGCACCGTCAACATCACCGGCAACGGCTCCTGGGACACCACCGCCGCCGGCACCGGCGGCCAGTCCTTCCTCATCGTCGGCGAAACCGGCGCGGGCACCCTGAATGTCGGCGGAAACGGCAGCGTCCTCGCCAAAAGCCTGTCCCTGGCCCACAACGGCGGCACCGGCACCGTCAACCAGACCGGCGGCACCATTGACCTGACCAACGTCACCCCCGGAGCGGCCGGCACCGCCCAGCCCGGCGTGCTCTTCGGAGCCACCAACACTCCCGGCACCACGCTGGCGGGGTACGGCGGCACTTACAATCTGAACGGAGGCCTGCTCAAAACCTTCGGCGTTCAGGAAAACCCGGCAGCGGTCACGGCGGTGAATTCGACGTTCAACTTCAACGGCGGCACCATCCAGGCCAAAGCGGACAACGCCGGCTTCATCCAGGGGCTGGATCTCGCCGCCGTCAAAGCGGGCGGTGCCAAAATCGACTCCAGCACCTTCAGGATCACCATCGGCCAGGCCCTCGTCCATGACGCCGGACTCGGAGCCACCGCCGATGGCGGCCTCACCAAATCCGGCAGCGGCACCCTGACCCTCACCGGCATCAACAGCTACACGGGCGGCACTTCGGTCCTCGCCGGCACCCTGGCGCTCAGCGGTTCCGGCTCCATCAGCAGCAGCACCCTGATCACCGTGAAATCCGGAGCCATCCTGGATGTCAGCGCCTCCACGTCCTTCACCCTCGCGGCTGGCCAGACTGTCGGAGGCAACGGCAGCGTTGCGGGCCCGGTGCTCACCGCCGCCGGAGCGAAGATCGCCCCCGGCGAAAGCGTGGGCACCCTGACCTTCAACGGAGCCCTCGACATCAGCGGCTCCGCCACCGGCCCCGGCGGCGCGTTTCTCTTTGAACTCGCCACTCCCGCCGCCAGCGACCTGGTCCTGCTCCCGGCGGGCGCCAGCCTCAGCATCGGCAGCGAAGTGCTGGACTTCAACGACTTCGCCTTCACCAGCCTCGGTGGATTCGAACTGGGCACTTACACGCTGTTCAACTCCACCACACCGATCACCGGCACCCTTGGATCCGACCTGGGCGGAACCGTTGGCGGCTTCACCGGCATCCTTGCTTTGGGGGATGGCGGCAATGACATCGTCCTCCACGTGGTTCCCATTCCTGAACCCGCCGCCACGGGCACCGGCATCCTCGCCGCCCTCGGTTTCCTCCTGCGCCGCCGCCGCCGCTCCCGGGCCTGAAATCCCTCCTGCGCCGCCCTTGCCCGGTCTGTCCGGCAGGGCGGCGCAGGCAAAGCTTCCGGACGGATTGCGCCACTGTCTCCGGAAAAACCACCGTCAGCCAATCCAAAATCCTCCGTGCGGCCACCTGCACGGAGGGTTTTTCATTCCTGGCGGCGTGTGTTTTTCCCGTATTTCTTTTTAAAAGCCTTGGAGAGAAGTAGTTCCAAAAAGCGATGCATTTCTGATTATCCGGTGTCACAATGACCTTTAACCGTATTTTACCAGTTCTCATTTCCCTCTGTTGATACCGCACCACTATCCCTGACCGTCCATTTCAGTCTATTCCATTTCGTCAAACTATGCCTGAATGCCGGTTCCTCTCCCCCCTGCTGCTTCTGCTGACCCTCTGGTCCGCCGCAGCGCGGGAAAGTGCGGCACTGCCCTTCATTGCCGAAATCCGGCAGCAGCACGTGATTTTCCCCCGCGATGGCAGCCTGGCGAGGATATGGGGAGGTGAACTGCGGCCTCCGG
This sequence comes from Verrucomicrobiota bacterium, assembly GCA_040386695.1. Classification (GTDB taxonomy): domain Bacteria; phylum Verrucomicrobiota; class Verrucomicrobiia; order Verrucomicrobiales; family V1-33; genus CAIZWU01. The sequence continues at coordinate 49,729 of JAZKFB010000039.1, forward strand.
CCTCCATCCCGGTTCCCGCCGGCCTCAGGGTTTTTCTGGCCAGTGGAAAAGATTTCCGTGTGATCCGCGAAGCTCCGGAGCGGATTCCTGTCCGGCAATGGATGCTGGCCGGCGGGGTCACCACGGTCTTCGCGCTCATCCTGCTCCAGGTGCGGTCCCTGCGCCGTCAGGTGCGCATCGGAGCCGCCGCCCTGGCGGAGGCGGGCGTGCAGCGCCGCGCCGCCGAAGCGCGGGCGGAGGAGCGCCAGCGCCTTACCGAGGAAATCCACGATATCATGGCCCAAAGCCTTACCGGTGTCGCCCTTCAGCTGGGAGCCGCCGACCTCGCCCGAATCTCCGCTCCCGCGGAGGTCCCCCGCCATCTGAAGCTGGCCTCCGGCCTGCTGGATTTCACCCGCGATGAAATCCGCCGCACCCTCCTCGATCTCCGCTCCGGCCTGCTGGACAGGGGCGACCTGGCCGGTTCCCTGAAAAATATGGCGGAAATGTTCGTCAAAACCGGCGGCTGCGGGGTCGAGTGGGAAATCATCGGAGTTCCCTCCCATGTGCATCCCCTCACCGTCCATTCTCTCCTCCGCGTCATTCAGGAAGGGATGACCAATGCCCTGACGCATGGCCGGGCCACCCGCATTGACATCCGGGTCGATTATTCCCCGCCCGGCGGCATCTCCATCGTGCTCCGGGACAATGGCCAGGGCAGCAGCTCCTGCACCCGTCCCGGTCCCGCCGACGGACATTTCGGGCTCGAAAGCATGCGGGGACGGATCCGGCGGCTTGGCGGTAATTTTAAATTCACGTCCCAACCCGGAAAGGGTGCCATTGTGGAGGCCAGTATACCTCTGCAACCCGATTCCCCTCCCTGCAATTCAACATCCTCCGCCGCGGATTATTCCTCCCTCGCCGTCTCCGGTGCCGCCGCCGCAACCTCCTAAAATAATCATGAGCCGCATCCGACTCGTCATCGCTGATGACCATTATGTCGTCCGCCTCGGTCTGCAGGCCTGCCTGGGGCTGAAGCCGGAGATTGAAATCGTCGGTTTCGCCGAGGATGGCCAGGAGGCCATCGACCGGTATCAGGAATTCCGCCCTGACGTGCTGCTGATGGATGCCCGCATGCCCCGGCTGGACGGACCCGCCGCCACCCGGCTGATCTGCGGGGAGTTTCCCTCGGCTAAAATTCTTATTCTCTCCGCTTTTGCGGTCGAACAGGATGTCCGCGCCGCCATTCAGGCCGGAGCCCATGGCTATATTGTCAAAACCAGCAGCCCCGATGAACTGGTCGCCGCCATTGTCAACGTCGCCGGTGGCCGCCAGGTGTTTCCCCCGGAAATTCAGCCCCTCATTGACGAGATCAATGACGCCCGGGAACTCTCCGAGCGCCAGATCACGGTGCTGGAATTTTTGGCCAAGGGTCTGACCAACAGGGAGATAGCGGCTCTGATGGGCATTGGTGAAAACGGAGTCAAAGCGCATCTCAAGTCCCTTTTTAACAAACTCCAGGCGGCGGACCGCACGGAGGCGGTGGCGGTGGCGCTGCAGCGGGGAATTTTGCGGTGACCGCCGGGAGCATGGAGGAGGGGAAAGGGCAGGATCCGGGCGGCGGTTTTTCTGGAAATTCGGAACAGACCGTGACGGGAAAGTCTGATTTTTAATCCCTTTCATCCTTTTGAGGTCCCCTTTTCGGCTTGAAAAGCCGGTCAGTCATCTTCGTGAAGCTGAAATTAAAAATTTCCCGGTCCCGGATTTTGGACGCTTTCGCCAAAGCTGTCCGGGAGGGGTGCTTGTCAAGGAGCACGCCGCGTAATTTTTTGAAAACGCGGCAATCCTTTTACTAAAAGGAACGGATGGGTGCGGCCTTGGAAGCAACTGGATTTTTTAACTAAAGTTCAAGGCTGGAGGAGAGGCCAGGCACGCTATTTGCGCCATCCTCAGAAGACGAAATTTGGAAATTTCCCTTGAGGGAACCACATAATGTTGTGTATGCACTACCCCGCCAGTCCATCCTGTAGTGGTTTTACTTAAAATGCAGTCGCCCCTCCATAATTTCCATAATCGAAGCGGAGGGTCCCGGAAAGGAGAGAAACACGGTCCGGAACGGCGGGAAAAAAGTTCATTATCCCCGCCCCTGCCGCCGCTTCAAGCCGTCCTTTTCAGTCATTTTTCTTTCAAACCCTTATAGCTCTTTCATGGAAATCCCGTTCGTCATCGGCAACAAAACCTTCATCCTCGACCGCGCCAAGGCGGAAGCCGCCTTTGAGGCCAAGCGGGTCATCAACGGCCGCGACAGCATGGCGTTCAATCTCCTGCCGCTGAAATACCAGTGGGCCTACGACCTTTACCGGACCATGAAGGCCAACCACTGGGAGCCTGAGGACATCGGCATGCAGAAGGACGTGGAACAGTGGCGGTCCCCGCAGATCACGGACAACGAGCGCTGGATCATCCGCATGGGCATCGGGTATTTCTCCGCCGCTGAGGGCATCGTCGGCGACAATATCCAGCACGTGGTCCGCGAAATGGTCACCGCGCCGGAGCTGAAACTGGTTCTCGGCCGCCACGCCCACGAGGAGAACATCCACGCCGACAGCCTGCTGTACATGATTTCCAGCCTCGGCATCAACCCGCACGAGTGCGAGGCCATGTTCGAGCAGATACCGTCCATTCTGCGGAAAAACGAGTTCGTCACCCGCACCTCCCGCCTCCTCCGTCGGGACCTCGACCTCACTCTCATCGAGAATAAAAAACTCCTCGCCCGGAACATCTTCCTCTTCGGCCAGTGCATGGAGGGCACCCAGTTTTACGGCCTCTTCGGCATGATTCTCAGTCTTTACCGGCAGAATAAATTCCCGGGCATCGGCCAGATGTTCCGCTACACTCTGCGCGACGAGTCCAATCACATCGAGGTTTTCCGCAACCTCTTCATGGATCTCATCGGCGAGAACAAGGAGATCTGGACGCCCGAATTCCGCGAGGAGCTCCGCGCCCTCATGCACGAGGCGGTCACTCTGGAAAAGGACTTCATCCGCGACTGCCTCCCCGTGAACAGCGTCGGTCTGACCCTCACCGAGTTCGAGAACTACATCGACTACATCGCCGACCGCCGCCTCGCCGGAGTCGGCCTGGAACCGCTCAACCCCGCCATCACCAACCCGCTGCCATGGCTGGCGGAGATGATGGACATCAAAAAAGAGCAGAATTTCTTCGAGGGCCGCGTCACCGACTACCAGAAATCCTCGGTCCTGGCGACCGTCTCCGAGGACGAATATTAGCTCAAAAGGGAGCACACGCGTCCCGCCTGTGCGTTCCCTCCAGCTGCCTAAAATAGGTCCTATAAGACCTATAGGACTCATAGGACCTATATCCTAAAAGCCTTTCGCTCCCTCCGCCCCCTTCTGCTCAAAATCCCCGCGCCGCCCCCGTCTTTCGTTCCCCCGCCCGCCCGACCGTCTGACCGCCGCCCACTGACCTCTGCCCGCTCCTCAAAATGATCGCCCGCTCCCACATTGACGAAGACCTCCAGCTCAAGCACTTCGCGCGCTCCGGCGCCGAAACCAAACCCCGCTTTGACTGGACCCCGCAGGATTCCTCCACTCCCGCCGCCATCCCCGTCAGCACCCGCTCCGGGGAGTCCCGTATCTACACCACCGGCGACATCGCCACCATGATCGGCGATGCCCTCACTGACCTCATGCTTTCCCGCCAGGAGCAGGAAATCTTCACGGAGAAAAACCGCCGGCTCGTCAGCCGCATCGCCACTTTGGTCGCCAGCGATCTTTCCGCCTCCACCCGCGCCGGCGGCTCCGGGGAACGCGGCAGCGTCACCGCCGGCGAGATGACCCGGCTCATTGAACGCGCCCTCGTCCGCAACGACGCCTACGATCTGGCCCGCTCCATCATCACCCGCCACCAGACAGCCGACAGCCGCGACGGGGAAAACGACCCTTTTGTCCTCACCAGCGCCGCCCCCGGCTGCCGCGTCATCCGCCGGAACGGCCACGTCGTGAACTGGAACCAGAACAAAGTCGAGATCGCTCTCCGCAAAGCCTTCCTCAGCGAAAAACTGGACGCCGAGCCCGCTGTGGAGATCGCCCGCGTGCTCTCCATCCGCCTCCGCGACGAGGGCCGCCAGATGATCCACATTGAGGAGCTCCAGGACCTGGTGCAGGAGGAGCTGATGAAGGCCGGCCACTACAAGGTCGCCGCCTCCTACGTTCTCTACCGCGCTCACCGCACGGAAGTCCGCAAGCTTTCGCAGGAGGATTCCCGCCAGGAGGCCATCGACCGCCAGGAGCACATGATCCTCGTGAAAAACGAGGACGGCACCACCTTCCTCTGGGACGGCCTGGAACTCCGCCGCCGGATCGACTTCGCCCGCATCGGCCTCGACCTCTGCCTCAACGCCGAGCAGATCGAAAACGAGCTGCGCCGTTCCCTCTTCCCGGAAATGACTCTGGAGGACCTGAACCGCACCGTCATACTCAATTCCAAAGTTCTCATCGAGCGCGACGCCGACTTCGCCAAATTCGCCGCCCGCATCATCCTCAGCTACATTTACGAGGAGGTTCTCGGCTGGAGCATCCTCACCGACGGCTTGGAGGGCCTCGCCGAAAGTCACCGCCGCGCCTTCCGCGCCTATCTCCAGCGCGGGGTCGAAATCAACCGCATCAGCCCCAGGCTCCTCGAATACGATCTCGACCGCCTCGCCGCCGCTCTCGATCCCTCGGCGGACATGGATTTCGACTTCCTCGGCATCCAGACCCTCTACGACCGCTACCTCATCATCGACAAAACGTCGAAAAAACACCGCCGCCTGGAGACGCCGCAGTTTTTCTGGATGCGCGTCGCCATGGGCCTTTTCATTGGCGACGACTCCCCGCGCCGCGTCGAGCACGCCATCGCCCTTTACCAGCTCTACAAAGGCCGCCGCTTCTGCTCCAGCACCCCCACCCTCTTCAACAGCGGCACCAAACACAGCCAGCTCTCGTCCTGCTATTTGTATAAAGTGGACGACTCCATCGAGTCCATCATGATCCGCGGCATCGCCGAAAACGCCTTCCTTTCGAAGTGGGCGGGCGGACTCGGCGGCTCCTGGACCGCCGTGCGCGGCACCGGCAGCTACATCCAGGGCACCAACGGCGAAAGCCAGGGCGTCATCCCCTTCCTCAAGCTCCACAACGACCAGCTCATCGCCGTCAACCAGGGCGGCAAACGCCGCGGCTCCGGCTGCGCCTACCTCGAAACCTGGCACAACGACATCCGCGAATTCATCGAACTGCGGCGCAACACCGGCGACGAGCGCCGCCGCACGCACGACATGAACACCGCCAACTGGATCCCGGACCTTTTCATGAAACGCCTGGAGGCCCGCCAGAACTGGACCCTCTTCCGCTCCAACGAGTGCCCCGAACTCCACGACCTCTACGGCCGCGCCTTCGAGGAGAAATACGCCGAATACGAGGCCAAAGCCGCCCGCGGCGAAGTCCACGCCGAAACCGTCCGCGCCCTCGACCTCTGGCTCGACATGCTCCGCATGATCTTCGAAACCGGCCACCCATGGATCACCTTCAAGGATCCCTGCAACGTCCGCTCCCCCCAGGACCACTGTGGAGTTATTCATTCCAGTAACCTTTGTACTGAGATTACCTTAAATACATCGGAGGACGAAACCGCTGTATGTAACCTGGGCTCTATTATATTGGAAAACCACCTCGACGCCCAGGGTCAGATTGACCACGACAAGCTGCGCACCACTATCCGCACCGCCGTCCGCGCCCTCGACAACGTCATCGACATCAACTTCTACCCCACCGAAGCCGCCGGCCGCGCCAACCGCCGCCACCGCCCCATCGGCCTGGGAGTCATGGGCCTCGCCAACTGCCTCTACATCAAGAACCTCTCCTTCGCCAGCGAGGCCGCCGTGGCCTTCAACGACGAGATCATGGAAGCCGTGGCCTACTACGCCTACGAGGCCTCCAGCGACCTCGCCGCCGAGCGCGGCGCCTACTCCAGCTATCAGGGCTCGAAATGGTCCCGCAACATCCTGCCCCAGGACACTCTCGAACTCCTTGAGCAGGAACGCGGCGTGCAGATTGAGGTCCCCCGCGCCAGCCGCATGGACTGGGCTCCCCTCCGCGCCAAAATCGCCAAACAGGGCATGAGGAACAGCAACGTGCTCGCCATCGCCCCCACCGCCACTATTTCGAACATCATGGGCTCCACGCCCTGCATCGAGCCCCAGTTCAAGAACCTCTACGTGAAGAGCAACCTGAGCGGCGAGTTCATCATGCTCAACGAATACCTCGTCCGCGACCTCAAAGCCCGCCGCCTCTGGTCCCAGGAAATGCTCGACAAACTCAAATACTACGACGGCGAACTCACTGAAATCGACGAGATCCCCGCCGACCTGAAGGACAAATACCGCACCGCCTTCGCCATCGGCCACCAGTGGCTCATCGACGCCGCCGCCTGCCGCCAGAAATGGATCGACCAATCCCAGAGCCTCAACCTCTTCCTCGCCTCCCCGGACCTCAAGACCCTCAGCCACATGTACCGCGCCGCCTGGCGCGCCGGCCTGAAGACGACCTACTACCTCCGCACCTTCAGCGCCAGCAACGCCGAGAAATCCACCATCAGCGTCAAAAAGAACGTCCGCATCACCAACGACGACCCCATCGCCACCGCCATCCCCCTCCCTGCGGCGGCAATAGCATCGGCATCATCGGCCACCACGTCCCTAAAACCCGCCCCGGAGCCTCCGGACCTCTTCGACAGCCCCTCCGCCGCCCCCGCCCGCACCTTCACCCCCGAGCAAATCGCCTGCTCCATCGAAGCCCGCCGCAATGGCGTGGAGTGCGAGGTTTGCCAGTAAGCTTGAAGCGCGCTTCGGCCCTCGGCTACAAGGCATCGCCACCTCATTCCATCCGCTTTCATTTAAATCTCAGTTAACTGAACTGAACTCCGCCCAACTTCACATGAATAATCCCGAACGCGTTGACAAAGAGAACGCGGGCAGTGATTATTCCCCCCGTGAAAGTGATTCCCCCGTCCCCGCAACTCCAAGCGCTCAACAAAGCGCTTTCGAGCAAGCCGCCCAAGCCATTGTCTGCGGAAGTGGTTCGGGCTCAAGTGCGGCAACATCTTTCGGAAGCGAAGTCCGAAATGTTGAGGAGTGGGCACTTCAGCACCGGGCGCTAGTTCCGGAAGCTTCCTTCCGCGAGCTGGTCGCCATCTCCAATCACACGAGCGAGCACGAAGTTTTCTACCGCGCCGCGGATTCCCGCGCCGTCAAACGCACATGGCCCGGTGTATATGGCCAAATTCCCGCCTCAATCGCCGGAAAGCTGGATCGGAGAAATGCCACCCCGTCGGAATATCTGGCCAGGATGGCCCTGCACATCGCGGTCTTCGGTAGTGATCTCCGCCTTGAGGGTGCCACTGTCTCGGAGAAACCCAGCATGATCATCGGCCAACCAGCCGGTCAGCCTTCCTTCGTTATTTCCCAGCTGTGGTATGAAAGGGAGGGAATCGCCACCAACGAGGCGATTCACGATTTTATGGTGGCCCAGGGATTCCGGCCTGTGCCTGCTTCCTACTTTGGATGGTTCCGCCCGCCCGACGGTATCGTTATTGTCGATGCCAAACCGGACAATTTCATCAAAACCTCCGGCGGCATCATCGCCATCGACCTGCAAATGGCCCAGTTCACAGCCACCGACTTGTCCTCCTGCGGTCTTACCTCGGATCCATCAGATCCGGTGCTTTTTATTCCCCGATGATGGGTTTTTGGGGAGCGCTTCGGTCTCATCACTTTTGAGTCTTGAGTCGATGCGCCATTTCCCGGGTAATATTAGCCCTGCCTCCCAGTCCCCCAACCTCCTCGACGGCCTCGCCCCCGACCCCGCCCGCACCTTCACCCCGAGCAATCGCCTGCTCCATCGAAGCCCGCCGCAAACCGACAGTTTTCATTTCGGGGGAGTCTGCCACGCCAGCAGGGGGCTGGAAGTTTGTCAAGAACTGTAAGGCATCGCTCAGTATGAAATCAGTCATCGGCAGACAAAGGTCAAAACCTTCCAGTTCCCCACAGTCGGCATCCCTCAAGACTGGGGCTTTGGCCTGAGGCGATACGGTTCGAATTCTCCTCCGGAGCGGGATGGAACTTGTCTAACCAAGATTTGGAAATCAAAGTCGAAGAGGCAAAACGGGAGTTGGCTCAAGTCAACGAGAGCGTGACTCCGAGGGTAAACCGTTGGTGGCTGGGGATGCTTCCGAAGCTTTGCTGGAATCGACATTGACGCGTGGACCGACACGGAATGCCGAAGATATCGGAGTTTTTTCCCAAGCTGGCGGCAGAAAATCGGCAGGCAAATTCCCGGGATTTTTGTTGTGAAGCTCTTTCAGGGCTGCCTTCCGCGCAGCATTATCCCTGTCATCATTCAATATCTCCAGTTGTTGTATCCAGATGCGTTTTGCCCGCAAATACTCGGGAGGGAGTGGCTCCTTTGAAGCTGTAATTTCAGCCAAACGCTCGGCCATTGTCGAAGAAGTCACGCTTTCCCCAGTTTCTGTGGATTTGCCGCCAGTTGTTTCCGATGCCGGCTTCCCCAGTAAACTCGTATCCACAACATTAAGCTCCCGCATGATCCGCAGAACTTCAACCCGCTGGTTGGACACGATTTCTCCTTGGTTCTTCACCCGGGCGTTCAGTTCCTCCTCCGAAATATTCGTTAGACGCTCGGGATGCCGCTCTGATTCCCTCGCCCACCAATCCATGAGTGACGCCAGCAGTTGAGCGGACTGAACAGAATCATTGCCCCGCACATCCAATATCAGTCCCTTTCCCTCGGGTTCCTCCTCAATATCGATCCTTTTGCGAAGCTCCTTGGCTGCGGACTGCTCATCCCCTGCATTCAGAGCCTTCACTAAATCGTGTTTCTGGACCAGCGAAAGCAAAGTCTTTTCCGAAGTAACTAACCGGATGGCTTGGACAATCTCCGGGGACATTAGTTTTCCCTCATCCGCTTTCAGTTGGAATCCAGCCAGCATTGTCACCAGCAGTAGAAGCGGTGGCCGAAAACAGCGAAAAAATGCTAAGGTCATATAAAGAAAGGGGTGATCCGGCAGTATTCGGAGGACTGATGGGCTCGTCCGCCGATAAACGCTGGTGAAGTGCCAACGTGGGAACGCAAACTGTTTACTCAACATTAAGTTCTTTCAAGCGAGGCTGGCCTGCTACTCAAGTGGTCCACTCGGCGATGCATTTTATGAACTCCATGAGTGACCTCTTTCACGAGGACATCCCGGAGGCTTACATCGCCAAGGTCGCTGCCGTCATGCACCTAGCCTCCGCTGAGGCGGTCCCTGTCTCTCTCTTCCTGACCACTGATGACCGTCTGCTTGCCACCGCTGAGCGCCACGCTAAAAGTTGCGAATCCCGCGAAAACCGCCATCTTCAACCCATGAGCACAACGATTGAGCGCAGGACCCCGATGGAGCTTTACCGTTTGGGTGTGGCCGCTCTGGATCAGGCCCTCGGTCCCGTGTAAAGCCTCCGGTTCCTGCGTCTTCTCGACCCTGGCAGCGGTGACTACACCGCCGAACGTCAAACCCAAATGGATACGGATTCCTCCAGTGTGGCTGAACTCAGTGCCGCCATCCGGGCGAACCTTCCCTCCTCCTCCCCGCAAAACTGAGCGGAAACCTCCGCCACGGCACCCCAAAAAAGGTTCCCTCCGCGAACCTTTCAAGCACCCTTTGTTCAACGTGGTGGTGACGCTTGCCGGAGCAGAGAGCGATGATGCCGGACGTTACCAGGAGATTCAGGTCACCGCCGCCATTTCCATTTCCATTTCCATTGCCAACCGAGGCCGGGAAGCCGAATCATCAAGCATGAAGCCGGGCGATCAATACCATCGATTTGTCCATTGGTCTGAGGAGGACCGGTGCTGTATCGGATATTGCCCGGATCTCTATTTCGGAGGCGTCTGCCACGCAGGCACGGAGCTGGAGGCTTATTCAAATCTGTATGAAGCCATTCAGGACGAAATCAGACACCGGCTCGCCAAAGGGGAAACCCTCCCGACGGCGACCGACCGCATTCCCCGCGACTTGGGCTTTGCCGCCGCCTGAGGCTTATCCCCACGATTGGGCATCGCCAGAGGCGGAAGCGCCCCCGGAGCCCAGATCATCCCTCCGCCTCCGCTACGGACCTGCGGCGGTGGGGCTCCCGGGAAAGGCCGCCTCCCCGCTTTCCGCAGCCGGAAGGAACAAATTCGGGGCTTTTTCAGAGAAAAAGGTCATGTCGGCAGGTTTAAAAGTCTGCTCACCGGACCTTTTTCCGGTTTCACCATGCCTGAAAGTCTGGCGACCATACCTTTTTAGTCTGAGCGGAAGACTTGCTGGTCTGCGGAAGGCCCTCGCAGGTTCGGGCACCAGACTTTTTAGCCTGCGAAAGGGGCCAAATCCTCTGCTGAAGAGAGGAGTTTCTCTGCGGAAGAGACTTAAAAGTTCGGCGCGGGGACTTTTTTATCTTCTCGCCGGACTTTTTTGTCTCATTGGGCGACTTTCCGCCCGGTTGGGCGGACTTGGCGCTGACGGTCAATTTTACCCGGGAATCGAATTCGCTCAAGCAAAGCTGCCATGACTGTTTAAGTGAGCAGTTCCTCGCTGCTCTTCCGCTTGCCAAATTTCACCAATATCCGAAGCTATGCGGCATGAGGCAGATCCCCGCTCACGAAAAAGCCGAACTGAAAAAATTGCGGCGGGTGCGCTTAACCGCGCCGCAGCGGAGCTCCGCCGAAGCTTACGCACAGATGCACGAACTCAGGAAAGCACAGTTGGAGACCTTGATTTCTCCCGAATGGAACGGGAGTGGGCGCGGCTCCGCCGCTGGGCTGCGGGGAACCAACTGATCCTGCGGTCCGACTTTCCGGAACCGGAAAAAACGGGCACCCGCGAACACGATGTGACCTTCCGCAGCGCCGAACGCCGCTGGTGGAAATACACTAAACCCCACAGTGCAGGGTTAGCGGTGACGTGGGAGGGGAATGATCCTCCCTTCGTCCACAACGCTTCACCTCTGGAATATTTGGACCGTTTGCGGGCCGCGAATCTCCTGCTGGCCGATGATATCCGGCTGGAAGGTTTATGGCGGGACGCTGGCGGGGCCTGGCGTGTCGTGACCAGTCAGCCGGATGTGCCGGGAAATCCTGCCACAAGGGACGAAATTATCGACAGCCTGGCGCAGGCCGGCTGGACCATCCAGCCTCAGTGGCAGGGTTTGGTTTATGAAACATCCATGTCCTTCCGTCGCGGCAGCTGGCTCATGGCGGATGTTCATCCCGCCAATTTTGTCCGCAATCCGGAGGGCCTTGCCATTCCTATCGACGTGGTTCTCACGAAACACCGCTCTCAGGTGCTGTAAAGACCCCGCCAGCGCCATGCGATGCCAAATGGATCAAGTCGCCAATGGGATCCACGATGAGGCGGGGGACCGGGAAATGCAGGTTCCCACGGAAAATGGTGCTGCCCATCTCCGGTGAAAATTGCGACGGCTTTTAGAAGCCTGCGGCGGAATCCGGAAAGCCGCCCGGACGGGCGGATCCATAAGGCGTTCAGATTCAACGAAAAAATGTGAATTTAATTCTGGATTTGCTTCAAAGCTGCTCGACAGGATGTCATTCCGGTTCACATCAATTTTTAACAATTTATTTCCAGGCATGAATAAAAAGAAAGTCCTGACCGCTTCCACCGCGTGCCTCCTGTCCCTCGGGCAACTCCACGCGGCGGCTCTGCTTTCTCCTGGGGATTTTATCATCGCGGTGGACGGAAACCGGAACCTCCCGGGCAACACCAACACCGGCGCGGAGGGACCGGAAGCGGCGTTTGATGGCAACAACGGCTCGAAGTGGCTGAGTTTCGGACGGGCTTTCACAGGGCTGATCGTGACGCCGGCGACGGCGGGCACCGTGGTGCAGAGCATGGCCTTCACCACGGGAGGCGACGCTCCGGAGCGTGATCCGGTGGCTTACGAGCTTTACGGAACGAACGCGGCCGTCAATTCCGTGAACAACGGCGACGGACTCGCGGAGACCTGGACGCTGATCAGCAAGGGGGCCACCGGCATCGCTCCGTCCTCGTCACCGGCGACGGCGCGCGGCACCACCGCGCCGACGGTTTCCTTCGCGAACAGCATCGCTTACAATTCCTATAAAGTGGTGTTTCCTGCCCTGCGCAGCGCCAACGCGAACGCCTTCGATCCGGTCACGCTGGCCAACGGAGCCACACCCAACAGTGTGCAGCTGGGCGAAGTGCGCATGTTCAACAGCACGAGCACCAGTATCTTCGTCACCGCGCCGACCTCGACCGTGGCCATCGATCTGACGGACAGTTTTTATCCCTCCACCGAGCGTCCAAGCGAGGCCATCGATGGCTCCAAAGCGGCGTCCAGCAAGCATCTGAATTTCGGCCGCGAGGGCTCCGGCATCATTGTGACTCCCGGCTCCGGTTCGTCCGTGGTCACGGCGATCGAACTGACCACCGCCAATGACACCCCGGCGCGGGATCCGGCCGCCTTTGAGATTTTCGGGACCAACGCCCCCATCCTCAGTCTCGACAATTCCGCGGGCACCGCCGAGTCGTGGAGTCTCATCGCGACCGGCAGCCTGACTCTCCCGGACGCGCGGAACACGGACGGGGGAATTGTCAGTTTCGCGAACAGCACCGCCTACACCTCCTACAAAGTGCTCTTCACGGAGAACAAAGGACCGGACGCCTCCGCAAATTCCATCCAATTCTCCGAAATCCAGCTCCACAGCGGCATCGTCCCTGAGCCCGGTGCCATGGCCTTGCTCGGGCTTTCCTGCCTCGCCGCCTTCCGCCGCCGCCGTTAAACAGGACGGCTTGATTTGGATTTTTCTCCGGCTTATGACCCGGGATGAAATCGTCGACAAGATCCGCAAGGTGAAGAGCCTTTTCCTGGCCACGGACTCGCCCGGCGAAATGCAGGCCGCGCTGGGGGCTTTGGACCGGCTGAAAGCCCAGCTGGCCAATGTGCCGGAAGCGGCGGAGGAATTTCAGTTCAGCATGCCGGATCCCTGGAAGCGCCAGCTTTTCCTCGCGCTGGTCCGGCGGCTTGGCCTGGTGCCTTACCGCCAGCCGAGACAGCGCTCCTCCACGGTGATGGTCCGCATCTCCCGCCGGATGCTGGATAAAACCCTGTGGCCGCAGTATGTGGAGCTTTCCAAACTGCTGCATGATTATCTTGATGAAACCACCCGCGACATCATCAGCCGCAGTGTGCATTCGGATATTTCAGATGCGGCGGAACAGGCCCATCTTCCTTTCGGCTGACGGGGCCCGTGGCGGACAGGCTGCTGCCGCATTGATTCTTCCCGCCGGGGTGGTGCGCGGAAAAGGGCATGGAATATAAACCGACGCGTTCCTGCTTGCCGGGAGGGTTCGCACCAGCTATCACCTAACCGACCGCCGTTTAAGGCCCGTCATTCCCATGAAATCCTCCCGCCGCCTTCTGCTCCCCGCACTGGTCTTTCTGCTGATGGGCGGCACCCCCTTCAGCCGTGCGGAAAAGTTCACGCAGGGAAGGGAGGAGAAGCCGCTCACGCCGGAGCTGAAGGCCGGGGATTATGTGTGGAAGCCGGAAATCTCGCCTGCGGGGCCGGTGGTGGTCATCGTCAGCCTGCGGGAGCAGACTTTGTATGTTTACCGCAATGGCATCCGCATTGGACGCTCAACGATCAGTTCCGGAAAAGCCGGGCACCGCACACCGACCGGCGTTTTCACCATTCTGGAGAAAAACGTGAAGCATTACTCCAGCCTCTACAAAGGCGCGTCGATGCCTTATCAGGAGCGGCTCACCTGGGGCGGCATCGCCATGCATGCCGGCCAGCTGCCGGGGTATCCCGCCTCGCACGGCTGTGTGCGGCTTCCCTACGATTTCGCGCGGAAGCTTTATGCCGTCACCAGCAGGGGCTCCACCGTCATCGTCACCGACGGCAAAGCCTCCTCCGGCACCACCAGCCGTCCCGGTCTGCTGCTTTCGGACAAAGCCGGGAAGAATGCGCCGCCGCCAGCCCGGGGGACTTTTGTCTGGAAGCCGGAGAAAGCGCCCAAAGGCCCCGTCTCCATTCTTTTCAGCCGCGCGGATGGAGCAGCTTACGTTTACCGCAATGGAGTCGAAATCGGCCGGGCGGCGGTCACTGTCGGCGGAGACGTTTCGGGCAGCCATGTGTATGCGGCCCTGGCCACCGTCAACTCCGATGGCAGCCACGACTGGCAGGCTCTGGGCAGCGCGGACGGATCCCGCTCTCCAAATTTGAAGGCCCTGTCCAAAACCCTGTCGATTCCGCCGGAGTTCCTCGCCCAGGCCCGGGCCGTGGTCACGCCCGGCACCACCCTCGTCATCACCGATCAGCCGGTGAACGGCTCGACCCGCAGTGCTCCGGGTTTCAACATCCTCACGGCGGGAGCGCCAGCGAAATAATCCGCTGCTCCGCCGCAAAAAAAAATCACTTTCCCGGTTCCGGCAGGTTCCATTGGAGAAAGTCGTGGAAAACCCGCGCACTCAGAATTGACGGCGGAAACTCCTCCGCGGCATCATCCTGATTGCCGGGTTGTCCGAAACGGGCAACCCATTTAGAATTCTGCGGCTGAAGGACATTCCTGAATTGACAGCCACTTTGTAACCTGTTCATTCGAGTAATGCGACCATTGGAATCCATCGAACTTTTCTCCGGAGCGGGCGGCCTGGCGCTCGGGTTGCATGATGCCGGGTTTCAGCACCGGGCTTTGTTCGAGTGGAACGCGTCGGCCGTGGAGACGCTGCATTATAATCAGCGGATGGGGCATCCCTCTTTGCGGAATTGCCGCATCTCGCGGGCGGATGTGCGGGAGGTGGATTTCAGGGAATTCCGGGGCATTGATCTGATCGCGGGCGGTCCGCCGTGCCAGCCGTTCTCCATGGGCGGGAAGGCGGCGGGGATGAATGATGTGCGGGACATGTTCCCCCAGGCCATCCGGGCGGTGGCGGAGGCTCAGCCGCAGGCTTTCATTTTTGAAAATGTCCGGGGCCTGCTGCGTCCCGTTTTTTCGAATTACGTCGAATTCATCCGGCTCCAGATGGAGTTTCCCGGGTTCCCCATTTCGGAAAACACGAGCTGGGATCAGAATCTGGCGCGGCTGGAAAGGCACAAGGAGCGGGTTGGGGACAAGGGGGCGGAATTGCGTTACCGGGTCCACGTTCATCAGGCCAATGCGGCGGACTATGGCGTGCCGCAGCAGAGGCACCGGGTGTTTTTCATCGGATTCCGGTCCGACATTGTCACCGACTGGTCCTTCCCGCAGCCGACTCACGCTGACCGGGTGATTCCCGATTCCGGGAAGCGCCCCTGGCTTCCCCTGTCCGCCGCCATTCAGGACCTGCCGGCTCCGACCGACCGCCCTTCCAAAAAATGGCCCAATCACGTGCTTCAGCTGGGGGCCAGAGCTTATCCCGGACACACCGGCAGCCCTCTGCACCGTCCGGCGAAAGCGCTGAAGGCGGGGGATCATGGGGTTCCCGGGGGGGAAAACATGATCGTTTATCCCGACGGATCGCTCCGGTATCTCAGCGTGCGGGAAAGCGCCCGGGTGCAGACGTTTCCCGATGACTACGTTTTCCTCGGCAGCTGGACCGAAGCCATGCGCCAGCTGGGCAATGCCGTGCCGGTGCGGCTGGCGGAAATCGTGGGCAAATCCGTCGCCAGAGCCCTGTCCGGGCAGGAATTGAAAAAGAGCCCCATCCCCGCTGATGACTCCCTACAATCCTCTTGAGAAAGAGAACCTCGGCAAAAGCGTCGTTTCCTCACTGATCGGTCAAAAAGCCCTGCCGCTGGGAGCGGTTTCCCGGTTCACCGGAGCCGGCATTTACGCCATTTACTACACCGGCGCGTTTGACGCCTATGCGCCGATGAGCGCCTGGAACCAGGGCGGGGAGCCGTTCAACCTTCCGATCTACGTCGGCAAAGCCGTGCCCACCGGCGGCAGAAAGGGCATGATCGATCCCGAAGTCTCCGCCAAAGGAGCCGCGCTTTTCAGCCGCCTGGACGAGCACCGGAAATCGATCCAGCAGGCCGTCAATCTGGATATTGAGGACTTCTGGTGCCGGTTTCTCGTGGTGGATGACATCTGGATCCCGCTGGGGGAATCGCTGCTGATTCAGAATTACCGCCCGCTCTGGAACTCCGTTCTGGACGGTTTTGGAAACCACGATCCCGGAGCCGGCCGTCACCAGGGCGCCAAGCCCTTCTGGGACACGCTTCATCCCGGCCGTCCGTGGGCCGACCGCTGCGCGCCCTCCAAACTGACGGAAAGCCAGATCCGCCATCACATCGCGGAATACTGGAGGATTCACAAAGGCCCGGACATCGAAGGCATCAAAGGCTGACGCGCCGGATGGAATGGAACTCATTCCGTTAAGGCGGCAACTCTCCGTTTGAACGCGGTGAAACTGGCAGGCGCGGCTCCGTTTTATGGTCTGAAACGCGGCTTGCAAAAAACGGTAAGGCATGTAGGAATCAAAGGTCACCATGACTATCAGATGCAGCCAGTAAGTGCCTGAGCACGCGCTCCGCGGACAGCGGGGAACGCGGTTCAGGCCGGTTGTCGTCAGGTCATCGCCCGCCGGGATGCCGGATTTTGCCGCAACAGCGACTGCGGCGCAGGATTTGAGGTTCCAGCAAACCATGCCTGTCTCCGGTCTCCATTCATGAATTGGCCGTCAGGGCGCGGCCGTCCGAGACCGTGAAATCGCAGGGTTTATACGGACCGGAACCGTCGTGCCCTGATAGCGGCAATAAGCGGCTTTGGGCGGCGGCGGACACAACACACGAATTGAAAATTGGAATAGAAAAAGCATCATATGAAACTGGAACAGACCTCCCGACGCAGAAATCTGGGCATCATCGCGCATGTGGACGCGGGCAAAACCACGGTGACGGAACGGATTCTCTTTTTCACCGGCCGCATCCACCGCGCGGGAGAGGTGCACACCGGCGACACGGCCATGGACTTTGATCCCGAGGAGCGTCAGCACGGCATCACCATCCAGTCGGCGGCCACGACGGTCGCCTGGCGGGATCATGCCCTCACGATCATCGACACGCCCGGCCACATCGATTTCAACCTGGAGGTGCGCCGCGCGCTGCGGGTGCTGGACGGGGCGGTGATGGTTTTCGACGGCGTGGCCGGCGTGGAGCCGCAGTCGGAAACGAACTGGCGGCTGGCCGACGAATACCGTGTGCCCCGCATCGCCTTCATCAACAAGCTGGACCGCCGGGGCGCGGACTTTGACCGCGTGTGCCGGGAAATGGAGTCGCGGCTTCAGGCCCGTGTAATGCCGTTGCAGCTGCCGCTGGTTTCCGGGGAATCGCTGGAGGGCGTCATCGACGTGCTGCGTGGCGTGGTCATCCGCTGGACGGACGAATCCGGGCTGAACCCGGTGGAGGAGCCCGTGTCCGCGGAGCTTCAGTCGGCGGTGGCCATGGCGCGTCAGAAAATCGTGGAGCTGGCGGTCGAGCTGGAGGAGTCGAGTGTGGACCGTTATCTGGCCGGTGAGCGCATCGGTTTGGAGGAGCTCCGCGCGTTGATCCGCCGGGGCACGATGGCCGGGACGTTTGTGCCGGTGCTCTGCGGCTCGGCGCTGAAAAACCGGGGGATTCAACCGCTGCTGGATGCGGTGGTGGATTATCTGCCAGCTCCGGAGGACCGGGCCGCCCTCGCGGATGAGAAAGCCGGACCGGCTTCGCTGTCGGCGCTGGTTTTCAAAATCGCGGACAACGGGTCCTTCGGATCCCGAACAATCGTGCGGCTTTACAGCGGCGGCCTGAAACCCGGACAGCTGCTGGAAAATTCCCGCACCGGCCGGACCGAGCGCGTGAGCCGCCTCTTCCGTCAGCAGGCGGGGCGTGAGGAGGAAATGGAATCGGCGGTGGCCGGAGACATTGTCGCGCTCGCGGGCCTGAAGGACACACGGACCGGCGACACGCTTGGCTTGCCGGGGAAGGTCACGGAACTGGAGCGCATCCACATTCCGGAGCCCGTCACCACGCAGGTCATCGAATCCGACAACCGCGAGCACAAGGAGCGGCTGAGCGCGGCTTTGGCAAAGCTGGTGCGCGCCGATCCGGCGCTGCGTCTGGCGGTCAACGCCACCACCGGCCAGTTGGAAATCAGCGGGATGGGCGAACTGCACCTTTCCGTGCTGCGGGAAAAGCTGGAGCGTCAGCTCGGCACTCCCCTGCGCATGGGGCGGCCGCAGGTGGCTTACAAGGAAACCATCACCCGCGCGGCGGAGACGGCCTGGCGTCACCGTAAGCAGGGCGGCGGTCCGGGGCAGTTCGCGGACCTCACTCTGCGGATCGAGCCGTTGGAGCGGGGCGCGGGGATTGTCTTCGAAAGCCGCATCAGCGGCGGCGCGATTCCGTCGGAATTCATTCCGGCGGTGGAGCAGGGCATCCGTGCCCGGGCGGCGGCAGGCCTGGTCCGGGGCGCGCCGGTCACGGATTTCCGGACGGTCCTGCTGGATGGAAAAACGCATCCCAACGACAGCTCCGCCCTCGCCTTCCAGATCGCGGGCCGTGACGCCATGGACGCCCTGCTGTGCGAAGCCGGTGCCGTGCTGCTCCAGCCCGTGATGCGGGTGACGGTGACCGCTCCCGAGGAAACGACCGGAGCGATCATGGGCGACCTGACGCGCCGGCGGGGTCTGGTCACCGGGCAGTCCGCGCTGTCCGGCGCGGCGGTCATCCAGGCCCGCGCGCCCCTTGCAGGGATGTTCGGCTACATCGGCGACCTGCGCTCGCTGACCAGCGGACGGGCCGGTTTCACCATGGAATTCCATGGGTATGAGCCCGTTGTCTGACATGACAAACCGGTGGTTTCCGGAGCCGCCCGAAATAACGCCCCGCAGCCGCCCGCGCTCATCCTGGGAGGCTGCGGGGTCTTTGTTGAAAATCCAAAGCTTTCAGCCCATCGCCTCCGATGACGTGGCCGTCCTCGTCGCGGAGGCTGCGGAAAAAAGTAATGCCGGCGGAATTTGTCCGCCGCCAAGGCAAGCCGCTGTGCGGTCAATCCCCGAAATCGGCCATGTATTCCGCAGGGCTCCGCCGCCGTGTTTTTCAACTTGCCGCGTTCCGTCCGTCCGGCTACCACGCGGCATGGCGAATCAACCGATGGAAATCGAATATGCGAGGGGCCTGGAGTCTTTGGAAAAGGCACTGAAGGCCGTGGTGCGCCCGGGATCGTTCGCGGTGGCGGAGCGGATGATGACGGCCATGCCCCGCTTGACGGTTGAGGGCGTGGGGACTGTTTCCTTTCCGGTGCCGGCGGCGCAGGCGGAGCAGTTGGTGAAAGCGGCGCGGCTGGCGCCTTACGGACGCGGGGAGGAAACCATTCTCGACACGTCCGTGCGGAAGGTGTGGCAGATCAGCCCGGCGTCCGTGAGCCTGGGCGGCAAAGGCTGGGACACGGCTTTTCCGGCGATTCTGAACGGAGTTTGCGCGGGGCTGGGCTGTGGGGCGGAGGGAGTTTCGGCGGAGCTTTACAAGCTGCTGATTTATGATGAGGGCGGATTTTTCCTGCCGCACCGGGACACGGAGAAAGCGCCCGGGATGTTCGGCACCCTGGTGATTTCCCTGCCTTCGGATCACGGGGGAGGGGACCTGCATGTGCGCCATGCCGGGGAGGAGCGCGTTTTAAGCCTGACAACGGACGAGCCCTCGGAGCTGGTCTGGGCGGCTTTTTACGCGGACTGCGAGCACGAGGTGAAACCGGTCACCCGGGGCCACCGGGTGTGTCTGGTTTACAATCTGATCCAGCAGCGCTCCAAAAGCTCCAAAAATCCGGCCCCTTCGGCTCCCGACATGGCTGGTCCCGCTCTCGCGGTGGCCGGGCTGATCCGCAAAGTCTTCTCGGCACCGGAAGCGCCGGTCAAACTGGTCTGGCTGCTGGAGCACCTTTACTCCCCGGCGGAACTGTCCTTCGCCTCTTTAAAAAACGCGGACGCGGCCCGTGCCGTCGTGCTGGGCGCGGCCGCCGGTCAGACCGGCGGCGTGGTGCATCTGGGCATGGCCAGTATTGAGGAGACCGGGAGCGCGGAGCCGGATTTCAGCTACCGGAGCCGCCGCAGCCGGGGGCGCGGGTATCACCGGGATGAGGATGAAGACGGGGACGGCGATGAGAACGGCGACGGAGCCTCCTTGAATTACGAGATTGTGGAGGTCTGCGACACCTCCGCTGTGATCGACACCTGGCGGGCGCGGGACGGGTCGTCGCCCGCCTGGACCCGGGTGCCGATTGAGGAGGGGGAACTCCTTCCCGCAGGCGCGCTGGACGGCGTGAAGCCCGACCGGGACAGCGTGAGCGAGGCCACCGGCAACGAGGGTGCCAGTTATGAGCGCTCCTACCACCGCGCGGTGCTCACTCTCTGGCCGGCGGACCGCACGGTGGACGTCCTGCTCCAGGCCGGCGCGGAATCCGTGGCTCCCTGGCTGGAGGAGCGGGTGCGCGGTCTGGCCCCCGGCGCCGCGGCGGAACGGAAGGAGGCCATCCGCCTGGCGGGAAAGATCATCGCCCGGTGGGGCGAGCCCGCCCATTATCCGTATGCCGCTTACTGGTCCGGTGCCGGAACTCCTCCGGACAACAAGCGGAGCGCCATGCTGCGGGCGCTGAATCAGCTCGGGGCCGCGCGCGAAGCCGCCACTTTCCTTCTGCGGGTGGTGGCCCCGAAATTTGACGGCTCGGAAAATGAGGCCCTGCCCGGCAGCCTGAGTCTGGTGAGTCCTGAGGCGGCGGCCCAATTCATGACGGCGCTGATTCAGAACCACACGGCCCGGGGTTTTGGCCGGATCGTGAATCTGCTGACACTGCTGACTCAGGATTCGCCCGGCGGGGCGGCCGGCGGCTGGGGAAAGGCCGCTGTGGACGCGCTTTGCGGGAATCTGGCCAAGCTTCCCTTGCCGCACGATCCCTATGTTTTCCAGCCGGCGGGGATGCGGTCCTACTGGAGTCCCAAACCGGACGGGGAAACGGACATTTCCTCCGCGGTGGCGGATCTTCTCGCCGCCGCCGGGATCTTCGGCGGCACCGCAGGGCTGGCCCGGCTGGCGGAGGCCATGCGCGCCTCTCCCGCCATATTTGATCCGCTTCTTGTCGTGACACCGGCCCTGGCGGCGGTCGCCGCCAGGGCTTCCGGGAAGACCGTTCCGCCAAAGGGAGCCAAGGCGAAAAGCGAGTCAAAAACCAGGCCGGAGCCCCCGTTGGCCCCGCTGTGGCGGCATGCCGCGGAATCCCTGCTCCACCGCAGCTCCACCCCGCCGCAGCCGCCTGCGGACTGGAGCCAGCCGGTCAAAGACCCCTGTCTCTGCGCCGACTGCGTGGAGCTTTCGGCCTTTGCCGCCGATCCGGTGGAACAGATCCGCCGCTTCCGCATCAACGCCGGACGCCGCCAGCATCTTCATGAAGCCATTGTGCGTCATCAGCTCGACATGACGCACGTCACCGAGCGCAAAGGCTCCCCGCAGACCCTCGTCTGCACCAAAACCCGGCGGCGGTATGAACTGCGGCTGGCGCAGTATCAGGCCGATCTGGCGGCTTTCGCCACCCTGTCCAGAACCGCCCCGGCCGCCGGCTGCGGGGATGATCCGCTGGTGGCCGCCCTGAAATCCGCCGCCGTCCCGCATTGAAATCCCCATGCCGCCCGGCCATCCCGGGCCCGGATCATCCGCAGCCGGGTGTCATGGCGCGATTTTTGTGGCGATGGCGATTTCGCAGCCGGCGGCGATGGCGGCGTTCTGGACGTCCTGGAGGAGGCCGACGGAGGTGGTTTTGTCGGCGCTGATGATGACGTGACGGCTCTCGTTCTGAAGGGCTTCCAGCGCGGTTTTCAGATCGCTCACGGGAAGTTCCCGCTCGCCAAGAAACACCTGCGGGGGATCGCCCGCCGTGATGGTGATGCTGTGGGCGCGCTCCATCGGTTTCAGACTGGAGGCGGAAACCGGGACATCGACCCGGATGCCGCTGCGGACGACGAAATTGGAGTTCAGCAGGAAAAAAATCAGCAGCAGCATCACCACATTCAGCAGCGGGGCCAGATACAGGAAATCCGGGCGCAGGGTGAGATTGCTGTGGAGCTTCATGGAAAACCGGAAGCGGACAAACGGGGAGGGAACGGAAGCAAAAACCGCGGCGGAATCCCGTCCTTATTTCATCAGCGACGGTCCGGTGCCGGCTTTGCGGCGTTTTTCCTCAACGGCCCGGGCCCCTTCCTTGAACTCGACAATGTCGGTGTTCTGGCGGCTCTGCATGAGGAGATTGACGATTTCAATGCCCGCGCGCTCCATGTCGTGCATCAGCGTTTTCACATTCTGAGCCAGATAGGCGTAAAGCATGTAGGACGGAATGGCCACCGCGATGCCCGCCGCCGCCGTGACCAGGCTGCGGTAAACGCCCCGCGCCAGCTCCGTGTTGGTCGCGTAGCCGTTCTGCGCGACCGGCAGGAAGGTGTCCACCAGACCCAGCACCGTTCCCAGCAGCCCGATCAGCGGCGCCACGTAGGCGATGGACAGCAGGACGGGCAGCGAGCGCTCCAGGCGGGGAACCTCCAGCTGACCGGCCTCCTGGACGATCTCCTTCAATTCCGCGCGCGGAGCCTCATGACGCATGAGCACCGCCTTCATCACCCGGGCCACCGGGCCGGGCGTGCCCGCGCAGACGTGAAGGGCCTCCACGTAATTTTTGCGGCTGACCAGGTTTCCCAAACCCTGCAGCAGGTCCTGCACCACGATCGTTGACCGGTGAAAATGGAAAAACCTTTCCAGAAAAGTCCCGACAGCGAGAAAACTGCACCCCAGGAGAAGAAAGATGAGGGGCCCCCCCTGCGTGATCAGTTCCTTCATTGTGTCTGGATTTTAAAAGGGACCGGAATGCCGGACAACCGGCAAAATCGGCGGGTTTACATTTAACTTCACTTAAATAATTTGCAAGGAGCGCTTTAAAGTTTCATTTAATTTTCACATTTATCAAACGGAAACTTCCGCAGTTTTCGTGCCGGGAAGGGGCAATTGAATTTCACGCTTACAAAAGGAGACAGGGCATAATGAAAACTCTTACGGAACCAAAAACCCCGCCACCGGCCGAAGCCGGGACGGGGTTTGCGGGAATTTCGAAGGATTACTTCGCGGCGGCCACGAGGTGATCGGTGGTGATGCCGAGTTCCTTGAAGACGATGTTGCCGGGGGCGCTGATGCCGAAACGGTCGATGCCGAGGACTTTGCCTTCAGTGCCGACGTATTTCCACCAGAGGGCGCTGACACCGGCCTCGATGGCGATGCGCTTGGTGCAGCTGGCGGGGAGGACGGACTCGCGGTAAGCGGCGTCCTGGCGGTCGAAGCGCTCGAAGCAGGGAAGGCTGACCACGCGGACGCCGTCGCCGAGCTGTTTGGCGGCTTCGACGGCCCACTGGAGTTCGGAGCCGGTGGCGAGGAGGATGGTTTTCAGGTCGCC
This sequence comes from Verrucomicrobiota bacterium, assembly GCA_040386695.1. GTDB lineage: Bacteria > Verrucomicrobiota > Verrucomicrobiia > Verrucomicrobiales > V1-33 > CAIZWU01. The sequence continues at coordinate 73,282 of JAZKFB010000039.1, forward strand.
GGTTTCCCTGATGAGGACGTAACCGCCCTTCAGCGTGCCTTCGCGGCGGACGCTGGCGGGGATGCTGCTCTGATTCGGAATGTCCTGTCGGCTCAGGGCCAGCAGGGTGGGGCCATCCTTGCGGGTGAAAGCGGCGGCGAAAGCGGCGGCGGCCTCCTCGCTGTCGCCGGGGCGGATGACGTCGAGATTCGGGATGACCCGCAGGCCGCTGACGGTTTCCACCGGCTGGTGGGTGGGGCCGTCCTCACCGACGCCCACGGAGTCGTGGGTGAAAATGTAGGTCACCGGCAGACTGCTGAGGGCGGCGAGGCGGATGCTGGGGCGGCAGTAGTCGGCGAAAACGAGGAAGGTCGCGCCGCTGGGGAGGAAGAGGCCGTCGTAGGCGATGCCGTTGCAGATGGCGCCCATGGCGTGCTCGCGGATGCCGAACCAGATGTTGCGGCCGAGGGGCAGCTTGTCGGAGAAATCGCCGCCGTCTTTAATATAGTTCTTCGTGGAGCCGAAGAGGTCGGCGCTGCCCGTGATCACGTTCGGCAGGACTTTGGCGATGTGGTTCAGAATTTCGCCGCCGGAATTGCGGGTCGCGGCTTTGCTGTCGGCGGGGTATTCCGGAATGGCGGCCAGCAGCTCCTCGGGGGTGGTTTTATGGGCGAGGGAGGCGTCGAGTTCGGCTTTCAGCTCCGGATTGGCGGCGGCCCAGGCGTCGTAGGTTTTCTGCCAGGCGGCGTGGGCTTCGGCGCGCTTGGATTTGAGGTCGGCGAAGTGGGCTTTCACCTCGTCGCTGACGTGGAAATGGGTGCCTTCGGGCAGACCCAGCGCCTTTTTGGCGGCGTCCACAAACTTCGCGCCGCCTTCGCCGTGGGCTTTGGCGGTGCCGGCGACTTCGGGGATGCCTTTGCCGATGAGGGTCTTGGCGATGATGAACTTCGGCTTGTTGTTGTCGCTGCTTTTGGCGTTTTCGATGGCGTCATGCACCGCTTGGAGGTCGTGGCCATCGATGGTGGTGACTTCCCAGCCGAGCGCATGCCACAACGCGGCGGCGTCCTCGCTCTGGGTGACCTTGGCCATGGCGTCGAGGGTGACGTTGTTGGAGTCGAAGATCAGAATCAGATTGTCGAGGCCGTTGTGGGCGGCGAAAGCGGCGGCTTCGCGGGCCACGCCCTCCTGGAGACAGCCGTCCCCGGCGAGGGCGACGACGTGGTGATTGAAAATGGTGTGCTCCCTGGTGTTGAACCTGGCGGCGGCGCGTTTGCCGGAGAGGGCGAAACCGACGGCATTGCCCACGCCCTGGCCGAGAGGGCCGGTGGTGCATTCCACACCGGTGGTCATGAAGGATTCCGGGTGACCGGGAGTCTGGCTGTGGAGCGCGCGGAAGTTCGCGACTTCCTCAATCGGCAGGTCATACCCGCTGAGGTGCAGCCAGGAGTAGATGAACATCGAGCCATGGCCGGCGCTGAGGATGAAGCGGTCGCGGTTCAGCCATTTCGGGGCGGCAGGATCGCAGACCAGCAGTTCGCCGAAAAGCACCGCGCCGACTTCCGCCGCGCCCAGGGGCAGGCCGAGGTGGCCGGAGTTCGACTTGTGGACGGCGTCCATGGCGAGACCACGGGCTTCATTGGCGGCTTGTTGCAGGATGGCGGTGTTCATGAAAAAGGGGCCGGTCAGGGTGTTGGAGAATACGGATATGAAAAACGGGGTCTGATTTTGCCCCGCTGCATGAAAAGAGCGTGATTCCTAGGAGCACGACCCCGCCCACGCAACCGGGAAGGGCCTGATAACGCTATGCTTTGCAGGCGGTGACGGTAAGGAATTGAACCCGGGGAGCAGGAGGAAGTGGAACAAAGGCCGCGAAGGAAACGAAGGAGGAGAAAAAGAGGCGGCGGGGAACGACGGATGCTTTCTGAATCTGTCCGGCCGCCGTTCAGGTTTGCGCTTTGGTTCCGGCTCATCCGTGCCATGCATTAAACCCGGACCCTGAAAAGGCGGGCCACGGATTTCACGGATGAAACAGATATTCACGGATACAGGGAAATGCTGGTTTCACCGCTTTGGTGCGGCCTTTTCTCCCGCTGAATCCGTGATAATCCGTTTCACCCGTGCCATCCGTGGCGCGTCAGAGCCGAATTCAGGTTAAAATTCCCCTGCAAAGTCCCGTCACCCCATTTCTCCCCCATCCCGTGCCGCCTGCTTCCGCCGCTTCCCCTTTCCGCCGTCCTGGTCCGCTGCTGCGGATCGTCCTTTATCTTGGAGCCGTGCTGCTGCTGGGCGCGGTTCTGGCGCCGGGCCTGTATTTCAGCGGCAAATGGCTGGCGGGGCTGCTGGTCAGCTTCAAGCAGATGGAGACCCCGGTGCTGGGCTGGATCGCCAAAAAGCTGACCCTGCATGAGTTCGACAGTTATTATAACCGCGCGTTTCTGGTCTCCGCCCTGGGGCTGCTGTGGCCGTTTCTGAAGTGGATGGGGCTTTCCAAAAACTCGCTCGGGCTGCGGAAAAATCCCCTGCGGCTGGCGGACCTTCTCACGGGCATCATCATCGCCGGGGGTCTGCTGACCATTATGGGCATCGCCCTGCTTCAGGCCGGAGCCTTCATCCGCAAACCGGACGCCAACTGGGACAGTGTGCTCACCCAGGCGTTCCTCAGCGCCGCCGGGGCCTCGGTGGTCGAGGAATGGGTTTTCCGCGGAATTTTCCTCGGCGTCGCCCTGCGCGCCGCCAAACCGTGGAAAGCCATCGTGGTGGTCGCCGCCTTTTTCTCCATTCTCCATCTTGTCCAGGCCCCCGCCATCGACGTCCGGGATAAAGTCCAGCGCCAGGCCCTTTCCCAGATGGAGAAGCAGAACTGGACCCTGCTGGCCACCACCCGCGCCAATGATCCCGCGAAAATTGACTGGATCATCGATCCTGAAATGGCTCAGTTCGCCCCTTCCAGGATCAACGCCGGCAGCGGTTTCGCGATGACGACCGTGATTTTCCAGCGGAATGCCCGTCCCGCGCTTTTCATCTCGGAATTTCTCACGCTGTTCGCCATCGGCCTCATCCTCGCCGTCGCCCGCGTGCGCACCGCCTCCCTGTGGATGCCCGTGGGTCTGCACGCCGGATGGATTTTTGTGAACACGCTCTACATGGGCTCCACTCTGACCACCCGCGCGCTCCGCGACGGCAAATTCAACCTCGGCACCGGTGAAAACGCCATCCCGCTGATCGGGACGCAGCTGAAAATCGGCCTCGTGCCCCTCGGGGTGCTGGTGATCACGGGACTTGGAGTTGGCGGGTGGCTGCATCTCCGTCAGCGCAAACTCCAGGCCCCGGAATTCACCGTCCCCTCCGGCGATCCCTGAAAATCAGAAGGCCGGGCGTCCTGGCAGGGAGATTCATTTCAAGCCTTCCGCCGCCATTCCTCCCGCCGCCATAAGCCATTCCTTCTGCTTCACCGGACCGCGCAAATTCATCCCTCCACCCGCCACTTGGCTGAATGCAGCGGAACCCCGATACCGGCCCAGGATGGCTTTTTTCCCGTCTCCAACGAGGACTGCGCCCGCTTCTGGACCTCGTTTATCCGCCGCGTTGCGCCGCCTGCGCCGTCCGTATCCCCGAAAACTCCGGTGCCGATTTCTGCGCGGACTGCGCGAAGGACCTGGAGCCCGTCCGTCCCCCCTTCTGCGCCACCTGCGGCGAACCGTTCAGCGGAAAGCTGACTGAGCCCTTTGACTGTCCCAACTGCGCCGGTCATCCCTTTGATTTCGACTTCGCCATCTCCGCCTGGCAGAGCACGGGGCCCATGCGCAAAGCCATCCACCGTTTCAAATATCAGCGCTGCCTGCACCTGCGGCTGGCCCTGGCCCGCAGGCTTCATGATGCTCTGGCCGATCCCCGGCTGGCGGAAATCCAGGAGCCCGCCGCTGCCGAAAACTGGGGCATCGTCCCGGTGCCTCTTCATTCCCGGCGCCTGCGGGAGCGCGGTTTCAACCAGTCCGCCGAACTCGCCCGGCTGCTGGCCCGTTTCACGGGTCTCCCCTGCCACGATGCCCTGCGCCGCACCCGCTACACCACGGCCCAAGCCCGGCTGGACCGCAAAGAACGCCTCGCCAACCTCTCCGGAGCCTTTACCGTCTCCCGCAAAGCGCTCACCCGCCTGGACGGGAAAAACGTCCTGCTCATCGATGACGTTTTCACCACCGGCTCCACCACCCACGAATGCGCCTCCGTTCTTAAAAAATCCGCCGGTGCGGCCCGTGTGATTGTGCTGACGGTGGCCCGGTGATTTGAGCGGGCAGGGGGGCTGGGGGCTGGAGATAGGTCCTATGGGTCCTATAGGACATATAGGACCTATTTTTACAGGGTCGGTTTTTCCCGGAAACCGCACCGAAAACAAAACCGCCGGTCAACTGGCATCCGAAGCGGATGCCGGTGACCGGCGGGCGATGATCGTTGGAGAATGGGAGGCTTAGGCCTGCTCCTCCGCCGGTTTTTCAGCGGCGGCGGTTCCGGGAGTGCTTTCCGCTTCGGGGGAAACCGGGCTTTCCTCCGCAGTTTCCGGGGAGGAAGCGGGGGTTTCAGCCTCGGGCTCAGGGGCGGTTTCCACTTTCGCTTCCGCTTCTGTGGTGGCCGGGGCCTCCGGGGAGGGCGCGCTTTCCGTTTCAGTATCGGCCGGGGACTCCACCGCTGTTTCAGCGGCGGCTTCGCCGTCGGGAGCTTTGGCTTGCGGGGCTTTATCCGTTTTGCCGGTTCCCGGAGCGTTTTTGCCGGCGGGAGCTTTTTCCTTCTCCTTTTTCTCGGGAACGGGCTGCGGCGGGCGGCCGAGCACCTGAAGCTCACCGCTGGCGAATTCCGTCACAAAACCTTCCTGCACCAGCCAGCGCAGATCCTGGAGCACCGCGATTTCGTCGGCAGTCAGGTGATGCGGGGGAGCGGCAGGGGCGGGCAGCGGACTGGCGGGAGCGGCGGCTTCAGAAACAGGAGCGGGCGCTGCAACCGGCGCGGGAGCGGCGGTTTCACCTTCAGCTTCGGTGGGTGTTTCGGTTTCGATGGCGGCGGCGGTCTCGACCGGAGTGCCGGGTTCCTCAGCGCCGGCGGGCTCCACTGGAGCTCCGGTGGCTTCCCCTTCGGCAGCGGCTTCCACCGCGGACTCGGCGGCGGCTTCAGCCGTCACGGCTTCCACAACCGGGGTTTCCGGGGCGGTTTCGGCGCCTGCGGATTCCACCCCCGGCGTTTCGGCGGCGGCTTCAGCGTTCACAGATTCCGCGGCGGGGGCTTCAGCGCTGACGGTTTCGGCTGCGGGAGTGGTTTCCGTCACCGGGGAAGGAGCGGGAACCGTCTCATTCTCCACGGCGGCGGGGGTGCCGAAGGTTTTTGAAGCGGCTTCCGGGGAAGCTGCCGGGATTTCCGTTTCCGGAACGGCGGCAGCGGCCGCGTGATCGGACAGCTTGTCCACATGCGGGGCCAGGGTGGAAACAAGGCGCGGATGGGTGATGCCCGGGTTCGCCCGGACGACGCCGACGATGCTGCGCAGTCTTGGGGAAAGGTGGGCCTCGTCCGCGATGTAATGCGGCCGGGTGCGGCAGACGAAGGTGGCTTTGCGGTCGCGTTTGAAGAACTTGAGACTCTGTTTCTCCAGATCGCGGCAGAGGTCCTGCACCAGCTGCATCGGGAACCGCTGCTGCTGTTCGACTTCGATGCGCAGCAGCGCCAGCAGGGGTGGAGCCAGCAGTTTGCCGGGGATATTTCCAGATACCTTGGCGCGGGTCACGGCCTTCACGGCGGTGGCGGCGTGGTGCTGGAGGAAATGCGCCTCCATCTCGGCCTGACTTTTCAGGGGCACGGGGGCGTCCTCCGCCGGGGCGTGGGTGGCGGCGGCCTCGTTGCCGGGCTCCTTCACAAATTCCTCGGGGATTTCCTCCGAGGCGGAAGCGGCGGCGGCGGCCACATTCTCCTCCGGCGCGCCGGAAGCGGGGGTTTCAGAGACGGATTCAGACTCGGACTGAGGTTCAACCGCAGCTTCCCCGGCGGGAGCGGCGGCGGATTCCGCGACGGCCTGGTCCTCCGCCGGAGCGGCGTGGGCGGCGGCTTCCGCATCGGCTTTGGCTTTGGCGGCGGCTGCCAGCTCGGCGGGCGTCACCGGCACGTAAACCACCGTCGTGCTCTGGCTCTCCAGCCATTTAGCAACGAGGGCCTCGTCCTTTTCCGTGCGGATCCGGGACTTGTAACGGTCGATCGGGAGATTGTAAAACTTCTCCCGGTGCAGTCTGGCGACGGTGGTCTGGAAGGAGTGATGGTTCGGCGGGCCGAGAATTTCCCCGGAGAATCCGCAGACCGCCACTGCGGTGAACGCGCCTTTCGGCGGGTCGATGGCAATGGTTTCGCGGCGGTAATAATTCTGAAGGCCTCCGCCCTGGAGAATGTGGCGGATGGCCTCGTCGCGGCTCAGCCAGAGAGAGCTGTCGGCGGCCACCTGGAAAATTTCCGCCGGCCCCTCAATCACCGGAGCTTCCGGAGCGGGCTCGCCTTTGGCCGGACGTTTCGCGGCGGGCGCGGACTGACGGGCGAAGGAAACGACATACCGGTCGCGGCCCGCCAGGAAAAGCCGGCCGAGTTCAAACACCGGATAGGCGCGGCCCGAAGCCTTGATCTGGCGGACGATGGCCTCCAGCGAGCGGGGCTCGGCAAAAAGGCGCACGCTCCAGCCGGGCAGCGGTTCGATATGCGGACGGTCGTCAAAACGGCCATGTCCGCCCTGAGGCCCGCGGCCCCGGAAATCTCCCCGTCCACCGCCATCACGACGGTCTCCGCCTCCTTCACGGCGGTCACCTCCGGGACGCGGACCGCCGCGGCCTTCCGGGCGGGGACCCCCTTCGGGACGGGGACCACGCGGGCCGTCGCCCTGCGGACGATCCGGGCGCGGGCCGCGGGGGCCGTCATTGCGCGGACCGCCAAACCCACCACCGCCTCCGCCACCCGCCGGGCGGGGACCTCCAAAGCCACCGCCACCACCGGGACGCGGGCCGCCGAAGCCGCCGCCGCCTCCACCACCGGCCGGGCGGGGGCCACCAAAACCACCACCCCCGCCGCCGCCCGCCGGGCGCGGACCGCGGTCGTCATTGCGGGGACCACGCGGACCGCCGGGGCCACGGGAGTTAAAATCGCCGCGGCCTCCAAAGCCGCCACCGCCGCCGCCATCCCGGCGCGGTCCCCGGTTATCAAAGCCACGCTGGCCGCCGCCGCCCCCTCCTCCGGTGCCGGGAGCTCGCCCCCAGACCACTTCCCCGGGTGCGGTGTCACGCTTCTGCAGATCCTCCACCCAGTCGGGCGCAAGATTCATGTTCAGCAGCTGGGAGAGGTCGATAGGTTCTGGATCGGACATGACGGGCGGAAAGATTCCGTGTGTGAGGGTGTGATTGGACAAGGGGAAGGATTTGCCGGAAACATTCCTGCCTTCCCGCCTCCGCGCTTCATCAAAGGTCGGCGGAGGGACCGGCAGCCTACGGGTCCCTGATGGCAAATCAATCCCATTTCCGTCTCCCCGCCCACGAAAAACCAGGCCGCGCCGCCAGCCTGCCTTCAGAGGAGCTTCTTTCCCCTGGGACGCGGGTCCCTTCCCCTGGGACGCGGGTTTCTTCCCCTGGGACACGGGTTCCTTCCCCGGGGGCGCGGGTTCCTTCCCCGGGGGCGCGGGTCCCTTCCCATGGGACGCGGGTTCCTTCCCTTGGGACGCGGCTTACTTCCCCGGGGACGGGGCTTTCCTCCCCGGGGAATCGAAGGCCCCCCTTTTCCTGTTCCGGAGCGGAGCGCCGGCAGTGGTCTGATACAGGGAATATGAAATGCCGTATTGGAGGGCGTGGCGGGCGGCGGCTCCGGGGTTCCCGGTTTTCCGTTTTCTCCGGTCCCGCTCTCCTGTTGTTCGCTTTTTTCCGCTATGTCCCGTGCGCTGATTCTGCTGTTTTTTGCTTTAAGTGTCTGCCTGCCCCCGGCGGTTTCGCGCGCCGCGGATGGCGGAGCCGCTCCGGCGGGGGAGGTGTTCGATCAGGCCAATCTGGCGGCGTGGTGCATTGTGCCGTTTGATTCCAAAAAGCGCGGGCCGGAGGAGCGGGCGGCGATGCTGGAGGCTTTGGGAATCCGGAAGCTGGCTTATGATTACCGCGCGGAGCACATCCCGACGTTTGACGCGGAGCTGGAGGCGCTGAAAAAGCGCGGTATTGAGCTGACGGCGTGGTGGTTTCCCGGGGCGCTGAATGACGAGGCCAAACGGATCCTCGACGTGATCCGCCGCCATGGCGTGCATCCGGAATTGTGGATCACCCATGGCGTGCCGGCTCCGGCGGCGGGGGACGCGGCGGCTCAGACGGCGCTGGTGGAATCGGAGGCGGCGGTCATCCGGCCCATCGCGGAAGCGGCGGCGGCGGCAGGCTGCAAAGTCGGCCTTTATAATCACGGCGGCTGGTTCGGGGAACCGGAGAATCAGCTGGCGATTGTCGCCCGGCTGGAGCGCGACGGGCTGCGGAATGTGGGGCTGGTTTACAATCTCCACCACGGCCACGGCGACATGCGGGACTTCCCGGCGGTGCTGGAAAAAATGAAGCCGCATCTGCTGGCGCTGAATCTGAACGGCATGTCCAGCGGCGGCGAGGCGGCGGGCGGCAAAATCATGCCTCTGGGACAGGGGGATATGGATTTGGGCGTGCTCCAAGCCATTAAAGCCAGCGGCTGGCGCGGACCGCTTGGGATTTTGAACCACACCGATGAGGATGCGGAAGCCCGGCTGAAGGACAATCTGGACGGGCTGAACTGGCTGAAAAAGGAGATGGCCGCTCCCGGCGGCGGCGGTCCGAAACCCGTCCCGGTTTCCTGGAAAGCTCCCGCGTCCGCGCCGCCGAAGCTCGGCGAATTCCCGTATGTCCGCGATCCCCTGCAGCCGGAGCTGTGGCCGCACTGGCGGGAGTTTGTGAACCGGGAGCGGCTTTATGATTTTTACGGCAAGGAGGCCCGGTGGTTCCGGGATCACCCGGCTGACGGGGTGCTGCTGCCGGAATTTCCCGGACTGGACGGGGCTCAGAACGGGCATTGGGGCAATCAGGGTGAGCCCGTGTGGGAGGATGACCGCTGGACGCGCACGGAACTCGGATCGGTGATGGCCGGCGTTTTCCGGGGAAACCGTCTGACGGTGCCGAAGGCGGTCTGCGTGCAGCTGGGGCCGCTGAACGGGAGCCCGGGCAGCGGTGGGTTGTCCGCGTGTTTTGATCCGGAGAAAATGGATTTCCGCGTGGTCTGGCGGGATGGATTTGTGGGGTTTGGCCCCGCGCGGCACGGGCTGATGGACGGTCTGGCGCTGCGGGGAACCGTGGTGCCGGAAGCCCTCGCGGAAGTGCCCGATCAGCCGGTGCCGCCGCCTTCGGCCGAAAAGCGGGAAGTTTCCCTGATTTACCACGGGTTTTACCGTCACGGGACGCGCGTGATTTTCAGCTACCGGCAGGATGGTCAGGAAATGCTGGACACTGCCTGGGAGGAAAACGGGAAATTTGTCCGCCAGCGCCTGCCCGCCGTCGAACACCCGCTGCGCGAACTCCTGCGCGGCGGCCCCCCGCAGTGGCCGCAGGTGGTGGAAACCAAGGGATTGCGCGGAGAGGGCGCGCCGTATGCCGTGGATACCCTGACCCTGCCGCTGGAAAATCCCTGGAAAGCGCTGCTTTTCGCCACGGGACATGATTTTTACAAAAACGGCGATATCGCGGTCTGCACCATCACCGGCGATGTCTGGCGGGTCAGCGGGGTGACGGATTCTCTGGAAAAACTCGTCTGGCGGCGCATCGCGGCCGGGCTGCATCAGCCCCTGGGCCTGAAAATGGTGGATGACGGGCCGGTGGTGCTGGGCAGGGACCAGATCACCGCGCTGCATGATTTGAATGGCGACGGCGAGGCGGATTTTTACGAATGCCTCACCAACGCCTACGCGACCTCGCCTTCCGGTCACGACTTCACCACCGGTCTGGAGCGTGACCGGGAGGGGTGGTTTTACACCGCGGCCAGCAACATCGGGGTTTTCCGGATCAAACCGGGCGGCCCCATGGAGGTGCTGGGCACGGGATTCCGGAATCCCGACGGCATCGGCCTGAACCAGGACGGCGTGCTCACGACTTCCGTGCAGGAGGGCGACTGGACGCCGGCTTCCCAGATCATGGAAATCACGCCGCCGAACGGCTATTACGGTTATCCCGGTCCAAAACCCGGCGTGGTCACCCGCCCGCCGCTACTGTATCTGCCGCGCGGCGTGGACAATTCCAGCGGCGGCCAGACTTGGGTGGAAAGCGACCGCTGGGGACCGCTGAAAGGGCAGATGATCCATCTTTCCCACGGCGCGGGCACGCACCTGCTGGTGCTGCGGGAAACCGTGAACGGCGTCCCGCAGGGGACGGCGGTGCCGCTGCCGGGGGATTTTCTGTCGGGCGTCCATCGGGGACGGTTCAGCCCGCTGGATGGACAGCTTTACGTCACCGGCATGTGCGGCTGGGGCACTTACACCTCCGGCGACGGTTGCCTCCAGCGCGTCCGTCACACGGGCGGTCCGGTGAATTTGCCGGTGCGTTGCCAGGTCCGTGAAAACGGGGTGCTGCTCGAATTTTCGGACCCGCTGGACCCCGCTGTCGCCGGAAAAGCCTCCAGCCACTTCGCCCAGGCCTGGAATTACCTCTACGCCTCCGCCTACGGTTCGGCGGAATATTCCGCCAACTGGCCCGGCCGGCCGGGGCACGATCCCGTCGCCATCCGCTCCGCGCGGGTGCTGGCCGACGGGAAAACGCTGTTCCTCGAAATGCCGCAAGTCCAGCCCGTGAACCAGCTCCACCTCCTCGTGGCGGTGAACGGGACGGTGCAGCGCGATCTTTTTCTGACCATCCACCACCTGGGGCCGCCGTTCACGGAGTTCCCCGGCTACCTTCCCATCGCCAAAACGCGGCCCGTTCCCGGGGAAACCGCCGCCGCGGTCGCCGTCACCGCCCAGGCCGCCGTGCCGAATCCCTGGCTCGCCGGCCCCGCCGGGCGGGAGCTGAAAATCGGGACCGCCAGTGGCCTCCAGTTCGCCACGCGCGAATGGAAAGCCCGCGCCGGGGAGCGGCTTTCCCTCACCCTTTCCAATCCCGACGTCGTTCCGCACAACTGGGTGCTGCTGAAGCCGGGCAGTGTGGAGAAAGTGGGCGCTCTGAGCAACCGGCTCATCGGCGACCCCGCCGGAGCCGCCCGGCATTATGTCCCCGATGTCCCGGAGGTCCTCGCGTGGACGGACATGACCCTGCCCGGCGGGAATTTCACGATTCATTTCAACGCGCCGGCCGAAAAAGGGTCTTATCCCTGCATCTGCACTTTCCCCGGACACTGGATGATTATGAAAGGAACGCTTCAGGTGGAGTGACCGGGGAGAGCGCGATCATGAAAAACACGTGAGCCGCCCATTCGTAACTCGTTGATAGCAACGGGGAAAGCCATCAATTTCCGCCGGGAATTTTTTTTGTTGCGTGAAATTGTCAGGATACGTAATCTGGCGGCCGATTTCCGGAACCGTTCAATGGTTCCTCTTTTTAAACGATGGCAGCTTATCCTTACTCCCTTGTTCTGCTGGCCGCAGGCACCCTGTTTTTCGGATCCATCGGCGGCGCGCTGGCGGACATCACCAGGCCTAAAGCCACAGGTTCAAAGGCTTCCGTGACAGCGGCGGCCAAAAAAACGGCTCCTGCCGTGGCTGCCGCGAAAACGGGCACTCCGGTCAAAACCGCCGCCACCGCCGGAGCTTCCCCCAGGGGCGCCCAGGGAGCCATCGGCCCCATGGCCCCCATGCCGCGCGTTTACGCCCCCACCCGGCCCCGCGAGGTGACGCCGAAGTTCCCTTGGCGCAAAAATATCTCGACCACCATTTTCTGGATCGGCGAGGAGGCGGAGGGCCGGAACACGGTTCCCAATCATAAAAGCTCCTGGGATACCCAGTGGCAGGCCAACTACGGCGGTTTCGATGATCCCAACCGTGAAAACCGGACCTACGATTTCCATCCCAAGGGTTTTATTCCCCGGCTGAACCCTTTTTATGTCGCGCTGCCTTTCAACGACATGACGAACCCGGACGTCGCCAAGGTGAAAATCCCGTGGTACAGCCTGCGCAAACGCATGGACAGCGGCAGCGTCTGCCGCGGCATCTGGATCGCCATCCGCTGCGGCAACAAAACCTGCTTTGCCCAGTGGGAGGACTGCGGTCCGTTCGTGACCGATGACCATAACTACGTTTTCGGCGGCGCCCCGCCCAAAAACATGGAGAACAACGGGGCCGGCCTCGACGTCTCCCCGGCGGTGCGCGATTTCCTCGGCATCAGCAGCGGAGCCCAGTGCGACTGGCGTTTCGCTGCCGCCGACGAGGTGCCGGACGGCCCCTGGACCCGCTTTGGAGCCAACAATAATTTCGCCCGCTCCTCCGCCCAGGACGTCACCAAACTCCGCGCCCAGTATCAGGAACTCGTCCGCCGCCGCGAGGAATGGCTGAAGGAGAACGCTCTGCGCTGAGGCTGAAAAGAGGACAGTTCAGCCTGAACGGCTGAAAACAGCGGACCGGCTGATCTCCCAACGGAAGGAAGTGCCCCAATCAAAAACTTGCCTGAATCCGGCGGCCCTGACAGCATGGGCCGCATGGCGGAAATTGATGGAACATTAAAACAGAGCGCGGGACCGGGGCGCATGGCCTGGCTGATCGTGGCCCTGCTGGCGCCGGTGGCGCTGCTGAATTACCTCGACCGCCAGATGCTCGCGGCCATGAAAACCTCCGTCATGACGGAGATCGGGGATATTAGCAGCGATGCCAACTGGGGCCGGATGCTGGGGGAATTCAAATGGGTGTATGCCGTGCTCAGCCCTGTCGGCGGTTACATCGCGGACCGCTTCAGCCGCCGGGTGACCATCTGCGGAAGCCTTTTCGCCTGGAGCGCCATCACCTGGTGGACAGGGCACGTTCAAAGCTACGAGGAACTGCTCACCGCCCGGCGGCTGATGGGGGTCAGCGAGGCCTTTTACATTCCGGCGGCATTGGCGCTGATCGCGGATTACCACACCGGCTCCACCCGATCGCGGGCCGTCAGCCTGCACCAGATGGGCATTTACTGCGGGGTGATTATCGGCGGATTCAGCGGTTACGCCGCCGACTCTCCCACTCTCGGCTGGCGCTGGGCCTTCGACGCCTGCGGCATTGCGGGCATGCTCTACGCCGTGCCGCTTCTGTGGAAACTGCGCGACGCCCCCCGGCCGCCCGCCGCCGTCTGCACAAACAATCCCAGCAACGACGGCGGCGTGGAAAGCTCCCGTTTTGATTCCCCGCTCGCCTCCGTGCGCGCCCTGCTGGGGAACGGGTCGTTCATTCTCCTCGTGCTCTGCTTCACGCTGCCCGCGCTGGCGGCGTGGATTGTGCGCGACTGGATGCCCGCGATTCTGAAGACCGAATTTCATATCGGCCAGGGAAAAGCCGGCGTTTCGGCCACGCTGTACTGGCAGCTGGCGGCCATCGCCGGGGCTTTTGGCGGCGGCTGGCTCGCGGACCGCTGGACCCGGCGGAATCCGCGCGGGCGGCTGTTTGTGAGCGCTCTGGGCATGGCGCTGATTGTTCCGGCTTTGTTTGGCGTGGGTTATTCGCCCGCCACCGGCCAGCTTTGGGTGGCGGTGGCTTTTCTCATCCTGTTCGGGCTGGGCTGGGGATTTTTCGACACCAACAACATGCCCATTCTCTGCCAGATCACCCGCCCCCGGCACCGGGCGACCGGCTACGGCATCATGAACCTGGTCAGCATCAGCGCCGGAGGACTGGCGGACTGGGGATTCGGCATTCTTCGGGATCAGCGGGTGCCGCTGGCGGGAATTTTCAGCATTTTCGCCAGTGCGGCCATGGTTTCCGTGGTGCTTGTCCTGATGATAAAACCGCGCTTTTCCGAAACCGGTCCTGACTGATCCTGCCTTATATCCATGACACCGATCCACCCTCTCCATGGCCTGGTCGCGGCCACCCATACGCCATTTCACGACGATGGCCCGTTGAACCTGAACGTCATCGAGCCGCAGGCGGCGCACCTGACCCATCATGGAGTGGGAACCGTTTTCATTGGCGGCACCACCGGGGAGTGCCACAGTCTCACGCTTCAGGAGCGCCTCCGGCTGTCGGACCGCTGGCTGGAGGTCTGCCGGGCCTCCGGGCCCAAAGTGGTGGTGCATGTGGGGTCAAACTGCCTCATCGACGCCCGGACCATGGCGGAGCGGGCGGAGGAGCGCGGGGCCGCCGCCATCGCCGCGTTCGCTCCCTCTTATTTCAAACCGGCGTCGCTGGAGGTTCTGGTGTCGTGGTGCGGGGAGATCGCCGCCGCCGCGCCCGCCACTCCCTTTTATTTCTACGACTTCCCGGCCATGACCGGCGTCGCTTTTCCCATGCCCGATTTTCTGGCCATGGCCGGGGAAAGAATCCCCACCCTGGCCGGCTTGAAGTTCACCAACCCCGACCTCGTGGCCTATCAGTTCTGCCTGCGTGCGGGCGACGGCCTGTGGGATCTGCCGTCCGGAGTGGACGAGCATCTGCTGGCCGCGCTGACGCTGGGTGCCCGGGGAGCGGTCGGCAGCGGATTCAACTTCGCCGCCCCCATCTTCAACCGCCTCCTGGCCGCTTTCGCCGCCGGGGACACGGACGCGGCGCGGGAGGAGCAGTTCCGCGTGGTCCGGCTGGGGCGGCTGCTTTCGTCCTTCGGCTACATGGCCGGCGCCAAAGCGGTCATGGAAATCCTCGGCGTCCCCGTCGGCCCGCCCCGCGCCCCGCATGTTCCGCTGTCACCGGCCAGAAAATGGGCACTCCGCCGCGAGCTTGAGAGCATGGGATTTTTCGAGTGGGTCGCGTGAGCCACCGCTCCCGGGATTTTCTTTAATTGAATTCATCACCCGCACCGGAATTCCGGCCGAAAATGTGCATGGAAGCCTCCAGTTCGGCCCCGGGCTCCATGATGAAAACCGGGGCGTTCACGCTGCCCTCCAGCCGGGCGTGACGGTGAAGGCGCACGGGGCCGCCGGAGAAGATCCGGGCGGTTAAACCGCCTTCAATGTCAACCTCCCGCACATGCACCGGCTGGAGACAGTGCACCAGGCATTTGCGCTCCACGATAAGCCGCCGGCAGCGCAGCTCGCCGAGAACTTTGGTGGAAACGCGGAATTGCACCGTTTCCTGCGCGTAAATGCTGCCGCCGACGGTGCCTTCCACAATGAGGCTGCCGCAGTGAATGGCGGTGCCGAGCAGCGCGCCTTTTTTGTGAACCGTGACATCGCCCCGGGTGCGGATTTTCTGGGTGGTGCGCTCCCGGATGTCAAAGTTCCTCAGATCGATATAAGTCCCGCAGTTTGAACAGGCGGTGGAAGTGGCCTGCAGGGATGCGCGGTTGATGGCGTGGCAGTCGAAACACTCCACCTCCCGGCGGCCGGCGGGTCCTGCGGGCGGGTGATGGGAGTGGGATGAGTGGGGAGCCCCGGTGCTGGCAACCATTTCCCCGTTCTCCGCATTGCTGCCGAGCAGCTGCAGCGGCACGCTGGGCTGGCGGGTGGCTGCGGGCGTGGAGCTTCCGGCTTTCCCGAATGGCCAGAATCCGGTTTTTCCCCCGAGGGACGGCAGCGTGCCGTTCAGGCGGATATGCTTTCCGCAATTCCGGCAGTACGTGGAAAGCCCGCTTGCGGACTCCTTCTGACGGGAGCCGCAATGCGGGCACTCGATCTCGATTTTCTGAATCAGCGGAAAATTCCTCCGGACGGGCGGCGGGCGGGTCCGACGTTTCCGGCCATGACGGAGTCAGCGGACTTCCCCGCGCGGGTTTCAGTGAGCGGGCGCGGCGGGAGCCGCAGGCGCGGCGGCGGGAGCTTTGGGGGCTCCGGCGGCGGCTCCGGCGTTTTTGAGGGCATTTTTGCCGACGGAGGATTTACCGGAGAAGCTGGCGCCTTCCTCGATGGACATGGTGCCGGCGACGATGTCGCCTTCCTGAATGGCGTTGGCCTTCAGTTCGCAGCGTTCGGTGACGGTGATGTTCCCCTGAACCTTGCCAAAAACGATCACGGACTTCGTGCGGATTTCACCGATCACGAGGGCGTTTTCCCCCACCGTCAGGCTGCCGTCGGAGGTGACTTCACCTTCAATGCGTCCATCAATGATGAGATCGTTGGAGAACTTGAGGGAGCCTTTGATTTCGACGTCGCTGCTGAGGATGTTTTTGTTGGGATTCATTGAGTAAGTGGATTTGACGGGAGCTGGGGGAGAATATTGGGAGGGCGCAGCGGAATAGGCCGGAGCCGCGGGGGCGGCGTAAGTGGGCTCAGGAGCCGCATAAGCAGCGGGCCTTCCGGGCGCGGAGGGCGCCGGCGGAGCCACAGGTTGCGGTTTTTGACCGATAATTTGTTTTAGCACGGTGCTGGTGGATTGGTTGTGGGGGGAGACAGGGAATCTGAAACAGAAACCGTGCCGAATCAATGGCAGGGTGCCGCGACGGGGGGATTTATTCATGAGGTCCGGAGAAGATCAAGCCATCAGGTGTTAATTTTAATGGCGCTTCCCTGGCCTTCAGGAAAATCCGGCCCGTTGAGTGCAGGGTTGCGTTCTCCTCTGTCCTTGGCGTATGATACCGGCTTCCCCGCCCGGTGCGGCGCACGTTTTTGCCTCATTTTCCCATGCCCGAACAGGATCCCCTCTCCGAACAGGACGTTCCCCTCCCCGAACAGGATGCCGACACCATGCCCGCTGTGGGCCAGGAGTATGGCGCGGACCAGATTGACAAACTCGAAGGCCTGGAAGCCGTCCGCAAACGGCCCGGCATGTATATCGGGGATCCGGATGAGCGCGGGCTGCACCACTGCGTTTTTGAAGTGCTGGACAATTCCATCGACGAGCACCTCGCCGGTTACTGCAAAGTCGTGGATGTCACTCTGCACACGGACGGATCCTGTTCCGTGCAGGACGACGGACGCGGCATTCCTGTGGACATGCACTCCAAGTTCAAAATGCCGGCCATCGAGCTGGTGCTGACGAACCTGCACGCGGGCGGCAAATTCGGACAGGGTGCCTATAAGTACTCCGGCGGCCTCCACGGGGTGGGCGCGAAGTGCGTGAACGCCCTCAGCGAGTGGTTCAAAGCGGAGGTTTTCCGGGACGGGCACATTTACATGATCGCCTTCGAGCGCGGCCGCACCACCCAGCCGCTGAAAATCATCGGCGATCTGGACAACAGCAAACACACCGGGACGCGGATCACGTTTTTCCCGGACTCCACGATTTTCACGATCACCACGGAGTTCCAGTTCGACCGCCTGGCCACGCGCCTGCGGGAGCTGACCTTCCTGAATCCCGGCCTGACGATCAATCTGACGGACGAGCGGGGTGAAAAACCGCGCTTCCAGAAGTTCCGCTACGACAAGGGCATCGTGGAGTTCGTGAACCAGCTCGCGGAAAACAAGACCGTGCTCCCCGCCGAGCCGATCAGCATCCGCGGCAAACGCGGCGTGGAAATCGAGAGCGGCAAGCCGCTGGAGGATTATTACGTCGATGTGGTCCTGCAGTACACGGATTCCTACAACGAGCAGATCCTCTGTTACGCCAACAGCATTCCCAACGGCGACGGCGGCACCCACCTGACCGGTCTGCGCGGCGCGCTCACCCGCTCCATCAACGCCTACGCCAAAGCGAACAATCTCATCAAGGACAAGGACCCCGCCATCACCGGCGAGGACTGCCGCGAGGGGCTGATCTGCGTGCTCAGCGTGAAATTGCCGAACCCCCGTTTCTCCAGCCAGACGAAGGAGAAGCTGGTGAATCACGAGGTTGAATCCGTGGTCACCAGCCTCACTTACGATGGTTTGAACAAGTATTTCGAGGAAAACCCCTCAGTCGCCAAACGCCTGCTGGATAAAATTCTCATGGCCGCCCGCGCCCGCGAGGCCGCCCGCAAAGCCCGCGAGACGGTGCGCAAAAGCGCCCTCACCGGCGGCGGTCTGCCGGGCAAGCTGGCGGACTGCTCGGAAAAAGACCCCGCGCTCAGCGAACTTTATATCGTCGAGGGCGACTCCGCCGGTGGCTCCGCCAAACAGGGCCGCGACCGCAAAACCCAGGCCATTCTGCCTTTGCGCGGTAAACTGATCAATGTGGAGAAAGCCCGCCTGGACCGCGCTCTGGAGAACAAGGAAATCCAGAGCATGATCACGGCCATCGGCGCGGGCATCGGCACCGGCGAGGACGAGGGCACGTTCCGCATTGAGAAAACGCGCTACCACAAAATCGTCATCATGACGGACGCCGACGTGGACGGCAGCCACATCCGCACCCTGCTGCTGACCTTTTTCTGCCGCCAGATGCCGGAACTGGTCCGCCGGGGCTATGTTTACATCGCCCAGCCGCCGCTTTACCAGGTCATGCGCAAAAAACGCAGCGAATACGTCCAGGACGACGCCGCGCTGAACCGCATTCTCATCGACCTCGGGGCGGAGGAGGTGCAGCTCAGAAACCTCGCCGACGGTAATCTGATCAACGCCGCGCAGCTGCGGGAAATCCTGGAGCTGCTCACCCGGCTCTCGCGTTTCTCGGACATCATCCAGCGCCAGGGCGGGGATTTCGACACCTATCTCAGCTATCGCGACCACGCGGAGAACCGTCTGCCGGAATACCTCGTGAAAGTCCGCGCGGGCAACGAGGAGGAGGTGCATTACCTTCAGGATGAGGACGCCCTGCGCGTTTTCAGCGAGGCCAACTCCGATCTGAAACTCCTCAGCGCTGTCGCTGCGGCCACCGCCACCACGGCTTCCTCCGCTGAGGAAAATCCGGCCGCTGCGGCAACTTCCGCTCCCGCCGCCAACGCCCCCAAAGCCGAGGCCAAAACCCAGCGCCGCGCCCGGCTTTATGAAATTCACGAATCCCGCGCGATTTCCCGGCTGCTGCTCCAGCTTCAGGAAAAAGGTCTCGCTTTGGAGCACTTCAGCGCTCAGGACCAGCCGCTTTTCGAGCTGATCGAGGGCGGCGACAAAACCTGGCCGCTTTTCGCGGTGCCGGAAATCCTCGGCCGCGTTCTCGAAATCGGCCGCCGGGGCGTGGAGATCCGCCGGTTCAAGGGACTGGGGGAAATGAACGCCGCCCAGTTGTTCGACACCACCATGGACCCCGCGAACCGCCGCCTGCTGCAGGTGAAGTTCAACGAGGACAATGCCGTGGAGGCCGACCGCATGTTCACCATTCTGATGGGCGATATCGTGGAGCCCCGCCGCCAGTTCATTGAGGACAACGCCCTCAACGTCCGCAATCTCGACATCTGAAGCTCTCCGCTCCTCTCCGCCTCCACTTTTCCGTCATGCGCCTCTCCCCTCAGCTCACCGGCCCGCAGCGCCGCCATTTCCACCGGGGCCTCACCATGCCCGAGCTGCTCACGGTCATGGCCATCCTCGCCATTCTGGCCGTGGTCTCCTTTCAGGCCTACTCCAAATTCAAAGCGAAAGCGGAAATGGCGGACGCCGTGACCAAAATGAAGGGCATGTACGCCGCCCTGGCCAGTTATGTGAACACCAAGCACGACTGGCCCCATGAGCCCGAGACCTCCTCCCACGAGGATCTGTGGGAATGGTGGATGAAGGAGATGGAGCCCTGGGGACTTTCCCAGGCGGACTGGTTCAGCAGCGCCCACCTCCGCGAGGTGAACCGCATGAGGAAGGAGGCGGGAGGCCCGCCCGTGGAGATGTCGGGCGTCGGCAAGGAGGAGGACCTGAAAATCCCGTCCTTCTTCCCCGCCAACTTTGAGGATTACGATGATGCCTACCAATCCAGATATCAGCCGTGGGTGACGGAAAGCGGTGAATTCCACGGCGATGCCGGGATTCTGGTGGTCATGCCCGGCGGCATGGTGCAGTCCATGCCCACCATGGGCCAGATGAACTCCGCCCGCGGCAGCACCAAAAAGTAGCCCGGACGCCGGGAATTCCGGAAAAGGAGGGCGGGCATTCCAATAGGCGGCACTGCGCGCAACTCAATCAACCATCCATCTGCCGGGCCTGAACCGTGAGCGCCACAAACCAGCGTAATCACGTTATTCAGATAGCGGTCTCCGACCCCGGGAGAGCCCTCCCGCAGGCGGAGGATATTGCCGATGACTGGTTTGCCACGCAGGCACTCGCGGCCGTGCTTCGTTACAGCCCGGAGAATCTCATCAGCGTTGTTTGCCGCAAAGCCTTGAGGAGAGCCTCATTGTGTTCCGACGCCTATCGCAGAGGCTCCGTTTTGGCTTGGGTGATCCGGGCGCTGGCAGAGCGGGGACTGCATTCACAGGCCAAGGATGTCCTGCATATGGCTTTGCAGGAGGCCCGGCAGTCCTGCCCCGTTGGCAGCCGTGCGGAGGCTCTGTTTCTTTTGTATCAGGCTGCTCACCCCTTGGGCGGCCGGATCGTGGACCGGTTGTTTCGGGAGCTTGCCGCCTTGCCGCAATCCGATCCGCACTGGCGGGTATCCCGTGCGCTTGTTCGTGCCGGAGCCATGCATTCTGTCATTGCCCCGGACACGCTGCAGTCCATTATTCAGCTTATCGGAGACCCCAAACTCACGGCGAGGATTGAGCGTTGTATCGGGCTTGGACTCACTGAACCTCGGCCCTTCTTTTGGCAGCAATGAGCAATCCCTCCGAAACTCCGGGGCCGAACAAAGCGCTGGCGCCAGCCGCCGGGGCTGCCCTGTCGTCGGTCCTTCCGGACCCGGACCCGCTATTCTGTTTTCACCCCGTCCCCCGCCCTGGCGGTCGGCACAGCCTGATCGATATGAGAGCGGAAAGCAGCACCAGCTTTAACAACGCCGCCGCCGAGAATCTGCTCGCCGGGATTTCAATATTGCCTTTCTGATTCACCGCCGGTTCAGTCCCATGCACTTCCTGATCACCGCCGGACCGACCCGTGAGGCGCTGGACCCTGTCCGGTATTTATCCAACCGCTCCTCCGGCAGGATGGGCTACGCTCTCGCCCGGGCGGCCCGTGCCGCCGGGCATGAGGTGACGCTGGTTTCCGGGCCGGTCGCTTTGGCGGTCCCGGAGGGCGTCCATCCCGTGAAAGTGACCTCCGCCCAGGAAATGTTCGATGCGGTGATGCTGGCGCTGCCCGGCGCGCAGGTTGCGGTGTTTGCGGCGGCGGTGGCGGATTACCGGCCGGTGCGGGTGGAGGAGCAGAAGATCAAAAAGCATGGCGACACGCTGACTTTGATCCTGGAGCGGACACCGGATATTCTCGGTTCCGCGCGGGCCGCCGGTTTTCAGGGCGTGCTCGTGGGATTCGCGGCGGAGACGGAAAATCTGCTGGAAAACGCGGCGGGCAAGATGCGGAGGAAAGGCTGTGACCTCGTCGTCGCCAACGACGTCAGCGGCACCGCGACCGGTTTCGATACGGACGACAACGAAATCACCCTGCTTTTTCCGGATGGGGAGGTGCGGCGGCTTCCCCCGGACTCGAAATCGCGGCTGGCGGAAATTCTCGTTGGCGTGTGCGCGGAACTGGTGGTCCGGTCCGGGTCATGAGTGAAAACGCCCCCTCCTTCCTGTCCGTCGCCGTGGACGCCGCCCGTCAGGCCGGCGCCCTGATCAAAACCAATTACGGCACGGATCTGGGCGTCAACGAGGTCCACCAGTACGACCTGAAACTGGAAATGGATGTCCGCGCGCAGGAGTTGATCACCGATATTCTCCTCAGCGCTTTTCCCACCCACGCCATCTACGGCGAGGAGGGTATTGCGGGCGATCAGAGCAGTGATTTTCAATGGATTGTGGATCCCATCGACGGCACCGTGAACTACTTTTACGGCATCCCGCACTTCTGTGTCAGCATCGCCCTGCGTCAGGGGAAGGAGCTGCTTATCGGCGTCATTTACGACCCCATGATGGACGAGCTGTTCACCGCCGAAAAAGGCGGCACCCCCACCCTTAACGGCAAACCCATCCGCGTCAGCAAACGCGGCGAAATGGCCGACGCCATGATCACCGTCGGCTTCAGCAAGAACAAGGAATCCATCGAGGCCGGCATGCGCCGCTTCGGCAGCCTGCTCACCCAGGTCCGCAAAACCCGCATGCTCGGCAGCGCCGCCCTCGGCATGGCCTATGTCGCCGCCGGCCGCCTCGACGCCTACATTGAGGAAGTCATCAGCCTCTGGGACGTCGCCGCCGGCATCCTCCTCGTCGAAACCGCCGGTGGCCGCGCCCCCCTCTTCCCCCGCGACGCCAAATCCGAAAAATACTCCATGTGCGCCAGCAACGGCCTCCTCCCCCTCGCCGAAGTCGAGGCCGAAATGGCGGGGTAAGGGGGGAGTTTTCAGTGTTTCAGTTTTCAGTTTTCAGAACCGGAATGCCGGGCTGAATCCTGGGGGGAGCACTGAAAACACCGTCCGTCTGCCTGGCCCTCTGAAAACTGAAACACTGAAAACTGAAAACTCCCTCTCCCCCTCCCCCTCCCCCTCCCCATGATCCGCACCGGAATTGGTTATGACGTTCACCGCCTGGTCCCCGGGCGGAAGTTGATTTTAGGCGGCGTGGAAATCCCGCACAGCCTGGGCCTCGACGGGCATTCGGATGCCGACGTGCTCTGCCATGCCATCGCCGATGCCCTGCTGGGCGCGGTCGGAGAGCCGGACATCGGCCACTTTTTCCCGCCCGGCGACGAGTCCATCCGCGGCATCAGCAGCCTGGAAATCCTGCGCCAGGTGGCCGCGATTCTCACCCGGCGCGGAGCCGTGATCCACAACATCGACTCCACCCTCATCGCCGAGCGCCCGAAGATCCTGCCCCACGTCCCGCTGATGAAAACCCGTCTCGCCGAAGTCCTCGGCCTCACCCCCGGGCAGGTTGGCGTCAAAGCCACCACCAACGAAACCATGGGCTTCCCCGGCCGCGGAGAAGGCATGTGCGCCATGGCCGTGGCCACCGTGGACATGCCGCCGCAACCCTGAACCGGGCACTGCGGACGGACGGGCTCTGCGCCAGGAGTGTTCGGCAGGGATGGGTTGGGTTCCATGGTTGATGGTTTTCCTTTCCCCGGAGGGGAAACAGAAATTAGCCGGTGGTTGAGCGGAGCGACACCACCGGAACCGCCCCCGTCGGATGTCATCCATCCCGGAGGGATGGCAGACAATGGCCCCTTGGCAGGCACGACCGGTCAGGTTCATGGCGTTCCCCCGGGGTCTGGCATCCTCCGGGATGCGATACCGTTTTGGCCTCCTGCCGGTGGTGTCGCTGCGCTAACCACCGGCTAATATCCGTGAAGCCTCCGGCTTCAGTTCCGCCAAATCCCTCGGACCGTATAAAACCAGCACTCCCGGACGCGGCCAGACTCAATCAACGGCTTCAGGCACCCGCGCCTCGCCCGCAACGGCGCGAGCGAAGAGAATTCACAGAGAATTAAAGCCTTACGTTGGCAAACGCGGCGGAGTTGCTAAGCTCCGCGCGCGGTCATGACACCGCCTGGATTCTCCCGGGAAGTCATGACCGCCAACTTTCCGCAAATTCGGCGTTTGTGGTTCCGGCCTGAGCCGGAGCGGCGGCGTTGATTCCCGGATCCGTTCGAAGGCCTGTTCCATTCAATTCCCAGTGTCATGCCACACACCGCTCCCCGCGCCCATTCCTTCGAAACTTCTCTTTTCTGCCAACGGCTGGAAGCGCTGGCGAAAGATGCCGACACCAACCTTCAAAATTTGACCACCGCCACAAAACGCCTGGTGGGTCATGCGGAGGATATCAGCAAGCAGGTGGTTCAGTTTCTGCCGCAGTTCACCCTGCACGACAGCAAACACCTCTGGAATGTCCTCAGCTTCATGGAGGAGCTGGCGGGCGGGAAGGAGGGCATCGACAAACTCGAAGCGGGCGACTGCGCCATGGCCGTCTGGGCCTGTTTCCTCCACGATCTCGGTATGGTTCTGGAAGCCGGTGAGGTTTCCGCCATTGAGGCCGCCGACCGCCATGATCTCACTCCAGGTTCCGGCGATCCGCCCTTCGCTCCCGCCGCGCCCCGGGTGCAGGCCTGGCGCGGCTACCGCGACGGACATCCTCTTTGGGAATCCATCCGCCGCGATCCTAAGGCAAAGGACCGCGATATGAAACTCGGCATCATCCGCGCCGCTTTCATCCGCGACACCCACGCGCGTCTGGATTCCCAGAGCGGGCAGTGCCGCATCGCGGACTGGCTGGGCTTTTTAACCGGCAGTGACCGGCTGATCGCGGAGGCCTTGGACAACTACGCCCTGGATCAGAATGTCATCCTCACTGCGGTCAGTCACAATCAGGGTATCTCCTGGCTGCCGCATCAGCTGCGCGCCCTGACCGGTGACGAATTGCACGCGGACTTCCACGCCGGTCTCGGTTCCATCCATTGGACATGGATCGGTTGGCTTCTTCGTCTGGCGGATGTGTTTGATTGCGATGCCTCCCGCACTCCGTCCATCCTGTTCGACCACGGCGGCATCACGGACCCCCGCAGTGGCGTGGAATGGAGGAAGCATCTTTCCATCCGGCAGCCACCGGTCTGGAAGGCGGGAAGCAGCAAAAATCGCCTGCTCTACACCTGCGAGCAAAGTCCGTCCCCCATCGTGGAGAAGTCGCTGAACCAGATCATGGAGTGGATGAATGATGAAATCTCCAAGTGCGGTTCCGCCTGGGGGATGATGCCGGCGGAGCATCGGGAGGAAATCACGTTGGCGCTCCCCTCGAAGGCGGAGGTGAAAATCAAAAGCCGCAAGGGCGGCTATATCTACCAGGACATCGAGTTCCGTCTGGAACGCGATGCCGTGGTGGAGCTGCTCATGGGGGAAAGTCTTTACGGAGGACCGGAGTTGGCGCTGAGGGAACTGGTGCAGAACGCTCTCGACGCCGTGCATTTGCGGGACCAGCGCAACCAGCTGGCAACGGCGCTGGAAAGTAAAGGCGGCGTGGAAAAGCCACTACAGGCTCACGAATACTGGTCCCCCGGCAGGAGCGGTGAAGTCCACGTCGAGTGGGGCACAGAGCCAGACGGCCGCTCCTGGATCCGTGTGAGCGACAACGGCGTTGGCATGACCCTGGGCACCATGCGCCGCTTTCTCACGCAGGTGGGCCGGAGCTATTATAAATCCCCGGATTTCCTCAGCGAGCAGGAGCAGATGCGCCGCCATGGCCTGGTCTGCTCCGCCATTTCTCAGTTTGGCATCGGTTTCCTCTCCGTCTTCATGCTGGCGGACCATGTGGAGATCCATACCCGGCCTGTGGGAGCCGCCCACCGGCCGGACAAAACCCAACCGGAATGGGAGGAAAACGGGCGTTTTCCCTTCCGCGCGGACATTCACGGGCCGCATGGACTGCTGGCGTTTTATCCGGATGAGAACGTGCGGCAGCCAGGCACGACGGTGACCCTTTGGTTGAAGGATGGGGAAAACGGGGAGAAGCTCTTCGCCTTGCCCGAGTGGGACCGGGAGCTGGTCCTCGCCCGTTTGAGGAAGGAGTTTTATAACATTCCGCTGGGCAATAAACAGAAGGAGGAGCTTGAGAACCAGACTTCCGCGACGGAGGAACGCCGGTATTGCGATCCGGCTTTCGAGATCGGACGGATGATTGTCTGGCCTTTGTATCCCGTGTTTCTCGGTCCTCATCCGGGAAGTATCAGAGTGGATGGCCGTTTTCATTTTGCGGAACTCATGCCATTAGATCGGCCCGCTTTGGTGGAAGCGGTCCAGAAATGGGGAGAAACGCTTCCCGAAGCCGCCACGGCGGACTGGCGGGCCTGCGACTGGCGGGATCCGGAGACGGGCAGCCGCATTCGTCTGGTGGCGGCCCAGCCGGAGAACGAGATCGAATGGTCCGCCGACCCGCAGCGCTGGGCCACCCTGCCGGAAGCGCTGGCGAGCGGAAAGTGCCGGCTGGCCCTGCACACGCTGTGCGAAGCGGGGCTTCCGAAGCATGACCGCCGCTACCAGTGCCTGGTGAACGGAGTGCGGATCGTTCCCGGCTTTGTGCCGTCAGGGAGCGAACGGGATTGCCAGCTTCCGCTGATCCTCCGGAACATCCCGGCCTGGCCGGGAACAGGAGGGTGGCTGTGGCTGGATCTCCGGGGAGCGGCCATGCCGCGCCTGCGCGCGGACCGATCCGCGATGACCTCGTCGCTATCGTCTCTCCCGGATTTAGGAGCCTTACAGGAGCGTTGGCTCGCAGCATGGTCGGGAGCGCTCCCCGCTTGGCTGCGAGGGGTGGTACTTTCCTCGGATTTTAGGCGAAAGGCTACGCCCTTAATTAAAACGCCTCTTCGCGTGGGCCTTCCTTCATTGAGCCCCGTGTTGCTCTGCAGAAGTTTGTTTCATGAGCGCGAGGCGTGTCTGGCGACCACTCTTCTGTTTCGCGGTCAGCGAAAACTTATAGCTCGCGACTTACAGTTTATCGACGCCCGCAGGGACTACGACCTTCCTATCCCCGCCCTCAATTTCGAACACGAACTTGCCCTCACCATTTCCACCGATATTGAAGATGCTATCGGCTTGGCCCGCGGCTTGGACTCCCGCTCTATCCTGGGGAGTGATTTATCAAGCTCCCTCGTAATCGACTTCGATCGAATTCTTACCTGCAGTCAGAAAATATCCCGCCCGTTTCTCCAATTTATTAGGCTGCATATACTTTCAGAAAGTTTCCAACCCTCATTGGAGGAAGCGCTACCCGCCCTCGGCTGGGGACCACAGAGGGGAACATTGCGGGATTACCACCTTGCGGGGCCATTGCACTTCGTCTTGAAAAACCCGTTGCCTCCAGAGCACTGGCTTGACGCTTATGACGCAGCGGTTCCGGCCACCGGTCTGGCTCTCCGTCGTTTGAGAAAGGCTCGTCCTTCATGGCTAGAGCACCGCGCGGAGCGCGCGCTCTTTCTCCTGCCTCTTCTGTCGGGAGGGGAGCCCGAGGGATGGCGCGATAAGTTGCGGCGGAATCACCCTTTCGCTCGTCTGATGCTCTTTCTGCCGAATCCGGATCACTGCGAATGGCTTTTCATCGAACACCCGCAAGAGGAGTGGACTCAGGGTTCAGCCTCCGCCCTCTGGGATTTGGAGACCGGCGAAGTGCTCTACGCCGACGGCATCCATACGGAGGAGTCCCTTCGCACCGAAGGTCGTACCCTGCGTGAGTGGCTTGGGTTCAATAAATGATTGGCCGCGCTTTAGTCGGATCCTTGGTTTCCGCAATGCGGTCACCCGTTTCCGAGCGGCTAATACCCAGGCACGCCGCGCGACATCCCGTAACCGACGCTCGTCATCCCGTAACTGGCGCACGACATCCTGTAACCGGCGCGCGACATCCCGTAACTGTCGCGCGACATCCTGTAACCGGTGCGCGACATCCCGTAACCGACGCTCGTCATCCCGTAACTGGCGCACGACATCCTGTAACCGGCGCGCGACATCCCGTAACTGTCGCGCGACATCCTGTAACCGGTGCGCGACATCCCGCAACCGCCGCGCGACATCCCGTAACCGGTGCGCGACATCCCGCAACCGCCGCGCGACATCCCGCAACCGCCGCGCGACATCCCG
>JAZKFB010000039.1:100943-113162 GCA_040386695.1 Verrucomicrobiota bacterium
GCGCGACATCCCGCAACCGCCGCGCGACATCCCGCAACCGCCGCGCGACATCCCGTAACCGACGCTCGTCATCCCGTAACCGACGCTCGTCATCCCGTAACCGACGCTCGTCATCCCGTAACTGACGCTCGTCATCCCGTAACCGACGTGCATGATCCCGTAATCGGCGCTGATGGAGCCCGGATTGGGGCGGGCGGCTTGGTATCCGGCGGGGTTGAGGGCGCAAAACTCCCACGGGCTTAGGTAATTGTAAGAATTGCTCAAAAATACAGGAAAAACCTTGCCGGAAACGCCATTTTCGACAGGTTTTTCCGCACTTATGAACAAACAACTTGATCTTCGTCTGAAAGCCTTTGGCCGCTCGCTGGAAGTGCTGGACCTCCCGGAACATTTGATGATCTGGAGGGACAAACCGCCGGTGGTCTTCACCCGTCTGCGCGCCGAAGCCGGGCAGATGATGGTGACGCTGGAGGAGGCGGGGAAAAAGCAGCAGACGGGTCCCGCCGGAGCGGTGGCGGAAAAAGAGCTGGAGGAGACCGAACTGGAGGACGCGGCGTATTCCTTGGCGCAGGCGCTGCGGGTGTGGTTCAGCCATGCGCGGCAGGAGACGGAGGCGGTGGAAATGACTCTGCCGCTTTCCGAGTGGCAGCGGATGCGGGATCAGGTGCTGCTGGCGAAGTCACAGCGGGTGATTGATCTGGCGACGGCGGTCACCGCCGGGGCGGACGCGGCAGGAGCGGCGGAATATGGCGTGACGACGGAAGCCGTCACCACCCTGACGAAGGAGCGCGCGGACTACGATGCCATCGTGAACACCCCGGGCGTGGTGGCGGCGGTGCGCAAGGCCCTGACCAAGGGCCTGCCCCAGGCTTTCGCGCTGGTGGAGAATAAATTCGGCGAGCTGGATTCTTTGATTTCCCAGTTTGGCCGCGCGGACGGAGGCCGGGGAATGATCGCCGCCTGGAAGGATGCGCGCCTTCAAAAAGGCCAGCACCACCGGACGGAAAAAGAGTCCCCGGCCCCGGGTCCGCCCGCCCCGGCGGTCTGAATGCCATCCGCACGCCAATGAATGCGGGAGGCCATGGGTGGAACAGACGTGACGCCGGTCCCGGCGGGTATCCTGCCCGGTGCCGGAGCACCGGATGCTCCCGGCTCCGCGGAGATAGATCCTATTCCCCGAAGATAGGTCCTATAAGACATATAGGACCTATAAGACCTATCCTCTTTGAGCAATAAGCCGGCCGGCCGCCGGGAGCCCCGGCAACGGCACCGGGCAGGATGCCAGGCGGGATCGGCGGAACGCCTGTTCTACCCGGCTGAATCCGGGCGCAGGATTTTTTCCCATTGGGCGGGGGTTTGGAATCCGGCTTCGGTGCTGAGGCGGACGGTGCCGGAGAGGTGGTGGGTGGCGGTGTAATATTCCAGCTGGAGCGCGGCGGGCTGCCGGGGAGCGGCGGGGAGCTGGCTGACCCGGACGGGGCCGGGGTTGACCGGGCGGCGCAGGGTGAGCTGGCTCCAGGGACTGAAAAAAGTGGTGCCGCAGGGACACTGGTTGCGGTGCGTCGGATTCAGCGAGGCGTGGGAAAGGAGCGCGGCATTCCGGACCGTGACCTCCAGGGTGGCCCCGGGCTCCATGCCGCAGTCGAGGGCGCGCATGAAGGTGTCGTGGTCGATGGGCCAGGTGAGATCCGGTCCCGCCGCGTCCAGCGCGGAAAGCCGGGGGACTTCGTCGAGTCCCGGGAAAAAATGATCCGGCGCGCTGCGGCCGAGTCCGTGCCAGAGGCCGCGCACCTGTCCGGTGGACGGCCGGCAAAGCGGCAGTGCCCCGTTTTCCTCCGAAGCCCGGCGCGGCGGCGGAGTGGGCATGCGGTAGCTGCACCCGAAATCGGCCACGATGCGGTGGAAGGCATCGAGATCGCTGAGGTTGGTCAGGAGAATCTTGAGGCAGCCCGCGCCCGCGAGGTCGAAAAACTGGAGATTCGCCAGCTCCTGGGAATCATGCCCCTGCTCCACCACCGCCAGCACGCGGCCCAGGCGGCGCATGTCGATTTCCGAGCCGGTGACTGTCTCCATGAGGATATCCGATCCCGGCACGCGGAGAAAATCCGGCGTCATCCAGGTTTGAGCAACGCTCAGCGGCCCGCCCATGACGCTGGCCAGCACGCCGCCGAGGCCGCGCAGCCGGGGAAAAAGCGCCAGCCAGTTTTCCTCCAGAGCCACAGCGGCGGTGCCGTCCTCCTCGGCGTAAACACAGGCGTCGGGGCGGACCTCCTCCAGATCAAACGTGCCATGGGGAAAGCTGTAGGCCAGTCGGGGCGGGGACGGGGGAGAGTGGTCCATGGGCGGCGGGGAACCGGTGGGCGGGTTGCGGGTTGATGGCTGATAGTGATGGGGCGGGACTGACGGATCGGGCCGGAGTCAGCCTGAGGGGAGAAAGAGCCGGGTTTTGGAAAGACCGGACGACCGCAGCCGGGGTTGGGGCACCGGGCAGGATGCCCGGCGGGACAGGCGGACGCCTGTTTTACCCGGGCAACGGGTCGGCCTTCGGCCGCTCCTCAGGCGGCTCCGGCGCGTTCATGGGTGAGGGCGTCGAGGACAGCCGCGGTCCAAGCCTCGTGCTCGTCGTCGAAATCGATGTCGCAGTCCACGCGGGCGCAGAGTCGGTGGCCGCCGGCGCGCTCAAGAGCGGTGTCGTAGTCCCTGCCGCACTGGCAGAAAAACTCGTAACCGGTGTCGCCGAGGGCGAGGACGGCGAACCGCTGGCCGTTCAGCTGGAAGCTTTCATCCTTGACCACGGCCTCGTGCAGAGCCTCGCAGCCGTCGGGCGGCTCGCCCTCGCCGTAGGTGCTGGTGACGACGAGCACGGTCCCGAAATCCAGCAGCAGCGGGGCTTTCACATGGGTCATGTCCTCCAGCACGGGGTCGTAACCGCGTTCGCGGAGAGCGCGCTGGGTGCGCTGGGCGGCGATTTCCGAGTTTCCGGTGACGGAGCCGTAAAGAATGAGAATGCGGTCGTTCATGCTTCAAAAAAGGAACAGGAGGAAAAGGTTGTCCGGCAGCGCGGGCGGAGCCAGAGCGCCGCGCTGCCGGACGGGATTCAACTGACGGGCAAGTCCCATCGCGACACGGCAGTTGAAAAGGGGTGGGCCGGAAGGGTTCCGGCGCTGGGGGGAGAAAAACGGATCAGGAATGCGCGGGACGGTTGGCTCCGCCGCCGGCGTTGGAGGCGGCGGCGGCGGCCGAAGCGGCCATTTCCGCAAGATGCCACGCGATTTTCTCGGCATGGGTGCGCAGGCGGCGGGTGGCTTCCTTCACGCGGCTCCGCTCCTGGGCGGCGAGGGCCTCACGTTCGGTGGGCACGCGGGAAGTGGACAGGCGCAGACGGCTTTGGAGATTATTGTGCAGCATGGCGGAGTCTTCGGGGAGTTAGGGAAAATCAGCGGCGGGCGGCGTCAGGGGCGGCGGCGGTTCGGGCGGGGAGCGCGGTTTTTCAGGCCCGGCAGGTCAATATGGGTTCCATAAGCCCGCTTCGGCGGCCTTTCAGGACTGCCGCCAGGCCAGGGAGGCGTTGTGGCTGGTGGTGTCGTAGACTTTGCCGGTCTGGAATCCGGCGAGCGGTTCCTTCTGGTTCACGGTGATCAGAATCAGGCCGGCTTTCACGGCGGGGACGGTGGCCCGGCCTTCGGCGTCGGCGGTCAGCGGGGATTCCACACCGCCGGGCAGCCACAGTGTCAGAGCGGCCTGGGGCACTGGTTGGCCCCGGAAATAAACCCGCACCACACCCGCGCCCTCGGGGACGATGTCCATGGTCATCGCGGGCTCCTTTGAAGTGGCGGCGGCGGCGGGCCCGGCCTGATGCCAGCGGAGGTAGAAGAGCGGGAGCTTGCCGGGAGCGCCCGGTTTGCCCATCACGGGGAATCCGGTCTGGGCCAGCAGCTCAGGAACGATGCCTTCACCATTGAGGGAGAAAAATTCTGATTTTTTGGTGCTCACGCGCACCACGGGCTCGGCACCGGCTTTGGCGGCGGGCTGCCAGACCTCCACCGGAGTGAGGGAATCGAGGTAGCCGGGGGATTTTTCGACGCCCTCGCCGAATTCCCCGAAACGCACCACCAGACTGGCCGGGGAGGGCAGGTCCTCAATCCACATCTGGTGCGCGGCGGCCGGCGGCAGGACCGCGCCGAGGGCGGCGGCGCTGAGGATAAGGGAGCGGAATCGGGGAAACGTCATGATTTTCAAAGCGGGAGGATGGGAAGGGCGGGTGTCTGGAGAGCGGCGGCTGGCTTGGCCGCTTGTTTGACTCTCATGACGCAATCATAGCGCATCGCGGATGCCATCCGCTTCCTTTCCTGTGCCCAGGAGTTGCGTTTTTTTGTTCGGGGCGGGCGTTGAGCGCAAACAACCATTAATTTTGGGCAAAATCGGACCAATCCGGAGAAACCGGTTCCCGAATCCGGCTTTTCCGGCCCTGCCGCCTTCTCCGGCGCAGTTGGGCGCGAATATATTTGCCGTCCGCGCTCTTCTCCCGTAACAAAAAGGGAGACCTGTTTGCGGTCCCTCTCCCGTCACGCCCGACCTTTTTCCCCCAGCCCAGCCCGCATGACCCAGCGCTACGTCGTCAAAGGAAAAATCGGTCAGGGAGGCCTGGGGGATGTTTACCTGGCCAACGACACCCAGCTTGACCGCGATGTGGCGCTGAAACGCGTCCGCCCCCCGGAAACCGGCAGCGCCGAGGCCCTTCACCAGGACCTGATCCGCGAGGCGCGCACCCTTTCGTCGCTCCAGCACCCGAACATCGTCACCATTTACGATGTCGGCACTGATGAGCAGGGGCCGTTTGTGGTCATGGAGTTTCTGAAAGGCGAGACCCTGGATCAGGTGATCGACCGGGGCGCGCTGACGGTGGACGACTTCCAGGAAGTGGTCGTGCAGAGTCTGGAGGGGATGATCGCCGCCCAGGCCCTGGGACTGGTGCACCGGGACCTGAAGCCGGGGAATCTGATGGTCATCTGGCTGGCCAGCGGGAAATTCCAGATCAAAATCCTCGATTTCGGCCTCGCCAAGTTTTCCCTCACCGCCACCCGGCAGACCGAGGACCAGGAGGAGGGGATCATGGGCACGATTTATTTCATGGCCCCCGAGCAGTTCGAGCGCCTGCCGCTGGACGCGCGGACGGACATGTATTCGCTGGGCTGCATTTTCTATCAGATTCTGACCACCAAAGCCCCTTTCGACGGCCAGACGGGACCGGAGGTCATGGTCAGTCACCTTCAGCACCACGTGGTGCACCTGGTCGAGGCCCGGGCGGATCTGCCGATCTGGATGGCCGACTGGGTGATGTGGCTGATCAGCCGCGACATGGACGAACGTCCGCCGGACGCGCGCACGGCGCTGGATTTTTTCCGCGCGCAGACCTCCGGCATCAAAAATCCCACGCCCCAGCCCCCTGCGGCTCCCGCGGGTCCGGTCGTGAAAATTGTCGGCCGCGGCAGCGGTCCCGGCGGCACCACCACCGTCATCCGTCCCGGCAATGCCACCCAGCGCCTGCCCGGCAGCGGCACCCAGCGGCTTCAGGGCACCAGCGCCAGCGCCCGCAGCAGCCGGGCCTCGGCCCAGAAAATCGCCCATAAACAAAAAAGCAATTCCGGCCTCTGGATCACCCTGGTTCTGGTGGCCGCCGCCGGAGCCGCCGTGATCTGGTTCCTCAGTCAGCCGAAAACCGCCGCCGCCCCGTCGGACAGGGATCTGCGGGCGCTGCTGGACTCCCCGTCTCCGGCCAACACTCCGGATTCCTGGAAACTTCTGTTCACGGCGATCCGCGACGGAGGTGAAAACGCGCCCAAAGCCGCCGCCGTTCTGAAAAAACTGACGGGCGCTCCCCTCGCCGCCGCCGTGGCCGCCGAGTTGGGGACCAGCAGCGGGGCCGGACGGCTGATTCTCATGGAGGCCGCGGCCGATCACCCGTCGCCGGAAGGCCGGGCGCAGCTGATCAAAATCGCGGCTTCCGAATCCGGCGCGCCGCGCGCCTCCGCCCTGGAGACCCTGGGCAGAATCGCGGAACCGTCCGACCTGGAGCCATTGCTCCGGATTCTCCCGAAAATCACCTCCCCCGGCAACCGCACGGCTCTGCTTCAGACCGCCGCCGCCGCGCTGAACCGGAATCAGGAGCTCACGGCTTCCGACCGCGCCCGGCCGCTGATTGAGGCCCTGAGCGGCACCGACAACGCCTCGCGCCCGGATCTGCTGCGGCTGCTGGGCACCACCGGCGATCCTGCCGGAGCCGCCGCCATCAATGCCGAACTGGCCATTCCCGGCGACCGCCGCGAAACCGCCATCACCCTGCTGGCCGACTGGACCGCCCCCCAGCCGTCCACCGCCGAGGCCCTGCTCGCCGCCGCGTCCTCGCCCCTGGACCGGGAGGCGCTCATCAACGTTTTTTGCCGGATGGCTCCCCGCATCGCCGCCTGGAGCGGCACCGAATTCACCGCCGCTCTGCGCAAAGCCTGGCCGATGGTGACCTCCACCAAAAACCGCGAGGCCTTCACCGCCGCCCTCAGCGGCAGCGCGGCCCCGGAATCCGCCGCCTACGCCCAGGAACTCACCGCCGATCCCGCCTGGGCCGTTTCCGCCGCTCAGGCTGCGAAAGCCATCACCGCGCTCCAGCGCAACGCCCTCACCCTCACCCCCGGCGAACACACTCTGGAGACGGGCAAAGCCGCCATTCTCGCCGTGGACAAGGACGCTTATTACTCCGCCACCTCCCGGTATGTCACCAACTGGAAGGACGCCAACAGCCGCCTGGCCTGGGATCTGAACGTCCCCGAAGCCGGCACCACGACCGTTCAGGTTCTCCAGTCCAGCGGCCTGCGCACCCCCCGCGCCTTCCGTATCCGCCTCGCCGCCGGCCTGACGGAAACCCCCGTCCGTCCCACGCCCTCCAACGAGGATTTTCTCCCCGTCGAAGCCGGCAAATTCCAGATCCCGCGCCCCGGCACCTGGCGCCTCTGGCTCGAACCCGCCCGCCTCGACCCCGGCCAGCCCCTGATGAACGTGCGCCAGCTGAATGTGAGCTTCAGCAAGTGATGGAGCCGTCCGGCCGGATATCCGGTCCGGCTGATTCCCGAAAACAAGGCCGTGCCCGCTGGTCCCGATCAAACCGGGCCCGAAGCGACCGTCAGCCCATGCGCGGGATCGTTCCCGCTCTTTGCTCCCCTTCGCTTCCTTCTGTTCCGCCGTCTTTTTAAATTTCCGGGTCCACCGCCACTTCCGCCTCGCCCGTTGATTCACCGCCAGCGCCGGCCTCGGATGGTTCCGGGAGGGGCATGAGGAGAAGCTTGTCGATGCGGAAGCCGTCGAGGTCCATGACCTGGATGCGGTAGCCGCTGTAGTCGAAGCTTTCGCCCTCGGCGGGGACGCGGCCGAGGTGTTTCATGACGAAGCCGGCGATGGTCTGGTAGTCCCGCGTCGGGACCGGCGGCAGGACGCAGGCGGGGATGAGCTCCTCAAATCCCTCCGTGTCCAGCATGCCGTCCACCAGCCATTTGCCGTCATCCGTGCGCAGGGCTGTCGGCCGGGTGTGGTCGCCGGGGGACGGGAGATCGCCGACGATGGCCTCCATCAGATCGTGCAGGGTGACCAGCCCCGTGATCCCGCCGAACTCATCCAGCACCAGCACCACGGCGTTGGCGGATTTCTGAAAAGTCTCCAGCAGCGACGTGGCCATCTGCGTGGCCGGCACAAACACCGGCGGCACGGTCAGATGGCGTATTTTCAGGGGGATGCCGGCCGCGATGTTGGCGTAAACCGACTTCACGGAAATCGTGCCCAGCACGTTGTCCTGGGTTTTTTCGTAAACCGGAAACGTGGAGTGCCCGCTGACCACGACCTTGTGCCACAGGGTCTCGTCGGTGTCGTTCACGCTGACCCAGATGATGCGGGTGCGGGGCGTCATCAGCTCGCTGGTGTGGACTTTATCCAGGGCCATCACGCTGGTGACCATGCTGGCCTCGTTTTTGTGGAAATGCCCGGACAGACTGCCCTCGCGCACCATCAGCTGGATTTCCTCCTCCGAGGCCACGGCATCCGGCCGGCCCTGGACGCGGAAAATCCTGACGAACAGCTCCGTGAAAAATCCCAGCACCGCCACCAGAGGAGAAGCCAGGCGCGCCAGACGCCGCATGGTGGGGGCCACCGCGCGGGCGATGCCTTCGGGATTGCTGAGGCCCACGCGCTTCGGCACCAGCTCGCCAATCACCAGGGTGCTGCCGGTCAGCGCGGCCACGACCACGGAAAACGAGACTTCCCGCGCGTAAGGCGCCAGCCAGGCGATTTCCAGCATGGGCTGGGCGATGGCGGCGGAAAAGCGCGCGCCGCTGAAAGCCGCCGCCACCACGCCGACGAGGGTGATGCCGACCTGAATGGTGGAAAGAAACCGGTTGGGCTCCTCCGCCAGCTCCAGTGCCGCCGCCGCCCGGTGATCGCCCTGCAGAGCGAGATGTTTCAGCTTCGCGCGGCTGGAGGACACGACGGCGATTTCGGCCATGGAGAAAAATCCATTCGCCAGCAGCAGCACCAGAATCGCGGCCAGCTCCAATATTAACTGATTCATCGTAAGGGGGAAATTGCGGGCACGGCCCGGTCCCTCCTACACCGGGATTGCGCTTCGCTCCGCTGAAAATATGGAGTTCCGCCGCGCAGGTGGCTCTCGACAGAGGCGGACCTCTGACCAAAGATTCCTCCTTCCCCCCCGCTTCCTGTTCATTTTCAACCCCTCACGTTTCTTGTCCGAATCACCCGACACCGATCCGCAGCGGCGCCCACTGAAGCCGAAGCCCGAAACCAAGCGCCTTCAAACCCGCCGCCGGGTGCTGGAGGCGGCGCTGGCTGTTTTCCAGGAAAACGGTTTCGGGCAGGCGGGCACGGCGGAAATCGCCAGACGCGCGGGAGTTTCCCACGGCACCGTCTTCACCGTGGAGCCCACCAAGGAGCGGCTGGCGGTGGCGGCGTTCGGCGGGCAGCTGCGCGCTATCGGGGAAGCGGCCTTCACCACTGTTCTGACCGCTGCCGAGCCTTTGCCGCTGCCGGAGCAGCTGGAGTATGTGTTTGAGCAGCTTTACGCTTTTTACGGCGCCCACCGCGGCGTTTCGCGGGCCATCATGCGCGAAGTGCTGCTGACCACGCGGCCGGACGGAACGGGGGACCACGATCAGCTGCTGAAGGATTTCCTCGGCGGACTGGAGTTCCAGCTCCGCGCCGCCGTCATGCGCGGCATGCTGGCTCCGGAAACTGATGTCGGTGGGCTGTCCGGGGCGATTTTCGGCGTTTACCTGCTGTTCCTGCTGGCCCTGCTGAACCAGGCTTTCCCCGACGATGCCGAGCGCCGGAAAAACTGCCGCCTCGCCCTCCAGGCCACCCTGCACGGCCATATTGCAGCGGGAGTGAGCATGCAAGGATTCCGAGGACAAGGAAAAAGCAAAACTCCGATCATGCCCAGCCATGATCAAGCCCGCTGATTCCAAAAAGCACCAAAGTCAGTGTTTTGATGAAATCTTCAGTGCCCGCGTCTGTGTGCGGTGATCAGCAAACAGAGGCACCCGTCTCCTGAGCCCGCACAGCCTATCTTATGCGGGAGCCTGGATCGCCCCCACCAAAACAAGCGTTCATTCCCCTCACCATCGTCGCCGATTCCTGCTCAAAACCTTCTGTTGGAGCGGCCGCCCGCCACTGATATCAAAACAAGTGAGGGTCACGGACAGTCCGCGCCGCATTCAAGCTGGAAGGCTTGGATGAAATGCCTGCCTTGCGGTCTTGGAGCGGGAGGATGTCGAGACTCGGCTTTCGGTGCCAGCTGAGACTTTGTGGACATGCTCTGGTTTGGACGCCCGAGTGATGGAAGCTTGTTTTGTGCCCTTGGGCTTTTGAGTTCCTTTGATCAGGATGGCACCCCGTGGCGATCCTAAGGAGCCAGGGAAGTCCACATCGGTCGCGTAGAATTTTTCCACAAATGATATAAGTGCGGCCTTATCCATGAAGGCAGATTATCACGGCAGCCTTGGAAAAGCAACCTGGTCTCTGAATCAGGAAAAGTTGGCCGCAAGCGCGATGGAATGGTTTTTCTGGAAATTCGAAGAAAATTGGGAAATCAAATCCTCACGGATGAAAAAGTGATCCTTCACCGATTCATCGCCAGGCCGGCAAAGCTGCCTCGAATACCAAATAGAGGAAGTCTCGGTGGCTTCTCCCCAGACCAGGGGAATGCCGAGAAATTTGGCAGAGGCCGCAACGCTGGTCAGCAGGGCATAGCCGATTCCCTTTTTTACTTTGGAAGTTTGCCCGGCAATGGAGGGATGGACATAGAGAAAATCCATGAACAGATGATGGCACCAGGTTCTGCGCAGCATCACCTCGCCAAGGATACGTCCCGGAAACCAATCGGCCGAAAAGGTGAGGAAAAAGCAAAATTCTCCGGTCGGATCAGATTTGATCAGAGTGCGGAGTTCATCTGTTGAGGTGGCCGCAGTATGGCTGTCCCTGTAGTGCCGCCATCGTTTTGCGGCAAGCTGCGCCAGTTCGATTCCGTCTCTGGCTTTCTGGAGCAGGTCAAGTTGATCTACTGTCGGATTTTTCAATCCAGCGAGAGCGCGGGGTAGTCGCCAACGGGCTGCCTTCGCTATTTCATCCGTATTGGCCATGCTGACGGACGCAATTCGAGGACCGTCATCGGTGGGCACAAGAAGAACAGCAGGGAACATGATGGTTGCAAAAAGCCGCCCCGGATTGCTCCGGGGCGGCTGAGTGGTTTACTCTGGCTGAAGATTACTTCTTCTTCGCGGCGGCTTTCTTGGACACGGCCTTTTTCGCGGGGGCCTTGGCGGCGGGTTTCGCGGGGACAGCGGCGGCGGCGCGTTTTTCCTCGATGGCGGCCTGGGCGGCGGCGAGGCGGGCGACGGGGACGCGGTAGGGCGAGCAGCTGACGTAGGCGAGGCCGGCTTTGTGGAAGAACTTGACGGAGTCAGGGTCTCCGCCGTGCTCGCCGCAGATGCCGAGCTTGATGTCGGGGCGGGTCTGACGGCCTTTCTTCACGGCGATCTCGACGAGCTGGCCGACGCCGCTGGCATCGAGGGTGGCGAAGGGGTTCTTTTTGAACACTTCGTTCTCGGTGTAGGGCATCAGGAAGCTGCCCATGTCGTCGCGGCTGATGCCGAGAGCGGTCTGGGTGAGGTCGTTGGTGCCGAAGCTGAAGAACTCGGCGTTGGTGGCGATCTCGTCAGCGGTGAGGGCGCCGCGGGGGACTTCGATCATGGTGCCGACCTGGTATTCAAACTGGATCTTCTTCTCGGCCATGACCTTTTTGGCGGTGGCGTGAACGATTTCGGCCTGGAGGTCGAACTCCTTCCTGAAACCGACCAGCGGGATCATGACTTCGGGCTTCACCTTGATCTTCTTCTTGGCCACGTCCGCGGCGGCTTCGAAGATGGCGCGGGCCTGCATCTCGGTGATTTCGGGGTAGGCGATGCCGAGACGGCAGCCGCGGTGGCCGAGCATGGGGTTGAATTCATGCAGCTGCTCCACGCGGTGGGCGATGGCTTCGGCGGTGACACCGAGCTTTTTGGCGAGTTCAGCCTGGGACTTCTCGTCGTGGGGGAGGAACTCGTGGAGGGGCGGATCCAGGAGGCGGATGGTGGCCGGCAGGCCTTTGAGGGCGGTGAAGATGCCGGTGAAGTCCTCGCGCTGGTAGGGGAGGAGTTTGGCGAGGGCGGTCTGGCGGCCTTCAAGGGTGGTGGCCAGAATCATCTCGCGCATGGCGTCGATGCGGTCGCCTTCGAAGAACATGTGCTCCGTGCGGGTGAGGCCGATGCCGGTGGCACCGAACGCCAGAGCGATGCGGGTCTGCTCGGGGGTGTCGGCGTTGGTGCGGACGGCGAGGCGGGTGGCCTGCGCGCACCACTTCATGAGCTGGAGGAAGTTTTTGAACTTCTCGGTCTTCTGGGCCTCCTTGTCGTTGCTGACGATGCCGGTGATGATCTCGGAAGGCGCGGTCTTCAGCTGGCCACCGTAAACGGTGCCGGCGGTGCCGTCGATGCTGAGGAAGTCACCTTCGCTGAAGGTCTGTCCGGCGGCTTTGACGGTTTTTTTGTCGTAGTCGATTTCCAGAGCGGCGGCGCCGCAGACGCAGACCTTGCCCATCTGGCGGGCGACGAGGGCGGCGTGGGAGGAAAC
>JAZKFB010000040.1:0-1596 GCA_040386695.1 Verrucomicrobiota bacterium
CTGATGAAATCAGGGTTTTCGGCTTCTGTCCGCTTTTTTCATTCCAGACTTTAGGGTTACCGGCCAGAGGCCCTGGACTGCGCGCGGCTTGCCGCCGCTTTTTTGAAAAGGCGACACGTCGCCGTGGTGTGCTTCACCAGTCAATCTTCGGATTCACACCCGGCCCGATCCTGCGCGGGACAAGTCCCGCCCGCGAAAGCGGTGACAAGTCCCGCGCAGTCCAGGGCGGAGACAGCGCCGGTTCCTGCCGGGATCATCCATACTCACCAATCCCGGAAGCCAAATTTTTCCGCGAGGGCGAGGCATTCCGCCAGAGGCTTCAGGCCGCCGGACGGCGTGGGGTCGGACAGGCAGGCCGCCGCCGCGCAGACGCCGTACTTCAGACCGAGATCGGGCGTCAGGCCTTCGTGAAGGCCGAGGATCCAACCGGCCGCGAAAGCGTCTCCGGCCCCCGTCGCGCCTTTGAGGAACGATTGCGGCAGGTTCAGCGAGGGCTGCCAGGTCACGCCCTGCCGGTTCACGGAAATGGCTCCCTCCACGGCATGAATGGTGACACTTTGCCGGACGCCGGAATCGAGCAGCGACTGCGCCGCCTCCTCCGTGGCCTGGCGGTCCAGACCGCCGCCCGGAGCCCGCAGAACGCGGCCGCTGAGCTGGCCGGCCTCAATTTCATTCAGAATAAAATGATCAATCCAGGGCAGGGAACTGCGGGCTCCGGCGAGAAGCTCCGCTCGGGACACGCTGACCATGTCGGCGACCGTGGTCAGGCCGGCTTTCGAGGCCCGTTCCAAAAGGCGCGAGGCCCCGCTGCGACCCTCCGCGTCCACTTCATCCAGGGTATCCAGCAGCAGCAGGTAACCCAGATAAAACAGCCGCGCCGTGCTGCCCTCCAGGGCCGTATCCGCACCGGTGAAGGCGGCGTTCGCTCCCCGATGATGGAAAAAAGTGCGCCGTCCCGTGCTGGCGACGGTGAAGGCGTCGGTGTAGCTGGTCCGGATGCCCTCCCGGCGCTCCAGCTGAGCGGTGTCGATCCCCGCTTTTCCGCAGTCCTCCACAATCCACTCCCCGGCGGCATCCCGCCCCAGCAGCCCGACGGCGGCCAGCGGGAACGGCGCGCCCATGCGGGCCAGATCCATCAGCACATTGTAAGGCCCGCCGCCATTGCTCGACTGCTCCCCGAGAATGCTGGCCAGCATCTCCTCCGCCGGGTAATAATCGATCAGTTTGACGTGATCCACGATAAAATTTCCGGCCGCAAGCAGGCCGCTGGATGATGACTGGTTTTCCCTCATGAGCCGCCAGCCTGCCAGCGCGCGCCGCCGCCTGCAAGCACAGGGTGATATGTTGTGAAAAAGCGGAAACTTTACGAACAGGAGAAAGCCTGTATCGTGCCCGGCATGAGCACCTTCACCGCCATCATCGAGCCCCCGCCGGACGGCACGCTGCATCTTCCCCCGTCGGCGGAATGGCGTCATCTGTCCATTCGCGTGAAAGCTGAGCTGGAATCCGGACCTTGCTGGATGGCTCCGGACTTCAATGAACCGGGGTTTCAAATTCCAAGCCGAACGGCCTGGCATAAGAGGCGGGCGCGGAGCA
>JAZKFB010000041.1:0-27767 GCA_040386695.1 Verrucomicrobiota bacterium
GGTGCTCATGCCGTCCATTTTACCACAATCCGCAAGATCTTAAACAGGTTCTGAGACCTTCAGGAAGGGTGACGCTGACCAGACCGGAATAGTAGGAGAAGGCGGAATCCCCGATGGAGGTGACGGGCAGTTCGCCTATTTTGGGTGGGACGATCACATTGGCTGCGGATCCCGTATAACGGGCGATGCTGACCGACGTTGCATCCGCGGTGTAGAGAAAATCCCCAAACCGCTCCGCTCCTGAAAGCGGGGCGCGCATAGAGAGCAGGAGCAGAAGCAGGAGCAGAAGCAGGAGCACCGTGCTGCCTATGGAGGAAAAGCTTCGGAGGATTTTTGTGAATAAGAAAACCGGGGGCATGGGGGGCGGCAAGTTGATTTTGGAAAGAGGGGGTGACGGGTGTGGATGCTTTGGCGGGCCGGCTGAAAATCAGCGGCCCTGAACGTGGCCGGAAGCTTTTTGAGGCCGCAAGGAATGGCGGCGTGATCGGAGGCGTGCAGGAGGGGGATTCATGGCGGGGACGCGCGGATTGAAGAAGGAGTTGGGAGGTTCGGATGGGGCTTAAACGAAATTGGCATATCTGAACACTGTAATAGCGAGATGTCCTGGGATTTTGAGCGGATTGTGAATTATTTCCCGGGAAGGATGATGAGAACCCATGGTAAAATGCGGGGTTTGAGAGTAAAATGCGGGTTTTTTGAGGGCGGCAAACGCTTGGTGGCACGGCCCAGAGTCTGCATGACAGCGGACGCGGTTCCGCACCGGGACGGCGGGTTTCACACGCATGGCAAAAGAGCTGATATGCCTGGCTGATTGGGGCCGGGGAAATGCGGCGTTATTCCACGCGCAGCCTGGCTTCCAGCCAGCGGTGGTCGGATCCCAGCTTCGGGCCCGTTTTCAAATCCAGCACTTTGAGACGGTCGGAGACAAGAATGTGGTCAATTGGCAGGCCCAGCCAAAAAGGCAGTCCGGGACCGGACCAGGTGTTCATGAGACCGCGTCCGCACGCGCTGTCGTGAAGTCCGGTCGTTTTCAGGAAACTTCGGAAAGTGCCGGCGAAAGGCGTGCTGTTGAGATCGCCGGCAAACAGCCGGGCATCGCCGCCGGTCTCCGCCACATAGGCCGGATAAGCCTCAAACTGATCGCGCCAGATGGACGACCATGAGGGGAAAACCGGATTCATGGGATGCGCGCCCACAATGCCGACCGTGTGCTGGCCGACTCTGGCCCGGGCCACGACCGTGGGGAAGGGGCCGTCGCCGACCACCACCAGGCGCGATTCCTCCAGCGGCAGTTTGGAGCCGAACCAGATGCCGAACGAATCCGACTGCGGCAGGCCCAGCTTCCAGGGGTATTTGGCGAGCAGCGGCTTCAGCGCGTCCCGCCAGTCCGCCGTGAATTCCATGAGCAGCAGCATGTCAGGATCCGCAGCTTCCAGAGCCTGAAGCGTTTCCGCTGTCCGGCGTTCGACCAGCAGAAGATTGAAGGAGATGAAACGGAACTCCGGGCTGGCCGTCTGGTCCGGCGTTTTTCCGTCAGCCGCGGCCGGAACGGCGGGCGCGGCATCCGGAGCGGTAATATAATAAGGCCGGAGGGGGATGGCGAAAATCACCAGCAGCAGCGCATTCAGCACCGCCTTCCGCCACCAGCGGAAACCGCAGCAGATCAGTGCCAGGCCAGCCAGGGCCGCCATCCAGTAAAGATGAAAATGGCGCGCCAGGTCCCAGGGCCAGATTTTCAGGGGAATCAGCATCAGGAGGCAGGCTCCCGGCACCGCGGCCGCTAGCCAGGCCAGGCGGCGGATGAGGTAACGCTTCAGCCAGTGCCTGATTTTTAAAAGCAAACCCGAATCAGGCCCGGAACCCGCGATCCCGCTCATTTCTTCGGCGGATTGTGGGGATTCAGCCGGATGCCGGGTTTTTCAAAGCGGATGCGGCGTGCCCGGAAGAGCGCGCCCAGGGCCTGCTTGAAGGCTTTTTTGCTGGTCTGGAAAACATCGCGCACCTCCTCCGGCGGGCTCTGGTCATCGTAGGGCAGGTAGCCGCCCTCGTTTTTGAGCAGCTGCAGAATCTGCTCGGTCAGGGGTTTCACCCGCTGATACCCGACCGGGTCCAGCGTCAGGTCGATTTTCCCGTCCTCCCGCACTGTCCGGATATACCCCTCCAGGCGCTGGCCGGGAATCAGGGGCATGGCCATGTCCGTGTGATACAGCAGGCCCCAGTGGGCGTTCTCCACGATGGCCTTGCAGCCCAGCGGGGTCTCCGAGGCGATCAGCAGATTCACCTTCTGTCCGTCATCATAATAAGGCGGGGTGCGGTCCAGAAACCGGTCCAGGCGCATGGAGGCGGCCATGCGGTGGCTGCGGTCGTCCACAAACACCCGCACCACCACGCGGTCGCCAGGCGTCACGTGCCCGACCTGCTCGCGCATGGGCAGCAGCAGATCCTTGTCGAGCCCCCACGAGAGAAAGGCCCCGGTGCCGGGATGCCAGGCCGCGACGTCCAGAGCGGTGAATTCCCCGTCCATCGCCATTGGCGTCTGGGTGGTCGCGATCAGGCGGTCCTCGGAGTCGCGGTAAACAAACACCGCCAGCACATCATCCAGCCCGGTGCCTGGCGGGATAAAGCGTTTGGGCAGAAGGATTTCCCCGTCCTCCCCGCCGTCCAGATACAATCCGGACACGGAGTCGCGGACGACCGTCAGTCGATTCATTTTTCCAAGCTCAGCCATTTCCCCGCACCCTAAGCACGCTTCCGCCGCCCTGTCGCGTGCCATCCGCAGGGTTTCCCGGAAGGGATTCCCGGGGAAAGTGCGGCTCCAGAGGGAACGGTCCGGGAAACGCGCGGGAGGCGGGAATTGAGGCAGGACGTTGATTATTATTGGTTTATTTAATTTTAACGATATGCCCCATGCCTGATTTGGCACTACCCGGATGGGTAGTAAAGGGTTTTATAGTAAGATTTTTCTTGAATTAACCCGCTGAGTGCGAGGATTATGGCGTCATATCCGGCGGATGGCAG
Source organism: Verrucomicrobiota bacterium (assembly GCA_040386695.1). Classification (GTDB taxonomy): domain Bacteria; phylum Verrucomicrobiota; class Verrucomicrobiia; order Verrucomicrobiales; family V1-33; genus CAIZWU01. The sequence goes on from JAZKFB010000041.1 coordinate 3,019, forward strand.
TTTGGCTTATTTTATGAGTTAACCGCCTCTGAATCCAAACTTTGATCCAATCATGATGAGCGAGCTCTCCACCCTGTCCCGGCACGTGTCTGTTTCCCCGGCGGGGCCATGCCCCCTGTCCGGCTGGATTCCCGGTTACGACGACAGCACGGAATCCGGCATGGTCCCTTTCTCCTCAACGAGCCTTGAGGACAGGGAGTATTTGGAATACGAGCAGGAAATCTGCGGGCGGGCTGGTGACTCGGAAGGGCGGTTGTTCGGGGAAAATCAGAGAAAAAGCGGGTGGATCACTGCTTTGGATGCCGTCGGCCTGATGATAATGGTGACCGCGCTGGTGGTCTGGGTCCTGCGCGCCGGAAGCACTCTCCCGGAACCGGCCAGTGCGGAAAACTCCGCATCCCAGCCTGTTTCGATCGTCGGGGCAACGCTTTCGAAGTGACTGTCCCCTGAGCCATTCAGATTCCGCGATACCCACTGGGCGGGATGCCAGCCTGAGATGGGTATGTTCACATTTTTCGTTTTTGAAGGCGATTTCGCGCATGGAGAGGCACAGACGCCTTTTAGTTTTTATTTATAAAATGTTTACGCGGTTTTGGGTATATTTTACATACCCATTCGGGTAGTGCAGTGAAATTTTCGATCGGCAGATAGGCAGCTTGATCGATTGATTTCAGCTTCGGGATTTTTCAATTCTCCCACTCTGCCGGGAAGAAAGGGGAATGGAGGCCGGAAATCATCGGATTGGGGAAAGGAGGCTGTCTTTTCCTGCCGCAGCCCACGCTGCGGTTGCCTTGGCGCGCGGTTTCCGCAGAGTTTCCGGCGTGTCCCAAAATTCTGACTCCTCCGCTTCCGCTTCCGTCTCCGGGTCCCCGGCCGTCCCGTTGCCTGACCGTCCCCGTATTGCCATCGTGGGTTCCGGGGCCATCGGCTGTTATTACGGGGCAAGGCTGGCGCAGCACGGGGAGGATGTGCGTTTTCTGATGCGCTCCGATCTGGCCCACGTGCGGGAGCACGGGCTGGAGATCCGGAGCCATGCCGGGGATTTTAATTTGCCATCCGTCCAGGTCTTCGGGAGCACGGCGGAAATCGGTCCCTGCGACCTGGTGATCATTTCGCTGAAAACCACGGCCAACGCGGATCTGGCCACGCTTCTGCCGCCGTTGCTGCATCCCGGCACGGTGCTGATCACGCTTCAGAACGGGCTGGGGAATGAGGAATACCTCTCGACGCTGCACCCGGCGGCGCAGGTCATGGGCGGTGTGTGTTTTGTGTGCATCAACCGCCTTTCGCCCGGCGTGATTTCCCACACCTCCGACGGCGACATCGCTCTGGGGGAATTCACCGGCCCGGCGCTGCCGCGGACCCGGACGGTCGGCGCGATGCTGAACGCGTCCGGCATCCCCTGCCGGGTGGAGGACAGTCTGGCGGCGGTGCGCTGGCGGAAGCTGGTGTGGAATATTCCCTTCAACGGCCTCGCCATCGCCGGCGGCGGCATCACCACGGATGTGATTCTCGCCGACCCCGCCCTGGCTCGGGCGGTGCGCGGTCTCATGGACGAAACCGTGGCCGCCGCCCGGGCGCTGGGGCACGCCATGCCCGACGGCTGGGCCGATTTCCAGATCCGCCGCACCCCGCCAATGGGGCCTTACCGTCCCTCCAGCATGATCGATTTTGTGGAAGGGCGGGAAGTGGAGGTTGAGGCCATCTGGGGTGAACCCTGCCGCCAGGCCCAGGCCGCCGGAGTCTCCACCGGCCGGATGGAAATGCTGTACTGGCTGATTCAAAGCGCGGTGGCCCGGCGTCAGGGACAGGCGGGCAGTTAGGAGGAAACGGGAAATTCCCCTGCGGCATGGGCTTTATAGGGTTTCCGGGCCCTGTGAACGCGGTGCGGCACTCTGATGCCTCTCCCATGCGGCTTGGTCCCGGTGTTCCCGGTTCCGCATTCATGTAAAAACGAACGCTGGAAAGCCCCCGGCCCCGCCTTCCGTTTCCTTTTGCCCGACCCTGCGCTACAACTCCGCCGCCGATGATGATATCCCCGCGTTTTTCCCTGCTTTCGTTTTCATTCCCGCTGCCGCTGCTGCTGGTGGCTTTTCCCGCGCTGTCCCCCGCGCAGCGGCCGCCGCTGAAAGCCGAACGCTGGTCCGATAAAATAGCGGTGCCGGACCCGGTGGCGTGCTCCGTCGATTCCCGGGGCCGCGTTTTCGTGACGCTGACCACCCGCCGGAAAGTCGGGGACCTCGACATCCGCGAATGGTATGACTGGGTGCCGCAGGATCTGGCGCACGAATCCATTGAGGAAAAAAGCGCTTTCTTTAAAGACATCCTCGCCCCGGGCAAACTCCGGGCGCCGAAAGCCAGCCTGACCGACGCCAATAAGGACGGCTCCGTGGACTGGCAGGATCTGACCGTTCCCAGCGAAAAAATCCTGCGCCTCGCCGACACGGACGGCGACGGCAAAGCGGATACACGCACGGTTTTCGCGGAGGATTTCCGCACCGAGGTCACCGGCATCGCCGCCGGGGTGCTGGCTTACGAAGGCTCGGTTTACGCCACCATCGCGCCGGATGTCTGGAAGCTGGACGATGCGGATGACGACGGAAAAGCGGAGAAGCGCGAAAGCATCGCTCACGGATTCGGCCTGCACATGGCCTACGCCGGTCATGACATGCACGGGCTGACGGCCGGACCGGACGGGCGGATTTACTGGAGCATCGGCGACAAGGGCGTGAATGTGATGAGCCGGGAGGGAAAACGCTGGTTTCAGCCGCATCAGGGCTGCGTGCTGCGCTGCGAGCCGGATGGCGGCGGGTTTGAAATTTTCGCCCACGGCCTGCGGAATGTGCAGGAGATCGCCTTTGATGATTTTGGCAATCTCCTCGGTGTGGACAACGACGCCGACAAACCCGGTGAAAAGGAGCGCCTGGTTCACATCACGGAGCAGAGCGACTCCGGCTGGCGCTGCGCCTGGCAGTATCACACTGGCTGGAATCCCTGGATGACCGAAGGCCGCTGGAAAACACCGCATGAGGGGCAGCCGCTTTTCCTGACCCCTCCGCTGGCCCCGAGCCACGATGGTCCCTCCGGCTTTGCCCGGAATCCCGGCACCGCCCTCGCTCCCGGGTGGCGCGGGTGGTTTTTCCTGAATCAGTTCCCCTCCGGCAAAATGAACGCCCTGCGCCTGGAGCCGGCGGGCGCGTCCTTCCGGCTGGCGGAGGATGTCGTGGTTTCCAGCGACATCATGGGCATCGGCATGAGCTGGGGGCCGGACGGCGGGCTGTATTTCGCGGACTGGGACGGCGGGTATCCGCTGGATGGAAAAGGCGCGGTCTGGCGGCTGGACGTGCCTGCCACCAATGCCGATCCGTTGCGCGCGGAAGTGAAAACCAGGCTGGCCGAAGGTTTCACCGGGCTCGGTGACGGTGCCTTGAAAACCCTGCTGGCCCACGCCGATGCCCGGCTGCGGCTGGGCGCGCAGCGCGAAAGCGTGCGGCGGAAAAACTGGGCGCTGCTGGCCGGAACCTTTATGGACGCCCGCGCCCCGCTGCTGGCCAAAGTCCATGCCCTGTGGGGGCTCGGCCAGGGCCTGCGGCACGGCGAATGGCGGGACGATTCCCTGCTGCTCCACGCCCTGAAGGACCAGGAGCCTGAAATCCGGACGCAGGCGGCGAAAATTGTTTCCGAAGGCCCTCTCAGTCCCGGCGTTCTCACGGCGTTCGCCGGGCTTCTCGCCGACTCCTCGCCGCGCGTCCGTCTGCAGGCGGGCATCGGGGCCGGGCGGCTGGGGGCTCCGTCCCTGGTGCCCGCGCTGATTGAAATGGCCCGCGGCACTCCGCGCCCGGAAGCTTTTCCGCGGCACGCCGCTGTCACGGGCCTCACGGGCGCGGCTTCGGCGGACCAGCTGGCGGCTTTGGCCGGCGACGCCTCGGCGGAGGTCCGGCTGGCCGCCTGTCTGGCGCTGGGACGCCAGGCGTCGCCAAAAATCGGCGTTTTCCTGGCGGACCGGGATCCGGCGGTCGCCGCCGAAGCCGCCTGGGCCATTCACGATGATTTCTCGATCCCCGCCGCTTTGCCCGCGCTCGCCGCGTGGCTGGACAAAGCCCCGCCGGAATCCGCGGAGCGCGCGGTGCGCCGGGCGCTGAACGCCAATTTCCGCCTCGGCACGCCGGAGGCCGCCGTGCGCCTCGCGCGGTATGCGCTGCGGGCGCAGGATGATTTTCCCCGGGCCGCCGCCACCGCGAAAAAAAGTGAGGCCACCGCTCTGACCACGCCCCGGGAGGAGGCCCTGACCCTGCTGTCGCTGTGGCTGAAACCGCCGGTTCTCGACCGCCTGGACGGACGCCCGCGCCCGTATCCCGCCCGCGATGCCGCCGCCGTCCGCGCCGCGCTGCAGCCGCTCCAGCCGGAACTGGATGCCCTGACGGATCCCGCGCTGAAAGCTCCGGCCCTGCAGACGATGGTTGCTCTGGGGCTCAATGTTCCCGCCTCCAGCAGCGCCGCCGCCGCGCTTCTCGCCGCGAATGCTCCCGGGGTGCGGCTGGAGGCCCTGAAACTTCTCGCCGCCCAGCATCCGCAGTCACCGGAATGCCGCGCGGTCCTGACCGCTCTGCTGACGGAGAAAGAACAGCCGGCTCTGCGCATTGAAGCCGCCGGGCAGCTGCTGGATCTCGATTTCCCCACCGGTCTTGAGGCCGTGCGCGGGCTCATTCAAACCGGCGGTCTGCGGGAGCAGCAGGCCGCTGTCGCCCTCCTGCCCAAAGCCGCGCGCCCTGAATCCGACGCTCTTCTGGCCGGACTCCTCACTCCCGCCGGAGACGCCGCCGCTTCCCCGGCCGGGCTGCGGCTGGACATTGTGGAGGCCGCCACCGTCCGCGGTGCCGCCGCACCCGCTCTCGCCGCCGCTTTGGCTGCCCGTGAAAAAACCGTCGCCGCCACCGCCGGTTCCGCCACCGATCCTTCAGCCGCCTTGGCCGATTGCCTCACCGGCGGCGATCCCGCCGCCGGGCGTGATATTGTGCTGAACCACAACGCCGCCAACTGCATCGCCTGCCACCGCGTGGACAGCGGCGAGGGCAGTGCCGTCGGCCCGCCGCTCCTGACCATCGGCAGCCAGCATCCCGCCGCCTATCTGCTCCAGTCCCTCGCCGCGCCCGGAGCGGTGCTCGCTCCCGGCTTCGGCATGACCACCGTCACGCTGAAAGACGGAAACGTTCTCGCCGGCGTGGTGATTAAAGAGGATCAGGACCCCGCCGTCCTGACCCTCCGCCAGGCGGACGGCAGCGAAGCCCGGGCGGTCAAAGCCGACATCACCGCCCAAACGCCGCCTATTACCGTCATGCCGCCCATGCTGGGCATTCTGACCCCGCGCCAGCTTCGCGACGTCACCGCCTTCCTCGGCACTCTGAAGGAAAAACCCAAAGCCGCCGCCAAAGACAAAACGAAGGCCGATCCCGAGCACTGAGACTGTTTTGCCGAAGGATTGAGGACACTTGAAGGGCGTGGAGCCAGCTCCCGTTTTGGGAAAGACGTTTGCCTGCGCCGCAAAATAACTCCCGCTTTTCGCCCAATCAAACCTCACGGCCTCCAAATTCCCTCCGTTTTCAGGTGAATTCCACCATTCAGGATGAACGCGGAGGACCGGCCGGTGGTGCTGATGAACGCCGCTGCGGGAAGGGTTTTGGGGAGTCAGGATGGCCGAGCATTCGATTCTGGCATCAATGTGTCAGGAAAGCCGCGCTGCCTATTCAAGTCGCAGGGCGTTGCTTTTAAAGCACCGGCGCGGGACGGCGGCGGGCGGCGGCCTCCGTGGCCTGGGCCAGCCAGGCGGGGTCGGGCGGGGCGTAGGGGCGGAAGGTTTCGAGCGTGCCGTCGTGCTCGTTGTGGAAGAGCGCGCGGTGCAGGCCGAGGTTTCCGGCGGCGGGGGAATCGATGAGGCTGGAGGAGTCGTTGGCGCTCATCTGGAAGACGACGCGCATCTCGAACTCCGTCAGAGCCTTGCGGTTCATGCAGCGGTTGACGTTGTTATAGGTGTCCAGCGAGACCAGCAGGTGAATCCCGTGGCTGCTGCCCTCAGTGATGAGGCTGGCGAACTGCGCGCCAGGGCTTTCGCTGCTATCGGAGTCCATGGAGAAGCTGAACTCGTCCTCCTGACGCAGCTTTTTGAAGCGGTGCAGGCCGTGGATGAGGACAAAAACCGGCGGAGCGGCGGGGCCTTCGCCGGAGTCGGCGCCGGTGACCCGGGTTTTGAGTTCCGCCGAGATTTCGCCCATGGCGGAGGCGGCTTCGGCGGGGCGCACCTGGGTGAGGGCGGTGGGCAGGGTGGCGGCGATGTGGTCGATGAATTCGGCTTCCTGACCGCCGGGGGCGGCGCTGTGGAACAGGTAAAACTTCGCGGTGCCCGCCGGATACTGCGCCGCCAGCGCCAGCAGGGAAAGACCGAGCATGGTCAGTGTGGCCTCGTCGCGCTGGCCGGTGATGAGCAGGTGCTGGCCGCTCTGGCGGTGGAAGGCGGCTTCGGTGGGGCCCTTGATGGAATTCGGCGCGCCCAGCCAGCAGCGGCCGGCGGCGGGAATCTGGAGCGGAGTGGTTTCGAGGACTTTCTGAAGCAGCACATTGCCCCGCAGGTCGGCGGGGGCGTTGCCTTCGAAGACGATGGGGGCGAGCGGCGGGCGGTCGGATTTCGCGGCCAGAGCCTGCACTTTGTCCAGCCACTGGTCGCGCTCCTCATCGGGCAGCCAGACGACCTGAAAGGGGCTGTTCCCCTCCACGGAACCGGCGGCATCGTTGTAAATGCCCTCGCCAGGCCGTGAGAGCAGGCGCGGCGCGGAGTTGTTGTCGTCCATGATGAGGTAGGCGTCGGCCTCGTTGCACTGGAGGGCGACGCGGATGGTCATCTGACCGAGCGTGGCGCGGGCCAGTGAATACGCGCCGCCGAGAGTCTGCGAGCCGAGAAGCACGTGAATGCCGAAGGCCCGGCCCTGGCGGACGATGCGGTCGAGCAGCAGGGAGGCGGTCTGGGCGATGGTGTCGTCCTCGACGAAAAATTCCTGAAACTCGTCAATGATCAGCAGGGTGCGGGGAATGGGCTCGGCCCCGCCGGCGCGCTGCCAGCCGGGCAGGTCCTGCACGCCAAGCTGGCGGAAGCGGTCGCCGCGGCGCTTCAGCTCCTCATCGAGGCGCTGGAGCACGCTGAGGGCGAACTCGCGGTCGGACTCGATGGCCACCACGCGGGCATGAGGCAGGCGCTTGGTGGCGTAGCATTTGAACTCGACGCCTTTTTTGAAGTCGATGAGGTAGAACTCCACCTGATCCGGGCTGCACGAGAGGGCCAGATTGGTGATGATGACGTGGAAGATCGTCGATTTCCCGGACCCGGTCTTGCCCGCGAAAAGCGCGTGCTGGCGGGTGCCTTTGCCGATGGCGAGAATCTGCTGTTTGGTGGCCCCGGTGCGGCCGATGGCGATGCGCAGCTCCTGGGTGGTGTCGTTTTTCCAGTAATCCTCCGGCTGCGGCGTGATGGCCGAGAACGGCACCTGCACGCGGCCGGAATCGACACTGGCGCGGCCGATGGCGTGCAGGAGGGCATGGATCCGGTCCGGCGGCGGCGGGGACAGGAAAGTGAGGGAAACGCCGGCGAAGGACATGCCCGGGAGAGTCCAGACGCCGTTTTCCTGACGGAGAATCACGCAGTCGGGCCGCTGCCGGACGGCGGCGTTTTCCTCCGGGGGCAGCGTCCGCAGGTTGGTGTGCATGAGGGTGAAAACCCCGCAGCGCGGGCCGCTGGCGATGATGCTCTCTAGGCGTTTGACGGCGGATTCGCTGAAGTTGGCGGGATAGTCGGCGATGACCAGGAAGTGGTATTTCTCGGCCACGCTGCCGGCCTGGGCGTTGTATTCGGAAATGGTGGCGTACTCGTTGCGCAGGTACATCTGGATGACCTTCTCAATGTGCGCGCTGAGGGTGGCCAGGCGGTCCTCGATCTGGTCGCGCTGGGTCCAGATGCGGTGATTGATGAGGCTGTCCTCGTAGTCGGACAGATTCATCAGTCCGGCAAAATTCTGGCCGAGCCCGACGGGGTCGAGAATGGTGAAACTGGCTTTGCCCGGCGGGCAGGAGGCGAGGAGACGGAGGATGGTGAGGTTGAGAATTTCCGCCGCCTCCCCGCGCGCGGGATCGGAAGTCTGGAGGATGAGCGAGCCCTGGAGCGGGAAGGTCAGGCTGAGCGGCAGGTGCAGGGTGTTGTCGGCGGGAAGCGGCAGGCGCGGGGTGTGCGGCAGGGCTCCGGCGTGTTTTTCCAGATCCACCATGAGCTGTGCAAAGGGCAGGGTGGCGGCGAAAGTGGACGGCGGCGTCCAGTCGGCGGCGGTGCTGAGCATGGGGACGGCGGCGGCGGCCTGCCCGATTTCCTCAAGGGAGCGGAAGAGGCCGGGCACGGAGTCCTGCCAGGTTTTTTCCAGGGCTTTCCAGCGGTCCTCGGAAGCGGCGGCGAGGGCGGCGGTTTCAACGGCCTGTTTGGCGGTGAGGGCTTCGCGGCGGATTCTGAGCTTTTCCTGAAGGGCGGCGGACTCGGCGGAATGGCCGGCTTCCAGCACGTCGCGCTTGGCGTTCATGATGTTCTCGTTCCGGGCCGAGATGCGGGCCGTCTGGGTGCTGATTTTGCGCCGGGCTTTGCTGGAGAATTCATTGCCGACGCTGTCCACGGTGCCGCGTTTGGCCTGCATCTCGTCCGCGATTTTATCCTGTTCCAGCTTCATGCGGTCGTGCTGATCCGACTGGGCGGCATCCACCTGGCCGCGGAGCCGCGCGGTGATCCGGCGGCCTTGAGCGATGGCCTGGGCGAGAGCCGCCGCCGCCGGGCGCGCGGCTTTCATGGAGGCAAAATAAATCACCGCCAGCACCAGAAGGCCGCCCGCCGCGCCCAGTCCGGCCAATCGGAGCGTGTCCTGGTTTTTAAAGCCGGAGATTCCGGCCCAGGTCACCGCCGCCGCGATGAGAATCATGGCCGGAATGGCGGGATTGACCGCACTGAAAAGGCGCGGCAGCGGCCTGCGGCGGTAGGACTCCAGCTGGCCGGTGATGTCCGCCAGCGTCCGCTCCACGCCGGCCAGCTCGGTGTCCGCAGTGGCGGCGTCGAAAGGTTTTTTCCCGGCTTCCGGGGAAGCCGCCTCCGGGCCGGGCGGAGGATTCAGAAGGCGCTGGAAACCGGGCGATCCCTGAAAGAGCGCGCGGGCGTCGCGGAACTGTTTTTCAAGCACGGGCCGGGCCTCATCCAGGCGGGCGCTCAGACGTTCCAGTTGTTTGACCGCGGCGGCGGCGCTGCTGAGAACCCCGCGCTCCATGGCGATGCGGTCGCGCTGGATACCGCCGAGCCAGTCTGCCCGGGCGGATTCCGTGCGGCGCGGCAGGTCGCGCAGGCAGTTCCGCTCCGCTTTCTCGATCCGCAGCATGCGCTGCTCGTGGTGCCAGCGGGTGTTTTCCCAGCGGCCGACCCAGACGGAGTCCAGGGCCTCCAGTTCCTGGGCGGTCCGTTGATCAAGAAGGGTCAGAGCCTCCTGCCGCCGCCGCTCCAGGGCCAGGCGCTGAACACGCTGCTCGCGGGTGAGGACTTCAGCCGCCTGGGCATGGGAGGAGAGGGTGCCGGTGAGGCGCTCCAGCAGCGAGGCGGTGCGGGCCACGGAAAGATCGGGGGCGGTGAGGCTATTCACAGTCATGTTTTATTTTGCGGAGAATCCCCTCCAGATGGGACAGGGCATCGCGCGCCTGGGTGATAAGTTCCGGAAGAGGTTCGAGGTAAGTTTTTTCAAAGTGCCGGCTTTTCTGATCGCGCCAGGACTCCTGCGCGCGCGTCCAGGCAGCGAGGAGGTCGCGGGTGGCGGTTTCGAGATTGGAGGAACTGCCGGTGCTCATGAGGGAAGCGGTTGGAACAGAAGAGCGCGGGGAAAACGAAGGGAGGAGGAGAGGAGCGGTCAGCCTGAATTCGGTTCCGACGGGCCACGGATGGCACGGATAAGACGGATAAACACGGATTTTCAGGAATGACCAGCCTCACCCGGCAGGTGAATCCTCTTTTTTAAATCTGTGATATCTGTTTTATTCGTGCCATCCGTGGCCTGTTTTGCAGCATTCAGGGCCAGCGGTCAGTTGGAGTTTGAACAGAGGAGCGGAATAGAGTCGGCGGGTGGGAATCCGGAGGTCATGGGCGGAAGGATTTTTAGGGAGGAGGATCGGAAGCGGGTGGATTCACCGGTGCCGGAGTTTCAGTCCCGGCCGTGCCGGCGATGGTGTAGTCCGCGAGGGTGATCTGGGCCTGATGGAGCCACGCGGTGGCTTTGGGAAGATCGTGCTGGAAATGTTCGCGCACGCTTTCCAGACGGCGGAGATGGGGACCGAGGGCGGTGTCCATGTCGCGGGACCATTTTTTCACAAAAAGCAGCTTCTCCTTTGCATGGGACAGGGCGCGTTCGGCTTTTTTGACGGCTTCACGCTGCATGACGGTGTGGTCGGCGAGGGCGGACAGGCGCACGGTCATGAGTTCGGCTTTGGCGCGCTCCAGCAGGCGGTCCCATTTGCGGATTTCCTGTTCCCAGTGCCGCCGCTGCTCCTCCCGCACCCAGCGCTGGGCGGCTTTGGCCTCCTCCATGGCCGTGTCCAGGGCGCGTTTGGCTTTGGCCTGGTAGATAATAAGGGCGGCCCGGAGCGATTCTAGGGCATCAAGGGAACGGATGTTCGCTTCGTCGGCCATGGCGGTCAGCGCTGGTCGAGGTATTCCTCAATGCGGGCGGCTTTGCGCAGCAGGAAGGGTGTGTGTTTCTCGCTGACCTCCATGAATTTTTTCAGGGCTTTCATGGTGACGATGAATTCCTCCGAAAATTTTTCCTGCTCCTGATCCTGCCAGCTGCCGCCCAGGGCGGTGAACCGCGCCTGAAGCGCGGCCGCGCGGGACTGCATGTCGTCATTGAAACGCTTCAGCTCCTTGGCGAAGCGCCGCACCTCCTCGGGATCCATGATTGCCTGGGCCATAACTGAAAATTGGGTGAAGATGGAGCCCGCCATCTCCGGACGGGTTTTATTTCTCCAGACTACCGGGGGGGCGGGGAATGTTCAATCTTTCTGTGTTCCGGCGGACACGCCCGATGAGGACGGCGGCGGCGGCTTTAAACCCTGGCGTGCCGGGCGGCGGGCCCGCCGGAGAGTCAGGGCGGTTCCTCCGTTTCCGCCGGATGAATCCGGGTCACGAGGCCAGAGCCTGGGGATGCGCCGTGGTAATATGCCAGCTCACCCGGATAAGGCCGCTGGCGTGCTCCTCGTGGCGCCTGACCTCTGTCATGAGGATTTTTTCGATCATCAGAGTCTCCATCTGCCTGATATTGGGAAAAGCCGCGATCAGCTCCTTGAGCGGATGGTGGAATTCCACGATCCGGCAGCCCTGTCCGGGATCGTTTTCCAATTCGGAGCAGTGGCCTTCCCTGTCGCGGATGACGGCAAAGGAGGCGGCGCGCTCGGCGGCGGAGCCTCCTTTGATTTTTTGAAGATAGTGTCCGGTTTTCCTGATGAAATAATCGGACAATAATGTGTCAGGTGCGGAAGGGCCGTAGATTTGCCGGACGGAATGCAGGATTTCGAGCGTCAGCTCATTGCCCGCTTCCGGGTAAAAGGAGGAGGCTTTCGCGGTGAGCCGGTAGGCTTTCTCCGGCCGCCCTGATTCCCCGGCGCGCCGCCAGGTGTCCACCAGGCCTTTTTTCTCCATCTCCACACAGTGCTGTTTCACGCCCATATAGCTCATTTTCAGCGCCCTGGCCAATTCGCTCACGGACAGGCCGGTGGAGCGTTTCAGTAAATCCATGATGGCGAATATTTGCGGCTTGGCGATTTCGCGCGCAATTTTTAAAAACATGGCTTTAGGGATTCAGGTTCAATGAACTTTAACGATGCGAATAATGGAAAAAGATGTTGGATTAAGCGAGGGAATTTTCAGGAAATTAGACAAAGACGGTTTCCGGCGGCGATGCTGAGGCAGGCGTGGCCGCGGGGATTTTTTACTGCGCGCCCGGAGTTCTGTGGAAATAGTTCCCCGCTCCCTCCGCCTCCCATTTCCGTCATGACTTTCCTTCCGCGAATTCTGGCCCTGCTGGCCTTCACTCTCACCGTGCGGCCCGCAGCGGCGCAGTTCGGTTTTTTCCCCGGCCAGACGGGCGGCGCGTCCCCGGTGATGACGGCTTCGCTCGCCGCCGGGGAATCCGCATGGGTGCCGGGCAAGCCGGTGGATGTGGCGCTGAAACTGGCGCATCCCGAGCACTGGCACACTTACTGGCTGAATCCCGGCCTCGGCACGCCGACCACGCTGAAATGGGAGCTGCCCGCGGGCTGGCAGGCTTCGGAAAAGCTGCTGTGGCCGATTCCGGAGGTGAAACTCACGGAGGTGGGCAATCAGCACGTTTACGGCGGCACCCAGTGGCTTTTCACGACGGTCACGCCGCCGGCGGATCTGAAGCCGGGGGAAACCATCACGTTGAAGGCCTCGGCCAAATGGCTGCTGTGCGACGAGGGCTCCAAATGCATGCCCGGCGGGACCCCGCTGGAGCTTTCCCTGCCGTCCGCCGCCGAAGCCGCGCCGGTCGCGGAGGTGATGGCGGAACTCGGAAAGGTCAAAGCCCAGCAGCCGCAGGCCTCACCCGCCTGGGAGGTGAAACTGGAGCCCGGATGGACCGTGACCCTGACTCCGAAGGAAGGGGCCAATCCCGATCCGGGGGAGGTTTACTTTTTTGACGGGAAATCCTCGATCACCAACGATCCGCAGAAAGTGACGAAAGAAGGCGGGGTGATCAGAATCACGGCCACGCCCGGCTCCGGAACAAAGGGGGATCCGATGGGATTTGTCCACGCCTCCAAAGGCTGGCTGAAGGATGGTTCCCTGCCGGCGCTGGCGGTGGCTGGAGCATCGGCGGCCACATCCGCAGCGGCCCCGGGGGCAGGGGAGCCGCCGCCAGCGGGGAACGCGGCATCAGCAACCTCAGCTGCGGATCAGCCGTCCGCCGCGACCAGAGGCGGTGCGGAAAATTCCGCAGGGGAAACCGCCGCTCCCGCCGCCGTCTTCACGGACAATTCCACGCCTCAGGCTCAAACCACCGGCTCCACGCCGCCGTCCGGCGGCGGGCTGACGGGTATGGGCGGGGGCAAAGTAACTTTCTGGGGCGCGGTGCTGGGCTTGTTTCTGGCGGGTATGGTGCTCAATCTGATGCCCTGTGTCTTCCCAGTGCTGGCGCTGAAGGTTCAGAGTTTTGTGCGCCAGGCCGGTAAAAACCGCCGCTACACGGTGGCTCACAGCCTGGCCTACACGGCGGGACTTCTGGTTTTCGTCTGGCTGGTGGCGGGCGGCATGTTTGTGGCCAGCCGATCCTTCGGGCTGGATCTGGCCTGGGGCGACATCACCCGCTACACGCCCATGATGGCGGTGCTGGTCATTGTGCTTTTTCTGCTGGCGCTGAATCTGGCGGGTCTGTTTGAAATCGGCACCAGCCTCACCACGGTCGGGGGCGAGCTCCAGGATAAAAAAGGCTATGCGGGAAGTTTCTGGTCCGGAGCCTTCACACTGCTGATCTCCACGCCGTGCAGCGCCCCGCTGATGGCCGCTCCCATGGGATTCGCCCTCAAGCAGGGCGCGGCGCAGCAGTTTGTGCTGTTCACCGTTTTCGGGCTCGGCATCGCGCTGCCCTATGTGCTCCTGGCGAATTCCCCGGCCCTGCTCAAAAAATTGCCGAGACCCGGCCCGTGGATGGAGAGTTTCAAGAAGGCGCTGTCCTTTCCCATGTTCGCCGCCGCCATTTTCTTCTTCAACTCCTACGCGCTCAAAACCGGGGGCGAGGGCGCGGCGCTGATGCTCTGGTCGCTCCTGCTGCTGGCGTTGGCGGCGTGGATTTACGGCCGCTGGTGCCAGCCTTCAGGAACCCGCCGCGCCCGCTGGACCGGAGGAATCCTGGCGCTGCTGGCGCTGGCGGGCGGCGGGGAGCTGACGCGTCAGAGCATGGCGGAGAAGGCCGTGCCGGCGGAGGCGCCCTATATGACCGGAGACCTCGCGTGGACCCGCTGGTCACCCGAGGCTCTGGCGGCGGAACGGGCGAAAAAACGCGCCGTTTTTGTCAATTACACCACCATCAACTGCAGCACCTGCGAGGTGAATGAGAAGCGGGTCTTCAAATCCCCCGGCTCGGACGCGGTGATCGCCAGATTCAAATCGCTGAACGTGGCCCCGCTGCGGGCCAAATACCTCCTTGATGGCACCCTCGCGGACAACGCCATCCGCGACAGTCTCAAGCCGTGGGGCATTGTGACCTACCCGGCTTACATCATGTATCCCGCCGATCCCTCCAAGCCGCCGTTCCTGGTGTCGGATGACCTGCTGTCCCAGACCCAGGTGCTGGAGGCTCTGGAGAAAGCGGTGAACTGAGGAGCGCCGCCGCGTGATTTTGGAGGAGGGGATTGGGCCGGTGATTATCCTGAATGCTGAAAAGACGGGCCACGGATGGCACGGATAAGACGGATAATCACGAATTTATAAAAAGAGAGGCTGTGCCCGCAGGGGAGATCCGGTGATTTCTGAAAATCCGTGTGTATCTGTTATATCCGTGCCATCCGTGGCCCGTCTTTTTCAGCATTCAGGATTACGGCACCTTTCTGGCCTGGCGCGGGCGGCGGCCCAGGATCAGGCGCAGCAGCGGGTCGGGCAGGAAGCGGAGAAACCGGGAGGTCAGCCAGACGACCGAGCCGGGAAAAACGGCGGCTTCATTTTGAGCCAGCGCGCGCAGACCCCGGGCGACAACGGCGGCGGGCGGCTGTCTGGCGAAGTCAGCGGTGGGCAGGTGCTCGCCCTGACGGCGGGCGGTGTCGCCGAAACGGGTCGGCGAAGGGCCGGGGCACAGGGCGCTGACGGTGATTCCCAGGGACCGCAGCTCAATGCGCAGGGCTTCCGTGAGCCGGGTCACATAGGCTTTGCTGGCGGCATAAACCGCAAAATCGGGAATCGGCAGCTCGCCGGCCAGGGAGCTGACATTCAGAATCCCGGACGCGGGGTGGGTTTTAAGCAGCGGCACCAGCAGGTGCGCAAGATGCGTCAGAGCCACGATATTCACCGCCAGCACCTGCTGGAGTTTGCCCCACTCCGCTTCAGCGAAGGTGCCGTAATCGCCCAGCCCCGCGTTGTTGATCAGCAGGTCCGGCGTGAAGCCCAAAGCCGCGCACCGGTTCGGCAGAGCGGCGCGGTCGGATTCCAATGAGAGATCGCAGGGCAGGCAATGCACCGTCAGCCCCGGATGCGCTGCCCTCAGGCTGGCCGCCAGTTCCTCCAGCGCCTCCGCCCGCCGCGCGGTGAGCCCCATGATTTTGGCCGATGGCGCCAGCTGCCGGGCAAACTCCGCCCCGAAGCCGCTGCTGGCCCCGGTGATGAGCGGAAAGGCAAAGGGAAATGGTGAGGCGGACAAAACGGAAAAAGGTTAAAACTGCCGGCCGGCGCCGGCGTCCGGTGATGCGCATCCGTCGCGGAAGCCGCGCGGGTTTCAAAGGGGAAGCCAATACTGGCCGGCCCGGAGAGGGGCTGTGGATTTGGGACGAAAGGGATACATTTCAACTGTCAGCCCGCCGCGTTGATCAGGGCGAGGATGGCTTTCTGGGCGTGGAGGCGGTTTTCGGCCTCCTGGAAGATGGTGCCGGCGTGGGCCTCAAGGCATTCCTCACTGATTTCCTGGCCGCGGTAGGCGGGGAGGCAGTGCATGACGAGGGCTCCGGGCGCGGCGAGGGCGACCAGCGGGGAGTTGATCTGATAGCCCTGGAGATCGGTCAGACGTTTTTTGGTCTCCTCCTCCATGCCCATGCTGACCCAGACATCGGTGTAGAGCACGTCGGCTCCGGCGACGGCTTTGACGGGGTCGGGCTCAACGGTGACGTTGCCGGATTTGAAGGCGGCGAGTTCAGCGGCGGAGGGCTGGTAGCCTTCCGGGGCGCAGATGGTGAAGCGGAAGCCGAGCTTTTCAGCGGCCCACATCCAGGAGCGGGACATGTTATTGTCGCCGTCGCCCATGAAAACCACCTTTTTGCCCTCATATCCGCCGCACAGCTCCACCATGGTCTGGAGATCGGCGAGGACCTGGCAAGGGTGCTCGCTGTCGGTCAGGGCGTTGATGGTGGGGATGCCGGAATATTCCGCGAACTCCTCCAGATCCGCCTGGGCGTAGGTGCGGATAATGGCTCCGTGGACCATGCGGCCGAGCACGCGGGCGGTGTCCTTCAGCGGCTCCTTGCGGCCGAGCTGGGTGTCGCCGGGATTGAGATAAAGCACGCGGCCTCCGAGTTCCTGCACGCCGACCTCAAAGCTGACGCGGGTGCGGGTGGAGGCCTTCATGAAAATCATGGCCCAGGTCTGTCCCGCCAGAGGCTGGAAGCTTTGGTCGGCGCGCTCGGCCTTCAGTTTCACGGCGAGATCAAGCACCCGCCGCATGTCCTCCGCGGACATGGTTTCGAGGGAAAGGACGTGTTTCATGGAAAGGGGGAAAGGGTTCAGGTGAAAGGGTTCAGAGCCCGGCGGACGGCACAGGGAAGTCTCTCCGGAAAAAGAGACGGGAATTACGCCGGAACGCCGGCCAGATGGTCGAGGACCCGGTGCAGGATGGACAGGGCGGTGGCGGTTTCCTCCCGTGTGACATTCAGGGGCGGCAGCCAGCGGATGACTTCCGGTCCGGCGGCGACGGAGAGCAGACCCTCCGCCATGAGGGCTTTGACCACGCGGATGGAGGGCAGGGCGGCGGCATCCTCAGCGGCGGGAGCGGGCAGGGCATCGGGGTTCAGCACAAAGCCGAGCAGCAGGCCGAGACCGCGCACTTCCCTGATGACCGGATTATGCCAGCCCATGACGGTTTCCGTGATTTCAGCACCAAGTCCGGCGGAGTAACCGCAGAGTCCCTTTTCGTGAATTTCCAAAAGCACCGCCGTCGCCACCGCGCACGCCAGCGGCGAGCCGCCGTAGGTCGTGCCATGGCTGCCGGGACCGAGAATATCGCACAGGTCCGGCGCACCAGGTCCGGAAGTGATGGCCCGCTGGCGGATCCAGGCGGCTCCGATGGGGAAGCCTCCGCCGATGCCCTTGGCCCAGCTGACGCCGTCGGGGACGATTTCCGGGGCGATGGGTTTCCATCCGCACCAGTGGCCGCAGCGGCCGATGCCGGTCTGGACCTCGTCAAAAAGAAGCAGCAGATTTTTTTCCTGACAAAGCTTCGCCAGCCCGCGCAGGAACTCCGCCGTGGCCACATTCACGCCGCCTTCACCCTGAACGGGTTCAAGCAGAATGGCCACCGTGTCCGGCGCGCCGGCGACGGCGGCCCGCACCGCGGCCAGGTCGTTGTAGGGCAGGTGGGTGAACCCGGGAAGAAGCGGGGCGAATCCGGTTTTCACCTTCTCCTGACCGGTCGCGGAAATGCCCGCGTAGGTGCGGCCGTGGAAGGAGTTGAGGAAAGTCAGAATGCCCGTGCGCGGGGTGCCATCGGGCAGCGGGGTGGCGTGGCCGAATTTCCGCGCGAGCTTGATCAAGGCCTCGTTGGCCTCCGCGCCGCTGTTGCAGAAAAGGGTTTTGCCGGGCGATCCGACCACAGTTTCGCTCAGAAATTTACCGAGTTCGCCCTGTCCGCGGATTTCATACCAGTTCGAGCAGTGAATGAGTTTTGAACCCTGCTCCGCCAGCGCCCGGGTGACCGCGGGCGGGCAATGGCCGAGCGAGGTCACGGCGACCCCGCCCCCGAAATCGAGATACTGCCGGCCGCTGGCATCCCACAGCCAGGCGCCCTCGCCGCGTTCCGGAGCCAGCGCCAGGCGGCCGTAGTTGGGCACCGTGTATCGCGCCAGCAGCTCGTGAGCGGACTGGGCGGCGGCTTTCCCGACAATAGGCAGGGGCAGATTCATGGGAGCGCTGGGTTCTTCGTATGGGGATAAATCCGTCTCCCCGGCCGCAAAAGCAGGGCCGGAGGGCGGAAAAGGTGGAAGAGACAAGCTGTAGCACAACTTCCGCCGGATGCCGCAAGAAGAAATGTGTGCCGCTCCGGTGACGGATGATAAAGTCAGGGAAAGGGTGTCTGAAATTCCAGAAAGGTGGTTTTTTCCTCCGGAACACCGGCGGCACCGGCCTTGCCCCCCTGACGAAGGCGTGGTATCCGTCCGGCCTCACCTGAAATCCGTCTGTTATGCAGCTTGTCATCGAACTTCCCCCCCGCGGGGAGCAAATCGCCTTCAACCGCCGGCGCTGGGAGGAGGTCTGCGCGGACCGCACTCTGGCCAGGCTGCCGGGGAAAATTGAAACCAACGCCCATGGGACCGTGCTTATGATGCCGCCGCCTTCAGGAAATCACAGCAGCCGGCAAGGCGAGATCGCCTTCATTCTTCGTTCTCTTCTGGGCGGCAGAGCCATTCCCGAGTGCCCGATCTCCACAATCGACGGCGTGCGTGCGGCGGATGTGGGCTGGTATTCCGACGCCCGCTTTGCCCGGGTGCAGGGGCAGATCGCTTTCGAAACCGCGCCGGAAATCTGTGTTGAGGTGATTTCCCCAAGCAACACCCCCTGGGAAATGCGGGAGAAAAGGCAGCTTTATTTTGAAGCCGGGGCGGAGGAGGTCTGGCTGTGCGCCGAGGATGGTGCCATGAGTTTTTTCCACCGGGCGGAGCCCGATGAGATTCTGGCGCGCTCCTTCCGGTGCCCGGAGTTTCCGCAGGCGGTGTGAAGGGGGTGTTGCCGGGAATGGACTTTGATGGACGGAATGGACCTGATCGACGGAATGGCCCGCCATGGGCAGGGGAATAAATTTTGCCTGAATCCGGCCCAGCGGGCATCGGTCCTTCGGGTCCATCAGGTCCATCAGGTCCATCAGGTCCTTCAGGTCCTTCGGGCCTGTCAGGGCACGGGCACGTTGGTCAGAACGTTCTCCACCATGGCGACGGGGTCGCTGACCTGGCCGTGGCGGTTGTCGCGGATCACCAGACGGTGGGCGAGCACGGCGGCGGCGATTTTTTTAACGTGGTCCGGGTAAACGGCCTTCGCCTCCTCCAGCCAGGCGGCGGCCTGGGCGGCGCGCATGACGGCGATGGCGGCGCGGGCGGAAAGCGTGCCGCGCCCGGCATCGGCCCGGCGCAGGCTTTCGCAGATCAGGGTGATGTAGCGGCAGACGCGGTCATTCACGGGCACGGCGGCGGTTTCCATCTGCGCCTGGCGGATTTCCTCAGCGTTCAGCAGAGGCGTGGTTTCCGAGTAGGATGGGCCGCGCTCGGCGTGCAGCTGGAGCAGTCTGGCCTGGGTCTCCAGGTCCGGCAGGGTCATGGTGATTCCCAGCAGGAAGCGGTCAAGCTGGGGCTCCGGCAGCGGGAAGGTGCCGGTGGAGAACATATTGTTCTGCGTGGCAATGACCATGAAGGGGGCCGTCAGCGGACGGGTGACGCCGTCCACCGTGACCTGCTGCTCACTCATGCACTCAAAAAGCGCGCTCTGAATGCGCGGGCTGGTGCGGTTGATTTCGTCAGCGAGAACAATATTGCTGAAAACCGGACCGGGAATGAACTGAAACTGCCCCGTGCCCTGATGATAAATGGAATAGCCGGTGATATCCGCCGGAAGAAGATCGGGGGTGAACTGGATGCGGCTGAAGGCGGCGTCGATGCTTTTGGCGAGGGTCGAGGCCAGGCTGGTTTTTCCAATTCCCGGAGCGCCCTGAATCAGGACGTGGCCATTGGCCAGCAGGGCGGTGACCAGCAGAAAAGCGGGGGTTTCAGCGCCGAGGACCGTGCCGGTCAGGCGTTCGTGGAGGGATTGGAGGCTTTGTCTCACGGATGAATGAATAATGAGGGGAATGGGGCGCGGTCGTGGCCCTGTGCGGAATACAAATTCCTTGGAAAGCGGAAACGCGCAAAGGTTCAATGTCCGAATCTTCACCTCCGGGGAGAAAAAACGGTTGTCAAGACTTGGGAATTCTTTTATTTGTTCCGCGCCTGCCGGGGAGTTGAATGAATCTAACGAGTTAGGGGTTTCTCGTTTGAGACAACACATCTCCGGCAGGTTTTTTTATTGTTTGATTGCCGCCGAACGATCCGGGAATAAAAAGCAGTCATGCCAGGGTGTTGACACATAACGGATTGCTAGCTTTTGACGGCCAGAATGCGGACCAGCAGCTGATTGAGGACAATGACGGGATCAAGGCTGCCGGTGACCAGCCGGCGGTTGGCTTTCAGGCATTCCTCCAAAGCGGTGCGCAGCTCGGCGGAGGTGAATCCGGCGGCCTCCTTCGCGGCCAGAAAGAGCGGGAAAACGTTCAGTCCCGTGCCGTCCTTCTTTTTCGGCAGGTGCTCCCGCTCCTTTTCGGGCAGTTTCTCCAGGGAGGCGCTGTAGCTCTGATAGGAGGACAGGGAGGGGCGGCAGCGCTCCTCCAAAGCCTTGGCCTGGAATAAATTGCGCACTTTGGGAACCACGGCGGCGAGCAGAATTCCGATGGCCGACTCCTTTTGGGCGATCAGTTCGTCCACCAGATGCAGGCATTCGTCCAGACGGCGTTTGCCGAGGGCGTTGCCCAGCTCAAAAACCACTCCCTCCCTGCTGAGGGACACGATGGCCCGGACATCCTCAGTGGTGACGCGGCGCTCCTCTCCGAGAAAAAGGTCCAGTTTCTCCAGCTCGTTGCGGATTTGCCGCGAGTCCTCCCCGGCGAGCATGACAAAGACCGCCATCGCGTCCTGATCAAAAAACAGGCCCAGTTCCCGCGCCCGGGTCTCCACCAGCTCCGCCGCCGCCTGCTCCCAGCCCGACCGCGAGGTGTCGATGAGGTCAAAAACCTCCAGCCGGGCGGCTTTTTTCAGCCCCAGAAAAAACGAGCGCCTTTTATCCACTTCGGAGGCGCTCAGGATAAATTTCACATCCTCCGGGACCCCGGCGTCCAGCGCCGCCAGCAGGGAGGCGAGGGCGTTCTGGGTGGATTCGGACCGCCCGGTGACGTTGTCGGCCATGAAATTCACCCCGCGCAGCCAGACGACTTTCTCGCCCCCGAAGAAAGGAAAGGTCCGCAGAGCCTCCAGGGTGCTGCGGATGATCCGTTCGGCATGCTCGGAATTATCGGCCGCGCCATCAATAATCTCCATGCCGAACTCCGCGTCCTCCGGGGACATCAGTTTGCGGCTGAGCGTGGCGGCGGCCTCCTTCACCGCGAGGTCATCCGTCCCCACAAAAGCCCAGATGTTGCCCGCAGCGGTGGATTTCTCCTTTTTGGCGGCGGTTTTAACGGCGGTTTTAGCTTTGGCTGGCACGCGGGCAAGGGAAGCCCGGGCCGGGGCGGGGCCAAGCGGAAATTCCCCGCCTCCGAGGAAAAGCCGCTCCGTGCGGGCCCGGCGATTAATGGAAAAACGGTCTGGCGTGCCGGCCCGCAACCTGTCATGCTGCGCGGGATTTTCCCCTTTTAAGATTCCCCGCTCCCTCATTCCGCCTGTCCGGCACCCAGCCTGACGATCTCAATTTTCTTTCCGGCCGCCCATGGCGCCGGGCCGCAAATTTCCCCACTGCCGATTTCCCACCTCACCCGATTTTTCATGTTAATGCGAATTCTTCTCATTGCCTGCATGGCCGCAGGACTCTCGTCCTGCGGGACCGCCACCCATATGATCAGTCAGGCCTCCGGTCTGCTGAGCACCGTGACCGCCCCTGTGACAGGGATCCTGCGCCTTTCCGATTCGCCGGAAACTTCCCCTGAAAAGGAAAAAACCGCCACCCCGGCCCGTCATGACCGTCAGCGACCTCAAGCGCAGCGCCGGCGCTGATCCCTCGCCTCCCGCCGGACTTTCCCCCGAACTTCGGGCGCTCTGGTTCACCAAAGCCGGTCAGTGGGAGGAGGCTCACCAGGTCGCGCAGGACATCCACACCCGGACGGGATCGTGGCTTCACGCGCTGCTGCATCTGATCGAAGGGGATACCAGCAACGCCGGCTACTGGTTTCATCAGGCGGGACGCTCCCCTGTCGGCTCCGGCCAGATTGAGGCGGAATGGGAGCGCATCGCCGCCGCCCTGCTCGGACCCGCCGCCTGAGGGCACGGGGCACGGATTCCGCCTGAGGGCGGGTCACGGCCCGGCCCGGAACTCCCGCCGTGCTTTTTTGCCGGCGGGGCGGCGCGGGCCTTGACTTGCCGGTGCCGGAAAGCTAAAGCCGGGAATGCGTTATTGGCCTTCCCTTCTGATGCTGGTGGTGACAATCGCCATGGTCTGCTGCGCGGGGCCGGGCAGTCCTCCGCCCCGCGTCCAGTTCACCGCGCCGGCCGGGCCCCAGGTCAGTCCGCTGCAGCTGATGCGGGAGGTGAACGTGGTGCCCCGGATGATTGCCCGGGGTAAATATGGACGCCGGTATTTCCGGCCCATGACGCCGCGCTATATCACCATTCACTCCACGCAGAACTACACCGGGGACGCCTTCGCCCACGCACGCGCCCTTCAGGTCGGAGCTCTGCGCGCCCGGAAAAAACGGGGCGGCAACCGCATCGGCTTTCTCACCTGGCATTTCACGGTGCAGGGAAATCTCGCCATTCAGCACCTTCCGGCCACGGAGCAGGGCGAGCACGCGGATTTCGACGGTCCGGGCAATAATTACTCCATCGGCATCGAAATGTGCGAGCACCGGGGCAACAGCCGGCAGGCCACCCTTGACCGCACCGCCAAACTGGCCGCGTGTCTGATGTATACCTACCGCATTCCTCTGCGCAATGTGGTGCCCCACTATCACTGGCCGCGCCGGGGACAGAATCCGCCCAACAAAAACTGCCCTCATTTTCTTCTTGAGAACGGCCGTCCGGGACGCAAATGGCAATGGTTTCTCAGCCGCGTGCAGGCTCAGTACAACCGCATCGTGCCCGGGCCGGCCGCCCGGCTTTGACTTGCGGGCGCTTCAGGTTTAAGGGCTTCACCCTTCCCGCGCCGGATCCACTTTCCCTTCCATCCATCCCATAATGCCGTCCAAACCCTCCGCAATTCTCATCACCGGCGGCGCCGGATACATTGGCTCGCACACTGTGCGGCATCTGGCGGAGGCGGGCGAGCGCATCGTGGTGCTGGACACGCTGGAGGCGGGGCACCGGGGAGCGCTGATTTCGGACAATGTGGAGCTGGTGGTCGGCGACATGGGCGATGCCGCGCTGGTCGAAGGCATTTTTGAGCGCCTGGAAATCACGGCGGTGCTTCATTTCGCGGCTTATGTGATGGTGGGGGAATCGGTCACCGAGCCCCTCAAATATTACCACAACAACACCGCCGCTCCCCTGGTGCTGCTGGAGGCCATGCGGAAACACGGCACCAGGCATTTCATTTTCTCCTCGACCTGCGCGACTTACGGCAATCCGCGCTATATTCCCATGGACGAGGCCCACCCGCAGGAGCCCATCAATCCCTATGGCATGAGCAAGCTCATGCTGGAGCGCGTGCTGAAGGACTGCGATCACGCCTACGGCATCCGCCACATTATCCTGCGTTATTTCAATGCCAGCGGGTGCTCCGCGGACCACCTCATCGGCGAGGACCACACGCCGGAGAGCCATATTATTCCCCGGACGCTGATGGCCATCACCGGGGAGGTTCCCCCGATTTCCGTTTTCGGCACCGACTATCCGACGCCGGACGGCACCTGCATCCGGGACTACATCCACGTGCTGGATCTGGCGGAGGCGCATGAGCTGGCCCTGGCGCATCTGCGCAAAGGCGGCGCATCCGGCTCCTGCAATCTGGGCACGGGCAAAGGCGTCAGCGTGAAGGAGATCATCACCCTCGCCGAGGAGGTCACGGGCCTGAAAGTCCCGGTCGTGCACGGCCCCCGCCGTGAAGGCGATCCTCCGGAACTGGTGGGCAACCCCGCGAAAGCCAGGGAACTGCTCGGCTGGGAGGCCAAATACAAGGATCCGCGCATCATGGTCGAAAGCGCCTGGGCCTGGCTCACCGGCCCTGGAAAAGGCCGCTACCCCGGAAATTGAGGGGGGATTGCCGGAATCGGCTGAGGACGCCTATCCCCTTTCCGCCGCACGGCCAAGCGCGGCGAGTCTGAGCACCGTGTTCCAATTGCGCGCGGTGTTGACCACGCCGATGCCTTTGTCGAATTTTTCCGCCAGTCTGGAACGCCCGAAACCGTGCGGAGTGTGAAGATAGGCCACGCCATGGATGACCGCAATCCCCTCGCCCGGCGCCGCGAGGGAGCGCAGGCGTTCCACATGCTCCGGCTGGGGCGGGGACGCGAGCAGCGCCGCATGAACAGTGGTGGGCGCGGCGGCGGCGGCTTCCGCAAAAGGGTTGTTCGCTGTCAGGCCCTCCCATTCAGCAAGAGTCGGCGCGAAGACCGGCTTGTCGAAACCGAAATGCGCGCGGCAGAGGTCCGCAATAAGGGCGATCACCTTTTCCCGGCTCAGTCCGCTGCGCACGATGGCATTGCCGCTGTTGATATAGGTGGCGGCGTTTTCAAATCCGGCCTCCGTCAGTTTCTCCCGCAGTGGCCGCGTGGGAAGCTGTGTTTTCCCGCCAACCCCGCGGAAGAGAATGAGATAGACGGTGTGTTTCATGGAATGATTCAGCCCCGTCAATTAGCCCGCAGGGTGCCGGGGATCAATATGGTTCCGTCACGGCGGAAATTATTTGAAGCGCGGTGACAGGACGCCGGGGCAGTAATGCTTGAATTCCTCCCGCCTTCATAATTATTCCCCGGTCCGGAGCAATTGTT